>JAQXTH010000044.1 GCA_029219385.1 Prevotellaceae bacterium | reverse complement strand
CGCAATCCAATACTTGCGAATGTCATGGCTCAGCTTGACTATATGGAGAAACGAGGCAGTGGACTCACACGCATCTGTAATGAGACCAAAGCATTGGATGGATATAAAGATGAATTAAAGCCTGTGTTCAAATCAACTCCGACCCAATTCCAAACCATCATCTTTGCCGCTTCCGACACCTCGAATGTCGGAGACCATGACGGAGACGTGTCGGAGACGAAACTCACTGAGCGTCAGCAGAAAATCCTTAATCTCATCAAAGAGCCTCCAAGAATCACCGGCAAACAAATGTCGGAGACTTTGGCGGTGAGCCAACGCACCATCGAACGCGACCTTTCTGTAATGCAGAAGCTTGGTGTTTTGAAACGCGAAGGCAAGGATAATGGTGGAGTGTGGATAGTGTATTATTAAGTTTTTGATAAGTATTAGTTTGAATTATTTCCAATGTTAGCACAAAACAACTTCTTCAAAGATATACTCAAACGGTGACTATAAAAGATTGAGTGATCGTATTAGGAATTTGCGAAAGTGTTTCTTTGAGTGTCTGAGAGAAGACACAAAAAAGCCCCTCTCGCTTCCAACTGCGAGAGGGGCTTTTTGTCTTAGGCTTGGATTGGATAAATCAGTTATGTGTTATTTCATGCCGAGTTTTGATTTCAGTTCGGCAGAGATGTCGGTTGAGAGGGTGTTGGAGATGAAGGGAATACCGCTGGTGGTGTCCATAATATATACATATCCGCCGGCTTCGCCGATTTCCTTTATTGCGTTGAGCACTTTTTGCTGTATGGGTGCCATTTTCTCCTGATATTGTTTTTCAAATTCGGCTTTGTAGGTCTGTGTGGTTTGTTGCAGACGTTCATCGAGGTCTTGGAGTTCTTGTGTGCGACGCTGTTGCACGTTTTGGGGGAGAGAGTCTTTCTGTGTCATGAAAGCCTCATATTTGCGAGTGAGTTCGTCTTGCATGGTCTGCAACTCTTTTTGGTATTGTTTTTCGATGGTTTGCATTTCGGTCTGCAGGTTTTTTACTTCTGCCATGTTTTCCATGATTTCACGCGAGTTGAAGTGACCGAATTTTTGTGCAAAAATTGTCATGGGCGCAATGAGTAGCGCGATGATTAAGAATTTTTTCATTGTGTTTATTTGTTTTTGTTATTATTTTTTCGGATTGCAAAGTTAGTCTTTTTATTTGGAATAACCCAATTTGGCAAGCACATCGTTTGAAATATCGGCTGTGGGCGAGGCAAAAACAATGCCGTTGTCGCTGGCGCGGTCGATAACGAGTTGATAGCCTTTTTGTTCGGCAATGGCCTTGACGGCATTGTAGATCTCGTCTTGAATTGGGCCTACGAGGCTTTCGCGTTTTTTAAAGAGTTCTCCTTCGGGTGAGAAATATTTCTTTTTGAGGTCGGAGGCTTCTTTCTCTTTTTTCAGTATCTCTTCTTCGCGAGCCTTTTTTTGTTCGGCCGAGAGGAAGATGATGTCGTTTTGGTAGTTTTTGTAGAGTGTCTGTGCCTGCAGGTTGAGTGCTTCGACTTCGGCCTGCCATTTTTTTGAGGTTTGGTTAAGTTGCTCGTTGGCGCGTTCGTATGCAGGTATGTTTCTGAGGATATATTCCATATCGACGAGGGCGAATTTTTGTGCAGCGCCATGGGTGAAGGCTGCCATGATGAGCAGCAGGGTGATAATGATTTTTTTCATCTTGGGTTTGTTGTTTGTGTGAAAAAAGTTGTTTAGAATTCTTGTCCGATGATAAAGTGGAAGTTGGAGCCCGACGACGACTTGCTGCCGAAGACTTTGTCAAATCCATACGCCCAGTCGATACCCATCATGCCAATCATGGGCAGGAAGAGACGCACACCGATTCCTGCGGAGCGTTTCATGTCGAAGGGGTTGAATTTAGAGGTGCGTGTCCACGAGTTGCCGGCTTCGAGAAATCCGAGTGCGTAGATGCTTGTGCTTTCAAGCATGAGGGGGTAGCGCAGCTCGAGGCTCATGCGGCTGAAGGCATAGCCTTCGTAGCCGGCCGGGGTGAGAGCACCGTTGTCGTAGCCGCGCAGACCGATGGTCTCGGTGGCGTAGCCATAAGAGTAGCCCGACATGCCGTCGCCACCCATATAGAATGTTTCAAAGGGCGAGGGCTTGTGGCGGTTGTAGTAGCCCAATAGACCGAATTCGGTTCGCGTCATCAAGACGGGACATTTTGTGTCGTTGGTGAGCGCGGTGTAGGTTTTGAGGCGGAACTTCCATTTGTGATATTCCACCCAGCGGTATTTTTCTTCCATTTCTTTTTGGTAGGTGACAGATTTTGGGTCGTTGGCTAGCGCGGAGTAATCTTTTCCGTCCCAAAGAGAGTAGGGTGGTGTGGCTGAAACGCTGAGGGCGAAGTCGGAGCCACGGCGTGGGAAGAAGGGTTGGTCGGTGGAGTTGCGGTTTAGGCTGAAGGTGAGGTTGAAGTTGTTGCAGTTGCCGTCAGATATGATGAAATATTGCCATTGCTTGAGTATGTAACGCTGGTATGTGGCCATCACGGAGAAGGTGAAATAGTCGTCGGGCCATCTGAGGCGTTTGCCCCAGCCAATGGTTGCACCGAGGGTTTGCACAGATTTGTCGGGGTCGTAGAAGTCGGCATAGTTGAAGTTGCCCGAGGTGGTGCCATAGCCATAGATGCTATTATAGTAGTTGTTGTAGTAGGCCGAGTTGTAGTAGTTGCTGTTAACGTCGGTCTGTTTGCTATAGAACAGACTCACGGAGAATTGGTTGGGGCGTTTGCGACCAAACCATGGGTCGGTGAACGAAAGGCTGTATTGTTGATAATAGCTGGCGTTGGTCTGTGCGGCAATTTCGACAGTTTGTCCCTCACCCTGGGGCAGCAGTCGGCGGCGGGCTTCGTTTTTCTTGAAAAAGTCTTGTATGGCAAAGTTTGTGAACTTCAATGCAATGCGGCCGGTTATGCCGGTTGTGCCATATCCCAGGGAGAGTTCTACCTGGTCGCTCGACTTGTATTCGAGTTTGTATGTGATGTCTACGGTGCCGTCGGTTTCGTTGGGAACGATTTCGGGTTCGAGTTTCTCGGGGTCGAAGTGTCCCATTTGGCCAAGGTCGGTGAGCGAGCGCATTATGGCATCTCTGCTGAAGAGGTCGCCGGGCTTTGTGCGCAGTTCGCGACGTATCACGTCTTCAAATACATATTCGTTGCCCAAAATGCCTACTTTGTTGAGGGTGGCCTGTTTGCCTTCGCGTATGCGTATTTCGAGGTCGATAGAGTCGCCCACCACTTGTGTCTCTACGGGGTCTACACTGCTAAAGACGTAGCCGTTGTTGTAGTATTCGTTTTTTATGGAGTTGTCGTCTTCAAATAGTCGTTTTTCAATTAGTTCCTGATTATAGACATCACCGTGCACGAGGCCGAGGCTGTTGTTGAGCGAGGTGGTGGTATAGATGGAGTTGCCCACCCAGTTGATGTTGCGCACATAATATTTGTCGCCTTGCTCTACGTTGAGGTAGATGTCGATGTGTTTGTCGTCGTATGTGGCGATGCTGTCGCTCACGATGTAGGCATCGCGATAGCCCCACGAGTTGAATTTCTTTATAAAGGCGGCCTTGTCGTTTTTATAGTTTTCTTCGATAAACTTTTTGCTTCTGAAGAAGTTGTCTCTGAAGCGCTTGAGGCTGTGGGGCGCGGTTTCGCGTGTTTTCTTCATTGATTTTTTCAGGGCATAGATTTTGTCTTTATCGGCTCCAGTGATATAAATGCGGTGTACTTTGACTTTTTCGTTTTTGTCAATGTTTATTTCGAGCGATACTTTTTTGGGGTCTTTTTTGTCGTTGTGTTGTATCACTTCGGTGCTGACATTTTTAAAGCCTTTTTCTTCAAAATGTTTGTTGATGACAAATTTTATGCGGTTTATCACGTCAATGGAAATCACGCTTCCTTCTTTGAGCGGATATATTTCTTCGAGGTCTTCGCGCTCAGACTTCTTTATGCCGGTGTAGGTGACGGTCGAGAGTTTGCGGTGGGGGGTGACCTGAATGTGGAGATATAGTTTTTTGCCCACGATGCTGTCGGCCGAAATGCTGATGTCGGAGAAGATGTGCATGTCCCACAGTTTGCGCAGTGCGGTTGTTATTTCACCGTCTACTTTGGGAAAGTTGATGGTTTGTCCGATAGAGAGGTCGGTTCTGTCGATCAGTTCTTGTTCGCTATATTCGTCGGAGCCATCAATGGTGAGACCGCCCAGAATATATGTGCGCGATGATGCACTATATTCTATTTTGGGCTTTATGATGGTGGTTTCGTTTTGTGAGTAGGCTATGAGGGTCAGTGTTGCACAAAGCAACAGTGTGGTTATTCTTCGCTTCATGAAAGGGGAGTGTTTTGTGTGGTCTGTCGTGTGATTTGTTCGCTGGTTTTGCCATAGCGTCGTTCGCGTTGTTGAAAGGTGGCGATGGCTTTGTTCAGTTCTTCTTTGTTGAAATCGGGCCAAAATGTGTTGCAGAAATACAGTTCGGAATATGCGCATTGCCACAGCAGATAATTGCTCAGTCTCAACTCGCCTCCTGTGCGTATGAGTAAATCGGGGTCGGGCATGAAGTTTGTTGCGAGGTGTTGTGAGATGGTCTGCTCGTCGATGTCGGCGAGCGAAAGTGTGTGGTCTGCAACTTTTTGGGCTATCTGGCGAGTTGCGTGGGTGATTTCCCAGCGCGAGGAATAGCTCATGGCAATAATCATGGTCATTTTTGTGTTGGCCGAGGTGTTGGCCTCGCATTGCTTTATGCGGTCGAGCACGGGTTGGGGCAAGCGACTGTTGTCGCCAATCATGCGAAAGCGTATGTTGTTGGTCATAAAGATTTCTTCTTCCAAAGAGTCGAGCACCAGGCCCATGAGGGCTGCAACTTCGTTTGCGGGTCGGTTCCAGTTTTCGGTTGAGAATGTATAGAGAGTGAGAAATTTCACTCCCAGGCGGGCACAGTGTTCGGTGATTTCCTTCACGGTCTCCACTCCTTGTCGGTGGCCCTGTGTGCGGTCGTAGCCTTTTTGTTTTGCCCAGCGTCCGTTGCCGTCCATGATAATGGCGATGTGGCGCGGAATGCGGTTGGGGTCTATTGTGGTTGTGGTGCTGTCGGTTGTCATTGATTAGGAGTTTTGTCAGTCTTTGTTGCAGTTGGCGCAGCGTGGCGCAAAACTATATGTGATTGTAAACATCGTGATTGCGTAGTGGTCTTTGTTTTTGAAGCCCGATGATTTTATTCCGAGTGGGTCGGCAGTGGCATCGAGTTTGTCTGACATAGTGAAGTGCATTGCCCAGTCGAGCGATAGGTTGAGCCGTCGCGATGCCCTATATTTTATGCCACAGCCTATTGGCACGCTGAGTGTCACGCCTTTGGCTTCGCTGCCAAAGGTCATGCCGAGGCCCAGTTGAAGGAAGGGCGTGAGGCGTTTGTGGCCAAAGAAGTCTTGGTAGAAACCGTAGGGGAAGAAGTTTATCTCATAGACGCAACTGAGGTCGGTGACGCTTGCTGAGAAAGATTTGTCGAGTGGCACGGGCGAGGTTTGTGTGTTGTTGGGGTCTTGGGGATAGAAACTGTCGTGGTTGCGAGTTGACCCTTTTATGCCGGTGTGGGCAAGCGATACTTTGAGCGAGTTGTAGTGGTCAAAGAGATAGCGCCAATATGCAGCAAAGGCGGGGCGTTGGTTGGTGAAAACCGTGTTGTTGAAGTCGCCGAGATAGAAGCCTGCTCCCACACCTCCGCCTATCTCCATGCGAAAGTCGGCATCTTCCTGAGCGTGAATATAGATTGGCAGCAACAGGAGGGTGAGGGACAGCAGTGTGAGGCGTGCGCGTTTCATGTGTTTATGTTCGTGGGTGTGGGTTTATTGGGGAAATACGGTGGGGTCGTTGTCGTAAGACAGTTGGTTGAGCCGGCCTCTAAGCATTTTTCCGCTCGGGGCAATGGCAATCCAAATGTTGTTGTCGCTGTCGACACACGCGCTGAAAGATGTTGTCTCGGCCGGCAAGACGGGGGTGTTGTCGGTGTTTAAGGCTGTCCAGCAGCGGCCTCCGTCTTCACTTTGGATTATTTCAGAGATGTTGTTGTCTTTAATTCCGAGGTGCAGCAGTCCATTAGAGTTGTATGTGAGCAACACGGGTTGCTCTTTAGAGGGATAGAGATGTCTGCCTTCGTCTGAGGGTGGCAGTATGGTCCAGGGTTCGGTGTTGATGCCTTTTGTGTCGATTATTTTTCGCCACACGATGTTTTCTCCGTCGTTGTTTTTGCCACACACGAGAAGGTATTGGAAGTTTGTGTTGAACGCCATTGGCGACATGGTTGAAACAATGTCGGACGTGGGGAATTGGTTGAGATTGTCGGCAGCGGTGTCTTTTTGCCAGTTTGTGAGGTTTGAGGTGTAGTATAATTCACCGTTGGCAATGGCATAGAGTTCTGTCTCGGTTGTAGCTACGATACAAGTTGGCGTGATGTCGGTTGTTTGGACTTGCCAGTTGGTGCCGTTGTCGGAGGTTTTGAGTGTGCCGTTGTCGACATAGCACAATTGGTTTTTGAAGAGGAAAACGGCAGAGGGGTTGAGATTGTCGAGATTGTTGATTGGCGATGTCGTGACGTTGTTGGGCGTAGAGAGTGGGGCTTCTATGAGCGTGGGTATGCCTTGCTTTATTGCAACGATTGTGACATTGCCGTTGAGGATAAACATTTTTTGCAGGGTAACGTTTTCAAAAGCGAGGGGTGTCTCTGAAGTTGTTGCCCAAGAAAATTTGTTGGGGTCGGAATTGTGTACATTGATTTTCACTTCGTATGTGCGGCTTTGTGTTTGATCGGTCGAGAAGCAAGTGAAATATCTCGGTGAAGTGAAGTCTATGGTGTCGGAGGTGGAAAAGAGAGTGTCGCGGTCATTGTCGTTTTTGTATGTGAGAGTGCCATCGTTGGAGACCGAGCTGAACAATATTTTTCGTATATCGGTGTTGATTGGCAGCGAGTCGCGGTTGTAGATCTTTTGGTTTATTTGGTCTATATACATGGGATATGCGTTGCCCGCCACGCTGATGTTGTATGAGGTGTCGGCACCATATACGGTGCGGGTGAGTGTGCCGAGCGTCATTCTTGTTATTGCGCAGTTGTTGCTTATTTCCACTGATGTTGAAGAGTCGCTGCTCATACATGAATGAAACACAAGAGACGAGGTGGCAACGGCTATGATAATTAAGAATTTTGATAGGTTTGTCATGACATTCTGATATATAATGCAAAAATACTTACATTATTTCAAATAAGTTGTCTTTTATGTGTTGTTTTATGTGAAAAGGTTCAAAATAGCGAAAAATTACGGATTGTTTGGGTTTGTGGGTGTGCCGGAGGTTAGTTGGAGGTTTGGAAAGAACGAGAATTTTCTGTGGGGGTTGATGTATGAGAAATCCCCTCTGATTTTCAAAACAATAATCAGAGGGGACAGAGATAGAATAATATATTTTGCGATTAGAGCTTTATGTCTGCGGCGGCCATGGCTTGTTTGATGTCGTTGATGATGTCGTCGATGTCTTCAAGTCCTACGCTGAGCCTGATGAGGTCGGGCGCGATGCCTGCTTCGATGAGTTGTTCTTCGGAGAGTTGGCGGTGGGTGTGGCTGGCGGGATGAAGCACGCAGGTTTTGGCATCGGCCACATGGGTCACGATGCTAATCATCTTGAGGGAGTCCATAAATTTGATGGCTTCTTCGCGACTGCCTTTAAGACCGAAGGCAATCACTCCACACGAGCCGTTGGGCATGTATTTTTGTGAGAGGGCATAGTATTTGTTGTCGGGCAGTCCGGCGTAGTTTATCCAGTTTACTCTTGGGTCATCGTGGAGGAACTCTGCCACTTTTTGTGCGTTTTCGCAGTGGCGTTGCATTCTCACATGGAGGGACTCAAGACCCATGTTGAGCAGGAATGCGTTTTGGGGACTTTGAATGGAGCCGAGGTCGCGCATGAGTTGAGCGGTGGCCTTGGTGATATATGCCATTTTGCCAAAGGCTTTGGCGTAGGTGAGGCCGTGATAGCTGTCATCGGGAGTGCAAAGCCCGGGGAATTTATCGGCGTTGGCAAGCCAGTCGAAATTGCCACTGTCGACTATGCAGCCGCCAACGGCTGTGGCGTGACCATCCATGTATTTTGTGGTGCTGTGGGTAACGATGTCGGCTCCCCATTCAAAGGGACGACAGTTTACGGGGGTTGCAAAGGTGTTGTCTATAATCAATGGCACTCCGTGGCGGTGGGCTATTTTGGCAAAGCGTTCGATATCAAACACATTTCCACCGGGGTTGGATATGGTTTCTCCAAACACGCATTTTGTGTTGGGGCGGAAAAGGGCTTCGATTTCTTCGTCGCTCATGTCGGGGTCGAAGAATGTGCAGTCGATGCCCATTTTCTTGAATGTTACTCCAAAGAGATTGTATGTGCCGCCATAGATGGTGTTGGCTGAGATGAAGTGGTCGCCGGCTTCGCAGATGTTGAAGACAGAGAAGAAACTTGCGGCTTGTCCGCTCGACGTGAGCATTGCGGCCACACCTCCTTCCATTTCGGCTATTTTGGCGGCGACATAGTCGTTGGTTGGGTTTTGAAGACGAGTGTAGAAATAGCCGAAGTCTTTGAGGTCGAAGAGACGGGCCATTTGTTCGCTGTTGTCGTATTTAAATGTGGTGCTTTGGTAGATTGGCACCATGCGGGGTTCGCCTTTTTTGGGCTTCCAACCTCCTTGCACACAGATTGTGCCTGTTTTTTTCTTTTCCATGTGTTTATATTGTTTTAGTATGTCGTGGCGCGAAAATACAAAAATATGTTGACAAACAGAGTGTTTTGATCTTGATAAATGCAAAAACGGTTTGTCGCTTTGCTGCGACAAACCGTTTTTGGTTAGTCTCATAAAAATGTAAGACTATATTATTTTAAAATTCTCAAAGGAAGTTTCTCGAGCATATCGCGTGTCATGGCATCGAGGTCGTAGACGGGTTTCCAATCCCATTCGTTGCGTGCGCAGGAGTCGTCCATGATGTCGGGCCAAGACTCGGCGATGGATTGTTTGAGCGGGTCAACGTCGTAGACCATTTCAAAGTCGGGTTTGTATTTCTTGATGGCCGCATAGATTGTTTCGGGAGCGAAACTCATTGAGGCGATGTTGAATGCGTTGCGGTGTATCAGGCGCGAGGGGTCGGCCTCCATGATGTCGATTGATGCCTTGAGTGCATCGGGCATATAGATCATGTCCATCAGTGTGCCTTCTTTTATGGGGCAGGTGAATTTCTCGCCTCTCACGGCATAGTAGTAGATGTCAACAGCATAGTCGGTGGTGCCGCCTCCGGGAGGTGTGACGTTTGAGATTACACCGGGGAAACGCACGGCGCGTGTGTCAACACCGTATTTAAGGAAGTAGTAGTCGGAGAGAAGTTCGGTGGTGACTTTTGTCACTCCATACATGGTGCGCGGACGCTGAATGGTGTCTTGGGGAGTCATGTAGTGGGGAGTGTTGGGGCCGAACGAACCAATAGAACTCGGCGTGAAGACAGCGCACTTGTTTTCGCGTGCGATTTCCAATACGTTCCAAAGTCCATCGATACCGATTTTCCATGCGAGTTTCGGCTTGCCTTCTGCCACGACAGACAACAGGGCTGCAAGGTTGTAGATTGTGTCGATGTTGTGTTTTTTTACAACTTCGGTGATGGCAACCGCGTCGGTGACGTCACAAATTTCAGAAGGGCCGCTTTCAAGCAAATCGCCTTTGGGCTCTGCCCCGGTGATGTAGCCTGCAACTACATTTTGACCACCATAGATGTTTCTGAGTGCCATTGTGAGCTCAGAACCTATTTGACCGGTGGCACCGATTACAAGAATCTTTTTCATTTTGTTATGTGTTTTTTTAGAATATAGTTGTTGAAGTGTTTTGATTTGCTGTGAATATCTATAATGCAAAGTTAGTGTTTTTTGCAATAAGAAGTATTGTTTTGTATGAATATTTTAATTATAGGTGTGTTGTTGTTGTATAAATATGTAGATTGGGGTGAAGTGTCAGAATATTATGTCTGCACTGTGGGCATTGTGGTCTGAGAGATAGAGACCATCGCCAAGCGTGGTGTCGATAATGGTGGCTTTCTTGATTTTGATTTTGGGCGAGGTGAAGATGAAGTCAATTTTTTTTGCTTGTTGGGGGGAGATTTTGCCGAAGTCGTGGAAAGTGTAGGCCGGCCCTTTTGAGGTGGGTGCTTTTTTCCAGGTGTCGTTTAAGGGGAATATGCCTGTGAGCACTTTGTTGTAGACGGGGTCTGTGTCGTCAACATTGAAGTCGCCGGTAACGACGAGTGGCAGTTCGTTGAGCATTCGTCCGAGCCGCTCTTTTATCAGTGAAGCACTGTTGGCGCGTGCTTTTTTGCCAACGTGGTCGAGGTGGGTGTTGACAAACACAATGTTTTTCATGGTTTCTTTGTCTTGAAGTATTGCCCATGTTGCTATGCGGTTGCAGGCGGCATCCCAGCCTCGCGAGGGTTGGAGCGGAGTCTCAGACAGCCAGAAAGTGCCGTGGTTCACGAGGTTGAATTTCTTTTTGTTATAGAAGACGGGATTATATTCTCCTTTTTGTTTTCCATCGTCGCGTGCGACTCCCACACAGTCGTAGTCGGGCATAGCTTTTTTGAGGTCTTCGAGTTGGATTTGTTTCACTTCTTGCAAACCGATGATGTCGACTTTTTGTTTGAGGATAAACTCTCCGACTTTTTGGTAGCGCATTTCCCAGTTGTTGATGCCATCGTTTTTGTTTTCAAGCCGTATGTTGAAAGTCATCACTCGTGTTTTGACGGGCTTTTGTCTTTGTGCCATGACCGGCAGGGTGGTTATGGCGATTATGAGATATAGAATGAGTTGTTTGATAGTTTTCATGTTGAACAAGGGTTTATTTCATCATTTCTTCGATGGCCTTGAGGAGTTGGCGATCGTGGCCGTTGACAAGGTCTTCGGGAGAGTTGTGGGTTTCAATGTCGGGATAGAGGTTTTGGTTTTCAAGCGGTGTGCCTTTAGTGTCGAGGCAATACACTTCGGGAATGCCGAGTGTGAGGCGGCCTCCGGCGATATTTTCCCACCAAACGGCGGTCATCGTGCCGGCCATGGGTGTGCCAATGAGTTTGCCTATGCCAAGTGTTTTGTATGTATAGGGGAAGCCGTTGGCATTAGAGTAGCAGTCTTCGTTGACGAGCAGGCATGAGGGCTTTGTCCATTGTGTGAAGGGGTCTATGCCGAGTCTTTGCCCTCTTGACGTGAAGGTCATATATTGGCGACCGCTGAGCAATATGGCGAGGTCGTTGTGGAGCCAACCGCCACCGTTGTGACGCTCGTCGATGACTACAGCCTTGCAGTTGCGATATTTGCCGAGCAGTTGTGAATATGTGTGGCGGAAGCTTGGGCTGTTCATGCCTCTGACGTGTATGTAGCCCACTTGACCATTGCTTTTTTGCGACACGATTTCAGCACGCTGGTCAGTCCAACGGGTGTAGAGCAGTTCTTGTTGTTGACCATTGGAGATGGGTTTTACGTGTATTTCATAGTCTTTGCCTTTTTCGTCGGTGATGGTGAGCAACACTCGTTTGCCGGCTTTGCCTGTGAGCAGGGGGAAGTAGTCTTGATTGGCAAGAATAGGCTTGTGGTCTATTTGCTTGATGATGTGTCCTGCCTTGATTTGGCGGTCAATCACATCAAGGGGCGAGTTTTTGATTATCTCTGAAATTTTAAGTCCGTCGCCTTTGTGGTCAGGGTCGAAGAATGCGCCCAACACGGCAGTTGCCGGGGCAGAGATGGAGGGGCGATATTTCACTCCGGTGTGTGAGCAGTTGAGTTCGCCCAGCAATTCGCTGCCAAGTTCGCCAAGATCACGGTAATTGTCGATATATGGCACGAATTTGGCGTAGTGGCTTGCCAGAGTCTCGAAATCAGCTCCGTGGTATTTCACGTCGGCAAAGCGTTTCTTTATTTGGGTGACGATATGTTGATAGACATAAGACATGTCGGCCGAATTGTCGTGGGTATATTCGGCACTGAATGGGATGTTTTTGTTGTTGCCGTCTTTGAGATTGAGTTTGCTGATTCCTCCGTTGCATATAAAGAGGTTTTCTCCGGTTTTGTCGGGCAGGATTTGTCCGCCGCCAAATCCTTTCTTGAATATGCGTGTGGAGTTTTCTTCAAGGTCGTGAAGCCAGAGGTCTACGCCTCCCTCAAAACTTGTGAAGTAGAAATATTTTTTGCCATCGGGGGTGAGGTAGCTGTTGCCGAGCGAAGAAGAATTGACGGTGAGTCTCTTGATGCGTTTGTCGCAGTCTTCAAAGTCGAGTGCCAACAGCGTTATGCTGTCTTTTTTGTTTGTTTTGGTAGTGTCGGCCTTGTCTTTCTTGTCGGTTTTAGTGGTGTCTTTTTGTGCCTCTTCGCGTTGTTTTTTTAGTTCTTCGTAAAGGAAGCGGTCTTCTTTGCTCATGTTTGACAAAGCGTATGCTTCGCGGTCGAGAAATATAATATATCCGTCGCGCTCAGAGCCCCAGCTGCCGTGGCTGCGATAGCCGGCACGGTCGCTGGTGAAAATTACGGCTTTGCCTCCGAGAGCCCAATGTGGGTTGCCGTCGGAATATCCGCTGTTGGTGATGTTGTGGAGTTCTTTTCCGTCGGCACTTATTATGGCGATGTCTGGAGCGTTCCAGTTATCGGGGCCGAGGTATTCGGTCAAAATCCATTTGCTATCGGGGCTCCACTCAAAGGAATGGCTGCCATCTGTATAGGCAAACATGTTTTGAGCGGGCATAATGACGGTGTGTTTTTTTGTTTTGATGTCGTAGACACGTATTTCAGTTTTGTTGGCAAGATAAGCGATTTTCTTTCCGTCGGGTGAATATTTAGGCGAGGTATATGCTTCTTTGCCGGTGATGAGTGGAGTTTCTTTTATGTCGGTGGCGTATGTGAAGCCTTTGTCGTCGGGGTTGGTGAGGGTGGCAGCGTATATGCCCCATGTGTTGTTGCGTTCAGAGGCATAGACAATGGTTTTTCCATCGGGGCTGAGCGAGGGCTCTTTTTCCGACTCTGTGGTGGAGGTAATGCGGCGTGTGGTGGCATAGTCGGCTGTTGTGACATAGATTTCTCCTTTCACTACAAAGACAAATTCTTTTTCGTCTTTGTTGGTGCTCAAGTGGTATGCCCCGTTGTTGAGATATTGTGGTTGGTTGATGTATTGTTCGTTGTCGGAGTTGATGGTGATGTTAATCTTGGTTGGTTTGCCACCTTCTTTTAATGTATAGAGGTCACCGTCCCATGAGTAGCAAAGAGTGCCGTTGGTCGACGAGTTGAGGTATCTCACGGGGAAACCCTTGTAGTTTGTGAGTTGTGTGGCGTTGTTTGAATTGAGAGTAGCCTTGTATATGTTGAGGGTTCCGTTTTTCTCAGAGGTGAAATAATAAGACTGTCCGTCGGGAGCCCAAACGGGAGTTCGGTGTTCACAAGTGTCGGTATTGAGTTTTTGGTATGTGCGCTTGGCATCGGTTTGGGTGAGGTAAATGTCGCGGCAAATCGGTGAGCGGTGGTGTTTGCGCCAATAGTCTTCGTAGCCTTTGTTGTTTTGGTAGAGCAGTTGTTTCTTGTTGTTGATAGAAATGTTTTCCATGGGGATGGTGGAAAACATGGTGGGGCGGTGTGCCTCTGTGTCTACACAATAAACCTGTTGGAATGAGCCGGGAAAACTGATGTCGTTGATTGCCGGCATGAGGTTTGAGGTGTAGAGAATGTGGTTGTTGTCGAGCCAACCTTGAATGGTCTCTATAGAGGAGTTTGTGGTGAGGCGAATGGGTTTGCCTCCTTTTGGTGATATGATGAAGATATCAGGACTGCCATAGCGTTCTGAGGAAAAGGCAATCCATTTGCCATCGGGTGAGAATTTAGGGAAACCGTCGTAGGCGGAGTGAGACGTGAGTCTCTTGGCTTCGCCTCCCGAGGCTGCCACGGTGTAGATGTCACCGTGATATTCAAAGGCGATGGTTTTAGCGTCGGGCGAAATGGAGTTTGCTCTGAGCCACCTTGCGGGTTCTTGTGCGTGTGAGGTGGTGAGTGACAGTGTCAGTGTGATGAGTGATATGATTTTTTTCATGGTTATATGTGTAAGTTTAATTATCGTGTTTGCGTTTCCACCTGTTGTGTGTCCAAAGCCAGCGAGCAGGGTCTTTGCGTATGTCGGCTTCGAGCATTTTCATGTAGAGGCGTGTCATTTCGTGCTCGCCAAAAGATTTTGGGTCGTTGGTGATGAGCTTGAAGGTGCAGGTATAATAGCCTCGTTTAACGCGTTTCACTTCACCGTATGTAACGCCGGCATCTACTTTTTTTGCAATTCGCTCGGTGCCGGTAAACACGGGAGTTTCTTGGTTAAGGAAGTCAACCCAAAGGTGAATGCTTTCGCGTTTGGGCCCTTGGTCGGAGATAAATCCGATCAGCGTTTTTTGTCCTGTTTTCTGTATGGCAATTATGCGCCTTAGAGCCTCTTTCTTGTTGATGTTTTCGCCTCCATATCGGCTTCTGATTTTAAAGAACAGTCTGTCGATGTGTTTGTTGTGGAGTTTTGTATAGAGTTGGGCAGTGTTGTATTGCTTAGGAAACCACCATTTCAGTGAGGCGATAAGTTCCCAGTTGCAGAAATGTCCCAAATAGAGAAATATGAATTGCTTGTTTTGAAACAGATTGTCAATGAGCTCCATGTTTTCAAACTTCATGCGCTTCATCATGTCTTCTTTTTTCATGGTGAGAGCTTTGATGTTTTCAACGAAATAGTCGCAAAAGAAGCGGTAGAACTTTCTTTCTGTCTTTTTTATTTCGGTGAGGTCTTTTTCGGGAAAACTGTTGACGAGATTTTTTCTGACTATTTTGCGTCGATATCTGATGATATAATAAACAAGAGGATACATCAGGTCAGAAAAGAAATAATGTACCCTCATAGGCAGTAGGGACATGAGATATGTGATGCAAAACAATATTTTGTAGGTCATGGTGTTGCTTGGCGAAAAATCAGATGTATTGTTTTATGATGTTGGCAATGGAGAGCGGAGTGATAGTTGTCATGCAGGGGTAGTTGCCTTTGCGACACTTTTTGTTGCCGTAAATGGAGCAGGGGCGACAGTCTAAGTCTTGCTGTATAATCTTGCTGCCGTTTGGCTGCAGTCCGGTGAAGCCGGCAAGGGGGTGGGTGGCTCCCCATATAGAGACGACCGGAGTGCCCACAAGCGAACTGAGGTGCATATTTGCCGAGTCCATTGTGAGCATAACGTTGAGGTGGGTCATCAGGCGCAGTTCCTTTTGGAGATTTGTTTTGCCCACCATAGAGACAACGTTTTGTTGCGTGATACCTTCACACCATTCTTTTTCTTTCGGTCCGCTGCCAAACAAGAAAATTTTCACGTTGTCGTTGTCGGCAAATAGATTTATCACTTGTTTCATCATTGGCAACGGATAGATTTTCCCCTCGTGGGCGGCAAAGGGGGCTATGCCAATCCAGGCATTGCCGTTTTTCTCTCCCACGATTGGCTTGATGTCGGAAATGTCGGCCGATTGATTGCCATAGATATGGTGGGGCTTGAGGGTTATGGGAAATCCGAGTTTTGTCAAAACGTCGGCATATCTTTGTGGTGAGGGAGTGAGGGGGTGCAATTGTTTGTTTTTTGCTCGTGTGATAAGTTTGCGCTCTTTTCTTCCCTTGTCTATCACGGCTATGGGTTTGTGGGCCCTTTTGAAATAATAGCGTATCACTTTTGTGCGCAACACGTCGTGCATATCGGCCAACATATCATAGCCCTCGCCGATGAGTTGGCGACTGAGGCGTCGCAGACCGCCCAAACCTTTGTAGTTGTTGAGGTCAACGGGGCGAAAGTGGACATTGCTTGGCATGTTTTCGAGCAAGGGGGCGATAAAGGGGCGGCTCATCAATGTGATGTGATGGTCGGGATATATGTCGGCAAATGATTTGATGACACCGATGGTCATTGCCACATCGCCCAAAGCCGAAAAACGGGATACAAGTATACTTGCCATTTTTTACATTAAGTTTATTAGTGCAAAAATAATGATTTCTTTGCAGTTTGGCAAACAAGCATGAGCCTTTTAATGTTTTTTTATAACGGGGGGTGTGGTTGGTAGTGGCAGTGGCATTAAAGCCTTATCAGTTATCAGGCTAACAAAGAGAGTTTTCTGACAGACAAAATCAATAGAAAGATAACGACTGATTTGGGTGTAAAAAAACAATTTTCCCCGAAACCTTTAGGGTAACGGGGAAAACTATGAGGTATGTTAAAACAGTGTTTTTTTGCTGTCTTTACAGTCCGTAACTGAATTGGTCGATATAGGTGTAGAACCAACTGATGATACCGATCAATACAACACCTGCCGTGCAGATAAACAAGCCCAGCTTTGTGTAGCCATCGCTCTTGAAAGCGGCAATGGGGTTGTCGTTGGGATTGATATACATGGCTTTCACAATCAGCAGATAGTAGTAGAGCGAAATGACGGTGTTTACCAATGCTATGAATACAAGCAGTTGGAAACCTGCCTTAAACGCTGCCATAAACATGAAGAACTTGCTGAAGAAACCGGCAAACGGCGGAATACCTGCAAGGCTGAACAATGCCAATGTCATGAGGAATGCCAATTTGGGGTTTGTCTTGTAGAAGCCGTTGTAGTCGGAGATGTTGATTTTGTCACTGTTTTGCTCTGTGGCACTGATGATGAGGAACACTCCGAGATTGGCTGCCATATAGACCAAGAGATAGTAGACAATGGCAGTCATGCCTTGAGGGGTGGCTCCCATTACGCCGAGCACGAGATAGCCGGCCTGGCTGATTGCCGAGAAAGCCATGAAGCGTTTCAAGTTGTTTTGGCGCACGGCAAAGATGTTGGCAATAGTGATGCTGAAGATGATAATCCAGAAGAATATCAGGTTGGCATTGTCAATGACGGGTGCAAACACCTTATATAACACGGTGAACAAAACAAACGCTGCTGCTCCTTTAGAAATCACGCTGAGATATGAGGTGACGGGAGTGGGCGCGCCCTGATATGCATCGGCTGTCCAAAGGTGGAAAGGCACAAGGGAAATCTTGAAGCCGATACCTCCGACAAACAACACGAGAGCGGCAATCTGGGTGAGGTCGCAGCTGCTTATTTTGTCTGCAATCTGGTCGAAATAGAGTGTGCCGGTTGTGCCATAGATAAGCGAGATGCCATAGAGCATCAAGCCCGATGAGAACAATGCCGTCAGAATATACTTGGCCGAGGCCTCTGCACTTTCTTGTGAGTTTTTTGAATAGGCAATCAAGGCCGTCATGGGCACAGAGGCAAGCTCCAATCCGATGAAGAACATCAAGAAGTGGCCGGCGCTAACCATGAAATACATGCCGAGCAATGTTGAGAGTGTGAGCATATAATACTCACCCTGCTTGTTGGCCATTTCGGGGCGTTTGAGCCATTGGTGGGCTGTGAGGAACACAATGATTGTGCCTACGTTGAGAATGGTTTTCAAGATGATCGTCATGATGTTTGACTGATACATCCCGCCAAACACGCAGACATCTCCCATGCAGGCTTCGGCGCAGGGGCAAACCAAGGGCATAATGCCAAACAAGGTGTGGATGGTGAGCAAAATCACCGGCAGCGGAGTGTTGAGCACACCCTTACCATCCTTGCGGTCGGTACACATAAAGAGGTCGGCCACAAACAAGATTATTATCACAGCGAGCAGAGAGAGTTCCTGCCCCATATTGAGAAATTGTGAATAGTCCATTGTTAGAATGTTTTTTGGTGTGTTAAGTGATTACATGAAAGGATTGCATGACGAAATCAGCGGTCCTACGCTTTTTACGCTCTCGATGATCGGTGCCACGCTGTCGCTGATGAGGTTGCTTATCCATGCAGGAGCCAAGCCGATGCCGGCAATCGAGATGATGAGGCATATCACGGCAAAACGCTCTTCCCATGTGGCGTCGGTGAGTTTCTTGTGGTGTTCATCGGTGCAGACACCATAGAGCATACGGCCCACCATGCGGAGAATGTAGACTGCTGCCACAACAATGGAGCAGGTGGCCGTGATGGTCAGCACTCGGTGGAAAGTGTCGGCGTTTTGGAACGAGCCGACAAAGATGCTCATCTCTGCCACAAATCCGCTCAAGCCCGGCAAACCAAGGTTAGCTAAACCGGCAATAACAAAACATACGCTCAAGAACGGCATGATTTGCATGAGGCCCGTCATCTTGTTTACGTCACGAGTGTGGGTGCGGCCGTAGATCATGCCGATAAGGGCAAAGAAGAGAGCCGTCATCAAGCCGTGGGAGAGCATTTGCAATATGGCACCCACCGTAGAGGTGGTTGTGAGCATGAGAATGCCAAACAAAACCAAACCGCAGTGGCTCACAGAAGAATAGGCATTGATATACTTCAAGTCTGTCTGCACACATGCGCTCATTGCTCCATAGACAACCGAAATGCCGGTCAGGATAAGGAAAATCCAATTTAATTCGTTGGCAGCCTCGGGCATGAGGAAAATGGCAATGCGGAAACAGCCATAGCCTCCGAGTTTCATCAACACGCCGGCGTGGAGCATGGAAACGGCTGTGGGCGCAGAGGCGTGACCATCGGGACTCCATGTGTGGAAGGGGAACAATGCACCCAAAACGCCAAAACCGATAAAGGTCAGCGGAAACCAAATGCACTGTTGCGCAAACTCTATGGGGTGTGCGCCACCGGTGTGGTTGGCAATGTCAAGAATGTTCATTGTTTCGGCTCCGGCACCATAGAAGATACCAAAAATGCCAATCATGAGGAATGCAGAACCGCCCATGAGCATAAGGGTGAGTTTCATTGCGGCATATTCTTTCTGTCCGCTGCCCCAAACTCCGATGAGCAGATACATGGGTATCAACGCAATCTCATAGAACATAAACATCATAAACATATCTATGCTGATGAAAAATCCAAACACACCCATAGACAACAGTGTGAACCACAAGAAGTAGTCTTTGAGGTTGGGGTTGAGACGCCAACTTGCAAATGTGCCGGTAAACACGATTATCGCACTCAACAGCAACATGGCAACCGAAATACCGTCAACTCCCACTCGGTAGGAAATCTTGAGCGGCTCAAACCATGTGAATGCTGCCTGATAGAGCATTTCGGCATTGTTGCCGGCTGCTCTTTGGGCAAGAAAATCAATAGTGAGATATGTGGCCAGGGCAAGCAATGCTGTGCTACCAACGACCATTACGCCGCGCACGGCTTTAACACCCTTCGCCAGCCATAGGCCAAGCAACATGACCAGCGGAATCAATACAAATAATGATAGGAAATTCATATCGTTGATAGTGATTTAGAATAACATTAGTAATAAGATTAGCAATATCGTGCCGACCAGATATACAAACGCATATTGCTGCACGCGACCACTCTGAAGACCCTTTATGCCGTTTGAGGCAGCATTGGTTCCCCAGGCGAGGAAATTGAAGAAACCGTCTATCACATGACGGTCAAACCAAGCAATAGGTTTGCTGACGCGGGCAAAGATGATTTTGTGGGTAACAAACTGATAGACTTCGTCCATGTAGAAACGCTTGTAGGCCCATCTGTGGAGGTTGGGCAGGGCAGCCTTCATCTTTTCGGCAACAGGTTGTTTCTCGCCCTTGAAGATATAGGTGGCAAGGGCAATGGAGATAATGGCAATCACGGTTGAGCAACTTGCCACGCTCATGTCGAAATGAATGCGATAGTCAATGTTGTCGGCACTGATGAGCGAACCGAAACTATAGCCCTCAAACATTCCGAAACCTGCCAGAGTGGTGTAGACACCCACACCTACGGTGATGATGCTCAACACAATCAGAGGCATGGTCATTATTTTCGTTTCGTGGGGGTGGTGGGCAGCGTGGAGCTCCTTGTTTTCCGTACCCCAGAAAATGCCATAGTAAAGTCGGAACATATAGAATGCTGTCATGGCGGCAATGCCGGTCATAATCCAACCCACGGCAGGGCTATAGCTCATGCAGGCAGTGATAATCTCGTCTTTGCTGCTGAAGCCCGAGAAGAAAGGAATGCCGCTGATGGCGAGACACGAGATAAGGAATGTGATGTGGGTGATGGGCAAGTATTTGCGCAGGCCACCCATGGCAGCCATCTCGTTGCTGTGAACGGCATGGATAATGCAACCGGCTCCTAGGAACAGACAAGCCTTAAACATGGCGTGGGTGAACAAATGGAACATAGAGGCCATATAGCCCACGCTGCCATGATGTTCGTGACCGGTCTGCAACTCGGTGCAGACGCCGAGGGCAACCATCATGAAGGCAATCTGAGATATTGTGGAGAATGCCAACACTCTCTTGATGTCGCTTTGGGCGCAAGCCACAGCAGCGGCATAGAAAGCGGTAAACACGCCCACCCAGATGATCACCGGCATCCAGTCTTGTGCGTAGGTTACCCACAGGGGGAACAAACGAGCCACTTGGAACACACCGGCCACAACCATCGTGGCAGCATGGATAAGAGCACTGACGGGAGTGGGGCCTTCCATTGCGTCGGGCAGCCAGATGTGGAGGGGGAACATGGCACTCTTGCCCGCACCACCGATAAACATCAATGTCAGCGCCAAGGGCAATATGAAGCCTGCCGAGGCATAGCTCTGCAAACCTTCGGGAGTGTCAAACACAAATCCGAACGAACCGGTATAGAAACCGTAAATCAAAATACCGATCAAGAAGAACAAGTCTGCAAAGCGAGTTACGATAAACGCTTTCTTGCTGGCGGCAATGGCAGCCGGCAGGGTGTAGTAGAAACCGATGAGCAGATAGGAACTAACGCCCACAAGCTCCCAGAAAAGATACATTTGGAAGATGTTGGTGGCCACAACCAATCCGAGCATGGACATGGTGAAGAGCGAAAGAAACGCATAGTAGCGTTGAAAACCTCTCTCGCCTTTCATATATCCGAAAGAGTAGATGTGAACCATGAGACTCACGGTGGAAATCACTATGAGCATCATCACGGAAATAGGGTCGAGCAATATGCCCATGTTGAAGTGGAGACCTTGGTCGAAGAATGGCAACCATGTGAAATCGAAAGGCACTTGGCGCTCAAAGGCTCCGGTCAGGGCATCGCGGCCCACTACAAAGAAATATTCATAGGCTGCATAATACGACAGGGCGGCAACAGCGGCCAACGACAGTGTGCCAATCCAGCCGGCTGTTTTGTGGCTGAGCCATTTGCCCGCAATTCCCAAAATAAGGAAACTGACGAGTGGCAGCAATATTATAAATAATGTATAGGAAAACATTGTGTCTTTTTTTGTTTAGTGATTACCATTTCAGATTGTCAAGTTCGTCAACGAGATTGCTCTTCAACATGCGATAGATGTTTATCATCACGGCAATGGCAATGGCTGTCTCTGCCGCCGATATGGCTATTGAGAACAAGGTGAAGAGATAGCCCTCCAGGCCGGCCGTGTCACACAGACGGTTGAAGGCTGCAAAGTTCAAGTCGGCGGCATTGAGTATCAACTCAATGGAGATAAGTATCGCCAAAGTGTTGCGACGGGTGAAGAAACCATACATGCCCGCGCCCAACATCAGAGCAGATAAAAGTAGAAAATGTTCGATAGTTATATTCATGGCTTTTCTGTTTCTTTTATGTTTGTTTTAACGCTTGCGTGCAATGATAAGTCCACCAATGATACAAGCCAGCAGCAAAACGCTGACAGCCTCAAACGGGAGCAGGTAGCCGCCTTCGCCCGAAGAGAGCAGTTTGCTACCGATTTCCTTGATGGGGGCAGCACTCTCGTTGGTCGTTTCGGCGTTGAGGGAGAGGCTCACGAATTTGTGAGAGATAAATGCAAACATCAGCAAGCCTGCGCCTATCAGCGAGGCCACCAAGGCGGCGGCACGCTTTGCCATGCCGAGACTTTTCTGCCCGGCAGAGGCGGTCTTGCCCGTAAGCATTATTGCAAAGATATAGAGCACCACGATACCTCCGGCATAGACCATTATCTGGACTGCGCCGAGAAACGTATATCCCAACAAGAAATACAATCCGGCTGTGCCAAAGAGCACAAAGAGCAGATAGGTGGCTGCACGAATTATGCGTTTTGTGGTGACAGAGAGAATTGAGAATATGGCAACTATCGCCGCCAAAATTATAAATACAAATGTTTCTGTAATCATACGGCTGCGGGTGTTTTGGGGTTATTGTTGGTGGCAGAGGCAGTGGGGGCGGCTGTCGCCGGTTTGGCGACGGGCTTCTTTTCTGCAACTTTGCTGCCGGGACGATTGAGCTGGATCACGAGTTTTGAGCGGTCAAACACGGCATTCTCAAACTCGGTGCTGAACTCTATTGCCTTGCTCGGGCAGGCGGTGACACACAGTTCGCAAAACATACAGCAACCGAGGTCATATTCATACTTGGCAAGGCGTTTTTTCTTTTTGCCATCTTCTGCCTCGTATGTTTCGCTCGTCACGGTGATACTGCCGTTGGGACATGCCATCTGACACAGGCCACACCCTATACACTTGTGTTCGTTTTGGTCGTTGTGTGGCATCACGAGGCGGCCGCGGAAGCGGTCAAACATTTTAAGCTCTTTGCGGTTTTCGGGATATTGCTCGGTAATCTTGGGAGTGAAGAATTCTTTTATTGTCACTCCGAGACCGGTGGTCAGCGATTTTATGCCGCCAAAGAGACCTGAGAAATAATTATTTGTTGACATAGTCTTGAGTTTACAGTGTTAAACCGAGTGAAACGCACAAAGCCATCATCACGAGTATCACGAGACTGATCGGCATGAGATATTTCCACTCCAATGAGAGCAGTTGGTCAATTCGCAGGCGTGGGAAGGTCCAGCGTATCCACATCAGGAGGAACACCACGAAGAAGGTCTTGCCTACCATCCAAACAACACCCGGAATATAGTCCATGATGTTGTTGAACGCCTCTAAACCATAGATGTGGAGCGGAGCCCAACCACCGAGGAAGATTGTCGAGGCCATGCCTGCACAGATGAAGAGGTTGAGATATTCAGCCAGATAGTAGAAGCCAAAGTGCATACCGGAATATTCAACGTGGTATCCGGCGGTCAACTCGCTTTCTGCCTCGGGCATGTCAAACGGGCCACGGTTACACTCGGCGTTGCCGGCAATGAGATATACGATAAAGGCCATCACTGCCGGAATGTGGCCGCGGAAGATGTTCCAACCATAGTCGGCCTGTTGTTGGCAGATTTCAGAAAACGACATTGTGCCGGTCAATATGATCATTGTCAGCATGGTGAGACCTATCGACACTTCATAGCTGATAATCTGTGCACCGCTGCGCATGGCACCGATAAGAGCATACTTGTTGTTGCTGCTCCAGCCGGCGAGCAAAATGCCCACCACTCCGAGGCTGCCTGCTGCGAGGAAGAAGAAAATGCCCACGTTGAAGTCGATTATGCCGGCTCCCTTGTTCCAAGGCAGGCAGGAGAATGTCAGCATGGAGGCAACGATCACAAGAAATGGAGCCATTTTGTGGAGCAGGCGGTCTACGTTTTTCATGTCGATAATCTCTTTTGTGAGCATTTTCAACACGTCGGAAACCACCTGAATGCTTCCCCATTTGCCCACGCGCATTGGGCCGAGACGACATTGGAAGAACGCGCATATTTTGCGCTCCATATAAATCAGGATAATGGCAAACACTGCATAGAGCGTGATAACGGCCAGGGCCACCAGCACACATTCAATCAGTGTGGCCGCCCAGGTCGGCATTGCCGAGGTGAGCAGGTTGTCTATCCACTGGGTTACGGTTGTGAAGTCAAACATTGATATTTGTGTTTTTAATGTAGTGTTATTATTATATAAGGTATCAACGGTCAACGTCAGGCACGACATAGTCGAGTGTGCCGCCGATGGTCACGAGGTCAGCAATCTTAAAGCCTTTGCAGGCGGTGTCCATTGCAGCAACCAGTGGCAGTCCTGTTGAACGATAGTGCAGTCTGTAGGGGCTCTTGTCGCCGTGGCTCTCAAGGAACACTCCAAACTCTCCGCGGCTTGCCTCTACTGCCTGATAGTAGGTTCCCTCCGGCACTTTGATGATGGGTTTTGTCTTCTCCTTGTAGTTGCCCTCGGGAATGTTGTCGATCAATTGCTCAATGATGTTGAGGCTTTCGAGAATTTCGTCGAGACGTATCATGTAGCGTGCGAAACTGTCGCCCTCGGTGCGCAACACCTGGTTGAACTCCACCTTGTCGTAGGCAGCGTAGGGGTGGTTTTTGCGCACGTCGTTGGCCCAGCCCGAAGCACGACCCGTGCCACCGGTGCAACCAAGGCTGATACATTGCTCCTTGCTCAGTATGCCGACACCCTTAGAGCGGTTTTGGAATATCACGTTGCCTGTGAAGATGGCGTGGTATTCCTTTATGTTTTTGCGCATATAGGGAATAAACTCCTTCACTCTCTTTTGGAAGTTGGGGTGAATGTCGGCCATCAGTCCGCCAATGGTGTTATAGTTGATGATGAGGCGGCCGCCACAAGTCTCTTCAAATATGTCGAGAATTTTTTCTCTGTCGCGGAAGCCGTAGAGGAATGCCGTGGTGGCACCCATATCCTGACACAAGCAACTGAAGAACAATATGTGGGAGTCAATACGCTGCAACTCGTCGAGAATTGTGCGCACCACCTGCACACGTTCGCTCACCTCGATGCCCATGGCTTTTTCTATACACATGCAGAGCGCGTGGCGGCTTTGCATGGCTCCGAGATAGTCGAGGCGGTCGGTGAGGGCGAGGGTCTGCGGATAGGTGTAAGACTCGTTGAGCTTCTCCACACCGCGGTGGATGTAGCCCAACACGGGGTCGATTTTCTTGATTATCTCACCGTCGAGCGACACTCTGAAGTGCAACACTCCGTGGGTGCTGGGGTGTTGCGGACCAATGTTCACCACATATTCATCTTCGGTAAAAATGGTGTTTTGCTTGGTGGAGATTGTGCCGTCGGGGTTGAGGATATATTGCGTGGTAGTGTCGGCCAGAGGTTCGTTGGTCATGTTGAGCGGATTTTGCTCTTCGGGCTTGTCGTCTTTGCGCATGGGGTAGCCCACCCAGTCTTCTCTTAGGAATATGCGGCGCATATCGGGGTGGTCGACAAATTTAATGCCATAGAAGTCAAAGACCTCACGCTCATATATGTTGGCTATTTGCCAAATGTCGCTCACTGTGGGCAACATTGGGTTTTCTCTGTCGGCAGTCGAGGTTTTGAGCCATGTGGTGGCGTGGGTCTCGGTGTTTTCGAGCTCATAGACCACGCCGAGCCCTCCTTCTTCGCCCCAGTCCATGCCCACCAGGTTGACAAGGTAGTCAAAGCCTGCTTTTTTGAGGCTTTCCATTTCTGTGCGCAGCTTTGCCGGCTCCAGTGTTTTGATGTTGTCTAAGGTCATAGTGTTTATAGATTATTAGGGGGGAGACTTAGTCTTGTTTGGGCTGTTTTTGTTTGCGGTTTGTAGTGCCGAAGAATTGCTCTACCTTCACTTTGCGTTGCAGTTGCATCATGCCATAGAGAAACGACTCCGGTCTGGGCGGACAGCCCGGCACATACACGTCAACGGGAATAATCTTGTCAACTCCCTTCAATACGTGATACGACTTGGTGAACGGACCGCCCGATATTGAGCATCCGCCAATGGCAACCACATATTTTGGGTCGGCCATCTGGTCGTAGAGACGTTTCAAGACGGGAGCCATCTTGGTTGTGATGGTGCCGCTCACCAAAATTACGTCGGCTTGGCGCGGACTGTTGCGCGTCACTTCAAAGCCAAAGCGCGCAATGTCGTAGCGGGCGGCACACACGGCCATAAACTCAATGCCACAACAACTTGTGGCAAAAGTCAGAGGCCAGAGTGAATTGCTGCGCCCCCAGTCGATAAGGTTGTCAAGGGCGGTGACCACCACGTTGGCACCGTTGGCGTTGAGTTCCTCCACGAGTTTCTCGTAGGTCTCGTTGTCTTTGAAGTCTTCGTATGGGATAGACTTGATTTTGGCTCTTTTCTTTACTTCCATGTCAGTGCTCCTTTCCTCCAGGCATAAGCAAGGCCCAGAATTAAAATGACGAGGAAGAACAATACTGCAATGAGGCCTCCTGTCTGGAGGTCGGCTGCGATTGTTGCCCATGGGAAGAGAAACATTGTTTCCACATCAAACATGAGGAACAAGATGGCAAACAAGTAGTATCCTACATGAAATTGTGCCCAAGAACTGCCTCGGGTGGGGATACCGCACTCGTATGCCTCCAGTTTTTGTTTGTTAAACGAGCGTGGCGCGAGCAATTGAGCCAACACGACCACCAGCGCAACAAACAAAATGCCTGTCAGTAAGACGGTTGCAAATAGGGTAAAGTTCATAACTCTGTTGTTAAGGTATTATTATATTTTTTTTGTTGTGTTTGAACTGTTGGGGGGAATATGCTATTTTCGCACGCAAATTTAAAGATTTTTTTTAGAAACCTTTGCCAATCGATGTCACATAATGATGTGTGCAACATAAAAATCCGCATATTCCGGGAGAAGACAGTTTGGAGACTATGTGTGTTGCTGTGTGGGGTTTTCAAAAAATGATGAGTTTTTCTGTCATTGCTGCGTTGCGGAGGCCGTTTTTTGTGGCGAGGGGTTTGCGTGGTGGGCGGAAAAAGTGATAACTTTGCAGCCGTTTTCAGTAATATGATGCAATATTTAGGAGAAACGATATCGCTCGGGGTGGCAGTTTCGTGGACTGTCACAGCCCTTGTTGCCGAGGTGGCGAGCAAGCGCATTGGGGCACAGGCTCTCAATGTGTGGCGCATGATTTTGTCGCTCCTGCTCTTAGGACTCACTTTGTGGGTGCTCACGGGCAGTGCGCTGCCGCTCTATGCCGACGCGACCACATGGATGTGGCTTTTGTCATCGGGCTTGGTGGGCTATGTGTTTGGTGACTATTGCCTGTTTAATTCCTACGTTTATATGGGTTCGCGATGGGGTCAGTTGTTTATGATGTTGGCCCCGATTGCAGCCTCTCTGAGCGCGTGGCTGTTGATAGGCGAAACGCTTTCGTTGAGGGCAATATTGGGCATCGTTGTCACCCTGACGGGCATTTCCATGTCGGTGGTCAGCCGCAGGGAGAAAGGAGCGGAGGAGTCGGCAGTTGAGTCGCGACACCATGTGCGTGCAGGTCTCAAGGTGCCGCTCAAGGGAGTGTTGTTTGGCATTGGAGCCGGAGTGGGGCAGGGTGTGGGCCTTGTGTTGAGCAAGGCCGGCATGGAGCACTATGCTTTGACCATTCCCGAAGGGTCGGAGGCGGTCGGCAGTCTCATGCCATTTGCCTCTACCATGATGCGCGCGGTGGCAGGATTGGTAGGTCTCACTGTCATAATGTTTCTCAAAGGAGAAGGTTCGAGGCTGATAAGCGCGTTGGGTGACCGTCGCGGAATGCTTTGCACGGTCATTGCCACGGTGACAGGCCCGTTTGTCGGAGTGTCGCTTTCACTCATGGCGTTGATCTATACTTCTGCGGGCGTTGCGCAGACGCTCATGTCGCTCACTCCGATTTTGATTTTGTGGCCGTCTCATGTGTTTTTTGGTCAGCGCGTTACCCGGGTTGAAGTGTGTGGAGCCGTGATAAGCGTGGTGGGAGTGAGTTTGTTCTTTTTTTAAGTACTTAATTATTAGTTGTTAGTGATTAGGTTATAGAAAAAGGAGGTTTTCAATGCTTTTGGTGGTGGCAGCGAGGGTTGAAAATGAATTAAAAGACGAATATTCTTTGAGAATAGAATAAAATAATGTAAATTTGCTCTCAGAAAAACAGAAAACCATTCAAAATTCTATTATGGCACTTGAAAAAACACTTGTATTGCTGAAGCCTTGCACGGTTCAGCGCGCCTTGATTGGCGAAATCATCTCAATTTTCGAGAAGAAAGGTCTGCGCATAGCAGCCATGAAGATGATGCAGCTCGATGATGAAATCCTTTCCGAACACTATGCCCACCTTGCCGACAAACCATTCTTTCAGCGTGTGAAAGACAGCATGATGGCTGCCCCTGTGGTGGCAATGGTGCTTGAGGGTGTCGATGCAATCAACGTGGTCAGAGTTTTGACCGGAGCGACTAACGGCCGCAACGCATTTCCCGGCACCATACGCGGCACATATTCCATGAGTTTTCAGGAAAACATCATTCATGCCAGCGATGGTCCGCGCACGGCCATTATGGAGGTGAAGAGATTTTTCAAAGACGATGAGATTTACGATTGGCAGCAGATGACGTTTGGTTGTCTTTATGCCAACGATGAATATTAAATTTAGCGGCCTTTTGAGAGCATAAGGCTGTTTGACAATTACGGGCGGCAACGCGACTTTAAAAAAGCGCGATGTCGCCTTTCTTTTGGTGTGTTTAAAGTGTTTTGTTGCTTGATGGGGCGCAAATTTGCTGAGGCAACTCTTTGTGTGGTGCAAAAAGCCTCTGAAGACTGTCTTTGTTTTATTACGAAACCTTTTGATATAACGTGGGTGAAAAAAGTCGGGTTGTTTTGGCCATTATCTGTGGCATAATGGCCAATCTGTTGTGTTGCTATTGTCTTTGGGCTGAAATACATTTGGGTGTGTGTCAAAATCTTCATTTTGACACACACCCTTTTATTGTACATGTATTTTTTTTGCTTGGTGTGAACGAAAAGGGCACACTCATGCAATAAATTTGCAGCGAAATTCGTTATAAATTAAAACAAAGGCTTGCATATATGGCACAAAATCAAATTAACAAGCTTGTGTGGTTGGTTGAAACCATCTACAAGGCTCGCAAGATTACTTTTGAGGAACTCAACCGCCGATGGGTGGACAATGTTGACATGAGTGGTGGCGAGGAAATGCTGAAGCGCACTTTTCATAAATGGAAGCGGAGTATCTTTGACACATTTGGTCTCTCGATTGAATGCGAAAAAACTGCTCCTTATCGCTATTATATAGATAATGTGGACGACATGAAAAATGGTGGTATTGAGAGTTGGCTTCTCAGTACCTATTCCGTTTGCAACTCCCTTGCGGAAAACAAGTCTGTCAAAGAAAAGATTTTGCTGGAAAAAATTCCGAGTGGACGGAAATATCTTGACCCAATTCTTGAAGCAATGAAAAAGAAGCGTTTTATTCACATTGCTTATTATAATTATTGGCGAGACGACATACGCGAGCATTACGTTATGCCCCTATGCGTGAAACTCTTCCGACAACGCTGGTATGTCGTTGGGCATCAATGGCCATCGGGCAACGACACCACGTATTGTCTTGATCGCATTAAGGATTTTCGTTTGTCAAGTCATGTTTTTGAATATCCCAAGAACTTCAATCCGCAAGATTTCTTTGATGGTTGTTTCGGAATAATAGCCGAAACGGATTGTGAAGTTCAGAAAGTGAGATTGAAAACAAGCTGTGGGCAAGCCAATTATTTTCGTGACCTTCCACTCCACGAGTCGCAAATGGAGGTCGAAAGGACAGAAGAATATAGCATCTTTGAGTATCGTCTGCGGCCGACTTTTGATTTTCAACAAGAGATATTGTGGAATGGCGAAGACGTAGAAGTGCTCGAACCTCTTTGGCTCCGCAAGGAGATAGCAGGGAAGATTAAGAGAATGTGGAATAAATATAATAAGGAGGTTTAGATTATGAAAAGAATAAGATACAATGTGCTCCCTAAAGATTGGACGGTTCCTGAGCAGTTGTCACAATGTGAGATTTTCGTTTTTGAGAGTACACTGGAGGGAGAGCATACAGAAGGAAATGCCAAGATTGCCTACGAGAGGTTTGGAGCAGAGTGGGGTGAGGGGTCCGGAAGAAGAGGACAGACATACGCCATTCCCACAAACTTTATGTGTGTAGAGGAAGATTTTGAACCATTTGTTCAGGATTTTATAGAATATGTCAAGGCTCATCCCGACAATCGTTTTATATTGCCACGAATGGAATGTAAAGGGGCGGAATTTTATGAGAAAGACATCATACCGCTATTTGAGGAATGTTTTGACCTTCCCAACGTGCAGATGTCACACGTATGGAACATGAGGATTATTACTTTGCGCACGATAGATGCTATGGCTGGTGGCTATGTTGAAAATAATGTCCCGGAATCGCCTAAAGTGATGGACGAAGAGGTACTTTCAAATCTATGTCTGAAGTATCGCTATCAGATAGGGTCGGGAGTAAACCGAAAAGTGCCAAAGGTTCTACTGCGTTATGTGATAGACAGAAATCAGTTTGGATATGTCAAGTTTGGCGAGTTTTTCATGATTGACAATCAAGGCAGTTACGACCTCTATGTATGGTTGCAAGACGACAAATATGCGGAGCAGCACAATCAGCAGGTTGTGGAGGAATATTTCGGCGACGAGTGTCATGGCAGAGGTTATGCCGTGAAGATGATATTTGCCGGAGTGGATACGAATATCAAAGATGTTAACAAGCAGAACATCTTCACTGGTGACGTGATAGACGTTGAAGACGGCAACTATCAGATGGGAAAGCTTGCAATAACAATGCCCTTTCATGCAAAT
>JAQXTH010000043.1 GCA_029219385.1 Prevotellaceae bacterium | reverse complement strand
GCAGGGATTTGTAATCCGTGCGGAAGGCTTGTGCGGATTTCAAATCCGCAGTTATATTACACGGGGATTACAAATCCCCGTGAACACATTTTTATTGTTTTTTTATCCTGAATATATTCACAATATTTTTGAATAGTTTAGTCGTATTTCAGGACTTATCTTTGCAGTGTGTTTGAGAGTCAGACACGCTGCATTTTTTTTTGCAGTAATACATTATTTAAAATAAATAAAGATGATAAAAAATTATTCAATACAATTCTATATGTTTAATTTAAAATTTTTTAGTATGACAATTAAAAACATTACAAATCACCTCAACTTCAATCAAGTTGAGTTGATAGTCGAGAACGAGAAAGAAGGCTTTTCTAAGCCTCAGGTTATTGTAATCTTTGTCTTTGGCGAGCAGGAGACGACCCACCGGCAGACAATGCAAAAGGTTCATCGAAACCCGATAGTGTGGAGAGGAGAAACCCTCAACTTCTCAAGAAGCGCATCGGGCAGATTGCAACCGCACTTCAAGGAAGCGAACCTTTCTGATAAATACAGCAGAGATGTGTTCCCCTACAAGGTAGCAGCCGACCTGTATCAAGGTCTCAAAGAGCTATCAAACGACCTCGAGGAAGAATGCAATGTAGGGCTTCTTTGTTGAAGTGTTAACAAATTTAACTTACAATTACAGTCCTTACAGTCCAAAAAAAGGGGGTACCCTTTTCTTTAGAACTCTATAACTACTTAATAATTAATTAGTTATATATATATAATGTAAGGAGACACCCCTTAAAATCGGACTGTAAGACTGTAATTCTGTAATTTTCATCAAATGTTAAACAATATAAAACCTTGAATAATAATGACTTATAGCATTTTTTCTCTAAAGGCCCCTATGATGCCTACTGTGCCAAAATCGGCAAAAATCATAGACTTATTGACGAAAAACGTGTCAAATGACATGCGTCAACCCATAGTTCCATTGCTTTTTCCATTGCTTTCGTCGCGCATTTCTAACGCAAAATTTCTCTATCCGGACAACAGTTTAAAGGAATTATGTGGCGAAATGGCACATTTGGTTGCCGATTCGGGAGCTAACAAGGGTCAATTCGGCACTTTGGCTGAAGCTTTGAATGGCGATTTGCGTGCCCATGACTATGAAGTGTTGGAAAAATTAGCAAGTTTTAACAAACGGATAAAGACCATTTCCGCCAACAAGGAGAAGCCCGAGCGACCCGACACGCCTCTGCTCTTTCCACCATGCGACACCACGAAACCGGCATTCATACAAAATGCCATTGCCCTTGAAAAGGCAGGCAACCTCACGCAATACTTAAACCTGCCTGAGGTGGAAATGGCTAACCAAATTTGCGGAGGACATAAGGCTGTCAGTTTGATGATGCGCAATATATTTGATGTGGCAAGGGGAGGAGCCTTGCGTGCCACAGCCGAAGGCGTTACGGGCGACCCCACGCTCCGTGTGAACATTACGATTTCATCTACTCCGCTTGCCGCACGCACATTCTATAAGACAGAACTCTTCAACGGCACTTTCGGACGTATTGTTTTCTCCTACAAGCCGCGAACGGCAAGGTCGGGAAAAATTCCCAAACAAGGCAGGTACGGAGAACTCTTCGACAAGCAGATAGGGCCATACCTCCAACGCTTGCGTGACATAAAAGGCGAGTTTAGTATACCGAAACTCAACCGTCTGATAAATCAACTTGCCGAAGACATGGCAAACCTTGCCGACTTGGCTGATGATGATATACTCTTTGATGTCTCTAAACGCTCGTTGGTCAACGCATGGAAGGCAGGATGCGTGCTATGGATTTGCAACAACCACCAATGGTCGTCATCATTCGACAACCTTGTGGAATGGCTTGTGTATCACGACCTATGGTCAAAACTGCAAGTATTTGGCGACATGCTTACGGCAGAAAAAGATATTGTTGTAGAAAACCGAAACAACGGACCGCAAAACATGCTTGCCCTACTGCCCGACACCTTCACGATAACCCAACTTGCCGCCCTGAGAAAAGAATCAGGCAAGAGCGAAGACGGGACGAAAAGACAACTAAAAGTTTGGAAAAACCGCCGACTCGTAGATTATGATGAAGCATTGGGCACGTACAAGAAAACCGAAAAATATCTAAAAACCAACGCTCGCTGACATGGAAAAATACGAAATTCAAAAGCTTCGCGAACTGCCCATTGAGGCAGTTGCCGAGCGATTAGGGATAGAAGTCTCGCGACATAAAGCATTGTGTCCGTTTCACGCCGACACCCATCCCTCGCTAAATTTCAGCGTGAGGAGAAACACATACAGATGTTTTGTGTGCGACGCACATGGCGGCACTATCGACCTTGTGATGAACTACCTCCATAAAGACTTCGTGGATGCCTGCCGATGGCTCGCATCAGAACACAGTCTGCCGCTTCGTGAACAAACCATCAGGCGGAAAGAAAACACGCAAATCAAACCTTTCGACGCCAGCCGGTATTGCGAAATCTTTCGCCACCCGCAACTGAACGAGGCTGCAAGACGCTTTCTCTACGAAGAAAGACGCCTCTCGCAAAAGGTGATAGAGTGGTGCCGACTGACATCATACACAGACAAGAACGGCACAAGCTGGCTCACTATACCTTATTATAATATAGACGGGCAGTTGACAGGCATCCAAAACCGCAACCTCACCAAAGGCGCAGAGCCACGCTTCCGCTTCCCCACAGGCACAAGATGCACCATTTACTGCCTGCCCGTTCTCAGCTATGTCGCGCCCGGCGACGACGTGTGGATTTGCGAGGGTGCAAGCGACTGCTGGGCCATGCTCTCAACAGGCAGAAAAGCAATTGCCATACCGTCGGCTACCCTCCTCACAACGGCTGACAAAGAATTGCTCAAAACGCTCACGTCAAGCAATGCAATTAAATGGCACATGATGCCCGATGCCGATGTTGCCGGCGAACGACTGTTCCTACAACTCAACCAACTCTTGCCCGAACTCAAACGACACCCCATGCCCACCGGGTGTAAAGATTATGCCGAATATTATTTATTAACAAAAAACCAA
>JAQXTH010000042.1 GCA_029219385.1 Prevotellaceae bacterium | reverse complement strand
GGTAATCCTCAATATGAATACGCTCCAACTTACCACGGATACCATTGTGAGTATTTATTAACCACAAGTTTGCCCAGTTATATCCATACCGTTTTATATCCCTGCCTCGGAGAATCGGTCGTATAAGTTCAGCCGTCCGTTTACGCTCGTCTTCGGACTGGCAGTTGGCAAGAATCTCATCACGTTTAGCGGTGTCTATGATGAAAGCGTCATTGTAGCCTGTTTTGATGCCGTAGTTGATTTGGATATCCCAGTCCTTCAACGGAGTTCCCACGGCTTCAATTTTTCGCTTGATACTCTGCTCGATAGGCGACAGAATCACCCATGAATCAGAGCTGCAAAACTCGCACTCCGTCCCGCTCTGCTGCACGAAAACGCTCAGTTCTGTTCAGACAAAAAATGCTTGATATAACGATCAAGAGTATTTCTATCAACCTTACACAGCTTTGCAATTTTACGCTTCGAAACATTCGCTTTAAGCAGTTCTCGAATAAGTGTTTCTTTTCCGTGTAACTTGTATTTCTCGGGAGCACTCTTTCGCCCTTTTGGTCTGCCAAGTATAACGCCCTCTGCTTTTTTACGCGCCAAAGCTTCCTTGGTTCGCTGACTGATAAGGTTGCGCTCAATCTCGGCAGACAAACCAAAAGCAAAGGCGAGCACTTTGCTTTGAATATCATCACCCAGGCGATAGTTGTCTTTGATAGTCCAGACGCGGCACTCCTTGGTCATACAGATATTCAGTATCTCCATAATCATAAAGAGGTTCCTGCCCAGACGTGACAACTCACTACAGATGATAATGTCATCCTTGTTGACTTTCTTCAGTAGGTTGCCAAGTTGTCTCTTGGTATAATTCCTTGTCCCACTGATTGTTTCTTCTATCCAGTCGTTAATCACTATGTTCTGCTTCTCACAGAACTTGTTAATCTCAAAGCGTTGGTTCTCAACCGTCTGCTTGTCACTGCTTACTCTAATGTAACCGTAAACCATATATATATAATTTTAGTTATTGATGGTTCCTATTAATATATAATGGAAAGAAGAGCGCATAAGTATTGGAAACAAACTATTTCTAATCCTTATTTACAAGCAACTATCGATGCAGTCCCCTTGTTTTTTGAGGTTTCATCATGTGCCGTGCCATCTTGGCACGGCGAACTGCTCCAAGTATAATGAAATCAATAAAGGGTGTTATCCAGAATGATACTCAAGGTGGTACTTAAGGTGACACTCAAGATGGCACTCAAGGAGTTGCTAAAGATGTTACTCAAGGTGTCCCTCAAGATGTCCCTCAAGATAAAGAACTTGATGATTGGATAGAGAAACAAATCCGAAACAATCCTCAAATCTCGACAGAAGATTTGGCCAAATTGAGTAATCGAAGTTCAAAAACCATAAAACGCCACCTTGCCAAAATGCCACATATTCGTTATGTGGGTAGTGGTTATAGCGGCTATTGGGAGGTACTCGACAAAGAATAAAACCACCGTCGCGAAATGCGACAGTGGCTTCAACGTTTGTCTATACCAGACAAGACTCGATTAGCACTTCAACCATTGAAAAATCAATTGCAAAAGACACCAAAGTGGACTTTAACCCATTAGATTATGCCCATGTCGGGCGAACTAAAATGCAAAAAGCGTGCAACTCATTGAGCTGCACGCTTTTGCTTATTGTTTATTATGTGTTTGCTTATCAAGCTTACTTCACCTCCTCGAAGTCGGCATCCTGAATGTCGTCTTTAGGGTTGCTTTGGCTACCGCCCTGAGGACCGGCTTGTGCACCGGCTCCCGGAGCACCCTGAGGACCGGGTTGAGGACCGGCCTGCTGATACATCTGTGCCGAGGCGGCCTGCCATGCCTGGTTGAGTTCGGCAATGGCTGCATCGATGGCGGCAATGTCACCACTCTTGTGGGCATCTTTCAGTTTTTGGAGTGCTGCCTCGATGGCCGGTTTCTTGTCGGCCGGCAGTTTGTCACCGAGTTCCTTGAGCTGGTTCTCTGTCTGGAAAATCATGGAGTCTGCCTGATTTTTCTTGTCGATTGCCTCACGCTCTTTCTTGTCGGCATCGGCATTGGCCTGAGCCTCGGCCTTCATGCGCTCAATTTCTTCTTTGGAGAGACCGGAAGAAGCCTCTATGCGAATGGCCTGTTCCTTGCCGGTGGCCTTGTCTTTTGCACTCACAGAAAGAATGCCATTGGCGTCAATATCGAATGTCACCTCAATCTGTGGCACACCACGACGCGCGGGAGCAATGCCCTCAAGGTTGAACGTGCCGATAGACTTGTTTTGAGATGCCATGGGACGCTCTCCCTGAAGCACATGGATTGTAACGGCAGTCTGGTTGTCAGCCGCAGTAGAGAACACTTCTGTCTTCTTATAAGGCACAGTGGTGTTGGCCTCGATAAGTTTTGTCATCACGCCACCCAAAGTCTCAATACCCATTGAAAGCGGTGTAACGTCTACAAGCACAATGTCGCTCACGCCCTCTTCTCTGTTGAGAATGGCACCCTGAATGGCAGCACCGACAGCCACTACTTCGTCGGGGTTCACACCCTTTGAAGGAGCCTTGCCGAAATATTGTTCCACAATCTGCTGCACGGCAGGGATACGTGTAGAACCACCCACAAGAATTACTTCATCAATGTCAGAAGTAGAGAGTTTTGCGTCGCGCATTGCGTTGCGGCAGGGTTCGATACAAGATTGAATGAGTTCATGGGCAAGTTGCTCAAACTTTGCGCGAGTGAGGGTCTTCACAAGGTGTTTGGGGCCGGTGGCCGTTGCCGTGATGTAGGGCAGGTTGATTTCGGTAGTAGTGGTAGAGGAGAGTTCTATTTTGGCTTTCTCGGCAGCCTCTTTGAGTCGCTGCATTGCCATTGGGTCTGTAGTGAGGTCGAAGTTCTCTTCGGCTTTAAACTCGTCTACGAGCCACTTGATGATCACCTGGTCGAAGTCGTCGCCACCGAGGTGGGTATTTCCGTTTGTGGAGAGCACCTCAAACATTCCGCTGCCAAACTCAAGAATAGAGATATCGAATGTACCTCCACCGAGGTCAAACACAGCAATCTTCATGTCTTTGTCGCTCTTGTCGAGACCATATGCAAGTGCGGCAGCCGTAGGTTCGTTGACAATACGCTTCACTTCGAGACCAGCAATCTGTCCTGCCTCTTTGGTGGCCTGACGCTGCGAGTCGGAGAAATAAGCCGGCACGGTGATTACGGCTTCGGTCACCTCTTGTCCGAGATAGTCTTCGGCGGTTTTCTTCATTTTCTGAAGAATGATGGCCGAGATTTCCTGTGCGGTATATTGACGACCGTCAATGTCCACACGCGGCATGTTGCCCACGTTTACCACCTTGTAGGGCATGTTTTTGATTTCCTCCTGCACCTGATTATAGTTTTCACCCATAAAACGCTTTATGGAGTAGATGGTGCGTGTGGGGTTGGTGATGGCCTGACGCTTTGCGGGATCACCCACTTTGCGTTCTCCGCCTTCCACAAATCCCACCACAGAGGGGGTTGTGCGTTTTCCTTCGCTGTTAGCGATTACGACCGGTTCGTTGCCTTCAAACACGGCAACACACGAGTTGGTTGTACCAAGGTCAATTCCAATAATCTTTCCCATAGTTGTATGTTTTTTAATTGTTTTATTTCAAATGTTGGTTAAGAAATTATATTTCACCGTTTATATATGCAATCGGTGTGCCAAACTCAGATTATCTTCCTACAAACGAGAGAAAGATGTTCCCTCCCCTATTATATATAATAATGTATAACCCAAATCGGTTGTCAGATAACAAAAAGAAAAGAGAAGTGACTCTCACGAGCAACTTCTCTCTATTTTTTATGAAAAAAATTGAATAAGTGCTTATACAGAATTACCACTTGTCTTCGGGCTCTTCACCATTGTAGACATTTTTGGGAGCATACTCCATCCAGTCCATCACAAACTGCGTGCTGGTATTGTCGAGCACCGATTTGATGCGCAGATAGTAGGTCTCTTCGGGCTTGAGATTGCCGGTATAGATTATCTTGCGCAGACGAAGATAGGTTGCATAAGTTGTTGTGTTGCGCAGAGATTCCTTCACCACACCACCGTTGGTTATACCATCGTGCATGGGCGGTTTCATATATCCGTGGGTGCGCATCACCTTGTCGTTGTAGTCATTGAGTTCCTCATCGTCGCCGTCGGCTTCATAAGCGATAGCAGGGTTGGAGGGTTTGAGACGCAGATCGAGAGGCAATCCTACGGCCACAAGGTTTTTCTTGTTGGTGCCGAAATAGAGCTGTGCCATACCACGATTGTCAAACGTGGGCACAGACCAACGAATTTCCCATGTACCCTCAAACGGCACCGGTGGCAGCTTGATTGTCATGTCGTATTGTCCCGTCACGTTGTGCTCATCACCTTGGAAGTCGGGCCAAGTGGTGCCATATCCCGAGAGATAGTTATAAGAGCAAGCCGGGTCGAGGTCGAAGTTTTCGAAATATCCTGTTGGGATATGCACTTTGGTGTTTTCGGTCGCCGACATGGAGCGTCGGTAGCCGTTGGTTATCAATTCGGGCATAAGCGAAGAAATATCGAAACGAATGCGCTCGTTGAGCACTTTGTTGGGCACATCGTTGGTATAGAGCAATATGTCGTCGATGGTGTAATAGAAACCATTGAGGGCATTGAAATTGTTGCCATCGTTGCTCTCGTTGATTTTAATGCCGGGAATGGGCACAGTGATTTCCGAGTAATCCTTCAGATTGCGTTCTGAGACATAGCGGTTGATGCGCTTGCCATCGGTCTGTGAGCCCTCGGTGAGTTTCACGAGACGGCGCTGCTTGCCCATAGTTTCGTAGTATTCGAAGCAGTCGATTGTGAGATTGCTCGGGTTTTTATAAGAGTAGCCCATCTCAGCATAGTGAATCACGAGTTTTTCCCATGGAATGCGCATTGGCAGCAAGTGGTAAGAAACAAACTGGTTTACGGCGTTGTCTTCGCTGCGATAGTCGGAAGAGCCGTTGGAGTAGTATTCCCGACACTTTTCATCTATTTGTCTAAGAATTGCCTCTTTGTTTGTGACAATTCCGTTTACCACCTCAGGCAAATCGATACCCCATTTTTCGTGGAACAATTGGTCGGTCTCAACAAAAGCAGTATAGCCATAGTAGCGATGTTCCGGATTTTTTACCGTGCTTCCGTTTTCGTCTTTGGCAGTCTCGGCATGGTTGTATTCATAGTCGTCGTCGCGATACAACTGCATAGAGTCTGCCCACGATGTCACCTCGAGCAGATAGGAGAAAATGCGTGTGTTTTCCGTTTGGGCGATAAGAGCCGGCAGTGTGGCTCTTGACAATTCAAGCACATGGTCAATGCGATGAACCACACCGTTTGTCAACTCGATATCGGCTGTGGTGATACGAGATTTCTCGTTAATCAAAGTAACGGTCTCTCCGTCAGGCAGATTATCAAACGAGATAGTGATGTAACGATCGTCCATGTTGGTGGTTTCGAGCGCACCCACATTAAAGGAGGTCGAAAGATAAGCCTCGTCGTTTTTGTTGTCTATCACGGAGTTGCGAGCGATATACTCTGCCATTGAGTCGGGCAACAGAGTAATGTCGTAGTTATCAACCATGTAGATTGAGTCGAGATAACTTTGCAAAGCCTTGTTGTCCGGCACGAAGCAAGTATAGTTGCCACGAGCAGAGAGCAAGTCAGCAATGGTCGACTTTGATTTGGGACTCAGTTGCACTTTGGTGAGCACATAGGCGAACATGGAATAGTCGTCGGGATTTTCGTTGAGAAAACTCGTAACAGTCTTACCCGTAAACGTGTACATGTCGCTCTCATCTACATCATCTTTGCAACTGCAAACAAACAATGTGCCGGCGAGGGCAATCATCAGTGTCGCAAGCAAATGCGGACGTTTAAAAAACTTTGTCATATTTAATATTTTTTGTTGTATTTCGTTTTGCATGGTTCACTTTGCAAATGTACGAATATTTAATTGAATATTCACTTTTTTAAACAGCAAAAAATGCTACAAACTCATTTTTTCACATTTTTTATAGCAAACATACACAAAACCCTATATTCGCACTATCTTTTCAAGAAAAAAGAAAAACACTGACAAGTCAAAAAAAATAAAAAAAATTAACACGACACAACAAATCATCATACCAATTATGAAACATTGATGTGCTTAAACCCAATCGGTCATTAAACCCCGTACAACTGTCAGAACGGAAATCTAACGACTTGCTTGGGTTAAACACACCCAAAACAGCAAAAATGCACCTTTCGCCCACAGGAGTTGACTTCTCCATTTATCTCCGGCCGGAAATACTAAGATTTTCGGGCGGAGATACTAAGATTTCCGGCCGGAGATACTAGTATTTTCGGCCGGAAATATATCGTTAAGTCGCGTTGTGTTTTAAATAAGTCGGTTCGCCACAATTTTGATGCATCAAACACCAAAACAAGAAACGCCACACACCGCCCCCTATACATTATTTAAAAAATACCTTTTTTATATATATTAAGAAAGATAGAACTTCTCCCCACCCCTCTTTGGCGACATTCTTTAGTGAAAAAACAAAACCACGACATATTGCCACTCATTATTTTAATTTATCACCCCCAAAACTTTGTTTCCTTAATTTTATTGTGTATTTTTGCTTTGTAAAAAGCGAAAATAGGCTGCAGCCACGACACTCCGAAACGACCACCTGCTTCAGGCTGTCGCGAGGATTGACTGTATAAAACCCCACACCTCACCGTAAACACACACGCACCATGCTAAAAAAAATATTAACTCTGCTCTTGACTGTCGCAGCCCTCGTTTCGGCAAACGCGGCCGACACACTGACGCTCGCACGCAAAACAAGCCTGCTGAGCATTCCGCTGCAGCGTGGCAGCATTGAATGTCAGATTGAAGCAGAAATGCCGGTGAGCGGCAGCACCGCCCTGTTTGAAAACCTCTCGCAACGCCTCTCTGCCGCAGTTGCCAAGGCCACCGGCATAAAAAACATAGAAAAAAGCGGAACCACCGTCTCCATGCCGGCACTGAGCGAATTGGAAAGCAACTTTGCAAGATACATAGAGACAGCCATCCGCACACAGCAACGCGACGCAAAGGCCACAGGGCTCACTCTCGACATATTGATGAGGCGCGAATATGAAACAACACGACTCGTCACCTTTCGCATAGAAGTGACATTCTATGGTCTCGACGGCAAACGACACATTGCCAACGATCGCGTGACTCTCTTGAAGAGCAATGGAAAAACACTGACATGGAACGACCTCGTCAATAAAAAGCAGCGTGCAAAGATGTCTAAAGCGGTGGCACGCAGCCTGTTTGGCTATTTTGGCGTGATGGACTTCATAAACCTCAAAAACGCCCTCACCGACACCACCCTGAACGAAACAAACTTCCCCCTGCCCCAAAACGGCCCGGCCATCACTGCCGACGGCCTCTTCATAATCTATGCGCCCGGTGAGATTGCCTCCGAAGAGCGCGGACAACCCATAGGCACCATAAAACTGCAGTCGGTGTGGTCACAACTCACGCCCACGGCAAAAAAACTATTAAAATAAACCAAACTTTTGTGTTAAAACAAAACCGGCAGAGCCAAATATATTTGAACTCTGCCATAGCAAGAAGACACACTTTTAAGAACGTATTTATTTTATGACAACAATACTCATCGACGCCGACTATGTAGACCGCTTTGTGTTTGAACTGACGGTCAACTTTGAGCGAATGCTCGAACGACGCATTCAAAAACTCGACCTCAGCCGCTGGGTTGACTATTTGGCTCTCGATGCCGGCCTGAGGCCGGGCGACGAAAAAGAAATTCAGGTGATAATGCTCTACACCCCCCAACATCGCCGATTGAAAAACTGCCTGCCCGACAATCTCGACTCACAACTAAACGCAACGGCCATTCAGACCAATATTGCCGAATTTTGTTTTGCCTCTCACCCCGCACCGGAAGACCTCATAGACCTGCCCACTCTCTATGAACAGTCGCTCACCTCTCTGCTCGACGAAAAGCCCAACCGAATGTTGCTCGTGGCAGACCTCGAAAGTTATGCCACGCCTTTAAAACACATCATTTCACAGGCTCCGCGCGAAACTGCAATCACTCTCTTCACACCCACTGAAACCGTGGGCTTCAAATGCCAACAAGAGATATTGACCTATTCACTAATGGCCGCAATGAACATCAGCGGCACAGAACTCGACAGACTGAAATAAACAACCAACAAAAACATAGAAATGATAAAAGTTCTTATTATCGGAGCCGGCGGCGTGGCCACCGTCGCCGCCCACAAAGTAGCAAAAAACACTGACGTTTTCGGTGAAATAATGATAGCCAGCCGCACCAAGTCAAAATGCGACGACATAGTCAAAGCCATTGGTCGCAACGACATAAAGACGGCTCGCGTGGATGCCGACAACGTGGACGAACTCGTGGCACTGATGAACGAATTTAAACCCGACCTCGTGATGAACCTCGCCCTGCCCTATCAAGACCTCACCATTATGGAGGCTTGTCTCGCAACGGGTTGCAACTATCTCGACACCGCCAACTATGAACCCAAAGACGAGGCCCACTTTGAATATTCGTGGCAATGGGCCTATAGAGAGAGGTTTGAAAAGGCAGGCCTCTGCGCCATTCTCGGTTGTGGTTTCGACCCCGGAGTAACATCCATCTATACCGCATATGCCGCCAAACACCATTTCAAAGAGATACACTATCTCGACATCGTTGACTGCAACGCCGGAAACCACCACAAGGCTTTCGCCACCAACTTCAACCCCGAAATCAATATACGCGAGATAACGCAAAAGGGTCTCTACTATGAAAACGGCAAATATATAGAGACCGAGCCTATGGAAATTCACAAAACACTCAACTATCCCAACATAGGCCCCAAAGAGTCTTACCTGCTCCACCACGAAGAAATCGAGAGCCTGGTGATCAACTTCCCCACGATAAAGAGAGCACGCTTCTGGATGACCTTTGGACAACAATATCTCACCTATCTCGACGTGATTCAAAATATCGGCATGAGCCGCATTGACGAAATAGAATATACCGCCCCCAAAGCCGACGGAACCGGTATGGAGACGGTGAAAATCGTGCCACTGCAATTCCTCAAGGCCGTGTTGCCCAACCCCCAGGAACTTGGCGAAAACTATGATGGCGAAACTTCTATCGGCTGCCGCATAAAGGGCATTGGTCTCGATGGGAAAGAACACACATATTATGTCTACAACAACTGCTCCCACCAGGCTGCCTATCAGGAAACGGGAATGCAGGGTGTGAGTTACACCACGGGAGTGCCGGCCTGCATCGGCGCGCGAATGTTTGCCCTCGGCCTGTGGAACAAACCGGGCGTTCACAACGTAGAAGAGTTTGACCCGGATCCCTTCATGGACGAGCTCAACAAGCAAGGACTGCCCTGGCACGAAATCCACGACTGCGACCTCGAGCTGTAGTCTGCCTCACGTTTCTCTAACACCCTTATCCCCATGTTTACGAGTTTCGCCCTGCTATGTCCGGGCGCGATAATGCTGATGTGGACCATGATAATGATGTTCAAGCGCAAAACCGCAACGAAGATCATTTTTATGGTGACATTGGGTCTTTGTGCCATCCACCTCACTGCCGATGGCATTTATCTCTCGCCCATTGTCTACACGAACCACATTGGCATAGCCAACACCATTCAGCAGGTCACGGGCCCCATGTTGCTACCCATGCTGATAATCTATGTGAGGGCACTAAACGGCACGAAACTCTTGGGTTGGACCTCTCCGATTTGGTTTGTGCTGATTATCTCACAGGCAGTGGCCTCAATCTTGTTTTTGTTGTTGATGGGCAGCCAACAAGCGTCTCTATATACCGTTGCGCAACTATGCGGTTCGGGGCTTGAACAATTTTCCGGTCCTGTCTACACCTTCTACAAGGCTATCTGCATAGACTGGTATCGCATTTTGCTGCTCACCCAGATAACATACATAATCATTGCCGCCACAGTGTTTTACCACAAGAGCCGCTTCACCCTGAGCGATGCCAAAGACGTGTGGCGAGGCAAGTCGGCCCGCACCTTTGCGGTGGTTGCCCCTGCCATTATTGTGCTGATGATAGTCTGTGGCACAAGGTGTGTGTTGGGCGACCCCTATCTTGTCGGCCACCCCGGTGTGTCGGCCATCTTGTCGTTTCTCATTGCCACCATAGCCCACATTGTGTGTTATGCCGTCAACGTGAAACCCGAAGAAAAAGAGAAAGAAACCGAACCTTCGGCCGACATCGCCCCTCCCGACGACAACCACACAAACGAGAACCGCGATAAACTCGACACTCTCTACAAGAAGTTCACCAAAATCATGGAGCAAGACAGACTCTATCTCTACTCCACCCTCAACACCGACATCGTGGCAAGCAAACTCAACACGAGCAACTCCACAGTGACACACCTCGTGAACGAACACCACAAAATGAGCCTGCGCGAATATATCAACCGCAAACGAATTGAATATGCAAAGTCGCTGCTTGTGAGCCACCCCAATGCCATGCTCGACTATATAGCCGGACAAAGCGGCTTTCTCAACACGGCGACTTTCAGCAAGAACTTTCAGCAATTTGTTGGTCTGCCACCGCGCTTGTGGTCGATGAACCAACGCTATGTTAATCAATACACCCCCGAAAGAAAACCCTGACAATGAACCATCTGCCCGACATCATACGCGACCTTGCACTGATCCTTGTGTTGGCCGGCATTGTGACCCTCTTGTTTAAACGCCTGCGCCAACCGCTCATTTTGGGATATATCGTGGCAGGCTTTATCTGCGGTCCCCATTTCTCGCTGTTTCCCTCTGTGGCCGACAGCAACAGTGTGACGACATGGGCCGACATCGGCGTGATTTTCCTTATGTTTACGCTCGGATTGGAGTTTAGTTTCAAGAAACTCATCAAAATGGGGCCCTCGCCCATGGTGGCGGCATGCACCATAATATTCTGCATGATAGGTCTCGGCTCGATTGCCGGCCACTGCTTCGGGTGGAACACCATGAACAGTCTGTTTCTCGGCGGAATGTTGGCCATGTCGTCTACCACCATAATTTTTAAGGCTCTCGACGACATGGGGCTGCGCCAACAACGATTTGCCTCGTCGGTGCTCGGTGCGCTTGTGGTGGAAGACATTTTGGGCATTCTCCTCATGGTGATATTGTCTACCATGGCCGTGAGCAAGGAGTTGGAGGGTAGCGAGTTGGTGGAGAGTCTGCTGAAATTGGGTTTTGTGTTGGTTTTGTGGTTTATCGTGGGTTTGTTTCTCATTCCCACCCTGTTGCGCAAGGCCCGTTCGCTGATGAGCAACGAGACCCTTCTAATCGTTTCGCTCGGTCTGTGTTTTCTGATGGTGGTAGTGGCCGTGAAAATGGGTTATAGCGCGGCTTTCGGTGCATTTGTGATGGGCAGCATCTTGGCAGAAACAGTTGAAGCCGAGCAAATCAACCGCGTTGTCGCCTCGGTGAAAGATTTGTTTGGTGCAATTTTTTTCGTATCGGTAGGAATGTTGGTCGACCCCACCATTATCACCCAACATTGGGTGCCGATAGTAGTATTGATACTTGTGATTATCGTGGGGCAGGCAGTTTTTGGTTCCATGGGTTTTCTA
>JAQXTH010000041.1 GCA_029219385.1 Prevotellaceae bacterium | reverse complement strand
AAAGGCTTTAGATGAATATATTGATTATTATAACAATAAAAGAATAAAATCCCGGTTAATAGGAAAGAGTCCGGTGCAATACCGAACTCTTTCTCAAATCGGACAGTAAATAACCCGTCCAACTTTTTGGGGTCACTTCATCTTGCGAGGTATCAGCCCTTTTAGTTACTTTTATATTTGAAGAAGATTTTGCATTTTTCCCGTATTATGTTTTGTTTCTATATCTTAATAGCCTTCACCATGTTGCGAAGCGAGGTTCCGCAACACGTCATTTCTATTTTTCAAAATTAGCAAAATTTATGTTCCTTTCAACTTACGATAATGGTAAGCAACCAAATCTTCACCCGAATAATCGCTTAATTATCCTTTCAACGATACTTGGGTTTTTCAAAGACATTAAAACTCTAATACCATATTTACCATAATCATCCCAAAAGCGTTTCCGTTCTTGCGGTTCTATTGTACTCTTAAAAATACAAGAATTATAAGGAATTGTTTCTTGATAATCTGCCATTTTTTTTATAATATTCAAATTCTGCATAAGTGCTTCCCCCCTCGGAGTATTAACACATACAAAACTGATACCTTTATTATCGTTAAGTTCCGGCATAAAGTGGTCAATCCCCCAAAAATCTGCGAGCGTAATATCAGCATGGCTCTTTCCTGCTTTTGCAGGACACGAAAAACAAGAAGGACGAAGCGTAAGATTACGGATAAATGCCATCATGTATTTATTGTTCTTTACTTTCTCTGAAAAAACAACCTTTTGATTAGTATCTTTAATAGTAAAAGAAGATGTCCTCCAACCTGTAGACTTATCTTTGTATGATATTGAACCTATACTTTTTAATTGCAATAACGAAAGATACTCTCTCCATATTTTAGGACTTGGAACACCATGACAGACAATCTCTACTGTCAACAAATTATCATATTCTTTGCGCAAAAAATGTTTTAGACCGGCAATTTGACATGGAGTACCGGAAAAGAGAACCTTACGACTTGACTTCAAGACAGTTTCTACTAAATTAAAAGTATCTCCGAGATAACTTTGCACATATTTTGAGCCTCTAAACACCGAGATTTCCTCCACTTTCTCTGCGAAAGTGTGAACAACTTTCAATTCATTATCAAAGGCTGCACCAAATACAATTCCACCTTCTGAAATCACTCTTTCCGAAAGAACAGAAAATATACCTCCACTACTACTTAGCACACGTATCACATCATCATTGTTTTTTGCCGCATAGCATTCAATTGGATTGGAAGGCTCCATTTGATTAATACAAGGACAAACCTGCTCACAAAGGTGACAGTCAATGCATTTATCAATATCAGTTAATGGATAAAGAAAGCCCTCATTATCTTCTTGCATTGAGATACAATGCTTAGGACAAACGGAAAAACATGCACTACAACCACAACAATTCTTCTTATCATATATATGTATCATATAACTAAATAAATTTGAATTTTGTCAGAAGAGCCCTATGTACAAAATAAATGGGGCATTTGCCTTTTTGGGCAATGCCCCATAGAATAATTCTTCTGGTTCAAGCAATAATAATAGGTAAAACAAATAATAACCTGCCCGATTTCACAACTAACTCAATCGAGCTTCACAAACTTGTCCTTGGGAGCCTTACACAATGGGCAGCGATAGTCATCGGGCATTTCGCCATCAAGTTCCACCACAAATCCACACACCGTGCACTTGTATTTCGTCTTGCCCGTGGCAGGTTTTGCCTCAACTTTTTCTTCCGGTTTTTCTTCCGCCACATAAGTAGGCGCGTTTTTAGGAGCCTTGCCCTTGACCACACGGTGATAGTAATCGTAGGTCATCGGTGTACCCTCGCCCTTGACGGTGTCAACCAATCGGGCAAGCACCACTACGTGAGTCTCGTTGTCAACAAAATTTAGAGCATCGAGTATCAAGCGACCGGCAAACACGCCATTCACAACAGGCACTCCGGCAACCTCTTCATAACCATAGTCGGCATACTTGTCGGCATTGCGACTGCTTTGGAAACCAAACGTGCCTATAACACTGGGATCGGTCTCCTCGGCAATAATCGAAAGCGAGAAACGTTTGTTCTTCTTGATTGCCTCAAGAGTGTAGTTGTTCTTGTTGAGCGAAATCGCCAAAATAGGATTTTGGCTCGTCACCTGAAAACAAGTGTTAATCACGCAGCCCACAGGCCGACCATCATCGTATGTGCCCACCACATACAATCCATAAGTAAGTTTAAATAATACAGTAATGTCCATACCCAATATTTTCTAAGATTAGTAATTCATCATAGTCTTCGGCCACAAAAGTAGCGTTTTAATTTTTATATAGAATGAATTACCTCTCTAAAAATGTTTATAAAACCTTAAATTTATGCAGAATTGTCGAAAGTGCCACTTTCAAACGTCTTACAAAATAAAACGCGAAGAAAGATTTATTGATAAGTTCCATCTTGTTGCGCAAAAAATGTGTGTCGGCCGAAAGTTCAAACTTTGCATATCGCGCCACCCCGTTTCTGCGAAGATAACAATAGCCCACAAGTGGTGTCTTGAAAGTGTCTTTCACAAGATTAAGCAACACAATATACATCATATAGTCGAGCACCATGCGATGCCCCTTGCCCCCAAGCATTTTCCTGCGCACCATGCTCACCCTCTCCACCGACCTTATCATAACATCTATTCGCTCACGGCCAAAACTGCGCGAAGCACTACCTTCGCGACAATTCACCTCATAGAGGTCAATGTCGGCAAAACGGATCTTGTCGGCATAATACATCACCGTCAACATAAACAAAGTGTCCTCGCCATTTCTCATGCCCGAGAGAAACCTGATGTTGTGCCGATTAAGAAAAGAAGTCTTGAAATATGTTCCACACACACTGCCGCGCAACAGTCCGCCATTCAAAAGTTCTGTCGGTTGATACAACTTTCGCTCAGCAAACACTCCGCGCCAGTCGTAAGCCCTACTGCCATTTCTCAACATATTGCAGATTACCAAGTCAGCCTCCTCTGCCAATTCCAAGTCGGCAAACAATTTCTGCAACGAACCGAGGGGTATTATGTCGTCTGCATCAACAAAAACAACATAACTCCCACGAGCCCTATCAAGACCGCTATTGCGCGCAGCCGACACACCTTGATTTTCTTGTTCAATCAAAATAAGATTTGAATGCAACTCCGCATATTTACACAAAACTCTCTGTGAATTGTCTGTAGACCCATCATTTACACATATAACCTCAAACAAACACTCATCAATATCTTTTGAAAATATCGAATCAAGACAATGAGCAAGATATTGCTCTGCGTTATAAACAGGTATGACAACAGACAGTTTCATTTCTTTTCGACAAACAAATTCTTAAACTGCGGCACAATTTCAAACGGGCATGCCTCTACCAGTTTCAAAGAATTATAAGTAGGCGGAATATAACCCGACATCTTCCCACACAACTCTGACACATCAATATCCGCCACAAAATTCATTGGCGAGACAAACTCCCTGCCCACGCCCGAAAAGTAATCATTAAACTTACAATCAACTCCTTTCACCTTGTCTGAGACACTAATCCATAGATTTGGTATTCCGTATGCGTCGGCCAAAATCAAACCGTGAAGTGAAGAAGAGATTATATAGTTACAACTGCAAATCTCGTCAATCACGTCATGCCAGTCGTTATATTGAGAAAAATCAATAAGGCAAACCTCTTCACTATTATTAGCAACAAATTCTGTAATCTGGGGATTGACAATGTCACGAATATGAGGAATTACTCCTATCTTAAACGTCTTCTCCACTCGAGGGTTATATATATATGGCATTAACAAAGCGGGGTCGCCATAAACCTCGGGGCATTCCACTCCGTTTGCAAGCAAATAATCTCTCGTTATCTTGCCACGCACGGCACACACTTTTGCCGGTTTTTTCTTGAGAGGCTCCTTGTCTGACAGCAAACCACTGCCCCAAACCACAGACTTGCTATCGGTAAAACCATCCAAAATAGAGCCTATTACCATATAGTTTGTGAAAGGTCTGTGAAAATAAGAATTATAGTCAACAATCGTTTTGCCCGTCAACTTGGAAAGTAAATGCACGTTTAGTTCATCACCGAAATTGCGACATTTCACTATCCCTCTGTGCGAAACAATCCATGAATTAAGCGCAATGACATCAGAAGACCTTCGGCAAAACCACTCATAAAAAGTGTTAGCAGAGAGATATTTGAATTTCTTTATATAGTTTTTTATTATCATACTATTTGTTTTTCAATATAATTTTATCGATATATGTCCTTGATTTCTCTTTCACAAATTCTCGTTCCCCTTGTGTTAGTCCTACAAAAAAAGAACTTAGCAATGCAGAGACTGTCGACAATACAACCACCACACACTCTACAACTATCGTGTCGGGAAACAATATATATATGCCCAAAGGCAAAACCGCAGCAACAAACGTTACAAACAAACACCTCATCACTACCTCCTTGAAATAAGAAAATGCCGACAGACCAACCATAGATCTCACCAACACAAACCTCACCACAAACGCAACCACACAAACACAAATATGAACCACAAAGACTGAGCAGGGATTGCCTCCCAACTTCAGCACCAGATATGCAATCGGGACAATAAGCAGTTGTATGCCGCCCACTACCGACTGATAGACCTTTACCTTGCCGGTGGCAGTGGCTGCCGTCATAAAGGGATTGGCAACAGAATCTATTATCACGACCACAAGCATCAGCCTGAGAAAATCCACAGTCCAATCGGGCACATCAACCAGCCACAACTCCAATAGCGCACGTGTTTCAATCATCACCGGCAAAGACAGCGCAAGCAACAAAAAATAAGAAAACTTAGAACTGCGAAACACAAGTTTGTGCATCGCATTTAAATCATCGGCAGCGTATGTCTTTACTATCTGTGGATTGATGGCCATCTGAAAATTGGAGGCAAACAAGCGTATCGCGCCATCTGCCTGATAAGCAAGACCGCGAGCGGCATTCACCACCGGTCCAAAAAAACTGTTGAGCAACAGATTGAGGCCCTGGGTCGACATGACTGACGACAAATAGCCCCACATATTCCAACCCGCAAAAGAAGAAACCTCCGCAAACAAATTCTTCTCAAATATAAAACGAAAATGGCTCTCCTTGAAATGTCGAAGACAATATGTCATATATGTCAAAAAAATGCCACACTGAACCAACAACAACAAAAAACCATACGTCACCAATTTATCCATTCCGCCAATGCCCAGCAAGAAAACAATCAACAGTTTCAGACACACTTCAACAATCGAGATATATGCAAAAGCAGACATTTTTTCGTGGGCAATTATATCAGCATTAAAAGGAATGCTCATCACCGCAACAACCGTTGACAACGCCGCAAATTGAAACACCCAAAAAGCAGCGTCCATGCGCTCCTCAGGAATAATCATCTTGTTGTATAAAAACCAAAGACCTATACTCTCTATCAAAACCAACACAGCCAAGCCTATCATTGCATGGGTCAAGACACACGTTGAGAAAATCTTATTTAAATTGGCCTTATCGCCCTTGCCCAAAGAAAAGGAGATAAACCTTTGGGTCGAAGCACTCATCGACGAATTGAGGAAACCAAACATTGCCACAATGCCTGCCACGACATTAAAGATGCCAAAGTCCTCCACGCCCAACACTTTCAACACAACTCTGCTCGTGTAGAACGTAACCGCCATGATGAAAATCATGCGTACATACAAAAACATCGTGTTTTTTGCCAACCGTGTGTTGTTTGCCTCGTAAACCGCCATATCTGCTATTGTGGAGTCTCGGATTTTAAAAATTTAGTATTTACGAAATCTCAACACCGCTTCTTCTGAGCGCAACACCATATTCTTGCTGCCAAGTTCTATGGCAAAGCCTCCCGATGCCGGCACACCATATTTACTGAGTTCAGAAATAGGCACCTCGGTGTCAAACGGACGCGCATAGACCTTGCCTATAAACAACGAATCACCACGATGAGAGAAACGCGCAAGGTGGTATGTCGACACATCGTTGTTGATGCTAAACTTCATCAAATCCAACTGCACGGCATAGAATATGGCATCTTCCTTGGTTGCCACAACATTTCCCCCCGGCACAGTCTTCCATTCGGTCATTTGCCACAATCCGCCCAAATCACCATTGTCGTCTACCTTGTCACACGACACACATACCATCACGCAACAAACACACACAATAATATATATATACTTTCTCATCACTTTATCTCTTTTTAATGCCCTACTGTTTCTTCGTGTGGAATTTCAAGTTGTAGTAGAAACTCATCTCCAAACCGTTTGAATTACCCAACAATTTGCCACCATTGTGACCGTATGCCATTCCCACGCTGCAATTCTTCAACCATGTGGGCGAATAGACCGCTTGTGTATAGACAGTCCAGCCTTCAAGCGGGTCTACAAGTGGTTTGGAATAAGTTCCCCAACTCTTCTCATAGCTAAACAAAAACTTATATGACAATTCTTTCATAGGCTGTCCCCTCAGTCCCACATGATGGGCCAACACCCTATTGTGTTTAAACGATATAGAGCCATCGGCATTGTAAATCGGGGATATCAGCAAGGCGTTGCCCAATCCATAACCGGCGTGCTGCCACGCTCCATAAATGGCATGGTTATAATAATTGTCGGCAGCACTGATTTGGTCGGATATCTGAGTCGTCTTATCGTGATAAATCGGACCGCTCTGGTCCTTGGTGGCAAGGTATTCGTAAACCACTTTACTCACAATCGGATTTTTCGGCAGTTCAATCTCTGTTCCAATCAAGAAATCCCTCCAGCCATATTGCCAAAACATCTGGCTCTCGTCTTCAAACAGATGTTGCGCATAGACCCTCGCACTCCAATCCTTTGAGCTGCCCAAATCCTTGCCTTCAACACCTACAGACAAATGCCACGCGCCCACCGTGTTGCCAGCACGATTGCTGTATGCACCATCGGTCATGTCAGAGCCTCCGGGTATCAACACATTCCAAAAGTCCTTAATATTAAAACCCATATCCACGGTGCCTCCGTTGAAGCCCGAAACATCGTCTGCCCTTCTCTTCACGTTAAACGCCGTGCCGCCAAATTGAGTGTCCATCTCCAATCCACCGATAACCACAAGAGGAAACTTCTTTGTGTTACCCACTCTCAGAAAACCGGCTTTTGTGTGGTAAAGCGAATTGCGCGAATAAATATTTTCACCGGCAGCAGCAAAATCGCGCTGCCACTTATTGTCGGTATAGATGCCATAGCCTATATAACCGCACAACGCAAGCCAATCGCCTGTGGCAGGAATTGTCCAAAAGTCAGGCAACTCAAGTCTCACCTGAGGAATAGGTCGGGCATTTATTCCACTTGCCAAACCACCACTCGACAACTCGCTATCGAGCATATAAGAGCCTCGCTCCTTCTGCCCCACCGACAATCTCACTTTCCGATATTGTATGTCGGCATACAACTCCTGAAAAATCCAATCTGTGCCACCGGTGTCAAAAAGATTTGAGAACTCAATTCCCCAACCAATCTTCCAACGGCGGTTATTGTCGTTTTCAATGTCTCGCTTCAAAGCCCTGCGCCAAACCAAAGACCTGTTTTCGATGCTTGCCAAGCCATTACGGTTGTTGCTCATCCAAAAGGGAGCGTATGTTCCCCCACCGATTGTGGCAGTCAACTCATTGTGAAACTCCAGTGTGTCGACCAAACGCTCCGACAGCCCATCGGCTTTAACACCATCCCACGACAACGCCACACACAATACCAATACTATTTGTTTCGCAATATTTTTCATAACTCACTGTCTGACACTGAAAAATCCAAATCCTCTGCCAAAGGATAAAGGAAATCATTATATGGAAATCTCTGCACATGAAGTTGTCTCACCCTGCGATAGAGCAACGCTCTCATCTCCTCTATTCCCTCTCGCTTCAGAGCAGATATAAATACACAGTCGCTGCCCAAGCGCGAAAGCCACGAACTCTTCAATTCCTCAAAAGTCATATTCTCTCGCGTGGCCTCGGTGAGATCGTCTTCGTCTTTTGCCACAAAACTATAGGCATCTGCTTTATTGAAAATCGTGAGGCTCGGTTTGTCACCACAGCCCAGCTCCGCAAGCGTTTTATTGACCACAGCCATTTGCTCCTCAAAATCGGGATGGCTCACGTCTACCACATGCAAGAGCAAGTCTGCCTCTCTCACCTCGTCGAGCGTAGACTTAAACGACTCCACAAGGTCTGTTGGCAACTTGCGAATAAAGCCCACCGTGTCGCTAAGCAAAAACGGGAGATTTTGTATAGTAACCTTTCTCACTGTGGTGTCGAGCGTGGCAAACAATTTGTTTTCGGCAAAAACCTCGCTCTTTGCCATCAAATTCATCAAAGTAGATTTGCCCACATTGGTATAGCCCACCAATGCAACCCTCACCATGCGCCCACGGTTTTGTCGTTGGGTGTTTTTCTGGCGATCTATCTCAGCAAGTCTCTTTTTTAACAACGACATGCGATTGAGGATTATGCGACGGTCCATTTCCAACTGTGTCTCACCCGGTCCGCGCAATCCCACCGAACCTTTTCCGCCGCCCGAGCCCGAACCACCGCCTTGGCGTTCGAGGTGGGTCCACAAGCGTTGCAGGCGTGGCAACATATAGCGATATTGCGCCAATTCCACCTGCGTCTTAGCGTTGGCCGTCTGCGCTCTCATGGCAAAGATGTCGAGAATCAGCGTTGTGCGGTCGAGTATCTTGATTTTGAGTTCTTTCTCGATATTCCTCAATTGACGGGCCGACAATTCATCGTCAAACACAGCCATTCCTATTTCGCGTCCCTGCTCTGCCTCGCTCTCTATAAATGCCCTTATCTCCTGCAATTTTCCCGACCCCACGTATGTCGTGATGTTAGGCCCCTCTACCTTTTGGGTAAAACGCCCCACCGTGTGTGCCCCGGCTGTCGATGCCAGAAACTCCAACTCATCGAGATATTCATTTGTCTTGCGTTCATTCTGATATGGTGTGACGAGAGATATTAGAATAGCCGTCTCGGCCTGCGAATTGGAAAGGATAAATTCCTTCATCAGTCTTTATTGTTCTCTGCTGTTAATAAATTAAGGCTGTTGCTATTATTTCACTAAAACCACAAGGTATTTGCTCATGCTCCAAAAAGCCGTCGGGTCAACAATGCGCAAGGTATATTTCTTGTCGTCACCACGCTCCAAAACATAAGAGGAGGCAGGATGAGTGGTTAGCAACTTCGCGCTCTTGGAGCCCAGCGTGATGGTCTTCACTGTGCGAATGTCTATTTCGGTGAGATAATTCTTGTTGAAGCCCTGAGCCACCACCTCACCGTTTTTAATGATATTGTGTTCTTTGAGTTCCTTCTTGGTGCCAAACACATACCATGCCCTGTTGAGGTCCTTATCCTGTCGGCTGATGGTGCGCGACTTAGCCTCGTTGGCCTCCGACAGATTGTCTTTGTCTCTCTGCAGGCCGCTGTTCTCGCTGTTCAATTTAGAAATCTCGTTCACCTGCTCGGCTATTGTTGCGTCTTTTGCTGCCAGTTCCGCCGTGAGTTTCTCTATCTGTGCATTTTTATCGTCCACCTGTTGTTGCAGGCTCTCAATGGTCTGGCGCAGATTATCGGCATTGATATTGGAGTTGTGCAATTGTCTTTGCAACATCTCTATTCTCTCGCGGTTGAGATCCATAATGCGCTTTATAAAAGCAATATTCTCGCTTATATCCTCGGTGGCAGACCCTTCCACCCCGTTCTTCAGCGTGTTGATACGCCCCTGTGCTTCGGTGATCTGTCTCAATCCGTCTTGAATATCATTGATTGTTCCGAGCAGGTTGTTTATCTCCGCATCTTTGCGGTTCAACACACTATTGATAGAGTCTTCGTTAAATGAGCTCACTTTTTTCTCTCCACCGTTGCCACAAGCTGTGAGCAACGCCAATACTATAGCCGAAAAAACAAAATTCTTCATAATACTGAAATTTTAAATAGTTTCTTTTTTATCAACCTTGGGTCCTACGATAATCACAAACTCACCCTTGGGTTCGTTGGTCTTGAAATGTTCCGTCACCTCTGCCATTGTTCCTCTCACCGTCTGTTCGTGCATCTTGCTTATCTCGCGACATGCTGCCACGCTCCTCTCTCGGCCAAACACCTCGCAAAACTGCTCCAAAGTCTTAACCACCCTATATGGCGACTCATAGAACACAATCGGGCGTTCTTCCTCAGCCAGCAGTTCCAAGCGAGTGCGCCGCCCCTTCTTCTGAGGCAGAAAGCCCTCAAAGACAAACCTGTCACACGGCAACCCCGAAGCCACAAGAGCAGGCACAAAAGCCGTGGCTCCGGGCAAACATTGCACCTCAATGCCGTTTCTCACACATTCGCGCGCCAAGAGAAAACCTGGGTCGCTAATGCCCGGAGTGCCGGCATCGCTCACCAATGCCATAGTCTCGCCGCCCCTCATGCGCTCCACCAATCGAGCCACCGCCTGATGCTCGTTAAACTTGTGATAACTCTGCATAGAGTTGTGAATATCAAAGTGTTTCAACAGAATGCCCGACGTGCGGGTGTCTTCTGCCAATATCAGGTCGGCCTCTTTCAATATGCGAATGGCCCTCAGGGTCATATCCTCAAGATTGCCTATCGGTGTCGGAACTATATACAACATAAATGCAAAAGTAATCAAGTTTCCCAACAATACGAAATTTTACACCCCTTATTTTGGATTTACACAACTATATTGCTAACTTTGCTCTGACTTTCAACACTCTCTGTCTATGAAAAGAGTCATAACTTTCGATTCCTTTATTCGCACCTCGGCCATCATTCTCGGCATTGTGTTGCTCATTAAAACCGTTGACTACCTCAGCGCGGTGCTCGTTCCGTTTTTTGTGGCATGTTTTATAGCCTATCTTATTTTTCCGGTTGTAGAGTTTTTTCAATATAAACTGCATTTCCACTACCGCATTCTTGCAATAGTGGCGGCCATGCTGCTGATCTGTGGCGTTGCCATACTCCTCGTATGGCTCACCATACCACCCGTTGTTGAAGACTTCAACAGATTTATCGACATTGTAGACCATTATATAAAAGACAAATCCCACCACAACGACATAGAGCAATATATTGCAAAATACTGCAACGAAAAAGACCTCCTTGATATGCTAAAAAACGGTCAGTTGCTCAATCTGCTCCGCTCCATCATGCCCGGCATGTGGAACGTGCTTCAACACACCGCCGGCATCGTCCTTTCCATCGTCTCGTGGAGCATGTCGATATTATATCTCTTTTTCATACTCTACGACTACGACCACATCTCCCAAGGATGGCTCAAATTGGTGCCACAACGCTATCATTCGTTTGCCAACACCCTTTTCAGCGACCTCAAGCAGGGCATGAACGCCTATTTTCGTGGCCAAATGCTGATTGCCTTCTGCGTAGGCGTGCTTTATTGCATAGGCTTCACCATCATAGACTTCCCCTTGGCCATTCCGCTCGGCATTCTGATTGGAGTGCTAAGTTTCATTCCCTATCTCCACGCTCTGGGTCTGATACCGGCATTTTTTCTCTGTGTGTTGAAGTCAGCCGAAACAGGCCAAAACTTCTGGCTTGTGACACTATCGGCAGCATTGGTCTTCATCATCATACAAATAATCCAAGACGCTTTGCTCACACCAAAGATTATGGGCAAAGCCATCGGGCTGCCACCGTTTCTCATATTATTGTCGCTCTCCGTATGGGGGTTCCTGCTCGGCATTATCGGCATGATTATCGCCCTGCCGCTCACAACAATAATCTTCTCCTACTACAAACGATACATATCTAAAACAGAATAACAACACTAAATCTGATGAAACACTTATTTCTATCTTCAATGCTTCTTTTGTCGGCCTTGACTGTCGGCGCACAAACCAAGCCTGCCTCCACATCTGCAGCCCACGATGTGATAAAACGTTTCTGTGGCAAAGAGAAAATTAACTTGTCATTAAACCATAAAGCCACACCCGGCATCAACACCGACCAATACACCTATTCGGTCGACAACAAAGGCAAACTAACCATCGAGGGCAACTCACCCGTTGCGCTTTGCCGAGGGTTCTACGATTTTGTGCGCACCAACGGATATGGCATTAACGCTTGGAGCGGCAACCGTCTCAAACTGCCTGCCTCACTGAAACCCTCTGCCCCAAAAACCGTCACATCTCCGTTTCGCCACCACTATTATTATAATGTAGTGACCTATGGCTACACAAACCCCTATTGGGATTGGAACCGCTGGCAACAAGAGATCGACTGGATGGCTCTTCACGGCATCGACATGCCTCTCGCCCTCGTTGCCAACGAAGCCATATCTGCCAGAGTATGGAAGAAACTCGGTCTCACCGACGAAGAAATACAACACTATTTCGTAGGCCCCGCCCATCTGCCTTGGATGCGCATGGGCAACATCAGCGGAGTTGACTCACCCATGCCTGCCTCGTGGCACAAAGACCAGATAGCCCTGCAACACAAAATACTCGACCGTATGCGCTCCTTGGGCATGAAACCCATCTGCCCGGGTTTTGCCGGCTTCTTGCCGCCCGAAATCAAACGCATCTATCCCAATGCAAACGTCGTTGAGTCCGAATGGGCAGGCTTCCACAATTGGATGCTCATGGCCGACGACCCACTCTTCCCCAAAATCGGGAAACTCTTTATTGAGGAGTGGGAAAAAGAGTTTGGCAAATGCGAATACTACATTGCCGACTCTTTCAACGAAATGTCAATTCCCTTCCCTCCCAAAGGCACACAGGAACGCTACGACAAACTCGCCCAATATGGCAAGACTGTCTACGAGGGCATTCGCAGCGCAAACCCCAACGCCACCTGGGTGATGCAAGGCTGGATGCTGGGCTTCACACGCTCCATCTGGGACTACGAGTCCTATTCTGCCCTCATGAAAGAAGTGCCCGACAACAAAGTCCTCATTCTCGACATGGCCGAAGACTACAACTACAAATGGTGGCACAACACGGCCAACTGGGAATACTTCAAAGGCTTCGACAACAAACAATGGATCTACTCCACCATTCCCAACATGGGTGGCAAGACCGGCATGACGGGCTACCTTGAGTTCTATGCCAACGGTGGCCGCCTCGACGCCCTGAAATCACCCAACCGCGGCAACCTCGTGGGCTATGGCACTGCTCCCGAAGGCACCGAAAACAACGAAGTGGTCTACGAACTCATCTGCGATGCCGGCTGGACAGCCGACAGCATTCCACTCAAAGACTGGCTGCAAAACTACACCCTCTGCCGCTATGGAAAGACAGACCCCGCCATCACTCAATATTGGAATGAAATCACACAGTCGGTCTACAACAACTTTACCGACCACCCTCGCTTTGTTTGGCAACTTCGCCCCGGTCGCAGCACTAAAGGCACATATCAAATCGACTCGCTCTTTTTCACTGCAATAGAAAAATTTGCCCAAGCCGCCCCGCGCCTCAAAGACAATCCGCAATACGTTGACGACCTCATAGAACTCAGCGCACAATATGCCGGAGGAAAAATGGAAGTGCTCGTGCAAAACGTGATACAGGCTGCCGTGTGGGACGAAGTAGGCAAGACAGACTCTGTGGCCTCACTTTTCAACGACATTGCCCTCGCCACCGACCGCCTGCTCGCTGCCCACCCCATCTACAACCTGCAACGCTGGATAGACTTTGCACGCAACCACGCAACCACCCCCCAAGAAGCCACATACTACGAGAAAAACGCAAAACGCATTGTTACCATCTGGGGACCTCCCGTCAACGACTACTCGGCACGCATCTGGTCGGGCTTGATACGCGACTTCTACGCACCTCGCTACAAAGCCTATTTCCAAAGCCTCCAAACCGGCCAACCCTTCGACTATGCCAAATGGGAAAGCAACTGGGTGGAGACATCAAAAGGCCTCTCGCCCGTCACCCCACCCACCGACAAGGTGCAAGCCTGCCTCGACCTCATCGAAAAAGCCAAACCTATATTCTATAAGTCAACCGCTCTGGCCGACGAACGCGAACTCGGCACCTGGACTCCCTCGATGCTCTCAAACAAGTGGCAAGAGGTGCAATGGACAATGCCCGTCAGCGAACTCAAAGGACTGCGCGGTGTAAGCTTCCGCTATGTGCGTGGCAGCGAAAAACTCGAAATACAAAAAGTATCGCTCGAAGTCGACGGACAAATTGTTGCCACCAACGAACACAACGGTGAAACCGGCATCAAAAACATTGCCAACGACTATCGCCTCGACCTCCCCACCCAACTCGGAGGCAACAACGGAGTGACACTCAAAGCCGTAGTGCGCACCACCGGCAACTGCCAATCGTTTGGCAAGGTAATCATGATACACAAATAATTTTCTTAATTTAATCAAAACAGGGTCTTGATTTTGTTAAAAAACGAAATTAAGACCCTCTCTTTTTATCAAATCAAAATAATCTTCTTATCTTTGCTCAGAGAAAACAACACATAAAAACAAACATCAACACAATGAGATACACCCTACCATTACTAATGCTTCTGGCCTCAATGGTGGCAAAGGCAGACTACATCTCGCTGACTGTGAAAGAAAATTCGGGCACATGGACCTCCTACGGCCTCGTAGGTCTGAAGGTTGTCTTCAATGCCGACAACATCACCGTGTCTGACAACACCATGACCCACACCTACCCCCTGAGCGATGTCTATTCCCTTTCGCTCACCGATCTGCCCACCGGCATAAAAAACACGGCGCAACACAAAACCACCGCTGTTTCGCTCCAATCGGGGCGCATATACCTTGATGTCGAACCCGGCACCATTGCCTACATCTACGACACCACCGGCCGCCTCTATTCCACCACACGCATAGGCCAACAGGGCACACCCGTTTCCATCGGCAACCTCCAGCCCGGCATCTATATCATCAAGGCCGGCAAAGAGCAATGCAAAATATTAGTAAAATAACCACATCTTCCACCCCACAACCACACCATGAAGAAACTAATCCTTTCTACCTTAATTGCAATCATACCGGCCTTGTCTTTACTTGCCCAATCGGTTGCCATATATGCCAAAAACGGTGTAACAATGTTTGCCGACCCCGAGCAAGTGGGCGAGATGATTGTCAGCGGCGGACAAATCAACATCGGCAAATATACCTTCCCCGTCTCCGACCTCGACAGCCTTAAATATCTCGACACCGGCTTCAACCCACAGCTCGTTGAAATAACATACACCGCCAACGACAGCCGCATCAATGTGCCACTCAATCTGCTTGACTCGCTCGAAATCTCAAAAGACGGAGCATATATCACTGTCACATCCCATGTTCTTGCCGACCCCGAAATAACCTATTCGCTCAGTGGCAAGACCGACAATGGCAACTTCCTCCTCGTAGGCGACTATAAGTGTGGCCTCATTCTCAACAATGTCGACATCACCAGCCAAAACGGAGCTGCCATTCGCATCAAAAACGGCAAACGCATAGATGTAATAATGCCCGAAAACACCATAAACAACCTTTACGATAGTTTCGGAGGCACACAAGACGCTTGTTTCCACATCAAGGGGCACCCCGAGTTTAAAGGCGGCGGCACTCTCAACATCACCGGCAACTCGCGCCACGCATTCAAGAGTGGCGAATATACCTTGCTGAAACAATCCACCGGAAAAATCAACATTCTCTCGGCCGAAAGCGATGCCATGCACATCGGACAATACTTCCAAATGAGAGGCGGACAAATCACAATCAGTTCAAAAGTAAAGGGCGACGGCATTGACGTGGAGAAAGACTCCGACATGACAAAAGAACTCAACGGCATGGTGCTTCTCGACAGCGGATTGGTTGACATCAACCTCGCGTCTGACGACGTGAGCGGCATAAAATGCGACTCCACCTTCACCTGCAACGGCGGGCAATACAACATCACCGTCAGCGGCAAAGCAAGCAAGGGTATCAACGTGCCCTACGATGCCCACATCTTCGCAGTCTACGACACTCCTCGCTTCAACCTCACCGCTTCGGGTGGCTATCTCGTTGAAATAGTCGGAGGCAAAGAAGACAAGAAAAAAAGTTCTTGTTTCAAGGTTGACGGCAACATCTATTTCCATGCCGGCAACATAACCACCGACGCGTCGGGCGATAAAGCCCGCGGACTCAAAGTAGGCGGCGACTACTATTATGTGCCCTCCAAGGCCACACTCTCGCCTGCCGACTATTCAAACATCGGTGGAGCCATGCGCGTGATGACAGAATAACACTGTTAAACATTCTTTTTTTCATATCCCTCCTAATCGCGGAAACGTCTGTGAAGATCGGTCCGCGATTTTTTTTGTATCCATCTGCCCAATCCGAGTCAAAGACTATTTGATGTGCAACACTTGGTTGCGTTTCGTGGAGCGTCCGTCTTGCCACGAGATATGAATCCAGTCATAGTGATACTCATCGATAATCTGCTTCACGTCCTCCAACTGTCCGCTTCGCATCATGCCAACGGCAAGTTCAAACAACCTCTTGTTGTTCTCCGGGCTGTCGCCCAACGTCTTTATATCGGCAGCGCAGCCATAGAGATGATCAGAGTTTGCCACGCCGCCCACCTTTGCATTCACCATTCTGCAACGATAGCCACTGCCCACCACTATGGGTTCGCCCCAAGCATCGCGCAAAGGCTGCAAGATTTTCTCACACAACAAGCGCAACTTCTTCTTCGCCAAATCGTCGGGAGTGTTGTCTATGTGAAGCCGCTTAGCGGTATAAGAGGCTGTCAATTCCTCAAGAGTGAAATTCTTTGTAAGACGTGTCATCACCCCCTCCTTTCATCAACGAAGTTAATAATCCTCACAATGCGATCAAAGATATTTTGCATCACCAGTGAACCAAAATCCTCAACCTCACCTTTTGCCAGATAGTTCACCACTGCATCGTAGAGACACACCCTATATTTGTATTCCAGCAGACTGACCAACTGCCAAATCTCCTTGGTGCGCACATCGTCGGCAACCAACCCTCTCAACATTCCCACTCTCTTCTGCTTTTTGTTTTTACAACTCATAATGATTAAAATTTAATAAGGTTAATATATAATAAGGTATTGCAACCTCGCGATCTACCAGCGGCATCCTCTCTCCGAGATTGCACGACAAAATTACCTCCTCCGCCACAATCAGATTTCCCGCCCTCCCCCAAACCCTCTGCTAATCAATTTATTAGCCAAAAACAAACAGACTCAACAAAAGATAAACAAAAGACAAAAAGCTGTATTTTCCTCCAGAAATTCGACAAAAGAGGGAGGCGAATAGAACATCTCTCAAACAGATTGTTGATGTTGTTATGTCGCTCCTACAGAGCTTGGAGGAGGTGGTGGTATTGCCTCATTCGTAGGGGCAAGCCCTTACGCTATTCTATATCGCCCCTTTCAGGGTTTAATACGTTATATCGTGTCGTCTATTCAAGATTTAACATATTGTTTATCAACCCCGTAGGGGTTTAATAGATTAGGATGGGGGCTTGCCCCCACCACAGAACCGATTACCCCTCCCACCCCACACCCCTGTCGGGGGCGAATAGTTTTGTTTTTAATCTTTCAATCGGATTGTTAATGTTGCTATGTCGCCTCCTCGGGGGGATACCCGAAGCGATCATTTGATAGGGGTATTATAATAAGGTAGGAATGAGACACAACATCATTTCCTGCCCAATCATAAAACAGACATAATCTTTAGAATAAGAATGCCATTTTCTTGTATCGATGTAGCGAAAATTCCATATACCTGCAATAATACAGTTCTGAAATAGTTACTTTCGTTACAACAGAAACAAATCAAACTTTTCCGCCACTACTATTCCTGATTAAGCAGACTTTCAATATCACAACTTAAGAAATCTTCCAAAGAAACACCACCCGAACCTACGATGAAAGCCTGTTTGGGATGAAATGCTTCTACAAAAGCAGGCAACCCGGAGTTCATTCCGCGACGACCGCTTTTCACCTCTATCGCAGTCAACTCACCATCGTTATCTATAATAAAGTCAACCTCTTTGTCACTCCCGTCTTTACTTCTTGACGGCTCACGCCAATAATACACCTTGTAGTCCAACTCCTCTGCCATACTCAGAATATGTGCTCCTATTGCACTCTCTACCCATCGTCCCCAAAGTTTTGTGTCCGTCCGGTCGGCAAGGAACGAGTGGCCTTTATAGGCCGTTAGCAGCGCATTGTTATACACCTGATATTTGGGTACAGAGCCTCGCTTACGAGAATCGTCATGAGCGTATTTCTGCAGGCCTGTCAGCAGGGCACACTCGTCAAGAATATTCAGATATGCCGCAAGCGTAGTTACATTCCCGGCATCCTGCAACTGACCCATTAACTTGGTCAGCGACAGTATTTCGGCAGAGTAGCCACACCCCAACTCAAAAAGTTGCTTCATCAACGCCGGCTTGTAGATGTTTGAAGTCATAACAACATCCTTCTCTATGGCAGGAGCCACCAAAGAGTCCTTGATATACTTACGCCATCGCTTTTCGTTATCAATCATGCCTGCAGGTCCGGGATAGCCACCAAAGTAAATGTACCGGTCAAGTGTAACGCCGAAAGCATCCCTCATCTCCTGCAGGCTCCAGTGTCCAAGTCTAATCAATTCAAAACGACCGGCCAACGACTCCGTCATGCCTCGCTTCAGCAAGAGGCGGCTACTACCGAGCAACACCACCTTCAGATTCACTCGTCGACGACAGTCTTCATCCCACTCACGTTTCACCACTTCACTCCAATTGTCAATCTTCTGCACCTCATCAATCACCAACAGACGTTCCTGCTCTTTACGTATTTGCATCGTAGCACGGGCAGACTCCCAAACACGGTGAATCCAGTCACTATCCTTATGATCTACAGCATCAGCCACTTCTAAGGTATAAGGAATGGAGATGTCATCCAGAACCTGACCGACAAGCGTGGTTTTTCCCACCTGTCTCGGTCCTGCCAATATCTGCATAAAGCGCCTTGGTTCAAGGATGCGCTCCCGAAGTATGTGATATTGCTTTCGTATATATTTCATGCTCAAAACAACCGTACATTTTACTCAATTCCTATTGTACATTTACTCAAATGTCGTTGCAAAACTACTCAATTCTCTCGAATTATCCAAATGAATCAATCACAAAATCAGCAATTTCCGAGTTTTTTCCTCCTTACCATTTTCAGATGTCGAATGCACGCAAGATTCCTCCTCCACCATAAACTGATTTCCACCCTTCACCAAACCCTTTACAATTCCACAAGTAAAGATAAACAAAAGACAAAAAGCAGTATTTCCCTCCGGAAATTCAGCAAAAAGAGCGAGGCGAATAGAACAATTCGCAATCGGATTGTTGATGTTGTTATGTCGCTCCTACAGAGCTTGGAGGAGGTGGTGGTATTGCCTCATTCGTAGGGGCAGCCCCTACGCAATTCTATGTCGCCTTTTCAGGGCTTAATACGTTATGTCGTGTCGCTCCTTCAGGACTTAACAAACTGTTTATCAACCCTGTAGGGGTTTAATAGATTAGGGTGGGGGCTTGCCCCCACCACAGAACCGATTACCCCTCCCACCCCACACCCCTGTCGGGGGCGAATAGTTTTGTTTTTAATCTTTCAATCGGATTGTTGATGTTGCTATGTCACCCCCTCGGGGGATTACCCGAATCGATTATTTGATAGGGGTATTATAATAAGGTGGGAATGAGGCACAACATCGCAACAAAAAACAACCGAAAACCAATTAAATATTCTATAAATATAAAACCAAATGCACGACAAAACATAAAAAAGCAACAAAACGCTAATTTTCGATTTATCTCCGGCCGAAAATACTAAGATTTCCGGGCGGAGATACTAAGATTTTCGGGCGGAGATACTAAGATTTCCGGCCGGAGATAAATAAAAAAGTCCGCTCGCGTTGATTTTAGAACAATCTTCATTCATTTTTATTACATAAAAAAAAGAGGCAAGACTGCCTCGAAAGGAAATCTTGCCTCCAAATGATATGACCAAACTCTAACAGGACCGAACAAAATTGTATTAAAACCCAATCAGACTAAACCCACATCGGATTAAAAGAATATAACAGAGAGAGAAGCTGCTACTCTTAGTCTGTCAGTCTGCTACTCTTCGTCTGTCAGTCCACCACTCCAAGAATGAGACCAAACATTGTCCTTGTTCGAAATGGCATTGTTATCTGAAGTGTCAACCGTCATTGTATCGCCACCACTGGTTGCCATCATCTGAACAGGGTTTATCTTTACAACGGATATGATCGGAGAAATATATTTGTGTTTCATAATTATAAATTAGTTTAAGTATGGATTAGAATTTCACGGTCTTATTATTCCTTATATATATATGTCCCTTTTGAGGATTGTTGACAATATTGCCATTGAGGTCGTAGATAAGATTGCTCTCTGCGTCGGCACGTTTCACTGCCTCGGAAATGGCTGTGAGATCGTCGTCGTCGAACACAAAACTGAAACTGTTGGAACTTACCGAACCGGTGGGCAGACTGCTTGCCGGCAGATATGCCTTAAAGGGAGGTGTCTCTGTAGTGTTATATTTATAAAAACCGATACCGTTGGCACCGCCCAACACATAGTTTGCACCACTTGTCACAGCCACCGACTGCAACGAACCTTGCAACACATTTTGTGTGGGAGAAACACCCACGGCAGTAGCAAACGGCAATTCGGTCACATTATTGTCGGAACACAAGATAACCGGAGTGTTGGCAGCCAAGACATTGTTTGCATCATCATCGCCACTTGCCACAAGAGTGAGGCTCAAAGAAGTAGCATTTGTGGCAGTCGCACTATATGCCTTCATTCCGGCGGGCAGTGTCACCGCTTTGGGCAGATAGAGGGAAGCATAGTATTTGTTGTCGGGATTTGAGCCCGCGGTGTTTCGGTTCATCGTTATCGGGAAAGTGTTTATTTCCTCAATAGTCCAATCGCAGGCAGCCTCTGTGCCGGTGGTAGATGTAGAGACATTTCCTATTGTCGAAGGCGACATCCAATAGTCACCGGTCGAGGGTTTCACACGATATGTGCCCGGCTCACCACCCTCGGAAATAGTCATATTTGATTTGTAGCTATAGTAAGCATGATTCTTATTATTTACATATCTTCCCGAAGAACAAACTACAAAATATTTATTATCATCAAGAGGTTGATAATAGAGAAGATTCTTCTTGCTAAGCTCAGTCGCCAAAGCCATGGAGGTTGCCTCACCACCGGTTGCAGTGACGTATGCTCCGTCAACAACCGTGCTCTTTATGCGCAAGAATGAGTTTGCTGAGGGCATATTGAGCGAAAGGCTATATTGAGTCAAACCAAGATTAGTGATAAGAGTCTCCACACCTGCGACTGTCGCGTTGGGGAGAGTGAGAGCCTGTGCCTCTGCCACAGCCGAGGTCAGTTGGTCGGTGTTGGTGCCGGTGTATTGACCGAGCGATGAACCAAATCTTACTTTCGCTGCGGTGGAAAGAAGCGTGGTCATTTCTTTCCAACGAGGAGCCTCGGTCACAAGCCAGCCGGAATGTTCGCCGTCTCCGGTATTCTGATAATGCGCAGCAACATTTGAACTTCCGTTTGTGGCAAGCCAATAGCCGGTGTTGCCGGTTGAGGTGCAATAAAAACGAACATGATTTGTATTGCCCGGTCTATATCCCAAATAAAACGGTTCGGCATCAGCAGTTGCGTCACACAAAGTGATATACTCGCCCGTGCGCTTTGCCACATATTTATCGTCGTCTACGCGCTTGATGTAATACAACTGCTTTTCTTCAGTACCAATCGTTGTTTTTCCGGCATCCTCAAGCACAAAGATATTACGAGCCGTCTTTGTGTTAGAATTTGCTTCATTGCAATTAAAATATTTTGCAGCAGAAACGTGTTTAAAGAAATAATACGTGCCGGCTTGCAGTTCGGTATATAGCAAATCTGCCCGGCCTACGCAACACAAGAGTGTTAGAAGAAGAAATGTAAAAAGTTTTTTCATAGATTAAAAAGATTTGGGTTTATACATAACGTTTTTGAATTATTTACAAACAAAAAGTCTGCCACTCACAAAGCGCACCATAGAACTATGTGAGTGGCAGACTTGCCATGACAATAAGACGCGACGGAAGAAAGTTTACCCCCCCGATACAAATCATGCTCTTGCAATTATTGCACGAGCAATCGCGGAATATTTCTGCACTGCTGATTTTCATGTTGTTACGTCTTTAGTTTGCAAAATTAGAGCATTTTATCCAAACAACAAAAGAAAAATCAAACTATTTTTCAACGCAACAAAACATTCGGCAAAGCTATCACCCGACCGACCATCAAAGACGAAAGCGTATGTTAGACTATTTTTACGAAAGCTTATTCACGAAACAGCACTAATATTCATCATGTAGCGCGTATGTTAAGAGAAAAAACGATTTTTACTACACTTTTCACCCTTGTATTGCAAAAAGAGAGTACTTTTGCATTTCATGAGCAAAAGTTTCGAAAAATATTTTGTTGACAAAGTGGCCCAAACAATCAAACGCCACGATGTAATTCCATCGCGGCGTTTGATTGTGGCCCTCAGTGGCGGACGCGATTCGGTCGCCCTGTTGAGAGTATTGACAAAATTACATTACGAATGCGAAGCCATTCATTGTAACTTTTCATTGCGTGGCGAGGAGTCGCTGCGCGACGAGAAGTTTGTGAAACAACTGTGCAAAAATCTTGGAGTGTATCTCACCACCACCACCTTCGACACACGCGCCCATGCCCTCTCCAACGGCATAAGCATAGAAATGGCGGCCCGCGAACTGAGATATGGCTTTTTCAACAAGGTGGCTCGCGACCGTGGCATTGACACCATTGCGGTGGCTCACCACCGCGAAGACAACGCCGAGACAATCTTGCTCAACATGATAAGAGGCACCGGCCTCAAAGGACTGACCGGCATGGCCTATCGCCGCGACAATATTTCGCGACCATTGCTCGACGTTTCGCGAAAGGAGATAAAAGAATATCTCAACGCCATAGGCCAGGACTATGTGGACGACAGCACCAACGAGGTGGCCGACGTGAAGCGCAACTTCGTGAGACTGAAAATTATGCCGCTGTTGCGCCACCTCAACCCCTCCATCACAGAAACATTGGTCGCTAACGGTCAACGCGCAGCCGAAGCCATGAAATTCATAGAGCAACACAACCCCCTTCACCCCATTGCCTCAAACAAAGGCAAACTGACGATAAAGAAAAGTGAAATCATCTCAGAGAGTGTGTTGTTTGACCTGCTGAACCGATATGGTTTCTCGCCGGCAACAATAGAAATTATCTACGCCCATATCGATGACACGCCCGGAGCTGTTTTCGACAGCGACACCCACCGCCTCTTGCGCGACAGGGATTGCCTGATAATAAAACCGCGAGGTGAGGAAAAGCCCCTTGAGGTTGCAACAAGGCTTGCCGATGTTTCAGAATTTGCCACCATGCCGCGTCGAAAAGACACCGTGTGTCTCGATGCCGACAAAGTGGGCGACCACTTGGAGACAAGGTTCGCAAAAAAAGGCGACCGCTTCGTTCCGCTCGGAATGAGGGGGTCGAAACTCGTGAGCGACTATCTCACCGACCGCAAGGCCGACCTTTTCAGCAAACAAAGCCAAACCGTGTTGACAAACGGCAAAGACATCGTTTGGCTTGTGGGCAGACAGATAGACGACCGCTACAAGGTGGTAGAAGGCGTGACGAAACGTTTGCTGATATGCAGCACAACCAAACAAGACAACCCCTAACCAACAACATAAATAAAAACAACAAAACATAACTCAAATGAAAAAGACCTATTCTTTTCTGTGCCTCACAGCCTTGGCCACCACCTTGGCGTCGGCTCAAATCAACAATGTCGATAGTCTCGGCAAACTGTTTCAATTAGACGACCATCGGTGTTGCTTTTCGCAAATGAATAGTCCACACCCCATTGTCAGTCAAAACACATACGACATTGCCTCTTTAAGGAAAGGCAAGAAAAACGCATCGCAAGCCAAAAACGTCGGTACCGGCTCTGCCACTCCCCACAAGCCGCTCTACAACGACAAAGACGCAATGATAAAGGTGAGTTCGGAAGATGACAAATGGTATTTTGAAATTGCCGACACAATATTGGGCCGCGAGATATTGGCCGTTTCGCGCTTCACCTCCACCCCCGCCGAACTGGGAATCTACGGTGGCGAGCAATATCGCTACAACACCATTTATTTTGAGAAAAACGACATAAACAAAACCATAATTCTCAAAACAAGAAAAACATATATGACAGCCGACACTCTCGACGCTGTCTACAAAGCCGTCAAAGCATCGAGCAACGACCCCATCGTGGCCGTGTTTAAACTCGAAAAAAGCGAAAAGGGAAGTTGCAAGATAGACGTGACGGAATTTCTGATGAGCGAAAACATTCTCTGCATCACTCCTAATATAAAAAAAGAAATTAACGCCTCAAACCTCAACAAACAGCTCAGTTATGTCGAGAGCATTCATTCCTACCCCATCAACACAGAAATTCGTTCGCTGCGCACCTACAACATCTCGTCAAGCTCCTACATGCACCCCACAATGACCTTCGGCCTCAACACTTCGTTGTATCTTCTGCCGAAAATACCCATGCAGCCGCGAATCTTCGACCCTCGCGTGGGCTTCTTCACCGATGGTCATTATAAATATAGCGACAATCAGCAACAGGTAGAACGCTGCACCTTTGTAACACGCCGACGCCTTGAGCCCAAAAATGCAGAAGACGCTGCCCGCCAGCGCAACGGCGAACTGATTGAACCCAAGCAACAGATTGTCTACTATATCGACCCCGCCACTCCCAAACAATGGCGGCCCTACCTGATTGCCGGAGTGAACGACTGGAACGAAGCCTTTGAACAGGCAGGTTGGAAAAATGCCATCACCGCCCTCGAATGGCCCGAAAACGACTCGACCATGTCAATGGAAGACTCAAGATATAGCGTGATAATGTATCTTGCCTCTGACATTGCCAACGCCTATGGCCCGCAAAACCACGACCCACGTTCAGGCGAGATAATAGAGAGCCATGTGGGCTGGTATCACAATGTGATGTCGCTCGTTCACAACTGGTATCAGATTCAATGTGGAGCACTCGACCCCGAAGCACGCAATGCAAAATTCAGCGACGAGCTGATGGGCGAATTGATTCGCTTTGTGTCGTCGCACGAAATAGGCCACACTCTCGGCCTGCGCCACAACTTTGGTGCCTCTGCCACGGTGCCCACCGACAGCCTGCGCTCAAACGGCTATCTCACCGAAAACGGCTTTTGCCCCTCTATCATGGACTATGCCCGCTTCAACTATGTGGCACAACCCCAAGACGGCATTGAGGTGAAAAACCTTTTTCCACGCATCAACCAATATGACAAATGGGCAATCGAATGGGCCTACAAACCCATCTATGAGGCCACCGATGCCGAGAGCGATCGCTATATCCTCAATAAAATAACCACCCAAAAGACCAACCTCGACAAACGCTACATTTGGTTTGACGGCGAGGGATTGAGCATAGACCCACGCAGACAAACCGAAGACCTCGGCGACGACGCTGTGAAATCAAGCAATCTCGGCATTGAAAATCTCAAACGCATAGCACCCTACCTGCGCGAGTGGAACTATTGGGGCAACGACAACAATGATAAGCGCACAAGCGAGATGTATAACCAACTCATCGGACAATTCAAACGCTATTGCTATCACGTTGCCCGCAATCTTTCGGGCGTAAACCACACTCCTCTCGCTCCCGAGCAAAAGGGTGTTGTGTTTCAATATCCGCCAAAAGAAAAAGCAGCCTCGGTAGTCGCATTTTTTGAAAAACAAGTGATCGAAGAACCGCGTTGGTTGGTCGACGTGCCTTATTTTAACCGTGTCTCTATCAGCAAAGAAGATTTTCTTGAAAATGTATGCGGCCCGATTGTGCAATCAATCACAATGGGCGGAATGATTGCCGGCGTAAACCCCAACTATGGTTCGCAGCAATATCTCTCCGACCTCACAAAGGCTTTCTTCAAAGACTTCAACACCTCGGCTCCACTCTCGCGCTACCAACGCTATATGCAAAGCATTTTTGTGAACAATCTGTGTGCTTCCTACAAGGCAAGCCGCAACGGAATTGCCAACGAAGCCCTCGCAGCCATCTACACCACTCTCAAAGACATGGAAAAGAAATTTGAGAAAACATCTTCGACCGACAAGCTCACAGAAAGCCACTACACACAACTCTACCTGTCAATAAAACAGGCTCTGGCCGTTAATCAGTGATTTTTCTTTTAATCCTTTAAGAACATAGTCATGAAACACACATTATATATAATCCTTGCGGTCGCAACGCTGATTTTCACTGCGCCCCATTTGGCCCAGGCTCAAATATCAGTTGCCAACGAAGATCTCACCAAACTTGTCTCTATTGCCGATAATGGCATTTTTGCCCTAAACAGCGACACTGCCTCTGCCGATTCTCCCGACAAGGGAATATCCGTGCCCGGTTCGCCCTATATTCCCAAAGAAAAAACATATAACTCGGAGAAGCCCATGTTTAAAGTGTCGACTGAGAAAGAAGTCGACAAAAACGGCAAAGACGAAAAGACCAAGTGGTTTTTTGAAGTGCCCGACTCGTTGATAAAACGCTATTTCATTGCCATCACGCGTTTGGCCGAGACCCCCACTTCGTTTGCCTATTCACCCCACCAGGAGATTGCCGAAGGCATGTATTCCTTTCATGTGACACCCGACAAGAAGTTTCTGCACCTCAAGGAATATCTCGCCACTGCTTTTTGCGACACACTCAACCTGATAAGCAAAGCCGTTGACTTGAGCAACACCGACCCCGTGGTGGGCACATTCAAAATCATCTCTCACGAGAAGGGTGTCTACAAGATTGACGTGACATCTTTCCTGCTTGCAGACAAAATAATGAGTCTCCACCCCTCAATAAGGCAAAACTATCATGTGAGCTACATGGACAACAACCGCTCTGACATTGTCAGCGTACACTCCTATCCCGGCAACGTGGAAATCCACACTAATCGCACATATATCACCTCGAAGCCCACCTATTCAAGCCGCGACGGTTTTATGACCGTGGGCATCAACACCTCGTTGGTTTTGCTGCCCAAACAACCCATGCAGATGCGCCTTGCAGACCCGCGCGTGGGCTTTAGGAGCCTCAGCACTCCACAATTTTCCGACAACCAGCAAGAGGTCGACAATATTTCTTTTATCAAGCGCTGGCGCTTAGAACCCAAAAATGCCTCTGACGCAACACTGCAAAGATCAGGCACACCCATCGAACCTCTCAAACCTATCGTGTTTTACATTGACCCTGCGTTTCCCAAAAAATGGCGTCCATACATAAAGGAGGGTGTGGCCGAATGGCAAAGCGCATTTGAGAAAGCCGGTTGGAAAAATGCCATCTATGCTCTCGAATGGCCCGAAAACGATTCTACACTCAGCCTCGAAGACGCCCGATATAACGTGATAAGATATATTGCGGCAGACAGTCCCATAATAGAGGGTATGAGTCGCGCGTGTGACTATCGCTCGGGCGAGTTTATCAACACGTTCATTTATTTTGGCGCAGGAGCGTTTCAAGATATGCGCGACAGTTATGTGGCCGACTGCGGAGCTGTTGACAGCGACAGCCACACCGCAATGTTTCCCGACGAACTGATGGGGGCTCTCATCAAACATCGCGTTGCACGAGCCGTGGCTCCAACCATAGGCCTTGACGACAACCTCTTTGCCTCGTCGCTCACTCCAACCGACAGTCTGCGCTCAAAAACCTTTCTCGACAAATACAGTCTCGCCCCCTCGATCACCGATGATCTGCCCTATAACTTTGTGGCTCAGCCCCAAGACGGCCTTTCGCGCCAAGAACTCATTCCCCGAGTGAGCGATGGCGACGAATGGACAATCGAATGGGGGTATAAACCTCTCGACTTCACCGACCCCGAAGCCGAGCGACAATATCTCACCGACCTCACCACACGCCACCTCGCCGACAACCCGCGACATACCTTTGTGGTCGGAACCTCATTCAACGACCCGCAATGCAAAGTTCACGACCTTGGCGACGATCAACCAAAGGCGATTGAGTATGGCATGAAAAATCTTAAATTGATTGCTCCCCACCTCGTGGAATGGGGTACGACCAATCGCGACTTGCACTATTCGTCGCTCAACGCACAGCACTATTGGGCACAAATCAACGGCAAAATTTTGAAATATTACGTAATTCTCTCAAACAATGTCACCGGCAAATGTTGTCGCCCCAAACCTGCCTCAGCCGATGGTGAAGTCTATTTCTATAACGACAAGAATTATGTGGAAAAATGTATTGCAGGACTGTTTGACATGTTTGGCGAACAACCCAAATGGGTGTGGGCCGACAGCACACAAAACTTCACTTGGGTAACGCCGGAGAAAGCCGGAATGGGATATGCACAGATTTTGGCCGGTATGCCGTCGGTCATCATGTTGCGCAATCTCAACCAAAACATCGACCCTCTCGAATATGCAATGAGATTTTATGAGTTTATCTACAGAAACACAAAACCCAATGCCACCCCAACCCTCTATGAGCGCACTATGCAAAGCATTCTGCTTGCAACAATGATAAACTCCTTTAATCCAAGATACGACACATACGTCAGAGGTTCTGAGCGACCCGCATGTCTATATGTAATCAAACAAATTCAAAACCGTTTGCAAAACGCATTGCCGACCACGCACGACAAGGCCACGCACGACCACTACACTATCTTGCTCAGACAAATAGAGGAGTTTTTCACCATTAAACAATAATCTCCCTATTCAATTCCTACGCGCAACAGCGCACACAACAAATGCCGCCTTTCCCTTTGCCTATAAGAGGAAGGCGGCATTTTATGATTGTTCTAACGCAACGACTTTTTTCAAATTGTCCCGATTAGAGATTTGATTTGGGATTATTCAACCGAAAATCTGTAGATTTCCCGACCTCGCGAGCCCACCACAAGATGATTGTCGACCACCACGGGCGAACTCTCAAAGTTGTTCACCATGTGTTGCTTAAACAACACCTTGCCGGTTTTTGCCTCTATCAGATAGGCAAAGCCCGACGAGTCGCCGGTGAAGACAAACATTTGGTTGTTTTCATTATAGAAGGCCACGGGCGAAGACCACGCAAACGAATTGAGCGCAACACGATAGACCACTTCACCCGTAGACTTGTCGAAAGCCGTAAACTCGGCATTGGCAGATGTGTTGCGCTGACAAATGTTGGCAAAAATCAGGTTGCTGCAATCACCCTTGCCCAAAAGCGGTGTGCAATAAAGACCACCGTCGAAATGCTTGCCTCCGAGATTGAGTTTGCGACACTCAATCTGCTGTTCCCACACCTTTTGGCCGGTCAGACCATTTAGTTTCACGAAATAACAAATGCCGTTGTCGCCCTGTTTGTCAACCTCGCAACCCACATATATATAAGGTACATCGCCCTCAACTTCACAAACCGGACTGCCGTCTATGTCGTCGTGATTGTCGTAGTGCCAAACGGGTTTGAGAGTGTTGAGTTCTATACATATTATATTACCACGATTGTCGCCAAACCACCCGTAATTGTTGTAGGCACACATGCTGTTTTCCACCCCCGGAGCGACCCCCTTGCAACGATAGCGCAGAGTGCTGTGGAGCGAGAGAGCGTTGTCTGTGATTGTGTATTTATAAATCGTGCCGTTCTCGCCCGGCCAGAAAAGGTAGCCCCCGATAGCCAAGGGCGACGAGTCGTAGGCCACCCAGCCTCGCCATGCTTTGCGGTCGGCACCCGAAAAGAACGTGCGCGAATGACTGAACAGGTTTATGCCCACCTGGCCCACAGGAGTCTCTTTGGGAATGCCCTGACCCACATAGAGATTGCCGTTCATCGAGGGGTCGAGACTGCAGGTTCCTTTTATGGGGTTGGTCACGTCAATGCTTTTGCGGCTTTCACGGCCATTAGTGAAATTCAGAAAATAAACTCTGCCACAAAGCGATGCCACAATAATCTCTTGATTGGTGAAATCGGGCGTAAGACCGGGCGACTGTTTGCGAAAAGCCTCAACCTGCGAGGAAGTCCAATTCACATAAAGAGGCTGACCGGTCCAGCCGGTGCCTCCACCCCATGTGCCCATTGACGTGGGCGACGAGTCAAAATCGGTCAGAAATTTCCAATCGACCACAACCTTTGAAGGCACACCCTTCACCTTGCCTCCATAATCGGCATTGCGCAAGTTGTTGCCACGAAAAGTGAACCACCCTTGTTTGCCGTCATAAAGGCTCTCAACAGAAGCAAGTCGCCCCGTGGCGAGAGTGTCAAACACTGTGATGTCGGCACTGACTCGCGAGGCAGAGGGAAGAGCCGTGTCGGGATAAAGGGGAAGTTCGCGCCTCTCTGCCACAACCGAGTCGGCAAGCGTGTCGACAGAATTGTCTACTCTCTGTGACTGTCCACACGAAGCAAACAATGCCTCCATAAAAAAGCATACCACGGTAGTGGGACACAACAAAGTAACAAGTTTATTTTTCATCATGATAAAATTATAGTTTTTCTCTTTCCAAGAGCATGGCTTTGAAATGTTTTATATGTTCTATCTTCTCTTCTTCGGTGAGGCTGCCACACAACTCGTCGAGCAATTTGGCAAACACCTCCACACACACAGCCCGCTCGGCGGCTCTGCCCACTCTCACCCCCGTGGCAAAATTGCCGTGGGGCAAAAGGCTGCGATTAAAATTTCCGTCACTCATTGTTGTTTGTCTTGATTTGTTGCTACATTTCTGAGAAACCATAAACGCGGTGTCATGCCCGTGATTTGCGAAAACTTGCGGTTAAATGCCGACGCGCCATAGAATCCACACTCCGCGGCCACGGTTTCCTGCAAGTCGTTGGGGTGGTTTTTCATATATTTCATTGCATATTCCACTCTCAAGCGTCCCACCACATCTCTAAACGCCATGTTGTATTCTCTGTTTATCATATACGACAAATAGGAACGATTGTAGCCCGTTTTTTCGGCCATCTTGTTGAGAGTGATGTCTTTGTCGAGATATTTTTGTTTTATCACGAGATAATTGTGAACACTCTCACACATTTTCTCATACTCATCGCGAGTCATATTTACGCCGGCGGCATAGTCAACCTCTGTGTCTATGCGCGACAACGAGGGTTGTGAAGAGGTGAGCGCAATTTCCTTATTGTTGTCGGCAATAGGCTTGAGCGACATCTCTCCACCCAGCGACGTTATTCTCATCCATTCGCTCCTCACGTTGAGCGTGACGTTGCAAATCAGCGTCATTGTCAGAGTGACAAGCAACGAAAGCACCATGGCCGGCAACCAAGCATAATAATAAACCGATGCACACACACAGCGTCCCACCACAAACACAACCAACATTATCAGTAGCAACACCACCACCGAGTTGGTGCGCAATTTGGCTCTGTTGAGACAAAACAGCCACAAACGAGTGCGCGTGACCTTGTCTAACACCAATCGGCGAACAAACAATATCAACAAAAAAACCATCTGCAACAACACCAACAAATAAAACAATGTTTTTTCGACAAACACATGAGTGTTGCAAATCGTTGTGTTAAACTTCTCGGGCAGAGGCAAACCCTTGTTGATATAAGCCATCATCTCGGCAGCATCGTCGATGCCTATCACCACATAGAGTATGGCCGACGTAACTCCCAAAACCACAGGAATTGTCAGCCACACAAACCAACTCCAATGGCGACTCTCAACCTTGTAGCGCGCCAACACAAAAAACAACATCAGCGGAGCAACACAAGGTCCGGCAAACTGATTGAGCGCATCCAGCCACACCAACACTCGGGCATCGGTTGACGGATTATAGAAACACATGTCACCGAGAAACGTCACAAACGACAACGCCAAGACCAATATCATCACATTTTGAGCCTTAGTCTTGTTGCGTCGCAACAATGTGAGGAATATCCACAACAGACACACTCCACATTGCAACGATAGAAAAAACAGCGTAATCATTTCCGACCTATACAATCATACTTAACACAATGACAAAATCCTTCTCTGCCCCAACCCTAAAACGTAGAGGGGAACAGAGAAGGATTTTCCTTTTTTTAAATATGTTTTGCAACTATCACAGATATGCCTCAATGTTTTTCTCTATGCGGTCGGCAATATCAGAGGTATCTTCCTTCACAAAGGTCTCGCCCGTGATATGCTCATAGAGTTCAATATATCGGTTTGAGATGCTCTCCACAATGGCGGGAGTCATTTCGGGCACCTGCTGTCCGGCCTTTCCGCTGAAACCGTTGTCCATCAACCATTCGCGCACAAACTCCTTGGAGAGTTGTTTTTGGGGCTCGCCCTTTAAGAACTTCTCTTGGTAGCCTTCGCTATAGAAATAGCGACTTGAGTCGGGCGTGTGAATCTCGTCCATAAGATAGATTTGGCCATTGTGTTTTCCAAACTCATACTTGGTGTCGACAAGTATAAGACCACGCTTGGCGGCAATCTCCGTGCCACGCTCAAAGAGAGCGAGCGTATATTTCTCGAGCAATGCGTATTCCTCGGGGGTAGCCAAACCGCGCGCTAGGATCTCCTCCTTAGAGATGTCGGCATCGTGTTCGCCGATTTCAGCCTTTGTGGTGGGCGTGATAATCGGTGAGTCGAATTTCTGATTTTCGCGCATACCCTCGGGCAACTTCACTCCGCATATCTCGCGCACGCCACTCTTGTAGGCTCTCCACGCACTGCCACACAGATAGCCTCTCACAATCATCTCTATGGGGAAGCCCTCACACATCACTCCCACCGTGACCATGGGATCGGGGGTGGCCAGTTTCCAGTTGGGGCAAATGTCGGTGGTGGCATCAAGGAATTTTGCCGCGATCTGATTGAGCATTTGTCCTTTATAAGGAATGCCTTCGGGCAACACCACGTCAAACGCCGAAATGCGGTCGGTGGCAACCATCACAAGGCGGTCGCCCAGATTATACACGTCGCGCACCTTGCCATGATACACGCTTTGCTGACCTTTGAAATTAAAGTCAGTCTTTGTCAATGCTTTTGTCATAATTTATATTGGTTTTGAAATTATTTGTGTCGTCTGCTGTTTTTCTGCGCCGTGCCTCTTCGTCGTAGGCATCCACAATGCGAGCCACGAGCCTGTGGCGCACAATGTCGCTCTTGTCAAGATTTATGAAAGATATGCCCTCAATGTTTTTCAATATGCGCAATGCCTCTAAAAGTCCCGACCTCTGAGATGGCGGCAGGTCTATCTGGGTGCAGTCGCCCGTGATGATCATCTTGGTGTTCTGCCCCATGCGCGTCATAAACATTTTTATTTGGCTCGAAGTGGTGTTTTGAGCCTCGTCTAAAATCACCACGGCATCGTTGAGAGTGCGTCCGCGCATAAAGGCCAACGGAGCAATCTCTATCACGCCGGTTTCAATATACTCCTGCAATTTGGCAGGCGGTATCATCTCTTCGAGAGCGTCGTAGAGCGGCTTGAGATAAGGGTCAATCTTTTCTTTCATATCACCGGGAAGGAAACCCAGTTTTTCGCCTGCCTCCACTGCCGGACGGCTCAAAATTATCTTGCGCTTCTCTTTCTTTTTCAACGCCCTAACAGCCATGGCAATGCTCACATAAGTCTTGCCCGTGCCGGCCGGACCGATGGCAAACACCATGTCGTCTTTCTCACAGGCTCTGACCAGCCTCAACTGATTGGCCGAGCGAGCTCTGACAGCCTTGCCCGTGGTGGAATAGACAATCACGTGCTCGGCACTCTCGTCGCTCGTTTTCTCGCCGTTGAGCAGTTTCACAATGTCTTTTTCGCCCAGAGCGTTGTATTTCGCACAATGGTTGAGCAGCTTGCCAAACAATTCCTCAAAAGTCTTTATCTCATCTTCCGCCCCCATCACCTTCACGATGTTGTCGCGAGCCAAAATGCGCAATTTGGGATAAAGCGATTTTATCATGCGCATATTTGCATTGGCTGCACCATAAAACACAACAGGGTCCACATCGTCTAAAACAAGCAGTTTCTCAATCATCATATCGGTTATTTCATGCAAAATTAAAAATAAAGTGGCAGTCTGCACTGCTTTTATAGGCGAAAAGAGTTATTTTTGCCTTGCAAACGCGATTATTTTATGAAATTGAAATTCAAGCCCAACAAAAAACAACATTTTGAAATATCTTTCTCTGCCATTGTGGCAATTTTATTTATTGTAAAACTGTGTGGCGGTTGCCAATCCGACAAGAGCAAGACCCCGTCTACACCAAATATTGACACAACCGTTGTTGCAACCCCACAGCAAGCCAACCTCAACTTTGCCGACACTATGGCCTTGGCTGCCTCACGCTGCGACTCGATATTGTCTACTCCCTACCACGACCCGCAACTCATCATGGCGGTTGAAAAACCACACAAGATTTATAGCGTGAGCGACTTCTCGCGAGCCTTTCCCGACATAAACCCCGTTCAGATTGCCGCCGCTCGCCACCACGGTGTCGCGCCTCGCAACTCGCGTGACGAGATTGCCTCAATGGTCGGTGACTCACTGATTTGCATCAGCCACAACCCCTACTATACCGTGGCTCCCCTCACAAGTTCGTCGCCCTACCTCATTCCGCGTGCAAAGAAACTCCTCGCTCGCATAGGACGTAACTTCATAGACTCTCTGCTTATCAAAAAAATTCCTCCTTCGCTCATCATTGTTTCATCGGTGACACGCTCGCTCGAAGACATCAAAGGATTGCGCACAATCAACACCAACGCCACCGAAAACAGTTGCCACTCATACGGCACCACCATCGACATCAGTTATATCAACTACGCTCCCGTTGTCTTGGCCGACGGAACGACAATAAGGCAGGCCCGCAGCGACACACTTCAATGGGTTTTGTCTGAAGTGCTCAACGACCTCCGAAGCCTCGGAGCCTGCTATGTGAAATATGAACGCAAACAAGGTTGCTACCACATCACCGTAAGATAAATGCGCTACGCCATATTTTTTGCCTACGACGGTACTGCCTATCACGGCTGGCAAACACAGCCTGATGCCATCACCGTTCAACAGCGCATGGAAGAAGCCCTCTCACTCCTTTTGCGCACAAAAATCAGCGTGGTCGGGGCAGGGCGCACCGACACAGGAGTCCACGCACGACAAATGGCGTGTCATTTCGACACTGACACTCCGCTCGACTGCCATCAGTTCGCCCGTCGCCTCAATGCCATCCTGCCACCCGATATTGCCATTCATCATATCGACGAGGTCTCCCCGCAATGGCACGCGCGCTTCAGCGCAACCTCGCGCACCTATCATTATTATATCACCACACGCAAAGATCCCTTCAATCGCCCATATACCCTGAGGCTTTATTTCGATCTCGACGTCGAGATGATGAACAAAGCCGCCGACCTCTTGCTCACACACACCGACTTTGGCTGCTTCTGCAAATCCCACTCAGACAACAAGACAAACATCTGTCATGTGACCCATGCCCGATGGCACAGACAAGACAACGACACACTGTGTTTCGTTGTCACTGCCAACCGTTTTCTACGCAACATGGTGAGAGCCATTGTCGGCACACTGATTGAAGTAGGCAAACATCGCATGACCCTTGAGCAATTTCAGGCAGTGCTCGACAGCGGAAGGCGCACCCAAGCCGGCGAGTCTGTGCCTGCCCACGCCCTTTTTCTTGAGAAAGTGGAATATCAGTAGGGTTAAATTTCCACCCCACACACAATCTTCACATATCACAACTTTCTGCTACTCATGCGCACAACCACCTTGCCGTCTGCTTTTTTAAACCTACAATCAGCCTCAAGCATTGTGATGCCCTCAATAGGCTTCTCTCCCTCGTATGTGTTTCGAGCAGGAGTGGTTTTGAAAACAGCATTGGCAGGAGCAATAATCTTCCAAAAAGCCGACCGGCTTACAGAAATTCTCCACAGCGTTAAAAAACATGAAAAAGCAAAAAGAGAGCAAACGAGAAATCTGTGTTCTTAGTATTATTTTGTAATTTTGTCGTGAAATAACCTTTTTTAGAATTCTAAATACATGAAAACAAAATTTTTCCTATTCGGCGCAGTCCTTCTTGCTCCGCTTTTCATTGTGAATGCCCAACAGGTGTGGTCTCCCGACAACGGCGACGAGACATACACAAACCCACTGATGTGGGGTGACTGGCCTGACCCCGATGTGATACGCGTGGGCAATGAGTTTTATATGGTTTCAACAAGTATGCACTATGTGCCCGGTTCTCCGGTTGCGAAATCAAAAGATTTGGTAAATTGGGAAATGGTCAGCTATACTGTAGACCGCTATGACGAAGACCCCCGATACGACATGAAGGGAGGAACCCTATATCTTAATGGTTCGTGGGCCAACTCCATCAGATATAACAACGGAAAATTTTATGTTGCTTTCTGTACCCCCTATGGTTGGGGCACAAAAAAGGCAATTTCTGCGTTTGTGAAGCCGACAAACCCGAGGGGCCATGGAAAAGAACCATCTTCCCCGAATATCTTTACGACCCGGGATTGTTTTTTGACGACGACGGAAAGGTTTATGTAGTTCATGGACAATTCAGATTATATGTGACAGAATTAAATGCCGATGTCAAATCTGTGAAAGGCAAACCGGTGGAAATCTGGAACCGTGGGGTTGACGATGCCCACAATTCGGGCAAGAATGCCCTTATGGAAGGTGCTCACGTTTATAAAATCAATGGCATGTACTACATTCTTTGTCCGGCAGGCGGAACTGAGGGTTGGCAGGTTTGCCTGCGCTCAAAAAACATCTATGGTCCCTACGAACACAAGGTTGTGTTTCAAGACGACAGTTCTTATCCTACCAACGGGCCCCACCAGGGTGGAATGGTTCAGTTGAAAAACGGAGATTGGTGGTTTATTATAATGCAAGGCCGCGGACCGATAGGCCGGGTGCCCTGCCTGCTTCCGGTAAATTGGGTTGATGGCTGGCCGATGCTTGGAGCAAACGGCAAAGATGCCGTTGTTTATCAGAAACCCAATGTTGGGAAAAAATTCAAGATAAAGGCTCCCGCCACCACCGATGAGTTCAACAAAAAAATCTTGGGATTGCAATGGCAATGGAATCACAACCCCGACAATAGTATGTGGTCATTGACAGAACGCCCCGGCCACCTAAGATTGAAGGCTTCGTTTGCTAACAATTTGACCAACGCGCGCAACACACTGACCCAAAGAGTACAAGGCCCCCTTTCAACCGGCACTGTAGAATTGGACATCTCCAAAATGAAAAATGGCAACGTTGCCGGTTTTGGCATTTTCCAATCACCCTATGCCTACGTCGGAGTGCGTTGCGAAAACGGAGTACGCAAACTTGTTGTGTGCCACAATGGCAAAGACACAACTCTTGTCGAGAAATTGGAAAACGACAAAGTGTGGATAAGAGCCCGAGTGACCGACAGAGATTTCACTGCAAGGTTCTATTACAGTTTAGACGGCAAATCTTTCTCACCTGTTGAAGGTGCATTACACATGGGGCTGGGCTATCCGTGGACTGCCAACCGCTTTGCCTTGCTGAATTATTCAGAAACCCAAGAGGGAGTCGGCGGCATTGCCGATTTCAACTGGTTTAGATTTACCAACAAATAACATTCCCAACCAGCCTTTACCACAACACCATGACACACACAATTCTGATTTTACAATCGAGGAACACCGTGTCTCCAAATACCATTTGTTGCGCTTCAATGTAAAGGCTCTGTCACCTATCATTTCACTATCGAATTACTCACAAAATAAAAACATACTGATTTCTCTTAACAACTTTTCCCTGTAAATCAATATGAAAAAGAAACACTGTCTGATTGTTTTAAGTCTGCTCATATCTGTGTATGTGTGCCGTGCCATAAACCCACGAGTCGAATATTCGGTCAATACAGACTGGGCTTTTTTTCGTGGCGACATAAAAGATGGAGAAAAGCCCGGCTGCAACGATTCCAAATGGATTTCCGTTACAATCCCCCACATCATGCAGTTGGAAAAGAAACATTGTGGAGGCGATATGATTTACGACGGGATTGGTTGGTACAGACGATATTTCACCATTCCCAAAAAATTTGAGAACAAACGCATTGCTCTTTCTTTTGAAGGAGTGATGAAAAATTGCGATGTCTTTATAAACGGCAACCATATTTCAATCCACAATGGCGGCTACATGGGCTTCACGGTTGACATTTCCCAATATGTTCATGCAGACCAAAACAACCTGCTGGCAGTCAGAGTGTCAGCCGAACACGACCCTCTGACACCCCCGGGAAAGCCACAAGACCGTCTGGACTTCTACTACTATAGCGGCATCTATAGAGACGTGAAACTCGTGATAACAGACAAACTCCACATCTCTGACGAACTTGAAGTTGACGAACCTGCAGGAGGAGGCATCTTCGTGACCTATCCCGAAGTATCGAAGGAAAGGGCAATTGTCTGTGTCAAGACACATCTGAGAAACCTTAATGACAAACAACACAAAGGCATCGTGACTTTCAAACTGAAAGACGAACGAGGGAAAATCGTTGCGTCGGGAGAACAACAATTCTCCGTCGACAAATTCTCTGACAAATATGTTGAAAAATACTTGAGCGTTTCAAACCCTCATCTTTGGCACCCCTACAGCCCAAATCTATACACGCTGGAATGCAAAGTGACCGAAAACAATAAGACCATCGATTGCCTCACCGAAAAAATCGGCATACGAACCATTCGATATACCAAAGACAAAGGTTTCTTCATTAACGGAGAGCACTTATATCTCGTGGGAGCAAACAGACATCAGTCTTTCCCCAACATAGGTGATGCTGCCTCAAATTCCATGCAAGAACGCGACGTTATTGATATGAAACGCGGAGGTTATAATGCCGTGAGAGCAGCCCACTATCCCCAAGACCCCTCTTTTCTTGCCGCCTGCGACAAATATGGCCTGCTGGTAGTGGAGTGCATTCCCGGCTGGCAATACTACAATGACAATCCCGTTTTTGCCAACCGATTGGAAGAGGTCGGTCGCCAAATGATACGCCGCGACAGAAATCACCCCTCGATAATCTTATGGGAAACAGCCCTAAACGAAACACACTATCCCCTCTCTTTGGTAGAAAGAATCTACAACGCCGCCCACGAAGAATATCCCGGCAATCAATTATATACGGCAGGAGATTATTTCAGCCACGAAGAAACCGAACCCTATTATGATGTCTTCTACAAGCAGGTTGGACGCTTTCCAAAAGACGGCAACGTGATGAGCAACTATCTTGAAGACCAAATATCTGTGAAGCCCTCATTGACGAGAGAATGGGGAGACGGAGTAGGCGAAAAACCCAGAGTTTCACTCACAGAAAACGAACAAGAATTGATGCGCCAATGCAGAAGCCGCTACAAGCAACTGAATGGAGATGGTTATTTTGATTGGTGTATGTTGGACGCCAACCCACGACTGGGCGGACATTTCATGTGGAGCTACAACGACTATGCACGAGGAGCAGAAGAACACACCATGTATTCGGGCGTTGTCGACATCAACCGCTACCCAAAATTCAGCTATTATATGATGCAGAGTATGCGCTCCAAAAACATAAGCCAAAAAGGTCTCTACGACGGCCCGATGGTCTATATAGCATCCTACAACTCTTCTGCCCAATATCCTTCTGCCTCAACAGAGATAATGGTTTTCTCCAATTGTGACAGCGTGCGCCTGCTCAGAAACGGCAAACCCATTGGCACACAAACTCGCGAAGAAGCTTCCCGTTCATATCCGTGGATAGCAAAAAAAGGTGGCAGCCCCTGCTATATCTTTAATGCCGGAAACTACGAAGCCGGAACTCTAACAGCCGAGGGATTTATAAATGGTAAGGTTGCGAAGCAACACTCCGTGCAAACACCCGGCTCGCCCGAACACATCGAAATTTCCATAGGCGACTACCCCATGCAACCTGTGGCCAACGGATATGATATGATTCCCGTCTACTTCAAGATTTGCGACAAAAACGGAACTGTGGTAAACTCTTCTTCCGCAGAGATAAGAATTGAAGTAACCGGAGAAGGAGAACTGATAGGAGACGGCATAAGCAGAATTGGGATAAACCCACAAAAGGTAGAGGCCGGAATTGGATATGCTATTGTCAAAACAACAAAAAAGAATGGCAAAATTCTCATTAAAGCCTCTTCTGAAGGACTAAAAAGCGGCTTTGCCGTCTGCAAGTCTGTTGTCTCTGACGAATGTTTGTTACCCGATGGAGAGCACCCCTCTTTCAACGGAGACCAAGAAAATGGCGTAGTCGTTAAAGACACGAAATGGGACAAGGCAATATTAAACCGACCAAAAATCGACATCAAAAGTGTTGAAGGCGACAATGGCTCCGATGAATTTCCACTGAAAAATGCCACAGACGGAGACGACTTCAGTTGGTGGATTTCCTCTCAAGAAACATTTCCCCAAACAATCACTCTTTCCCTCGCCGCCGAACAGAATGTCTTTGCCGGTCGCATCCGTTTTCAGAAAGACAGTTCAAGCTATGCCCATAGAGTGGAGACTTCCAAAGACGGCATTCATTGGGAACTGCTTTATGAGCGCGAATGCACGGGCTGGGATTTCAAACCAATCCAAATAAACAGAGAACTAAAATATTTCAGAGTCATAATCAACAAAGTGTCTGAAGGCAGAGCCGGAGTGGCTGAAATCACTCTCTACAAATAATTCTCTTGAAATAATATCTTTGGAATAATAACACTAACCACAAAACTTATCTGATACACACCGACAACAAAACAACAAACACCCCCAACAACAAAGTCGACGACGAGAAATAAAAACAAGAGGGTGAAGTCTAAATAACGATTTTTGGCTTCACCCTCTAAGATGCGTCATAATAGTAAAGATGCAAGAAGATAGCAACTAAGCAGATTGGCTATTATGACACACCGCAAATTGCTTTCTTGACCAATCAGCCTTTTATTTGAGTATAATTTTCTGCGCACCCACAAGGCAACCTCTCTTCTTGAGAGCCACGCTATACACACCGTTTGCTGCGCCGGCAGCATCAACGGTGATGTTGCCAACATTATTTCCTTCTATAGTCTTCACCAAGATATTTTATTAGGCATAAGATAATGCAAATTTAGACATAATCCGCGAAACTCCACAACTACAACATCAAGAAATGTATTCATCTAAGGAAAAGCAGTGCTACCTGTTGACAGATACGTCGTTCGCTGGCACGGATGGAACGCACACGCTCCAGCAGTTCGCGGAAGTAGTCTTTGCCAAAGACCGCCGCACCTTGCTTCAGCTGCGCATGTTGTTCTTGCTGTTAACGGGCTGAAAGCCCAACGAGCGCATAGCCCTCTTTCATTGTTCAGTCCCTTGATGGCAAACTCGTCGTCCGTGGGCTTAGTTTCCATATTATCTCTAACTATATTTATCATTGCAAAAATACATTTTTTGTTGAGAAAACCCATGATTTAGGTGCAGACCTTTCATTCTACCTGCAAAACAATTGGTTTTTCCATCAATTTATCTACAATTTTACGTCGTTTTGTGGTCGTGAGACACAGAATAAGGGAAATCATACCGCCGGGCAAGACCACTGATTATCTCCCTCATCTTGTCTGCCACACTGCTCGGCGAAACAATCTGCAAACCCGCGCCATGCACAAGCAAATGGTTTAGAAAGTCGGGAGTGGCACGCAGAAACAATTCAAAATCAGTGTGGTCGCCAACCGTCTCCAACTCGCGCTGCGAATGGTGGAGTGGCAAGTCGCGCAGATAATGCGGTGTCTGTCCATAGGCTCTCAACACAATGCGCTCCGCCTCGCAATCCACGCCCGGATAAACACCAAAACACTCACTGAAATACGTCTGAGGCGAAAAGTCGCGCCTCATTCTAAACTTCTCGCCACCCACAGAGACCTGCCTTATCCTGTTGAGCGAAAACACACGCAACCCCTCCACAAAACCCTCACCCTTGCAACAACGAGGTTCACACCCCAACAAATACCAACGTTGCTGCCACAGTTTGAGAGCCAAAGGAGCCACTGCCCTCTCGGAAGACTCGCCCGAATATTTCCTATAGACAATCGTCAGCACAACACGCTCTTTCATGGCCGACAATATGTCGCGCAGATGAGCAGTATCTACGGGGGTGTTTTCGAGCATAATCCTGTCTTTCAACGCTGTGTGGTCGGCCAACAGATTGCCCACCGTGAGATTTGAATAAAGCCAGTTTTTCATCGAGTCGCTCTGCAATTCCGACGGGTTGCCTATCTTGTAGCGCGAATTGCCCTTGTGACACTCACACTCAATCAAAATGCCAAACTGATTAAGAATGGTGTCGCGGGCCCTGAAGAGCGAGGTGCGCGAAATGGGTCGCCCGTTGTATGCGCTCGACTGTTGCCAATAGTCGTTGATTTCCACCAAGGTGCAGCCGTGGGGGTGCTGCCCCAAGAGACTCACGAGCCACGAATGTTGCGTAAGTTTCATGTGCGTTCAAATTTTTTTTGCAAAGATACAAACTTTTCTGATAGTGTTCCGCTTTTTGAAACACTATCGTTCTTATTTTGCATTCGAAAACAAATTTATAATCATCTAAACATATATCACTATGAACAACAACATCATCAAAATTCGCTTTGCGCGTCAGCTCACTCCGGGCATCACCATCACCCTCGCCACACTGTGTTTCTGCGCCCTCGCCAACTTTGCGCTCAACCACGGTGGCTGGCTCGCTCCGCTCATCATCGCAGCCTCATGGCTGTTGGCACGCATCGCCGAGAATTGTCTCCGCAAGTTCATCAACCGCATAATCTCTTCGCTGATATGATACTGTTCAATCTGCCGGCTCCCTACATACGCTGCCGCTGCAGGGAGTGCAAAAAAATATGGTATATACCGGGCGACGGTCTCGTGTCGAGAATCAACGGAATATTGTGTGACGAATGTAAAAAGAAAATACTTACATAACAACAAAGAAAATGAAAAAGATTAAATCTAAAAAGGGTAATGCAAACAACAGACAAATCAGAAGAATGAGCCACATCGTCTTCGAGTGTATGAACATTGTCGAGAAACTAATGGAAATGAAATTCAATCAACCCCATCGGCAAACAACGACCCGGTCACTCACACCACCCACATCACCCACAAGCGAAACACCGCCCCCACCGGTCCACACACCGCTCCAACCCGTGATAAGCATCGAAAACCTCAATATCAACACCCTCGTAAACAAACAATAATATGGACATCAACATCAGAGGCAACGTGAGCATCAACACAAAAATAGATGTGGCAGCGGGAGCGACATACATACACACCAAAATTGACCATGTCGACACCTTCTGCAACAGCGTCACCGGCTATAAGCCACAATCCGGCGGCATGAAACAAGACAAAGAAATTGTCGAACTCTTCTCGCCGTTTTTCAAACCCGACTTCAAGGGGCGCAACCCGCTCAAGACAGACTATCTACCCATTCTCGTGGAAGACATCATGAGCTACCGACTGCCCAAAGACATGGCGCGCATAGCCAACATGCTCTACAACTCAAAGGAACTTGTCAACAAACCCTCGTCGTTTGCACAATGGTACAGACTCTTCTGCGAGATTTGTGGCTGCGCCCACAAGACATACGACCAAAACAAGGTCGACGACTTCGATGTCATGAAAAAGCGATTTTACTATCTCAATTTCTGACCAAACAATCATCACCACCCCCTCTCTCGAGGCAGCGCAAGGCGGCTGTCGGTAGGACGACTTCCCTTTCGTGGGCAAGACAAACGTCTATCCGATGGCCGCCTTTATGAATGACATAAACAACGGGTGGGGGTGCAACACGGTGCTTTGATACTCGGGGTGAAACTGCGTGCCCACAAACCATTTCAAAGAGGGAATTTCAACAATCTCCACAAGATCCGTGGCAGGATTGCGGCCCACACACTTCATGCCCGCCTCTTCAAACTCAGCGATATATGCACTGTTGAACTCATAGCGATGACGGTGGCGCTCGCTCACTTCAGTAGCACGATATATCTCCGCCACACGACTCTTGGGGTCGAGCCGACAATCATAGGCCCCCAGACGCATTGTGCCGCCCATGTCTGAAATATTTTTCTGGTCTTCCATCATGTCTATCACGTTGTGGGGTGTCGAGGGGTCGAGCTCGCTGCTGTTGGCATCGGCATAGCCCAACACATTGCGTGCAAACTCTATGACCATCATCTGCATACCGAGACAAATGCCAAAACACGGCACATCGTGTCTGCGCGCATACTCCACGGCGAGAATCTTGCCCTCGGTGCCTCGCTGACCAAAACCCGGACAAATCACAAGTCCGTCCATGGGAGCAAGTTTCGTCTCTATGTCTTGGGGAGTGAGAAACTCAGAATTGATAAAAGAAATCTCAATCTTGCGATTATTATATGTGGCAGCGTGAGAAAGGCTCTCGCTGATAGACTTATAGGCATCTTGCAAATCATATTTGCCCACCATGCCAATGCGCACCACCTCGGTGGCGTTGCGGCGCAGTTCGAGAAACTCACGCCACGGCCCGAGAGCCGGCGTTTCGCCCACGGGAATACCCATTTTGCGCAAAATGGCGGAGTCGAGCCCCTGCTTCTGCATATTTACCGGCACTTCATAAATGCTCGGCAAGTCCTCGCTCTGAATAACACACTCAAGGTCTACGTTGCAAAAACCCGCCACCTTCATGCGCATATTGTCGTCGAGATGTTTCTCTGTGCGCAAAATCAAGATGTCGGGCTGAATGCCATAGCTGAGCATTTCCTTCACCGAGTGTTGGGTGGGTTTCGTCTTGAGTTCGTCGGCCGCCTTGAGATATGGCACATAAGTGAGGTGGATTGACACCGCCTCTCTGCCCAACTCCCATTTCAGCTGGCGAATAGCCTCAAGAAACGGAGCACTCTCAATGTCGCCGATGGTTCCGCCGATTTCAGTGATAACAAAATCATAGTCGCCCGTTTCACCAAGGTGACGAATGTTGCTCTTGATTTCATCGGTGATATGAGGCACCACCTGTATGGTCTTGCCAAGATAGTCTCCGCGTCGTTCCTTGTCGATCACCGACTTATATATGCGCCCTGTGGTCATCGAGTTGGCGCGTGTGGTCTGAATGCCGGTGAAACGCTCATAGTGTCCGAGGTCGAGGTCGGTCTCCATGCCATCGACGGTGACATAGCATTCGCCGTGCTCATAGGGGTTGAGTGTGCCGGGGTCAATATTTATATAGGGGTCAAACTTCTGAATAGTGATTTTATAGCCTCTCGCCTGCAACAACTTGCCAATCGACGACGAGATTATTCCCTTGCCCAAGGAAGAAACCACACCGCCTGTCACAAAAATATATTTCGCCATGATGTTAAAAAATTTATTTTCTTTTCAAGGTGCAAAAATAATCAGATTTCGTCAACCGAGCAACTGTTGACAACCAAAATTTTTACATTTGTCAAAATTTACCCTCCATTTTCTTTAAATTTTCAAAATTACCTTTTGTATTTGTGTATATTGTCAAAAGATTTTTAAAATCCCGACGGTCGCCATTCGCGACCGTTTTTTTGTATCTTCGTCCAATCCCACCTGCCAAGCCCCCTTGCTTCCTTTGTTTCATTTTGCATCAAAATATCAAACTTTCTCGATTTTCAACCATCAATTTATGACTTTGCAACAATTCTTTCAACCTTTTTCCATCCCCTAAACCCTCAATTCCAAACGCGAGCAGACTTCTCCATTTATTTCCGGCCGGAAATACTAGTATCTCCGGGCGGAAATCTTAGTATCTTCGGCCGAAAATCTTAGTATTTCCGCCCGGAGATATATCGTTGACGTGTACTGATTTTGGTTGACAGTTTTGTTTGTTAATACTATTGTTGTTTACACTCTTATTTTATAATTCCTATTATGGTTGTCAGTTCATGTTTTTATTCCTAATATAGGTTTACATTATTATCTTATTCCTAACT
>JAQXTH010000040.1 GCA_029219385.1 Prevotellaceae bacterium | reverse complement strand
GTGGTTTATTATATGCCTCTCACGGTGTTTAAGATTAGCATCACTGCCACGCGCACAACCAAACACCCTGGTGATTTTCATGACTACGCACAGCGTTTTCTCAGAATTAACGACGCGGTGAAGGCCGAAGAGACAGCGTGGAAGATAGACAAGGTGGAAGTTGTTGAAACATCTGCCCCCGACACTGCCAAAGCTCACATCGTGTTGTTGAAAAAAGGAACGTCGGCTCCGCTTTGCACTCTCAATGACAATGGCATTTTGCTGGCTATCAATGCCCAAACTCCTAAGTTTGTGGAACCTGAAACAAAAGATATAAAAGCGGCTTCTACCGAAAAGGTGAACAGCAGGGATTTTCTTAATGAGGAAATTCTTGCTGCCGGCAGTGAATTGAAAATGGCGGAACTAACTGCCGCAGAAATTTACAACATCAGAGAGAGCCGCAGTGAACTTACTAAAGGAGAAGCCGACTATATGCCAAAGGATGGCGAACAACTCAAATTGATGTTGTCTAAACTCGATGAACAGGAACATGCACTATTGCAACTCTTCAAGGGCTATTCCGACACCGAAACAAAGACATGGACTCTCTATTATACTCCCCAATATGGAGTAGCAAAAGAGGTGGTTGCCAGATTTTCAGACCAAGCCGGTCTTGTAGACAAAGAAAACCTCAGCGGAGCACCAATATATATAGAGGTTGAGAATAAAAACACTGTGCCTCATGGTCGCACGGAGTTGGCCGACAAGAAACTTGAGCGGCGCGTGGTTTACTTTAATGTGCCGTCGCAAGCGGTTGTGAAACTGTTGTTTAACGGTGAGGAGTTTTATCGTAAACAAACACCTGTGGCACAATTTGGTCGCGAGGACTATCTCTCTGACGATTTGTTTAATAAGCGTGCCACCTGCAAGGTTTGGTTCAACCCCGTTACAGGTGCAATTGACAAGATTGAGGACGATAGCCTCAAGAAATAACAATTTTTCACATGTATCATGAACTTATACAGACAACACAAAAAATAGTGATGTTCTGTTTGTAATAAACTAACTAAATAAATTTAATCTCCATGTCTCGTTTAACCCAATTAACAACAATGATGTTTCTGCTTTTCGCCCAATCGCTTTTTGCCGGTGAATGGAAGGAACTCAAAGACTTGAAGTCTTATGTGAAGACTTCAAACGTGGCCAAGGGGCGAGAACTGGTGAACAAATGCCTTAACGACACGCTCATCAATCGCGACCCACAATTATATGTGCTGGCAACAGCAATCGAAACAAAAGCAAACGATGCAGAAAACATGAAGTTGTATTTGCACCAAAAGTACGACACTGCGGCTTTCTTCAATTCTATTTGCAAAATTTTTGAGTATACCCTCAAACAAGAAGAATTGCTTAAAGCCGAGGGGGTAAAGTCTTTTGCAAAAACCAAGAAGAAAAACCATGAAATGCTGAGGCTGTATTATCCCAATCTATATAGCGGAGGTATGTTTTTTGTTAAAAATAAGAAATGGGAGTCGGCTCACAACTTGTTTTCGATGTATATAGATGTGTCTTGTTCTGAAGATTTCAAAGACGACAGATATATCACTAAAGCGAGATTGCCACGCGCTGCCTTTTGGAGCATGGCTTCGTGTTTTGAGGCAAAGAAATATAATGAGGTGTTTAAATATAGGTCGATTGCCGAGGGCGACAGCGCCAACTACGACTATGCCTTGCAATATGAGTCGATGGCGTATTCTGAACTCTGTGACACAGTGAATTATATAAAATCGCTTAAGCGTGGCTTGAACCGGTCGTCGTATTCAGACTACTTCTATTCACGTCTCACCGACCTTTTCAACAACACGCGTCGCTATCGCGAGGCAATTGCGCTCAACGACAGTCTGCTTCTCCTTCAACCTGACAACAAATTGTATCTTTATGGTCAGATTGTGGTGCTTTTCAACCTCAAGCTCTATGATAAGTGTTTGGAATTGACGGAAAGGCTTGAGAGACTTGACAGCAAAAATGTGCAGGTGGCATATTACTCGGGATTGTGTTGGTATAACAAGGCAATGGCATACGAAAGTACTCTTTCGCCCAATCCCACTTCCACGGAATATAAAACGCGCAAAAAAGAGGTCGACGAACTTTATCAACGTGCCATGCCTTATTTAGAAAAATACAAAGAGGCTTTTCCCGACAATAAAGATAAATGGCAGGCACCACTATATAAGATATATTTTAATCTCAATTTAGGGGAAAAGCTTAAGGAACTTGAAAAATAGAAGGGCGAAGACGTTGTTTTTCGTTTTTTATAATTACTTTTGCACTTGCAAGAGAAAATTGTTAGTTGAGTTTTTCTTGCGCTTATTGTTGCGGTAGTAGCTCAGTTGGTAGAGCATTGGCTTCCCAAGCCGAGGGTCGCGGGTTCGAGTCCCGTCTACCGCTCTTTTTTATGTGCAAAGACGTTGGTGTGTGTTATTGTTTTTTGCGGCCGCATTGTTGAAATTATTATGTCGCTCCTTTGGGTTCAGCTTCGTGTTAAAATTGTAATCCGTATGTTGCAAAGTTGAGCGCTTTTTTCTGCTTGTAAAAACAATCAATAATAACATTTTGTAATTGCTGTGTTTTTTAGGGGAAAGGGTGCAGAAATAAAATTTTATTTATGTAACTTTGCACCGAAGCGGTGTAAGAATTGAAAATGAGAAAAATGAGATTGCCGCTGATGTGTTGCATTTAATTTTGCATAAATAATATTTTAAAATTTTATTGAAAATGAAAAGAGTTTTATCTTTGCTTGCTATGGCTTTACTCGTATTTGGAGTGGTCAAGGCGGAAGTGACCTTTCCGGAATTTTCGACCGGAACGAATGACATTAAGTATTATCGCATTAAAAATATGCGATCGGGAAAGTATGCCAGTTATCAAACTGACAGTAAGGTGATGTTGCAAACAAAAAACACAGACATGAGAACGTTGTTTTATTTCAAGGATGCTAAGGATAATCTTCCTAATGGTGTAAAATTGGAAGACGGCGTAAAGGCAGTTTATATTTTCAATGCAGCCACGCCAACCAGATTGAATAGTTATGACTATAATTGGTCTACTTGGACTTATAATGGTAACATTTATTATATACAAGAATACACAAAAGGCAACTACACCGGAGTTGTAATTTCAACTTCGCAAGATGTTTCAAAGTATGGAGCATGGAACGATTATGGTCAAACAACTATTTGTAATTATGTTGCTAACGATGCCGGTTCTATATGGGAATTTGAGAGTGCAGATGTTTCAAATCCGTTGACATTAATTCCTGAAGTTGTGATGTCGACAGAAGAATCAAAAAAGTATTATACGATTAGAAATATTGATTGTAATAAATATGCAGAGGGGCAGGCTGAAAACGAAGTAATAAAATTGGAGACAAACAGGTCGTTTGGTTGTTGGAAGTTTGTTGAAGCGCCCCAAGGTGCAGGCGAGGGTGTGAAGGCTTGTTATATTTATAATGTAAACCTTGGTAAATATCTTAATGAGTTTTATAATTCTTCAGGAGTTGCCACTTATTCCGAAACGACAGAAGGCGCGACAGTTTATTATCTTACTCCGGTTAATAAAACGTTTAATATCTATAGTTATAATGGTTGGTTTATATCAAAGAGTAAAAATATCGGTGATTATAGTGGGTGGAATAGACAAGGGTCCTCAACAAAAGTAGGAAATTGGAATTGTGACCATGGCTCTGTTTTTGACATTAGCGAGATATTATCTGCCACAGAAGAATATAATTTGAATATGGCAAAGAAATCAGAGGTGTCAAAGTCTTGTAATGCTTATTTACAAGCTGATTATTATGCATTCCCATCAGGTGAAGTTAATGCTTTGAAAACAGCAATAGATAATAGCAACATTGTTGATAATGGTGATATAGAAACTAATTATAAGGAGTTGAACAAGCTTGTGGTTGCACGAAATAAATTGGCATCGTCTCCTTCCAAAACAGGTACTCCGACCTCGGGTGATTTTATTCGTTTGCTTAACCGAAATTATAATAAGTATCTAAACCATACGTTGGGTGCAACGTCTTTTAATGCAGTTACGGATAAGAATGACAGTACTCTTTGGCAATTAAATGGTGACGTAGAAAACGGTTTCTCTCTCAAGAATGTTGCAACGGGAAAATATATTGGTTCACAAGACACGACGAGTTATGCATTCCCTGTTTCAGATAAGGAAGTGAAGTTTGAATTTTCAAATCCTGCAGAGTGTTATGCTGCATTTAGAGTGCATGGCTCAACAAAAGACCATGCTTACGCTCATATAAACGGAAACCTTGTGTGCTGGAATAACAGTGCCGTTGCATCACAATGGGTAGTGAGTGTTGAAGTAAGTTGGCAAGAGGTGTTGAATTCTTATAATGAATTGAAAGTCTTGTATGGGGCAAGTTCTTCGCAAATAAATTTACCAATGGCTGAGACATTTTTTGATACCTATAAATCCGCACCAACAACAGCGACTTTATATACCGACCTTATTGCCATGAGCAAACAAATGGAGGCAATACGCAGTTTGAAGCCGGGCTATTATTATATAAGGAGTTATTCCAATGGTCGTTATGTAAATTGCGCGAAGAAAGATGCCTCTGAAGTTGAGACACAAGAAAGAGCAGACAAAAACGCAATATTCTATTTGGACTCAGAGAATAATCTTATGGCATACGAAAACGGTGCTTATTGGAAAGGTGTGTATAGACTTGGTGTGGGTAGTTTTACAAGTAATGGTACAAATTATATTTACAAGCACCCTTGGACAATTGCCATCGGGAAGTATGACGGTACATTCAGCCTGCAATACGGAAATGATACTGAGGGCAGGTATTATGCAACAGCTAACGGAAATGCAACCTCTTATGCAGGTGATGCAACCTCAGATGCCGCAATGTGGTATCTTGATCCTGTAGAGTCGTTACCTCTTAGTGTTTCAAGCGTGAAATATGCCACATTTGCCAGTGCGGTAGACGTAATAATCCCTGAAGGTGTGAAAGTATATTACGCTCCGGAAACTTCAAGTGAAAGTACTATACAATTGGTTGAAGTTACAGGCAATATTCCTGCAAATACAGGTGTGATAGTATATGCTGAAATAGCAAAAGAATATAACTTTAAGATAACTTCGGGAGTCTCGGCCCTCGGCACAAATTATTTGAAGCCGGCAGTTGAGGCCCAGAGCATCATTCCTCAAAATGGCTATTCTGCCTATATCTTTGCCAATAAAAATACAAATGGTGTGGGTTTCTATCGTCTTAATAGTGGTAGCAACGAAATCAGTGGTCATAAATGTTGGCTGGAACTGTCTACTTCAAGTCCTTCAAATTCATTCTTTGGATTTGGATTTGATGAAGATGATTTAACTGCAGTTGAGTCTGTTGATTTGATAGTTTCTGACGATAATAACATTGTCTATGACCTTCAAGGAAATGTTGTAGTCAACACGGTGAAAGGTCGTCTGTATATAAAGAATGGAAGAGTATTTAAAGCAAACTAATGAATTAAAATCAAATGATTATGAAAAAAACATATAATTCTCCGACAATAGAGTTCTATAAAATTGGATTGGCAAATATAATTGCAACTTCAGGTGATCCAGGTAATATAAAAATAAATGATGGTGAAGAAGTAGATGCCGGTAGTTCTTTGTCAAATCAATTCCAAGGTGGTTTTGTTTGGGAAGACGAGAAATAAGGTTTCTTTCTTGAGAAAATCAATATGATGGAGGTGTCTGCGACGATTTAGTTCGTTGCAGACACCTTGTTTTATTACATATAGAGGGGAAGAGGGTTGCTAATTGCGCAAATGTTGTTTTATTAGTTGAAAAAAGCATGGCAAACACTTGATAGTAGCGAAAAATTATTATCTTTGCAGTATGAAGTGTTGAAACAGGTTGCATCGTGATAGCTGAAATGTCAAATTACTTTTCGAGTTTCGTGATGTTGCCTTGGTTGTGAGACAGAGTAAATAACGTAAAAACAGATATATTATGCCACTAAAGAATGGTCGTATTTCTCAGGTGATTGGTCCCGTGGTCGATGTTTATTTCGACACAGAGGGGCAGAAGTCAGAGGAAATTCTCCCAAAAATTCATGATGCCCTTGTCGTTTCGAGAGGCGAGGGAAACACCCTTGTGCTTGAAGTTCAACAACACATCGGTGAGGACACGGTGAGAACCGTAGCAATGGATTCTACCGATGGACTTCGCAGAGGTCTTGAGGTAAAACAGTTGGGCTCGCCGATATGTATGCCAACGGGCAACCAGATCAAAGGCAGGTTGCTCAATGTGATAGGTGAACCTATCGACGGCATGAAAGAGTTTGACCAAAAAGACGCTGCTCCGATACACCACGAGGCTCCCAAGTTTGATGAACTAAAAACCACACAGGAGGTTCTCACTACGGGTATCAAGGTGATAGACCTGCTTGAACCCTATATAAAAGGTGGAAAGGTGGGGCTTTTCGGTGGTGCCGGTGTGGGCAAGACCGTGCTTATCATGGAACTTATAAATAATGTGGCAAAAGGTCATGACGGTTTTTCTGTGATTGCGGGTGTCGGTGAGCGTACCCGTGAGGGCAACGATATGTTGCGCGAAATGATAGAGGCCGGTGTGATAAAATATGGCGAGAAGTTTAAAGAGAAAATGGAGGAGGGTAAATGGGCTCTCGAAGACGTAGACTATGAGGAACTTGCCAAGAGCCAGGCCACATTGGTCTATGGCCAGATGAACGAGCCACCCGGTGCGCGTGCATCGGTGGCATTGTCGGGCCTGACGGTGGCAGAGTCTTTTCGCGATATGAGTGCCAAGACCGGCAAGTCGACCGATGTGCTTTTCTTCATTGACAATATTTTCCGTTTCACTCAGGCAGGTTCGGAGGTTTCGGCTTTGTTGGGCCGTATGCCATCGGCGGTGGGTTATCAGCCTACTTTGGCTTCTGAGATGGGAGCAATGCAGGAGCGTATTACTTCTACCAAAAATGGTTCGATCACTTCAATTCAGGCTGTATATGTGCCGGCCGATGACTTGACTGACCCTGCTCCTGCCACAACATTCTCTCACCTTGACGCAACCACCGTGTTGAGCCGCAAGATTACCGAATTGGGTATTTATCCGGCTGTTGACCCGTTGGCTTCGTCATCGCGTGCGCTCGACCCCAACGTGATAGGTAAAGAGCATTATGAATGCGCACAGAGAGTGAAACAGATTTTGCAGAAATATAATGAGTTGCAAGATATTATTGCAATTCTTGGTATGGATGAGTTGTCAGACGAAGATAAGTTGACAGTAAACCGCGCTCGTCGTGTGCAACGTTTCTTGAGTCAGCCATTTACGGTTGCTTCGCAGTTTACGGGTCTGCCCGGTGTTATGGTGAGTCTTGAAGATTGCATCAGAGGTTTCAATATGATACTCGACGGAGAGGTGGACGATTTGCCCGAACAGGCATTCCTCAATGTCGGCACGATCGAAGAGGCTATAGAAAAGGGCAAGAAACTGCTTGAGGCTGCTGCCGGAGCGTGATGTTTAATTGAGTTTTCCAAAAAATCATGAAACTGATTATAGTGTCGCCGGAAAAGACCGTTTATAGCGGTGGTGCAGTGGCCGTTGCAGTGCCCGGCACCAAAGGAGCATTTGAGGTTTTAGATAACCATGCTCCAATTATATCGAGTCTGCAACCCGGAGTGGTGACCGTGAAGACCGAAGATGAGACTCTCGAGTTTGAAATAAAATCGGGGTTTATAGAAGTGGCTTGCAACGAGGTCTCGCTCTGCGTGGAGCAATAAGAGAAGGCGAGGCGGTAGAGACGAACAAAAAATTTGTGTTGATTTTACAGACACGAAGTCTATGAAGATACAGATGGACAAAATATACAGAGCTCGCAAATATTATTTCATCGGAATGGTGCTGATGGTATTGGCCGGTTATGCTTTGACCACTTGTGGGAGTTTGTTGTTTAAGTTGACAGACAGTTTTCCCACAGTGCCTTTGGCCATAGCTGCGCTGCTGCTTATAATATATAATGTTGTGGCGGTGACTTTGTATGTTCGTCTTGTCAAGACACAACAAAGTGCTTTGGTTCGTTTTTATCTTTCCAACAAGGTGATTAGAATGCTGTTTGCCTTTGCGGTGATTATGGCTGCTTTGATAATAGGACGAGCAGAGGCTATTGCCTTTGTGGTCAGTTTCTTTGTTTTGTATATACTTACCATTATTTACGAGAGTGTATTCTTTGTTCAAATCGAAAAGAAAATAAATGAGAACAAGTAGATATGTCATATTATGCCTGTTGACAATGGTGTTGTTGTCGTTGTCTTTGGGGGCAGTGGCTTCAACGGGTGGCGATGAGGATAAAATCGATGTTCAGGAAATAGTGATGGGACACACGGGCGATGCCCACGAGTGGCATATCACGACGATAGATAAACATCACGTTTCTATTCCTCTGCCGGTGATAGTGATGAGCAACGATGGTTCATGGCATTGCTTTATGTCGTCGGCCTTTCATCATTCTGCAGATGGGAAACATAATGGTTTCTTTATCCCCACAGAGGGTGAAAACAAAGACAAGGTTTGTGAAATTGTCGATGGCAGGGAAGAGAGGGTGAAACTCGATTTGTCGCTCACGAAAAATGTTGTTCAGTTGTGGATTGTGGTGATATTGATGTTGCTGATCTTTATTGGCAGCGCGCGTTGGTATCGAAACAAAAAAGCAGACAGCGATGCTCCCAAGGGGTTTGTGGGTCTGGTGGAGATGTTTGTGATGATGGTGAACGATGATGTTATAAAGGCTTGTGTGGGTGAGAAACACTACAAGCGTTATGCACCATATTTGCTTACGGCATTTTTCTTTATTTTTCTGAGTAATTTGTTAGGACTTGTTCCTATATTTCCCGGTGGTGCCAACCTCACGGGCAATATTGCCATTACGTTTGTTTTGGCCATGTTTACTTTCTTTGCCATCAACTTGTTTGGCAACAGAGAATATTGGCTTGAGATCTTTTGGCCTAAGGTTCCGACGTGGCTCAAATGTCCGGTGCCTATGATGCCGGTGATTGAGTTGTTTGGTATATTGACAAAGCCTTTTGCCTTGATGGTGCGTTTGTTTGCCAATATCTTTGCGGGCCATGCCATTGTTTTGTCGCTGACTTGCGTGATATTTATCTCTTGCAAGTTGGGCGCAGTGATTGGCGCGGGGCTGAGCGGAGTATCGGTTGTGATGATAATCTTCATGGACTGTCTGGAGTTGCTTGTGGCTTTTATCCAGGCGTATGTCTTCACGATGTTGAGTGCCATATTCATCGGTCTTGCCCACCCGGAGGAACACCACGAATAGGGCTGTCGTTATTGTAAGTAGGAAATAATAAACAAAATAAAATATTAATCATTAAAACATTAAAAATTATGTTGTCTTTAATTATGTTACAAGCTGCAGCCGCTGGCATCGCACAGTTGGGCGCAGGTATTGGTGCCGGTCTCACAGCTATTGGTGCCGGTCTTGGTATTGGTAAGATTGGTAGCAGCGCCATGGAGGCCATTGCTCGTCAGCCCGAGGCAAAGGGTGATATTCGTATGAATATGATTATTATTGCCGCTCTTGTTGAGGGTGTGGCTCTCTTTGCAGTGATTGTTTGTCTGCTCTGCTTGTTTATGTAATAATAAAAACTATCTGAAACACATTAGTTTGTTATGCCGTCATTCTTAACTCCTGACTTCGGCCTGCTCTTTTGGATGCTCATAGCCTTTTTGGTTGTGTTTGTCCTGCTTGCAAAATACGGCTTTCCGGTAATAACCGATATGGTCGAAAAACGCAAGGCATATATTGATGAGTCTTTGGCCGCTGCCCGTCAGGCAAACGAAAAGTTAGCTAATATCAAGGCCGAATGTCAGGCCATGATACAGGAGACACAGACACGGCAGTCACAGATATTGAAAGAGGCCGGCCACACTCGCGACCAAATAGTGGAAGAGGCAAAACAGAAGGCTCAGCAAGAGGCTAACCGCATTTTGGAAGATGCTCGCCGACAAATCAAAGCCGAGACCGAAAAAGCTCAACGCGACATGAGGTCACAAGTGGCAGACCTTTCAATTCAGATAGCTGCCAAAATTCTTTCACGCTCTTTGCAGAAAGATGAAGAACAGATGCAGTGGGTTGACCGGATTTTAGATCAGGTGGCAGAAAAAAAATAATGCGATTTGTTTTTGCTGCACAGACATACACACACACTTAAAGATAAAAAACAATATTTAAAACCAACGTCGACAGTATAGTATGGATATAGGAATTGTTTCTTCTCGTTACGCCAAGGCTTTGCTAAAGTTTGCCGAAGCACACAATCAGATCAACGAGGTCTATTCGGCCATGAATGTTTTGGTGTCGTCTTTTGAAAAGGTGCCACAACTGAAAGTGGCATTGGCAGACCCCGTGGTCGACAGTGAAGCAAAACTCAGATTGCTCAAGGTGGCAAGTGGGGGCAACGTGGTTGATTGCTTGGAGCGTTTTTTCAGACTCGTTTTGAACAAACACCGTGAGGACATAATGTCTTTTATCGCCACTGCCTATATCAATGCTTATAAGGCTAAGAAAAATATTGTGGTGTGTAGTTTGACGCTGGCAAGGCAACTCGGTGACGAGACTATAAATCGCATTAAATCCATTGTTGAAACCAAAACAAAGAAAGAGGTTGAATTTAACGTGAAGATAGACCCTTCGATTATCGGTGGGTTTGTGTTGGAATATGATGCCCAATGTTTAGACGCGAGCGTGGCCGGCAGGTTGCGCACCATAAAAAAACAGATTGTTTAGGGCGAAATGACTCCATGAGCGTATGTTTAACTTTTAATTTTATATGAATTTTAAATAAAATAGAACCTTATGCCAAACAAAATAAATCCAAGCGAAGTTTCTGAAGTGCTTCTCAACGAGTTGGAGGGTTTGAAGACCGACATCGAGTTTGAAGAAGTGGGCAGGGTGCTTAATATTTCCGACGGTGTGGCTCGTCTGTATGGTCTCAACAATGTGACCGAAAACGAACTTGTCGAGTTTGAAAACGGCACCAAAGCCATTGCCATGAACCTTGAGCAAGACAATGTGGGCGTTGTACTCTTTGGCTCTTCAGAGGGAATAAAAGAGGGTGATATTGCCCGTCGCACCGGTCGCATTGCTTCTATCGAGGTGAGCGAGGAAATGGTTGGCCGTGTGATCAACACGCTCGGTGAACCGATTGACGGTGGTGCTCCGATTGGTGGCGAAAAGTTTGAGATGCCATTAGATCGCAAGGCTCCGGGTGTTGTTTTTCGTCAGCCGGTGAACGAACCTTTGCAGACGGGACTAAAGGCAATCGACTCTATGATTCCTATCGGTCGCGGACAGCGTGAGCTTATCATTGGTGACCGCCAGACAGGTAAGTCTGCCATTGCCATTGACACGATTATAAATCAGCGTGAGAACTTCCTCGCCGGCAATCCTGTTTATTGTATATATGTGGCCATAGGCCAAAAGGCTTCTACGGTGGCTAATCTTGTGAAGACGTTGAAGGAGCATGGTGCAATGGACTATACGGTGGTTGTTTCTGCAACTGCCGCCGAGCCTGCTTCAATGTTGTATTATGCTCCGTTTGCCGGTGCTGCAATTGGCGAGTTTTTCCGCGACAGAGGCAAGCATGCTTTGGTTGTTTATGACGACCTTTCAAAACAGGCTGTGGCTTATCGCGAGGTGTCGCTCGTGTTGCGTCGTCCATCGGGTCGCGAGGCTTATCCGGGTGACGTGTTTTACCTGCATAGCCGACTTTTGGAACGCGCTGCAAAAATCAATGCCCAGCAAGAGGTGGCAGAAAAAATGAACGACCTGCCGGCTTGCATGAAAGGCAAGGTGAAAGGTGGTGGCTCGCTCACAGCGTTGCCAATCATTGAGACCCAGGCCGGTGACGTTTCTGCCTATATTCCTACCAATGTGATTTCTATCACTGACGGACAGATTTATCTCGACTCTAATTTGTTTAACCAAGGACAGCGTCCTGCCATTGATGTGGGTATCTCGGTGAGTCGTGTTGGTGGTAGCGCACAGATTAAGAGTATGAAGAAGATTGCCGGCACGTTGAAAATCGACCAGGCTCAATATCGTGAGCTTGAGGCGTTTTCCAAATTTTCTTCAGACATGGACCCTGTTACGGCTATGACACTTGACCGCGGTCGCAAAAACAACGTGTTGCTTGTGCAGGCTCAATATAGCCCCATGGCAGTAGAAGAGCAGGTTGCAATACTTTATTGTGGCACAAAGGGATTGCTTCACAATGTTCCGCAAAACAAGGTCGCAGAGTTTCAAGACAGTTTCTTGCAGATTATGCGTTCGTCATATCGCGAAACGGTTTTGGACGTGATAAAGGCAGGAAAGATTACCGAAGAGGTTGAGAGCCTTATACGCAAAGTGGCTGACGACGTAGCCTCGCAATATTAAACTCGCAATATTAAATAGACTTCTCGCGCTATTGCCGGAAAAAAGATAGATTACAATCACACTAAGGATATTTATATGGCTTCATTAAAGGAAGTAAAAATTCGCATAAATTCTGTTTCAAGCACACGAAAGATAACGAGTGCAATGAAACTTGTGGCATCGTCAAAACTCCACAAGGCTCAAGCCGCCATTGAGAGTATGCGCCCTTATCAGCAACGTTTGGACAATATTATGTCGCGTTTTGTTTCTGAACTTGAGGGTGAGAGTTCTTCTCCATACGCAGCGAAGCGACAAGTGGCTAAGGCAGTGGTTGTTTGTGTGTCGTCAAATTCAAGTTTGTGTGGTGCATTCAATTCGAATGTAATCAAGGCCACCACTCAAGTTATTGACACGTTGCACAATAGTGGTGCAGAAGTGGAGGTTTTGCCTATCGGTGTGAAGATTGCCGATAAAATGAAAAGGCTTGACTTTGAATTTAAATCAAACAATTCTTCACTGCTTGATCACACCAAATATGCTGACGTGGCTGTTTTGGCTGATGATCTTATGAGGCGTTTTGAACAAAAGGAGATAGACAAAGTCGTGATTGTGTATAATCATTTTAAAAACACGGCAAGCCAGATTGTAACGACAGAAACGTTCCTCCCTGTTCAACTTGATACCAAGAGTGGTGTGGTGGAAAATAAAGACGGCATGGCTTTGGATTATATAATTGAGCCAACAAAAGCAGAGATTGTCGATACTTTAATTCCCAAAGTGTTGTCGCTGAAACTATATACTGCTGTTTTAGATAGTCTGGCTGCCGAACATTCGGCACGAGTGGTTGCCATGCAGACTGCCACCGACAATGCTGATGAATTGTTGCACGAATTGACTTTGATGTATAATAAGACACGTCAGGCTGCAATTACTGCCGAATTGCTCGACATTGTCGGGGCTTCGTTTCAGTAGGAGGCAGTTATTAACAAAAAACAAGGCGAAAACAGATGGCACGCTAATTGTGTTTTCTGTTTTCGCCTTGTTTTTATGTTGTGTTATTTTATTTCGTCTGCACTTACATATCCGTGTGTCACAGCATAGATAACGAGTTTTGAGAGGGATTGTGAGTGTAGTTTTTGCATAATGTTTTTTCGATGTGTTATCACGGTGTTGATAGAGATGTTGAGTTGTTGAGCTATCTCCTTGTTGATAAATCCTTTTGTAAGCAGGCGTATCACTTCGATTTCGCGAGGCGAGAGTGTTTCTTGAACGCGTTGTTTCTCGTTGTTTAGAGTTTCTGCCAATTGACGTGGGTAGTTTGTATACCCATGGTGGGCGTGTTGCTGAATTTGAAGGAGTTGCTTAAGCATTTCTTCAGGCGGTAGCAACATATCTAATTTGCGAAATTGGTTTGTGTGTTCGTTGAGGGACGTGGTATTGTCTGCCAACAAAATTACTTTGTTTCTGTTTTCGTCGTAGAATGAAGCGTCTTCATTATATGCTGCAGAGGTGATGAAATAGTGGAAAAAGGGTGTTGCAGGTGTATGGGAGTGTAGTTGCCTGGTATCGTGAAAAATCAATATGTCGGCAAAAGGAATGATGTCTTCCAATAGGGACTTCAGTCCTATCATTGTGAGCGAGTTGTTGCCCACAAGAGCGATATTTGGTTTGTGGTTATTCAAAATATTTGTGTTATCGGATTGTTAAATTCGTTCGCCAAGGGTCTTTCCGAGAAATGTCATTCCAATGCCGAGCAAAATGCTTGTTGTGACATATAAGATTGATGCGGAGAGGGTTGTGCTTTTTAAGAGTTGCAGTGTTTCGTTGGAGAATGTGCTGAATGTGGTGAAACCTCCGCAAAGACCTGTTGTGAGTAGCAGCCTGGTGGATTGACTCCAACCAAATTTTTCCGAGAGGGCATAAAATAATCCAATACACAGACAGCCTGTGATATTACACAATAGTGTAGTAATAGGAAAATGTGTATTGGTTTTGCATAGGGGAAGCAGCGATATGAGATATCGCAATATGCTGCCACAGCCTCCACCAACAAATACAATCAAACATTCTTTCATTCTTTGTGTTTTATCTTAGGAAATAGTTGTTTTCGCGTTCGTTTTTTATTGTGGTTGTGGGACCGTGGCCGGGGTAGACCATTGTTTGGTCAGACAATGTTAGTATTTTTGTTTTTAGGCTTGAAATTAGGTCGTGGCTGTTTCCTCCGGGAAAATCTGTGCGTCCGATTGATTGACAAAACAGACTGTCGCCGGAAAACAAGATGTTTTCTTCGCTGCAATAGAAGCATATTCCGCCGGGTGTGTGGCCGGGTGTGGATATAACGTTGAATTTGTGGGTTCCAAACAAAACTTCGTCCCCTTCTGCCAAGGTTTTATCGGGAGGAACGGTTTTTATGTTTGTGAATGATTTGGGTATGTTTCTTCCTAATATGCTTTGTATCTGTTGTTGGAGATTTATGTATAATTCTGTATCAGCACTGTGCATTTGGGGTTTTAGTCCATAGATGTCGTATATGCGCGAACAGCCCATTGTGTGGTCGAAATGTGAGTGTGTGCACACAAGATGTTTCAGTTTCAGATTGTTTGTTGTGATATAATCCACAATTTCTTTTTGTTCGCTGTCGTACATAATGCCACAATCAATCATAATGGCTTCATTGGTTTGATCGTTGACTATGTAGCAATTTTCTTCAACGAGGTTTACAACAAAACATTTTATATTTAGCATGGTTGTGTGTGTTGGTTAATGATTTTTGGGGTTTCAGGGTTTTGTAAGAGATACATAGAGTATTTTTTTTGTTTCAAAGAATGGTTCTTCAAAATAGTCTGAAAGATCTTTAATATAATATGTGTCACGAATGTTTTTTATTTCCTCTTCGAGGTTGCCACCTTTAAGGCAGATCAGACCATTGGGAAAATGGTTTTTGTTGTTTCTGTTGATAAGTCTGCGTGAGATTTTAATGAGGTCGGGAGCATTCATGACAGCACGGCTCACTGCAAAGTCGTATTTTTGTTTTATGTCTTTTGCGTTAATGTGAGAGAGTGTTGTGTTGGTCAGATTTATTGCACGCGAAATTTCAGTTGCAACCATAATTTTTTTGCCTATGCTGTCTACGAGATGAAAGTGGCATTGTGGGAATATTATGGCAAGGGGTATTCCGGGAAATCCTCCACCCGTGCCGATGTCAATGATGTTTGTTGTTGGTTTGAACTCTATAAATTTTGCTATGCTCAGTGAATGTAGCACATGACGCTCGTAGAGATTTTCTGTATCTTTGCGAGAGATTACGTTAATCTTGTCATTCCACTCAACATAGAGTTGTTTGAGCATTTCAAATTGTTTGATTTGTTGCTCTGAGAGATTTGGAAAATATTTTAGGATCTGTTTCAACAGTAAAGGATGTTTTTGTTTGGTTGTTTGTTTGTAATAAATAAACCCACTCCGACATCATATTATGGTATATGTAGGTTGGAGTGGGTTTTTATTTTAGATGCTGATGAATTGTTAGATAATTAGTAAGCGAAAAGCGGATAGGATTTCATTGTGTTGTTGACCTCGCTTCTGACTTTTGCAATTACTTGTTCGTTTTCGGGGTCGTTGAGCACTTCTTCAATCCATGCAGCGATTTGTATCATGAGTTCTTCTTTTGCTCCGCGAGTTGTGATGGCCGGAGTTCCAAGTCTGATGCCCGATGTTTGGAATGCGCTGCGGCTATCGAAAGGTACCATGTTTTTATTGACGGTTATGTCGGCGGCAACCAATGCGTTTTCTGCCACCTTGCCGGTCAGTTCGGGATATTTAGGACGCAAGTCAATAAGCATGGAGTGGTTGTCTGTGCCACCGCTTACTACTCCAAAACCTCTCTTGACCATTTCTTCTGCTAACACGGCAGCGTTCTTTTTAACTTGAATGGCGTATTCTTTAAATTCGGGTTGGAGAATTTCTCCAAATGCGACAGCTTTGGCTGCAATGACGTGTTCGAGTGGGCCTCCTTGTGTGCCGGGGAATACCGCGCTGTTGAGTATTTGTGACATCATTTTCACTGCGCCTTTTGGTGTTTTGAGCCCCCAGGGGTTTTCAAAGTCTTTGCCCATCAGTATTATGCCACCACGCGGACCACGCAATGTTTTGTGGGTGGTGGAGGTGACAATGTGTGCGTATTTTACGGGGTTGTCGAGCAGTCCGGCAGCAATGAGTCCGGCAGGGTGAGCCATATCAACCATGAATAAAGCACCTACTTTGTCGGCAATTTCTCTCATGCGTTTGTAATCCCACTCTCTGCTGTAGGCAGAACCGCCACCAACAATAAGTTTTGGTTTGTGGGCAAGGGCAAGTTCTTCCATTTCATCATAGTCGATGCGCCCGGTCTCTTTGTTGAGGTTATAACCGATAGGATTGTAAAGAATGCCCGAAGTATTTACTTTGGAGCCATGACTGAGATGACCTCCATGGTCGAGGTTTAATCCCATAAAAGTGTCGCCGGGCTTCAACACAGCGAAAAATACGGCAGCATTGGCTTGTGCGCCCGAGTGGGGCTGCACGTTGGCATATTCTGCGTCAAATATTTTTTTTATGCGCTCAATAGCGATTGTTTCGCTTTTGTCAACATTCACACAACCGCCATAGTACCGTTTACCGGCATATCCCTCGGCATATTTGTTTGTCAAGCATGAGCCCATAGCTTCCATTACCTGATCGCTGACAAAATTTTCTGAGGCAATGAGTTCGATTCCTTTTAATTGTCGTTGGTGTTCTGCCTCGATGATTTCAAATATTTCTGTGTCTCTTTTCATTTTGTAATGGTTTTGTTGATTATTTTATTTTTACGTCTGCAAGATTTTGTTCTTTTTCGCAATAGTGGCATTTTATTATGCCTTGTTCGGAGTTGATCACATGAAAAAGAGTTTTCATGGGTTCGTTGTTGGTGATACATTTCGGATTGGCGCATTTCACAAGATTGGCAAGTTCCGAAGGCATTATTACTTGTTTTTTCTCTACTACTTCAAAGTCTTTTATTATGCAGAGACTCACATCGGGTGCTATTACGGACAGTTGGTTAAGCTCATCGTCGGTGAAAAATTTGTCTGCAATTTTGATGATGGTTTTTTTACCCATCTTTTTGCTGTCAAGGTTATAGCCAATCATTGCCGTGGTGTCGGTCTCGTAAATTTTAAGGAGGTTGACAATGTCCATTGTTTTGTCGCAAGGGATATGGTCTATGACGGTACCGTTTTCAAGTGCCGAAACAAGGAGTTGCTTTTTCATGAGAGAATGGTTTTGTCGTTTATAATATCTTGGAGTGTGATGTTTAGTACATCGCAAATCAGTGCCTGGCGTGCATAGAGGCCGTTTTGTGCTTGTTGAAAATAATATGCGTGGGGATTGTCGTCAACATCGGCGGCAATTTCGTTGATACGAGGCAGTGGGTGAAGAATTTTAAGGTTTTCTTTTGCTTTGCCAAGCATGGAGTTGTTGAGGATATAAAGGTCTTTAACTCGTTCATATTCCATCAGGTCTGTGAAGCGTTCTTTTTGCACACGTGTCATATAGAGAATGTCTGCATTGCTGATGGTGTCTTCACTAAACTCTTTATATTCCTTGAATTTAATGTTGTTGTTATGGCAATACATCTTGTATTCGGTGGGCATTTCGAGTTCTTTGGGAGCGATGAAATGGAATGTGGGGTTGAAATGTCTCATTGCCATGAGTAGCGAGTGGACTGTGCGTCCATATTTTAAATCGCCCACAAGGTGAATGTTGAGGTTGTAGAGTGTTTTCTGAGTTTTATAGATTGAATATAAGTCGAGCATGGTTTGAGATGGGTGCTGATTGCTTCCGTCTCCTGCGTTGATAATTGGAATGGAGGTTACTTCGGAGGCATATCGCGCGGCTCCCTCAAGATAGTGTCTCATAACAATTACGTCGGCATAGTTGCTCACCATTTTAATGGTGTCTTTCAGGCTTTCACCTTTTGTTCCACTTGTAATTTTGGGATCGGCAAACCCAATTACTCTTGCACCGAGTCGGTTGGCTGCTGTCTCAAAACTGAGGCGTGTGCGAGTGGATGGTTCAAAAAAGAGGGTTGCCACAACTTTTCCGTCGAGAATTTTTCTGTTAGGGTGTTTCTCAAATTCGGCGGCCATCTGTAAAAGATATTCGATCTTTTCTTTTGTGAGATGGGCGAGAGTGATTACGCTTCTGTTTTCAGACATACTGTTATATTGTTTTGTGTTGATATTGAGTTGATGTTATGTTTTTGGTTAGAATGACAAATTCAGACCGAGCGAAAGATATTCTTTGAATTGTATGACAGCGTCGCTGTTGTTGTTTGTGTATGAGTCGTCAAATCTTGGGTATAGATATAGTTTTGAAGACAGATATTTGTTTATCGCGAAATTGAATGTGTTTTCCCATTCCACTTGTATTTTTTCGTAGTTGGTGAAATAGTACATTCGGCTGTTCCATGAGAGTTCTTTGAGTATTTGCCAATTCCATGTTGCAGTGATGTTAGAACCGATTGTTTCGTAGGAGTGGTGGTTGCCTTTCACTCCATATCTGGCTGTCAGTGCCTTGCGGTCTACGTATTTAAAATCGTAGGCAATGGGGGCGAGGTGGAGGTTGAAACTAAATTTGCTCTTGCTGTATTTATAGTCCATACCGAGCGACAATACGCTTTCAAACGGTGACATGAAATCGGAATAAACCACGTTGCTGTTGTTGTTGTATTTAGGGTGGAATTGTGTCCAGCTTTGTAACTGTATAGAGTAATACCATCGTCCGCTTGCTCTTACACCGAGATTATTGGTGAGGCGCAAGAGGTCTTCTGTTGTTTTGAATTTGTGTTCTTTGTCGTCTTTGTTTGTTTGGAAACCAAGGTTCATTTCAAGTTTGTTGTTGAATGTCACCTTTTGCTTGTTGTTGTAGTTTGCTTGAAATGTGTATCTTGTCAACATGGAGTTATAATTGATGCCACCTTGATACCACTTGTCGTTGGAATAGTTTTGCATCAGTTGCAAAGATATGTTGTGGCTGAATGTCCAGAAATTTGGCTTGCGGCTGATAGCTTCTATCGGCTCAATAACATTTTCAAGTTCTTTTTTCTTTACGACGTCAGAAATCTGTACCTTATGGTCAATGCGAGTGTTGATGTCTTCTCTCATTCTGCCACTTTTTTCGAGTATGTCGTCTGTGTTGTGAACGATATAGGGGTGTTGTGTGTATAAAGAAATAAAGAATTTGTGGATGGCATTGTCCACAATAAGACATTTGTCGTTTGTGAGTTCCGAAAGTTTTGAGGAATTGTTGTCAGTATCAATCTCCATTACATTACGCAACGAACTTTTGTAGAGCAGGGGATTTACAAATAAACGATAGTAGTATGGGTTTGTCAGTAGGTCTTTGTTGTTGTTGTATATGCCATATTCTGCATCAGTATGTAGTTTTATACTAATTTGTTTCAAAGAGTCGGAGAAGCATTTGAAAATGCTGTCGGCTTGTGTTGAAAAGGTTTCTACAGGTTTTGCTGTGTTTGTGTTGAGACGTTTTGTCTGCGAAAAGACATTTGTATTAAAAAAAGAAACGTATGTTATTATAGATAATATGATTATTCTTTTCATTGTATCATGGTTTGAATATTGGTGTCGGCAATTTGTGTTTTAAAAATACTTTGTTGCAAATATACTTTAAAAATTTTGTTTGTTGTGTATTTTTCTCTGCTAATTATTATTAGTTGTGAAAAAGCATGAAAAATCATAATAAGTTTGCTTCAACATGGGTCTATTCTTCCTTTGTTCCTTCAACTTTTAGTCTTGGCAGGGACAAATGGTATTTCACAGCAAGCAGGCGGATGATAATGACTGATATGCCGGCTAAAATACCGCAAAGATTTTCATCGCAGCCAAAATAGTGTAGCAGAAAGAAGACAATGCCTCCCATTACACAGGCGAGAGCATAGATTTCTTTACGGAAAATAAGTGGAACTTCGTTAATCAGCACATCGCGCAACACACCGCCGGCGGCTCCGGTCATGGCTCCCATACATATTGCACACCAATAGGGGAAATCATTTGCCAGTGTTTTTTCCATTCCCACTACGGTGAACAGGGCTAAACCGATGGTGTCAAACAAAAACCATGTGTTGTCTTGGCGCACCAATACTTTGCGGAAAGCAACAACCCAAATCACGGCAATAGCCGAGCATATCAAATAAAAAGGGTCTTTCATCCAAAATGGCGAAAGACCTAAAAGCAAATCGCGCACGGTTCCTCCGCCAATAGCAGTTGTAAGTCCTACAATGTATGCTCCAAACAAGTCGAAATGTTTGGCCGCTGCAAGACGGGTGCCGGAAATGGCAAACGCGAGTGTTCCGATAAAGTCTAAGATTTGATAGAAGTCTATTTGAATGTTGAATTGCAGATCCATAATGTTATGATACTTTATTTATAGGGTTGTTTGAAAGGAATGCTTTTACATTGTTTATTGTGATGTCCATAAGCCGTTGGCGTGCTTCTTGTGTTGCCCAGGCTATATGGGGGGTGATAAAAGAGTTTGGGGCATTTAGCAAGGGGTTGTCGGGCGAGGGTGGCTCGATAGAGAGAACGTCAGCAGCGTATGCTGCCAGTTTTTGTTCTTTGAGTGCTTTCGCAACTGCGTGTTCGTCGACCATTCCTCCTCGTGCAGTGTTTATGATTATTGCATTGGGCTTAATAAGCGATAAAGTGGTGTCGTTGACAAGGTGGTGGGTTTGTGGTGTAAGTGGAGCATGAAGACTGATAACGTCTGATTGCGAAAATAGCATTGTGCGACTTACAGGTTTGATATATTCGGGCAGGTTATTAGGTTTCTTTGATGTTTCTGCGATTATGTTCATTCCAAAAGAGTGTGCCACCTTTGCAACGTTAAGGCCGATGTTTCCCAATCCTATGATACCCATCGTTTTTCCCGTCAGTTCTGTTGTTTGATGTTTCAGATAGCAGAAATGTTGTGAGGCAGCCCATTTTCCTTCATTGCAATCGGCGGTATATTTGTCGATGTGGTTTGTGAGGTGAAGAAGCAGTGCAAAAACATGTTGTGTGACCGATGGAGTGGAGTAGTTGGGTGCGTTGCAGACAACAATGCCGTGTTTTTGGGCAGCAGCAATATCTATGTTGTTGTATCCGGTGGCGGTCACGACAATACATTTCAATTTTGGTAGTTTATCGAAAGTGTCAGAGTTAAAACAAACTTTGTTTGTAATTACAATCTCAGAATCTTTTGTGCGTTCTATGGTTTCTTGAGGAGTTGTGTTGTCGTATATGTGGAGTGTGCCAAATTCTTCAAGAGGTTTCCATGAGAGATCTCCCGGGTTAAGGGTGTGTGCATCTACGATGGCTATATTGACTTTTTCTGTCATGATGAGTAATGTTAAGAAAGTGTTGTGTTGTTATAGTTGTTTTTTGAGCAGAACTTGTGCCTGTTTGAAATTTTGTATTTTGTTGAGCTTCTCCTCGATTTCTTCGTTTGTCAGTTCTGGGTTTTGAATGGCTTTCATGGTGGCATTTATTTTGTCTTGGAGAATGGCGATGCTCAAGTCGACAAGTAATTTGTCGGCGGTGTAGAGCAGGTTGCCGGTGATGGAATTGTCTGTTACTGTAAGGGTGTAGTTTTTGTCAGTTGATAGTTTCAATGCCGTGTTGCGTATGTTGTCGTCGGGGTGTGACAGCAGATAACTTGTGGCGGTGAAATTGGGTATGTCTTGGTGTTCCACAATTTCTTTTATGATATTGTTGTAGATAGGTGAGGTGAGGTTTATCTCATCGGCATCGAGTGATTCTTTGATATAGTTTGCAAAACTCATTGAACTGCCGTTGTTGAATTGAATTTTTAATTCTCCAAATTTCACGATATATTTCATCATGTTGTGTTCGGCAGAGGCTTGCGATGAATTTGAGTTGGCGATGTTTACGATATTTTTTGTTTCAACCACCGATGTTTGGGGAGTGTTATCTGTCGTTGGTGTGTATGAGGAGCGTTGTTGCTCTTTTATTTTTTTTATTTTCATTATGTTGCGCGTGTTGTTGACGGCCTCAATAAGGCTTTCTTCCCTTATCTTTGTTTGTTCGGCACATTCTTGCACATATAGAGAGCGCGCAATAGGGTCTTCTATTTTGGAAATGCTTTCAACAATACTTGTGATGGCTTGGGAGCGGTTTTGTATGTCTTGATTTTCAGAATTTATCAGAAGTTGTGTCTTGAAACGAATAAAATCAACCTGATGTTGGTTTATATATGTCACAAACTCATCTGCACTGTGTGTTTTGGAAAAAGAGTCGGGGTCGTGTCCGTCGGGCAGCAGCAACACTTTGATGTTAAGACCATGTTCAAGCAACATATCAATGCCTCTGAGCGAAGCCTTTATTCCTGCGTTGTCTCCATCATATAAAATGGTGAGGTTGGTAGTGTGTTTTTTTATCAGCCTTATTTGGTCGTGAGTGAGGGCTGTTCCCGATGAAGCCACAACATTTTCTATTCCGCATTGGTGCATTGAGATAACATCTGTGTAGCCCTCTACAAGATAGCAACAATCGTTTTTCCTGATAGAATTGCGGGCAAAAAACAGGCCATATAATTCGTGGCTTTTGCTGTAGATGGCAGACTCCGGTGAATTAACATATTTTCCTACATTATCACGTTTTTGGAGAATTCTGCCTCCAAATGCCACAATTTTGCCGGTTTGATTGTGCACGGGAAAAATCACACGGCCGTGAAATCTGTCGTAGGGTGTAGAATTGTCTCTGTTTATACACAATCCGGTTTCTATGAGGTTTGAAACGGAGAGTTGGTTTTTTGTGGCGGCATCATATAGAGAGTGGCGCGAGGCAGGACAGTATCCTAATTGGAATTTCTTTATGATGTCGTCTCTAAGTTGTCGCGAGCGAAGATATGTCATGCCAATTCCTTGTCCTTCTTCTGTGTTGTATAGAGAATTTTGAAAAAAATCGTTGGCCCAATTGTTTAGGGCATAAAGTTCTTCTCTGTGTTGCAGTTCTTGTTTTTGTTGTGGGTTGTTTTCGCTTTCAACCACTTCAATATTGTATTTTTTTGCCAGCCATTTGATTGTTTCGGGATAGGTCCAGTTGTTGAGCTGCATAAGAAAGTTGATGGCGGTTCCACCTTTGTGGCAACCAAAACAATGGCAAATGCCTTTTGACGGCGTTACAACAAAAGACGGTGTTTTTTCATCATGAAACGGACACAATCCTTTGTAGTTGTTGCCGGATTTCTTTAGAGTGACAAAGTCTTCTACGACATCAACAATGTTGACTGCTCTGTAAACGGCATCTATGGTTTTGCGGTCTATCAGTGACATTGACAGTTTGTTTTGTTTATTGTTTAATGTCAACCAAAATATACTCTTTTCACACGTTCACTTACCGATGTAAGTATTTCGTAAGGGATTGTGGCCAACTTGTCGCTTAGTTCTGTAACAGGAAGGTTTGTTCCAAAAATTTCCACACTGTCTCCCTCTTTGCAATTTATGTTTGTCACATCTATCATACAGACATCCATGCAGATGTTGCCAACATAATAAGCCTTTTCGCCGTTTACGAGGCAATAGCCGTTGCCACAACCAAGATGGCGGTTAAGACCATCGGCATATCCTATGGGTATGGCGGCAATGCGTGAGGGGCGTGTCAATACACCTTTGCGACTATAGCCAACGGTGTCGCAGTCTGCTACATCTCTAATCTGGAGAATGGTTGTTTTGAGTGTCGACACTGTGTTGATTGTTTTGTTGGTGAATGGGTTAATGCCATAAAGTCCGATGCCGAGTCTCACCATGTCAAGGTGATATTGCGGAAATCTTTCTATTCCTGCGGAATTGCAGATGTGTCTTAATATTCGGTGGTTAAAAGCATTTTGAATTTGTTTTGATGCTTTGTCAAAGATGTTGAATTGTTGGTGTGTGAAGTCGTCAAATTGTTTGCTGTCACTGCCAACGAAATGGGAAAAGACAGAACATATTTTTAAGGCGTGTTGCCGATGTATCACATCAATAAGTTGCTTGATGTCTGTTTCGGGATTAAAGCCAAGACGGTGCATTCCCGTGTCGAGTTTGATGTGTACGGGGAAATCTGTAATGCCTGTTTTCTTGGCAGCCTTGATGAGTTCTTCGAGAAGTCTGAAATTATAGACCTCAGGTTCAAGCCTGTATAGAAACAAATCGTGGAAAGCCGTCATCTCGGGGTTCATTATCATAATGCGACTTTTTATGCCTCCTTGACGCAGGGCAACTCCTTCGTCTGCAACTGCGACAGCCAGAAAATCTGCTTTATGGTCTTGCAGCGTTTTGCACACTTCAATGCTGCCTGCGCCATAAGCCGAGGCTTTTACCATACAGACAATCTTTTCGCTTGGTTTCATCATTGAGCGATAATGATTTAGATTGTCCGCAATAGCGTTGAGATTAACTTCGAGAATAGTTTCATGCACACGCTTCTCAAGTAGTGAGGTAATGCGGTCAAATTTAAATTGTCGTGAACCCTTAATGAGTATATCGGAGTCGTGTAGGCTTGATAGCAGGGGACTTGCAATCAATTGATCCGTATCGTTGAATGTCGTAATTGGTGTTTTGAAAAATGACGCATATTTCTGCAATTCCGGACCAACGGTAATCAAGCGATTTATTCCCTGCATATCAATAAGCTCTGCGGTTTTCTTGTATAAAAGGTTTTTGTCGTGTCCACCTTGTAATAGATCGCTCAGAATAACAACCGAGGGGTGAGTGTTGTCATTCTTTCTTCTACTCATAAAATCAAGGGCAATGCTGAGAGAATTGATGTCGGAATTATATGTGTCGTTTATTAAGATTAGTCCGCGTTGACCTTCTTTTACTTCGAGTCTCATTGCAATGGGTTCAAGATGTGTCATTCGTCTGGCTATCATCTCTGTGTCATATCCCATTGTTGTTGCAGCAACAAATGCTGTAATGCTGTTTTGAATGGAGGCACTATCAATAAATGGAATTGTAAAAGAAATCTTTTTGCCATCTTTTGAAGTAAGGCAGATTGTTGTTGTTCCGCTATTGTTGTCTGCCAGAATATTCTCTACAAAGAATTTGGCAAAACGGTTGTCTTTATGGATGGACCAGCCTGATAATTTTGTTTTATCAAAGTGTGATAATTCTATAGCTTGTGTTAGAACATTGTCGTCGGCAGGAAATATGATTTTTTTTGCGTGTGTTGCAAGTTTTAATTTCTCAAAAGCCTTTTGTTGGGGTGAAGAGAAGTTTTCACGGTGTGCACTGCCAATATTGGTGAAGATAGCCACATCAGGGCTTATGATATTTGCAAGATTGTTCATCTCTCCGGGCATGGATATGCCGGCTTCAATTATTGCGAGTTGTGTGTCTTCTTCGTAAAGGAGCAGTGATAGAGGAACGCCTATTTGTGAATTGTAGCTTTTGGGAGAGCGAATGGTTGTTTGTTGGTCGCCTATAAGTTGATACAGCCATTCTTTTACAATGGTTTTTCCGTTAGATCCGCTTATGCCTATTGTTGTTGCGTTGTGACAAGCGTTTTTGTGTTTTTTTGCGATTGTTTGAAGGGTATTTATAGGATTGGCACTCTCTATAAATACAGAATCGTTTAAAAAGTTTTCGTTAATGCCTTCTTTGTCGCATACAAAAACTCTTACCCCCTCGTCATGGAGTTCTTTTATATAATTGCGTCCGTCACCATGGTCGGTTTTTATGGCAAAAAATATTGTGCTTTCGGCCACTGTGAGTGATCGGCTGTCGGTCAGCAGTGTGTCTATGTTTGTTGAGAGGTCTGTCTTTCCATGAATGGGGCATTCTGCCATCTCTATAATTTGTTTAAGGGTATAATTCTTCATTGCCAATTATTTTTTAATTCAGGGAAAACCATTTTTATTTCTTCAGTGCGTTTCTTTATGGCATTTTTTAGATCCGTTGTGCCGAGGGGTGACATGGGGTGGTGTTTAGTCATTTTTACCAAAGGAAGAGCTGTTTTTAAATAATCTTTAAGTCTTTTGTCTGTATAAAGATCTTGAAATTTTTGCCAAATAAATTCTTGGGCAATTTCAGAGGGGTGGAGCATATCGCGGTCATAAAAGCGATAGTCGCGCAGTTCATCATTTAGGATTTCGTATGCGGCAAAATAATAAACGTCTTTATGTTTATGCTTGCATTCTTCAATTGCCAATGCCAAGCGCGATTTGCTCAACATATTTTGGTGAAGGCCATATTTCACATAGCGGTAGGGACTAAGAGTGAACAGGGTTTTCATCTTTGGCCTTAATTCTTTTAATTTGCTATAAAGAAAGTCGAAACGATCACAAATCTCGTTTATTGAAAGAATTTTTTCCACAAAAAGGTCAGACTTGGCCTTGTGGCAGTTTGCCACGCAAGTAAGGGGAGTCGTGTTGTCTTTAAGACAATAGCAATGGTCTGTGCCCAAAGTAACTAACCACACGTCTAAATGCTCAATAATTTTTGAGGTGGTTTTTATTGCTTCTACACATTTTTCTATACACTCTTCACGACTTATGCCGTCTGTCATGGTATTGCCCAGCCAAGAGTGCCAAATGCCATCGGGTGAAACACTGACACATCTCTCTGCGATGCTATATGGGTCGGTATTCTCGGTTATTGTATAGAGGGCAATTTCTACCAAGTCAAAAATACTATAAGGATTATATAATGTGCCGGTGGGGTTTACAACTATATTTAGGCGCAACTCTTTAAGCCGTTGTCCCATGATATTTGCAAAACACGATCCTGTGGACAAAATATTATGAGAAGTTGTGATTTCAAAGGTATCGCCGAAATCTGTTACAGGAGTTGTTAGTATCATTGCCGTGAGATTTTTACTTTTGTGTGGTTTTAGTCCCACTCGACATTTGTGCTATACGAGGAGCGTTTCTCCCATTTCAACACGTCGGCCAGCGTAGACATCTTTGCTCTGAAAGTGAAGTTGAACGATGTGTAGGGCATCAGCACAATCGAGCACGACATAGAGAAGCAATGAAGGTCGCGCATAATCGTTGCTGTGGTGGTAGAAAGTTTTTTAAAGTTAAAATCATATCCCGACGAATAGTTCACGTTCCAACCTTCTGACAAGCGCACGTTGCCGGAGAAGTTAAGTGTGTGGGTAATCTTGTAGGGGTATCTCATGTGTTTGGGACGTATTCGGGCTTGTGTGTTTTCTCTCATGTTGATACCATAAGATAAAGTAAGAGTCCAAGGCATGGAAAAACGCAGATAGCCCCATTCGTCGGTTTCTTTGTTGCTGTAGTTTTGGTCGGGCTTGTGGTTCATGTTTTCGCTGATGTCCGGGTCAAGGTTACTTTCTTCTATGTCGCGGTCTTCGTCATTTTCGTTTTCGTTGTTTTCAACAGATTTCTTCTTCTTCTTTGAAAAGGTGTTGTTTGAAAACGTGTAGTGAAAATTTTGTGACATTCCTTGAAAACGCCCAAAACGCCCGTAGCTCCATTCTGTGCGGTTGCCGACAACTACGTTTCCGTTTTTGTCAAATTCATAGGCGTATGTGGCCCACACGGCAGTCATGCTGAACGTATAGTTTTTAGATAATTTTAGACGCAGGCGTGTTGTGAGGTCACTCCACTTGTGGTATGTTGTCGCCATATTATAAGACAGAGAGCCCGATAATTCGTCAATGATGGATATTTTTCGTTCGCCTGTAGAGTCGCGATCGCTTCGAATTTTCATTTCAACATTGTTACTAAGATTCATGGATATGCTTCCGGTTTTTCCTTTGCCGGGAACACCATACAAAGCACTTGCGAAAGGCGAGTATTCCACTGTCGATACGTTGCCCTCGGCATCGGTTCGGGTATAGGTTTCATAGTATCCGTATGTGGAACTGCCGAAGTCGGGTGCGTAGCTGAACGAAACGCTTGGTTTCACAACATGGCGCACGGCAATTACTTTGCCATTAAATAGCGAGGGGTGTGGTTTATACATTCCATAGATTGTTGTGTTGGCAGATAGCGACATATCCCAATTGTAAACATTGTAGAACCCCCACATTGTGTCGCGTTTTACAACCATGGATGTTTCGTCCCAACTCTGCATGATTTTGTTGCTATACATACGGTCTTTGAAACTGAATGAGGGGGTGATGTTGATGTATTTGAACATCGTAAAAGTGGCACTCACCGGCACACTGTGCATCATGCCGTTGCGCCATTCCTTTATCAAGTCTGATTTTAGCAGGTGGTCTTCTGTTGTGTTGATGCTGTTAGACAATTGACCGGTATAAGACATGGATATTTTCTCATACCATTTTTCTTTTCCTCTTAATTTTTTTCGTTTAAACGGATAAAACCTTGATTTGTTTATGTTGAGGTCCGGCAGGGTCATCGCTACAGTAGAGTCTCTCATGTTTTGGCTTAGATTGGCAGACGATGAAAGTGTGAGTCCTATTTCAGGGAAGGTGTGCGAATAAGACACAGAACTTGTGCGCGTGCTTTGCGAGTAAGTCAACGGATTATATAGCGAACTTAAATTTTTCCGTTCAAATGATTCTGATGCAAAATTTACGCTTGCAGAAAACGAAGAGTTCATTGATGCTTTGGGATCTTGTCGATGAGTCCACTGCAACTTTATGCTTTTGGTCACAGAATAATCGGGCATGTTTTTCTCTCCTTCTACAGTGTTTAGATAATTTGCATAGAAGTTACCCGAATACTTATAGCGTTTTTTATAAGTAGACGAGGCGTTTATTCCCCAGGAACCTTTGGTATAAATTTCTCCCAACAAATGAAGGTCAATCTTGTCGTTTATGGCAAAATAATATCCTCCGTCTTTCAGATAGAAACCGCGCTCTGTTTCAGAACCAAATGTCGGTATTATCAGACCGCTGGAATATTTGTTGCTGAATGGAAAAAAGAAAAAAGGAATTGCTATGGGCAACGGAACCCCCTCTGCCACAACATACGACGGACCGGCAAAGGCCTCCTTGCCGGGATAGACTTTGGCTCTTGATAATGCAATATGGAAATGTGGAGGATTGGCATCACAAGTAGTATAGGTTCCGTGTTTCAGGTTTACCACCCCGTCTTCGTCACGCTTTGACTCTTGGCTTTCCATATAGCCGTCACCTTGCTCGGTGGTCACGTTTTGAATGAAGCCTTTGCGCGTCTTGAAGTTATAAGTAATCTTTTCCATCTCGTATGTCTCACCGCCTTGGGTAAAGACCGGTTTGCCGTTTTTCTCACCTGTGCTGTCGTTTGAGAAAGTTGCATAGACATAATTTGAGTCAAGGTTCATGGCAATAATATCGGCATCCAAAGTCATGTCGCCATATTCAACATCGGCATTGCCAAACAGATTTATGTTGCCATCATCGGCAATATAAGTCATGGAGTCACGCGAAGAATATTTGATTGGACGGTCGGTTGTGCCGCTTTTCTTTTTTTCTGTACTGTCAGATTTGGTTGTGTCGTTTTCGTTGGTGTGATAGCGGTTTATGTAAACCGAATCATCACGAATGGCAAAAATATCATTGTTTGAGGTTGAATCGGTCGGGTTGTGTAAAGATTTAGAGGTGGTGTCGCGTTTTGCAGCACTGTCTGTTACTGTGTCGTAACAACACACAGTGGCTCTACTTATCACACCGGTGTTTGAGAGGCCGAATGCAACACTCCAACCAATCACACTTAAAAATAATATGAATAATATCTTTTTCAAAAAAAATCAGTCTGAGAATGATAGGTAATTATATTGACTGCGAAGTTAGTGATTTTTTGTGTAACCAATTACCTTATTATAAATAATTCAACGTGTCGCGTGGCAACAAAAATATTTTGATCGTCAGAAAAGACAAGTTGGCGTTACATTCCCCTGTGCATAATTGTGGGGCGTTTAGTGTTTTGTCACAAAAACTCCGCCACCGAGGGTTTCTCTCTGTCAAGGGTGACAATAGCGAGATTGCCCGACATCTTTTTTGTTGCAGCGAGAGCAAGTTCCGGACTGTTGTTGTTGTCGCTGATATGGCAAAGCCACACTTTTTTCAAGTGGTGGCAGTGGCGATGAATAATTTCGGCTGCCAAGTCGTTAGACAAATGTCCGTAGCCGTTTGTTATGCGTCGTTTCAAACGAAGAGGATATGGGCCGTTTTCGAGCATATCTTTGTCGTAATTTGATTCTAAAACGAGATGACTTGCTTGCGAAATGTGATGCTCAATCTCTTCTGTTGGTTTGCCACAGTCGGTCACAATGCATAATCGTGTGTCTCCATACGTCAATAGATAGCCCACATTATCATGCGAGTCGTGAGGCACCTCAAACGCCACTATTTTCATACCGGCCAAATAAAAAGGGTTTCCCTTTGTTATGGCGTGGGTCTTTTCTCTGAGAGGTTTTTGTGAAATAGCGGGATTACTTTTTATTCCCTCGCTCACAAGGAGAGTGGCATATACATCTATCCCCTCTTTTTTGTTAAGAGCACCAACGCTTCTCACGTGGTCTGCATGGTCGTGAGTTACGAGAATACCATCAATTTTTGCAGGCGAGACGCCATGTTCGCGGAACAGTTTTCTTAGTTTTCTGATGGGAATGCCTGCATCGATGAAAATTTGACCTTGGTCGGTCGCTATATGATAGAGGTTGCCGCTGCTGCCGCTGCCAAACGATTGAAATTTTATCATGAGGAGTTTCTTTTAAAATTGTGCAAAGTTAATCATTTCCTTATTTCTTAACCTGTGTTGCGTGCCTTAATGTTGATCTTGTATGTATGTTTTTGTATGTTCAATGTTTTTATAGTTATGTTTTTCTGTCACATTTGTGACTTTGTGACAAATAATCTGTAGTGTTTTAAGGTGGGTGTGTTGTGTATATAAAAAGAGACAATCCAAATGCAGGTGTAGTTTGGCTTTGGACTGTCTCGTTGAAAGGTCATTCCTCTTTCACAATGACAAACGCTTAGAATGTTTTGTCACGAAATGAATTGGTGGCTTTCTGCCATGATTGCGAAAATCATTGCTTTGTAACAATAACAAATAATGTTTCGCGTAACTTATAAGACTTTTCTCGATGACAAAATTACAAGTTTCTTATCAAAAATTGTTTGTCAAAACGTATTTGTTTTATATTAGTTTTTCTGACGCTTTGAGTGTTGTCTTGCTGATTTATCGTAGATTGATTTTCAATGGATAAGGGCCTGATAAAAGTCTCATTTTGTATGTATGGAAATGTTTGATTTGATAAATAGAATGATGTTTTGATAATAATTTGTGGCGAGATGCTTAACTTTAATAAGAGATATTTGTGTTTGTTTATATATTTATGTAGTTAATGATTTGAAGTGGTGTCTCAACAAAGTTTTTTGCTCCGTGTTTTAAAAGAAAGGCCTTGTCTCTAAATCCCCATAGTGCCGACAAACACTCCACTTGAGCGGCCTTGGCTGCTTGGATGTCTACTTCTGAGTCGCCCACATAGATTGTTTCGGAGGGCAGGGCGTGGGTTTGTTTCATTGCTTCGAGCAGCATATCGGGGGCCGGTTTGCGCTTATATTGAGGGCAGTCGCCCAGTGTGACCGAGATGTATGGCTTGAAGAATTGTTCTGTGAGGCAATTGGCTGCCGATTGCAGTTTGTTGGTTACGATTGCAGTGGCAATGCCGTGTTGGTAGAGTGTTTTCAGCAGTTGAGTGATTTGTGGGTAGGGTTTTGTGTTGTCGAGACAGTGGGCAGAATAGTGTTGCTTGAATGTGGCAAAGCATTTTTCAAATTGTTCGGCTGTGTGATGTGGTGGCAGGGCTCGTTCTATTAGTTTTGCCACTCCGTTGCCCACCATCAGTCGTATTTCCTCTATTGTGTGGCAGGGGTAGTTGTGTTGTTTAAGAGCATGGTTTGTAGAGGCTGCAAGGTCTGTGAGTGTGTCGAGCAGTGTGCCATCGAGGTCGAAAATTATTGTTTTCATTAGTGATTTTTAATTTTTAGATAGCGTCATTATATGGTCTGTTTCGGGTGGGAATTCTTCTGCGTTGTGGCTCACCATGATCAGTGTGTTGTTTTGATTGGCACAATATTGGGAGATCATTTTTTTTGCTATTGATATGTTGTTGTCATCGAGAGCATGAAAGGGCTCGTCAAGAATCAGGAGTTCGGGATTTTTAATAAATGCACGGCAAAGCAGCACAATGCGTTGTTCGCCTGATGACAGACTGCCGAATGGTATTTCGCTTTTGGTGTGGATATTGAATTTTTCGAGTAGCGTGAGGGCTTGTTTTATTGCCTCGGGTGTTGGTTTTTTATATTTACCTTGCGAGTCGTGTATTCCGCGAGCAATTATGTCTGAGGCGGTTTGTCTTGTGTTTGTGTGACGGTGCATTTCCGGCGACACAAAACCAATGTGTTTTTTTATTTCCCAGATTGATTCGCCACTGCCGCGTTTTTTCCCGAATAGAGAGATGTTGCATGCGTAGGATTGGGGGTTGTCTGCGCAAATCAGGCTTAGCAGTGTGCTTTTGCCACTTCCGTTGGGTCCTGTCAGTGCCCAATGTTGGCCGCGCCGTATTGTGAAATTAAAGTTTTGGAGTAGTGTTTGGGTGTTGTATTTTATTGTTATGTTGTGTCCTTCTGCAACAATTGGGTTTTGTGTGGGGGAGTGAGTTGATTTGATATTTTTTAAATTGCAGGTGGATTTAGGCTTAGGCAGTGAGTGTTTGTCAAGGTTTTCTTTTGTAACATTATTTTTTTCTATCGTAACAATGTGTGTGAAACCGTTTGGAAGGATATTTAGTCTGCTTGTAATCATCAGAATTGTGATGTGGAGCGTTTCCATCGCCATGGTGATCAGTGAAGAGACTTGTTGGCAACCGTCGTGGTCTAATCCGATAAAAGGATTGTCGGCAATAAGTATTGTCGGACGACGACTCAGTATGCGGAGCAATTGGAAACGCCTATATTCGCCGGAACTGAGGCTGATGATGGCTTTCTGTTTTATTTTCTCGAGTTCATTTGCCGAGAATAGTTTGTCAACAAATTCGTGGGGCAGGGTGGAGAGGTCGGGCAAGAGATCTGTTGCGAGTGGAAAATAAACGGGGTCGGCCGATGTGGTGTTCCACCTCATTTGGTAGGGCAAATCGGTGGTTGTGGCCGCGTGTCTGTCTATAAATGTTATCCGGGCTATGTTTTGAGAGGGCGAATTTGTTTCTGTTGCGCCAAAGTTGTAATAAATACTTCCGGCTGCAGGACGTTGTGTTGAACTGATGATTTTGGCAAGTGATGTTTTTCCGCTACCGTTGGCCCCATAGATTATCCATTGTTCTCCTTCAAAGAGGCTTAGGTTTATGGGGGTTGTCAGCGGGGTGTTGTTTCCAACGACAATATCTGATAGTTGTATTATTTTTTTGTGTGTCATTTCTTTTTGCGGGTGGGTATGATTCTTGATGTGTTGTTTTTGACAAAAGCATTCCAGGTTGAATATTCTTTTGCAGAAACAATGGTTTTGCGTTGCGTATAGTGGCAATAGGCAACTGCAAGTGCGTCGGTCGCATCAAAATATGGTAGCATATTGTCGGGGTTTATTTTGAATATTTTCTGTAGCATTCCTGCTACTTGTTGTTTGCTCGCCATTCCGTTGGAGGTGACGGCGAGTTTTATTTTTGTGGGGGGATATTCGTGGACAGCCATGTCGCGTGAGATGGCAGCGGCCATTGCTACTCCTTGTGCGCGTCCGAGTTTTAGTGTTGTTTGAATGTTTTTGCCATAAAAGGGACTTTCGATTGCGAGTTCGTCGGGTTTGAATGTATCGATAAGTCTGCAGATGTTTTGATAGATTCTTCCGAGTTTTAGGTATGTGTCCTGACATTTGTGTAAATCAACCACTCCCATTGCTCCTATTGTGGGGGTTTTGTCAAACACGTTGATGATGCTGTAGCCTAATATTCGTGTGCCCGGGTCTATTCCTAATATAACAAGATTTGGTGGGGTTTGGGGGATTGGATTATTGCTCATGATTTATTATTGTCGTTTTTTCGGAAGATGAAGTAAGATAAACATATTGAGAGAGCCACGTTTGTTGCCGCAATGACGTATTTCATGTTTCCGTTGGTTGTGTTTATGATATAGATTGCCGTAGACAACAAAACAAATTGACAAATTGCGGCAGTAATGGTTGTTAAGGAAAATCTTATCTTGTATAGTTTGTGATATAGTATGAGTATTGTTGCAGACTCAATAAAATTGCTTGCGGTAAGTCCGATGCCACAACCGGCAAGGCCATACATATTGTATCCGATTGTCACGCATACGGACAGGAGTAGTGCAGCATATACCTCTATCATAAGATATGTTTTTGTATCTCCATGTGCCAATGCAAGATATGCAACCGGTGTGACCAACGCTTTGCCAAACACGAAAAAGGTGGCATATACAATCATGGGTTGAATTTCAAGATATTTTGATGTGTAAATTAACGGTATTATATATGGAAGAAAGAGTGTAAAAGTAATAAGAAAAGGTGTGATGAGGTTTGTGCATACTGTTATTTGGCGATTGATTGCCACGTTGGCAAAATTGAGATTTGTGCAACATGCAGATAATCGTGGATAATAGTCGGCATCCATGGCCGTGAAAATGAAGCGTGTATATGTCACGGTGAGTGCAAATCCTGCACTATATAATCCCACATTCTCAATACTGCCCGAGTGGGAAATGTTTGCTTTTATGATGTATTCGGCAAGAGAGGCTGCGATGGCTGCAAGTATTATGGAAAGGCTTAGTTTTATCAGGGGTGTGACTTTTTTTAGAACTCTTGTGTTGAAGAGAGATAGTTTATATGGATATTGGGATATTGTCTGCCTTAGATTTAATAACATCATAACAAAGAGACTTAAGTCAAACGAAATAACAATGCCCCTTAACTTCCAAAAATAGTAGCATATAACGCATATTATAAGAGTGGATATTGAACCGATCAATGAGGCCTTAACAAGTTGCTTTAGTCTGCGCGTGGCTTTTAAAATGGCAACTTCTGTTGTGTTGATGCTTAGCATGACAAGCATCGGAGATAAAAATATATAACTACGCGTAAAGTTTGGGCTGTCAAATGTGAGTTGGCTGATTAGCGGAGCAGTGATTATCACTATTATCATAGCAACTATTCCACATAACAAATTCCATGACCTAATGGCTTTGATTTCATGATGAAGTGTGGTTGAATGGCAACCATATTTTTCATATAAAATTGATAGTCGTCTAATTATAGAAATAGGTATTACGAGCGTGGTGGCAGTGTTGACAAGATTGATGGTTGAGTTAAAAAGTTCGGATATTCCCTGGCCGTATTTTTCAATGAGGACGGCTGCTGCTTTGTTGCGCAAAACAGAAGTTAGCACGTTTACAACCTGCAAACTTCCAAAAAGTCCGGTGTATTTCAGTATGTGGCGATATGAAGAGTTACGGCTCATGTCAATATTCTTTTAAAAGGCGTGGGCGTTTAGAAGTCAAGCAATCCCAATCCGTTCAAAAATGTTATGACAAGTGCAAAAGGGGCAATATATCTCAGCACAAACAAAATGAATGTGACTATGGAACTTTTTATAGTGCCATGATTGGTAAGTTCGTCAACAAATAGACTTCGTTTAACTTTCCAACCAATAAAGATTGTAATTAAGATTCCGCTAAGTGGCAGCATAAGTGTTGTTGTGGTATAATCGAAAAGGTCGAAAATTGTTTTGTCAAATAATTTTATTTCGCCCATTATACCCATGCTCAGTGAACAGAAGATGCCGAATATAATACAAACAACTGTCACGATAGTTGCTGCGTATGAGCGTTTGATGTGCCAAGATTCGGAAATATATGCCGTGGGAACTTCGTGGAGAGAGATTGCCGATGTAAGTGTTGCAAGTACCAGAAGGGCATAAAATAGTACACCAACCATGTAGCATATTATAGGCCATTCACCAAATGCCTGTAGAAAAGCGGATGGTAATGCGATGAAGACCAAAGAGGGGCCCGCTTGTGGGTCTATATTGGCAGAAAAGACAGCGGGAAAGATTATCATTCCGGCCATTATCGCAACAAAAGAATCTATAATACTGATACTTATGGCAGATTTAACCATGTTTACGTCCTTTCCAAAATACGACGCGTATGTGCATAAGCAACCCATACATAAAGAGAGGGAATAGAATGATTGGCCTACTGCACAAAGTATGGATTTGGAATTCAGTTTGCTAAAATCCGGATGGAATAAAAACGACAATCCCTCTGCTGCTCCCGGTGCAAAGAGTGAGAATATCGTCAAGACAATCAATATTGCAAATAGTACGGGCATGAAAATTTTGGAAAATTTCTCAATTCCTTTTTGCACGCCCATGACAATGGAAATGTGGCATATAATGATAAATAAAACCATGTATATTATCGGATTGACAGGGTCGGTTGAAAACCGATTGAATATACCCTCAAATACAGTTGTGGTTTCTTGCCCTTTTCCAACAGTGGTGAGCAGTCCTTCTGCCGACAAAACCATATATTTTAAAACCCAACCGGCTACAACAATATAGTAACTCATAATAAGTGTCGCACCGATTACTCCAAAAAAACCAAGGTTTCCCCAAAATGGGCTTTTTGACAGAGTGCGATAGGCAGTTGCCGTATTTGAGCGTGCATGGCGACCAACAAAAAATTCTGCAGCCATAAGAGGAATGCCTAATATAACCACTGAAATCAGATATATCAATATAAATGCCGCGCCACCATTGTTTCCTGTTTCAACAGGGAAACGCCAGATGTTACCTAAACCAACGGCAGAACCGGCCGCTGCCATTATTATTCCAAATCGGCTGCCAAAACGTGCTCTTTTTTCTGTCATCTTATCTTAAACTGTTGTAATTTAGTTTTTGTATAAAAAATCATTTGTTTTTTTCTGACGCAGGGCTTCATACATCAGTATTGCAGCACTGACACTTACGTTGAGAGAATCGACCATTCCAAGCATGGGTATGCGTATGTGGCAATCGGCAATTTCACGCCACAAAGGGCTTAGTCCATCGGCTTCTGTGCCCATTATGATAGCAGTGCCTTTGGTGAAGTCCGTCTCGTAGTATTCAACAGAATCTTGCAGTTGAGCCGTAACGATTTGTATATGGTTGCATTTCAGCCATTCTATGCATTCTTGAGATGTTGTCGTGAGACATGGAACGCTAAAAATTGCTCCTGTTGAGTTTCTTATGAGGTTTGGATTATAAAGGTCGGTTAAAGGGTCGCATATAATCACAGCGTCAACTCCGGAGGCATCAGCACTGCGTAGTATAGCACCAAGGTTGCCGGGTTTTTCTACACGCTCCAACACTACCAATAGTGGATTTTCTTTTAAACAAAGGTCAGAGAGGTTTGTGTTGTGGGGTGTCACTATGGCAACAACACCTTCTGTTGTGCCACGATATGCGATTTTGTTATAAATTTCAAGTGTAACCTCATGGATCTTTAGATTTGTTCCATATGTTGAATAATCAGCATTGTTTATTTCCGGACAAATAAAAATAGTTTCAGCCTTATGACCGGCTTTAAGGCAGCGTGTCAATTCGCGTTGCCCTTCTACAACAAAAAGGTTTTGTCTGCGTCTTTCCGAAGATTTTTGTTGAAGGCAAAGCAGTTGTTTGATTTTAGGGTTTTGAAGGCTGGTTATTTTTGTTAGTGCCATTGTCTCGTGAGAGGTTTGTTAGAGGTCGAAATTTGATTGAAATGTGGTGTTGTTTTATTTCATGTCGTGTTCTTCTTTCATATCTATTTCATCTCCGTTTTTGTCAGTGAAGCGATATTGCAACATTCCCAGACTTTGGTCGGGGGTTATCTTCAAACCAAAACCATACTGCATTTTCCATTTCTTCTTCATTGAAAGCAAACCTTGGTTGACATAGGCATAAACAAACGGGTGAAGATATAGATGAATTTTTGTCTGTTTTAATTCTACAATTACTTTCTTGATTTTTCTTTCAAGAGTATCGGTAAATAACAGACTTGATTTCACGTGGCCTGTGCCAAAACAAGAGGGGCATTCTTCTTCTACTACCACGTCCATGGCGGGACGAACGCGTTGACGTGTTATTTGCATCAATCCGAATTTGCTGAGAGGCAAAATATTGTGACGTGAGCGGTCGTTTTTCATCAATTCGACCATGTGTCGGTAGAGTTGTTCGCGATGTTCCGAATCGGTCATGTCGATAAAGTCGATAATGATAATGCCGCCTATGTCTCTTAATCTAAGTTGGCGAGCAATCTCTTCGGCTGCTCCTAAATTTACATCAATGGCTCCGGCTTCTTGATTTTCGGAGTTCTTTGAGCGGTTACCGCTGTTTACGTCGATTACATGTAGGGCTTCTGTATGTTCGATGATGAGATATGCTCCGTGTTTAAATGTGACGGTTCGACCAAACGATCCTTTTATTTGTTTTGTTACTCCAAATTTGTCAAAAATCGGTATTGTGCCATTATATAATTTTACGATGTCTTCTTTTTCGGGTGCAATGACTTTGAGATAATCCTTAACTTCTTGAAATGTGTCTTGGTTGTTTACATGTATTGCTTGATATGAAGGATTAAACAAGTCTCTTAACAAACCAACGGCGCGACTTGTTTCTTCGTATACAAGTGTTGGTTTTTTAGTTGCTTTTTGTGCGTTAGTGATGGTATTTTCCCATCGTTTTAAAAGTGTGCGTAGTTCTCTGTCGAGTTCCGCTGCTTTCTTTCCTTCTGCAACAGTTCTAACAATTACACCGAAATTTTGTGGCAGAATGCTTGATATAAGTTGTTTTAGTCTGTTTCGTTCTGCCGTTTGGCGAATTTTGGTAGAAACAGATATCTTATTGTCAAAGGGAATTAGTATTAGAAAACGTCCGGCAAAATTCAGGTCGCAGTTTAGTCTTGGTCCTTTTGTCGATATGGGCTCTTTTGTGATTTGTACCAAGACATCGTCACCAGCTTTTAAAACATCTTGTATTGCTTTGTCTTTTTCTAAAATGGGTTGTTGTTGAATTTTGCTTATTGGCAGATATTTCTTTCTATTTCCAAGGGTCTGCTTGAGATATTTTTGATAAAAGAAATAGTTTGGGCCCAAATCAAGAAAATGGAGAAAGGCATCTCGTTCGTGTCCTACATCAACAAAACAGGCATTAAGGCCGGGCATTAGTTTTTTTACTTTTGCTATATATATATTGCCGGCAGTGTAAGACTGCTGTTGTTCTTCGCGTTGAAACTCAACGAGTCTGTTGTCTTCGAGCAAGGCAATGCTTATTTCCTTTTTTTGTGTGTCGATGATTACTTCGTTGGTCATTTATATTTGTTGTAGGGTTGATTGTGTCGCTATCAGTAGAAAGAGCAAACTCGAAGCCATGTTGTGAAGCGACTGTCAAGTTTGCTCTATTTGTAATTTTCAATATATTCCGTTGGGATTTACTGCAATATATTATGTGGCGTAAATCGTGTGGAAAATTGTATTAAACCTCAAACGTGAGGAACAGTTAGAGAGCTTGTGTATTGAATGTTACTTGCTCTTATGTCTGTTCTTTCTCAGTCTCTTTTTGCGTTTGTGGGTAGACATCTTGTGTCTTTTTTTCTTTTTTCCGTTAGGCATGATGTTGTGATTTTAATTGTTAGTATATAAGTTTCGTGTTTTATTTCTCTGCAACAGCGCTGCTGAATGTTTTGGCCGGTTTAAATGCCGGAATGTTGTGTTCTGGCACAAGAAGAGTTGTGTTTTTGGAAATGTTGCGAGCTGTTTTTGCTGCTCTCTTTTTTAGAATAAAACTTCCAAATCCGCGTAAATAAACATTTTCGCCGCCAATCATATTTTCCTTTACACTTTCCATAAAGGCTTCTACCACAGTAAGCGCAGTAACTTTGTCAATACCCGTCTTTTTTGTGATGTCGGCTACAATATCTGCTTTTGTCATGATAACTATAAAATTAGTATTATTAATGTGTTAATTTTTCTCGGACTGCAAAATTAGTCTTTTTATTTGATATATACCTAATTAGGCGAGTGTTTTTTTTATGTGTATGTTTTAAATGTATGTTGCGACATGAAAAAACGTCGTTTCTTATTAAAGCGTGTTGCCAATGGTGATTTTTGTCAGTTAATTGGTTGTGAGCAAGGTTTCAAGTTCGTCGGGCAAAAGATTTAGTTGAAATTTCCCATTTTCTGCCACTGATATGCTTCCGGTTTCTTCTGACACAATGATGGCAAGCGCATCTGACTTTTGAGATATTCCAAGTGCTGCTCGGTGGCGGAGTCCAAGTGATTTTGGTATGTCTGCATTGTGTGAAACCGGCAGTATGCAGCCGGCGGCCACAATGCGCTTACCTCTTATGATCATGGCTCCATCATGGAGCGGTGAGTTTTTGAAAAAGATATTTTGTATGAGACTGTTGTTGACTTTAGCATCAATTTCTTCTCCCGACGAGATATATTCTCTCAAACCAACCGAATGCTCGATTATAATCAATGCACCTACCTTGTCGTGGCTCATTTTCTTACATGCCAAAACAATAGGCATGATGTCTTGATGGTTTGAGTTGTGCTTGTTTCTGCGGCCAAGAAATTTAAAACGTCCGGAGCGCGTGCCGATAGACGAGAAAAAGCGGCGTATTTCTTCCTGAAAGACAATGACAAGGGCTATCATTCCCATTGACACAAGTTTGTCGAAAATAGTGCCCAGCAGACGCATGTTGAATATTTGCGACACAACAATCCATGCTATGATAAACACGATGATACCCGTAAATATGTTTGCCGCCGACGAACGCTTCATAAGGTGGTAAATATACGAAAGCAGTGTGGCGACCAGCAAAATATCTATTATGTCTTTTATTCCGATTGTTATCATTGGTTTGTGTCAATAAAAATGGTATTCACGATGTTATCAATTTGATGTTTTTAGTTTTTTGTATAGTTTTATAACTTCAACACACTCTGCCACATCATGCACCCTAAGTATATTTGCACCTTTTTCAAGTGATATGGTATTGAGCATTGTGGTGCCGTTGAGTGATTGTTGCGGAGAGATATTAAGAGTGCGGTAAATCATGCTTTTGCGCGAAATGCCCACTAATATAGGCAGATTGAATAGGCTTAACTCTTGCATTCGCGACAAGAGTTGAAAATTATGGTCTATGGTTTTTGAGAAACCAAATCCCGGATCAATTATTATGTCATTTACTCCCATGTCGCGAAGTTTGTTTATTTTTTCGCTGAAATAGAGTGTCACTTCGCCAATTATATCATCGTAGTGTGGTGAAATTTGCATAGTGCGAGGATTGCCTTTCATGTGCATTATTATATAAGGAACATTGAGCGAGGCTACCGTTGCAAACATATTTTCGTCTAATCCGCCGGCTGCAATATCGTTGATAATATCTACTCCATATTCTTCTACACACATTTTGGCAACATCTGCTCGGAAAGTGTCAACCGAAACAATGCTATTGGGCAAAAGTCTTTTTATAATTCCAAGTCCGTGTCTCAGTCTTCTCATTTCCTCTTCGCAAGTCACATCTTCCGCTCCGGGTCTTGACGAATACGCTCCAACATCAATGATGTCTGCTCCCTGTGAATTAACTTCAAGAGTTCTGCGTGTTATCTCTTCTTCTGTTTGAGTGCGACTTTCTGCATAGAATGAGTCGGGTGTGAGGTTTACAATTCCCATTACCCGTGGCGTGGTAAGATCCAACAGAATTCCATTACAGTTTATGGTCATCATGTTTTTTTTATTTTTAATCAATTCCATACTGGCAGTTTGTTGCCGGCTCGTGCATATTGCACCAACTCAACATTGAAAACAAGGGTGGAGCCGGCCGGTACGCTTCCTTGCAATTGATTACCATATCCCAACTTTGCCGGTATGTATATTTGCCACAAATCGCCTATGTGCATGTGTTGCAAGGCCGTAGCAAATCCTCTGTTACATGATGAAACGAGGAAAGAGGAGGGTCTGCTTATGCTGTGGTCGAAAATTACCGACAAATCGTTAGACTGTCCACTATGGTCAAACATTTCGCCATCGGGAAAATCATCTGTCGGCATTAGTCTGCCTGCATAGAAGACTCTCACCGAATCAGTTGACAAAGGAACTCCACTACCTAAACCTTTTCTTAATATTTTTACACAGATAGAGTCTTCTGCCGAGTTTGACGTAGAACCCTGTGCAAGTGAATAACTTTGATAGGTGCGCCAATCACAATGCTCTTCCCATTCAAGAGGATATTCTTGTTTCGCAAGTTCAATCTGCCTATGTGCTTCGTTTAAGACAGAAAGGAAGTAAGCATCGTTTCTGTTTTTCCAATCTGCATATTTGTTTTCACCGTTGTTATCATCATCGCTGCACGAAGAAAACACCATGGCGGTAATTGCAATATAAAACAAGAATGGCAGAGATAGTCGGAATTTCATTGTCATAATATTATATGTATATATCAGATGTGCAGTGGTTGCGTAATCTTATAATTTTTTTAATAAGGTTGTGAGGCTCACTTTGTCTTCAATGATGTCAATCAGCTGATTTATATCTACACGATGTTGTTCCATTGTGTCTCTGTCGCGCAGAGTGACAGTGTTATCTTTTAAGGTGTCGTGGTCAATAGTTATACAATAGGGAGTGCCGATGGCATCCATGCGTCGATAGCGTTTTCCGATGGTGTCTTTTTCATCGTATTTGCAGTTGAAATGGAATTTTAGTTGCTGCAATATTTCGCGAGCTTTTTCAGGCAGACCGTCTTTTTTTACCAATGGTAAGACAGCCAATTTTATTGGTGCAAGAGCAGCCGGGAGATGTAAAACGGTGCGTGTTTCACCGGAGTCAAGTTTTTCTTCTTCATAGGAGTGACAAATAACGGAAAGGAACATTCTGTCGACACCGATTGATGTTTCTATGACGTATGGAGTGTAACTCTTGTTTTCTTCGGGATCGAAATATTCAATTTTCTTGCCACTGAATTTTGCATGCTGAGAGAGGTCGAAATCTGTGCGGCTGTGAATGCCTTCAATTTCTTTATATCCAAATGGCAAGTGAAATTCAATATCGGTGGCAGCGTTGGCGTAATGGGCAAGTTTTTCATGGTCATGAAATCTGTAATTTTCTGATCCAAAACCCAAAGCCTGATGCCAAGCCATGCGTGTTTGTTTCCAAAAATCAAAGAATTGCATTTCTGTGCCGGGTTTAACGAAAAATTGCATTTCCATTTGCTCAAATTCTCTCATTCTGAAAATAAATTGACGGGCAACAATCTCATTTCTGAATGCTTTGCCGATTTGGGCAATGCCAAAGGGAAGTTTCATGCGACCGGTTTTTTGGACGTTGAGATAGTTCACAAAGATACCTTGTGCTGTTTCAGGACGAAGATAAATGCTTGTTGCGCCATCAGCGGTTGAGCCAACCTCTGTTTTAAACATAAGATTAAATTGTCTCACTTCTGTCCAATTGCGAGTGCCACTGATAGGGCAGACAATCTCTTCATCAAGAATAATCTGGCGCAATTCTTCAAAGTCGGATTCTGCCATGGCTTTTGCAAAACGAGAATGAACGGCATTGATTTTATCTTTAATTTCTGCCACACGGCTGTTTGTCGCTAAAAATTGCTGTTCATCAAACGCATCTTTAAATCTTTTCCGTCCTTTGGCAACTTCCTTTTCTATTTTTTCTTCAAGCTTGGCGATGTGGTCTTCTATTAACACATCGGCTCTATATCTTTTTTTAGAATCGCGGTTGTCAATGAGAGGGTCGTTGAATGCATCAACGTGTCCGGAGGCTTTCCAAACTGTCGGGTGCATAAATATAGCACTGTCTATGCCTACAATATTATCGTGGAGCAACACCATGCTTTGCCACCAATATTGTTTAATGTTGTTTTTTAGTTCCACACCATTTTGACCGTAGTCATATACTGCACCAAGTCCGTCATAAATATCACTTGAGGGAAACACAAAACCATATTCTTTGCAATGAGAAACGATTTTTTTGAAAATGTCTTCTTGAGCCATAATAATAAATGAAATAATAAATGTGTTTTTGTTATCTTGTAAAAAATAGAAATAATTGTTTTGTCGTGTTGTCGGCAAAGACAATACTATCCGTGTTTTCTAATTAACTGCAAAGGTAGTGCATTTTTGTTGCTTTTAAGATAATAAAACGGTGAAAAAGTGTTGTGCTATGAAAAAACAATAAAGGCGATGCCTTGCGGTTCTTTATGATGAGGCAAGGTTATGTTCATGATGTCTTCTTTATGTAGAAGGAGTTTTTAGTATTATGAAAATAAAGAACTCGGCATTCAAAACGATTGCCGAGTTCTTTTATGAGAAAAAAGTGTTTATATCTAAAAGTTAGAACTTTACTTTACGTGTGTAGACATTGCCGCTCTTATCGGTAATGGTAAGAATTACAACCTTGCTTGCTCCCGGCATAACTTCGAAAGTGGTTGATGTGGTAGTTTTGAGAGTTTGGCCAAGGCTGTCAGTCGCAACAATCTTTTGTATTTCACAACCTTCTATCGTTATGGTTGTGCCACGTTTCGTCACTACAATATTATCCGAAAGAGGCTTTGCAGATTTTATAGAGGTGGCTTGATTGTTGAAGTCAATTGTGGCCGTTTTGCCTGCTTGAAGAGGAATGGTGATTATATCATAACTTTGGGGCGGACAATCTACCTCTACATCATCAATTGTTATCAGACGGTCGTAGATGGAAGGACAAGTAACTGTGAGTGGACTTCCCTGATTCGATTTTATTGTCACGATAGAGGGTTTTTGGTCTTTCCATTCAATGGAAACTTCAAAATCTCCAACAGCTTTCAGTCCGCTTACTTTTCCTTCTTTCCATACCGAAGGTAATGCCGGCAATATGTGGAGGGTGTCAGTATGACTTTGGAGCAACATTTCTGCCATGCCCGCACACACGCCAAAGTTGCCGTCGATTTGGAATGGCGAGTGAGAATCGTATAGATTGTAGTAGACACCACCGGCATATTGGTTTGTGCCATAGTCTGTGGAGTGCTTGAGAGCATTGTGGAGGATTATATGGGCGTGGTCTCCGTCAAGAGCGCGTGCCCAAAGATTTACTTTCCAACCCATAGACCAACCTGTGGCTGCATCGCCACGGAGTTTTAGTGAGTTGACGGCCGGGGTAAAGTATGGGCTTGTTGATGAAATTTGATCAAGCGGGTAGAGAGCCATGAGATGGGAGAGGTGGCGATGGCCGGGGTCGTTGCTCACAGAATAAGGCGAATATTTCCATTCGCGTAATAAAAGGTCGCCTTTTTTCACACCATTGCGTGGATTGGTCCAGGTAGAGTTGATAGAGGTGTTTGCAGTATAGATTTCTGTGTGAAGGCCTTTATCTGTTTTTTCAAGATATTGGTCGAGTTGTTCAATCTCCTGTTGAGTGACACCGCTTTCTCCTCCGAGAATGTCAATTGCCTGACGTACGGCTTTAAAGTTGTAGTATATGAGTTGCTGGGCATGAGCAGTTCCGTCTTCTGAGTTGTGGGCATCTTGTTCGGGCGAATATTCGTTTGGCGCTACCAATGTGCCATCGGGAGAAATGTTGAGTGAAGAATATCCGCGGTCTTCTATCATGCGTTCCATCCAGAATTGTGCAGCACTATACATGGCGGGGAAAGCCTTGACGAGGAAATCTTTGTCGAGTGTGTAACGATAATGTTGCCACAAGTGGGTGCAATACCACACATTGGCAACAAAATAGTTGTTACCCCATGTTGACATTCCACCAAAGATGTTGTTCTCTGTGAAGCAGGTCCAGCCTTTGTTGACTTTTCCATAAGTTGTGGCGGCTTTTTTCCAGTTTGGTCGCGATGACATATTTATAATGTAATTTAAGAAAGGCAGATGTGCTTCTGATAGGTTGGTGGGCTCTGCCGGCCAATAATTCATCTGAATATTGATGTTGGAATGTATGTCAGAGTTCCAAGGAGCGTTAGACTTGTTGTTCCAAATGCCTTGCAGGTTGTTTGGCACGTCTATGCCAAGCGAACTACTTATTTCAAGATAGCGACCATAGGCAAAGTATAGTTGTTCGAGGAAAAGTACATCGGGTTCTGTGCCGGTGACGTTTTTGTTGCTGTTATAGTTGTCAACAAGTTGGTTTGTGGGAAGGTTTGTAGAAGCATTTCCAAGGGTGAGTTTTACTCTGCCCATATATGATTGGAACGTTTTTACATGATCGTCGTAGAGTTGTTGCCAACCTTTTTGAACAGCCTTTTCAATACGATCATTTGCTTCTGCCGAGACATCGGCATAGAGACCTGTACACGCAGCATTGTCGGGGTTGTAGTCGGTCAACGCGGTGAGAATTAGTAGTGCCTGGCTTGTGTTGGCAATTTCTATTCCTTTGTCTGTGGCTGTGATTTGCGCTTCAGGATCACCGACCACTTTAAATGTGGTGTTGTATGTCACGGTAGTCAACTTTGAACCAAATGTGGCGGTCGCACCATTGTATGTCGGTGTTGGGGCGTTGATGTCTTGTCCCGGACTATATGAGAAGCGCAAGTTGAGTTTTTCCGGACCATCGGCTTTGTATAACACAGCAATCACTTTGTCGTTGGTCGACGAGATATATCTGCGTGTGTATGTGGTTGTTTCGCTTGCATTGGTGAAGTTAACACCGGCAGTAGCAGTTTCGATGTCAAGGTATCTAACATAGTTTTTTGCCATGTGGTCGGTAGAGTAGTCAAAATCATCACTGAGATTTGTCACCAGTACACTGCCAAAATTTTTGTAGTTTCCGTAAGAGCCCATGTCGTTGGGGCCACCGGTCCAGAGAGTTTTTTCATTAAATTGAATTTCGTCAACGGCAACTCCTCCAAAAATGCTTGCTCCAAGTTGGCCGTTGCCTATCGGGAGAGAGTACTCCATCCATTTGTTTAACACTTTTGTCAATGTGGCGGGAGTGTCATACCAAAGTGTCAGGGGATTTTGTGGGGTGAACGATGTAACACCACTCACTTTATAGTCATCATAGACCATTTTGTCCGGACTTATAATGGAAAGAGGGTTGCCGGAATCTCCAATTTTATACAGACCTATGGGATTTCCTATCGCGGTGCCGGCCCATTGGTTGAAATAAGCGTTTTCGACAGTAACCGCATTTGCTTTAATTTCCCATGCGGGAGTATATGTTGCGTTTGTTGTCTCGACGAGTGAAAAACCACCGCTGTATGGTGTAGTGGTGCGTGTGCGCAGTCTTGCAGAGTTGCCCGAACCAAAGATATAAGCATAGTTTCCTTTTTTGCTGACAAGTTGGAAGTTGTCGCTCGTGCCGACAAATTTCCATAATTGACCGTCTACGGGGTCAGCCGATGTGATTGTGGCGTTGTTGCCTGCTCCATTGTCGATGATTGTGTTGTTGCTGTTGGCAAACGAAAGGAAATACCAATATTCATTTTCTGCGTCAGAGAATTTTGGCATGACGCTTTGCGCCAACACAAAATTAAGTCCGTTGTTGTTGTCTCCGGCGTTGTATTCGCCCAACTGTACGCCAACGGAGGTTCCTCCCCATTGGTTCATACACAAGGTTGAGGTTGTGCGTTGGATTTCCCAACAACTGCTGCCGGCAATAAGTCTCAGTGAAACGCCTGTGCCGGTGGTAGCGCGAAATCGGCTGCTTGAGAAAGATACTTTCGTTCCTGTCTTGTTGACAAGTGTGAAATTGTCTTTTGTGCCTATGAGTGCCCATTTCTGGTTTGTTTCGTTGCTCTTGTTGGCAGTGACGAGCACTCCCGATGTGGCAGAGGGGGCGGAGAGGCAGTGTCCGCCGGTTTTAAATTGGATGTAGTACCATACGGTGTCTCCTTCGGTAGAGAACTCCGGCATAGTGCCTTGTGCGTTTGCTCCCAAAATATAAGATAGGGCGAGAACAAACAGTAGTGTAAGTTTCTTCATGGTGTGAGTTGTTATTATTTTGTTATTATCTAATTTGTGTGTATAGTTCGCAAAAGTCGTGCAAATCGAGCGAATAGAGATAATTGCTGATTTTCTGTCGAGTTGCAGCCACTTTCAACTTGTAGTCGCAAAGATAATAAAATATATTAAAAAAGCAAGAATATTGTTCTCAAATCATGCTGATCGACTAATATTTACACACGTTTGTGTGAAAATCCGTGTTTAATCATTACTTTTGCATAATATTGTGTAATTGATACTAGTAAAAGAAATTTAAATCAACATGAATAGAGACACAGTTATCGGTATTCTGCTCATTGCAGGTGTTATTATTGGTTTTGGTATTTTAAACAGTCCTTCGCAAGAGGAGTTGGAAGCTCAAAAAGCAGAGGCAGACGAGGCTCGCGCCAAGGCTGTATTGGCTGAGACAATCAAACAAAATGAGGCAGACAGCATTGCTCGCGTTAAAGCAGACACTCTTGGGCTCGATACAACAGCGTTGTTTGGCATATCTATGCACGGAAAGAAGGAAGTGTTGACATTGCAAAATGAGTTAGTAAAACTGAATATCAATACTTGTGGCGGTGTTGTTGAAAAGGCTGTCTTGAAACAGTTTAAAAATCAAGAGAAAAATCCCGTTGTTTTGTTTGATGAGAATTGCTCGGAATTAAACTTCGTCGTTGAAACGAAAACGGAAAATATAAATACAAAAGATTTGTATTTCACACCGCAGGTATTTACGGACTCCACGCTGTCGCTTGTAGCCAAGGGTGTAGATGGAAGTAGTATCAAGATAGACTATCTGTTGCATAGTGGGTCATATATGGTTGATATGACGATCTGCGGAAATGGCTTGGAGAGACATTTTGCTGCAGGAAACAAAAGTATGCTTGTTGAGTGGAACGACACTGTTGCACAACAGGAACGCGGACATCTTTTCGAGCAGCAACGCTCTTCAATTACCTATAAGATAAAGGGTGACGATACAGATTATCTCAGGGCAGAAAAAGCCGAAGAAGAGGAGTTGGAAGAAACACTCGAATGGGTGGCGTTTAAAAATCAGTTTTTCAGTTATGTGCTGATTGGTTATAATGATTTTAAGAATGTTGTTCTAACAACATCGCCGCTTGAAAAGGGTAGTGGAGAACTCTCTTATTACACAGCTCGAATGAAGACATCTTTTGATCCGAGTGGCAAACAGCCTACAAAAATGCAGCTATATATAGGACCAAACAAGTATAGGCTTTTGCAAAAGACAAATCTGCTATCGCTTGATGGGCGTGATCTTGGATTGGAAGAACTCGTCTATCTCGGTTGGCCACTCTTTAAATACATCAACAAATATATCACAATTTATTTGTTTGATGGACTAACCTCAATTGGCCTGTCAATGGGCATTGTTTTGCTTGTCATAACATTGATATTGAAACTAATTGTTTATCCTGCCACAAAGAAGAGTTATTTGTCGAGTGCAAAAATGAGGGTACTGAGACCGAAGGTTGAAGAAATCAACAAAAAATATCCCAATCAGGAAGACGCATTAAAAAAACAGCAGGAAATGATGCAGCTTTATAGTCAATATGGTGCCAATCCTATGGGTGGTTGTTTACCGATGTTGATACAGATGCCTATCTGGATTGCAATGTACAATTTTGTGCCAAATGCGATAGAACTGCGCCAGCAACCGTTTTTGTGGGCCGACGATTTGTCTACATACGAAAATATTCTGACTTGGGATAAGGATATTTGGCTAATAGGAGACCATTTAAGTATTTTCTGTGTTTTGTTCTGTGTGAGCAACCTGCTATATTCTTGGCTTAACATGAGAATGCAGCGCGACACAATGGCTATGCAACAAGGTGGGCAGATGAAAATGATGCAATGGATGATGATGCTCATGCCGGTGATGTTTTTCTTCTATTTCAATGACTATGGTTCCGGATTGAATTACTATTATTTTATATCGTTGTTTGGTTCTGCTGTGACCATGTGGTTCTTGCGTTGGCGCACAGACGAAGCAAAACTTCTTGCCAAACTTGAAGAGAACTATCGCAAGAATAAAGACAATCCAAAGAAGATGAGTGGTATCGCTGCGCGATTGAAAGCCATGCAGGAATTGCAGGAAAAGCAACAGCAAATGAAACGCAAGTAGTAGTTGTATATAAATAATGTAGTGATTTGCAGAAAATGAAAAAAATATTATTTGTTTTTTTAATGATTAGTGTTGTGGTAATGGCAGAAAACGACAAACTATGTGATGACGAAGTTATAGGTCGCAGTGTTGTCACAGTGAATAAAGGTGGGCTAATGACCCCCGAAATACTTTGGGCAATGGGGCGTATCGGCAATGCGTCGATTTCTGCAAACGGCAGAGGCTTGGTATATAATGTGACATATTACAGTGTTGAAAAGAATAAAAGCCATTCGATTTTGCATATAACGGATTTGGAGACGTGTGAAACAAAGAGCCTTACTTCAACTTCTCGTTCTGAACGCGACGCGGTGTTTATCAATAATGACCAACAGTTGTTGTTTGCTGCCGATGGTAAGTTGTGGATATCTGATGTTGACGGTTCCAATTGCAGACAAGTGAAAACAACAAAGAAAGATGAGGACATAGAGGGCTTTTTGCTTTCGCCAGATGAAAAGAAAATTATTCTTGTGCGTGAAGTGGAGAACAATTCTTCTATAAGGAAAAATCCAAATGACTTGTCAAAGTCTTCCGGAATGGTTATTGATGACATGATGTATAAACATTGGGACCATTTTGTGAAAACTATACCTCATCCGTTTGTGGCAGATTTTTCATTGAACGAGGGGATTGGCAAAGAAAAAGATGTTTTAAACGGAGAACCGTTTGAATGTCCGTCACTTCCTTTTGGAGGCATAGAGGAACTTGCATGGAGTCCCGATAGCAAAACGATTGCTTATTCCTGTCGCAAAAAAACGGGAAAGGCATACGCCATGTCTACCGATAGTGATGTGTTTCTTTATAATGTGTCTTCGGGCAGCGTGGTGAATATCTGCAAGCCTCAGGGGTTTAAACAACCTCAATATGATTATACCATGAGCCTCGAAAATCAGGCAAAGTCTGATGAATTGGATTGTAACATGGGATATGATGTTGCACCTAAATATTCACCCGATGGAAAATTTATTGCGTGGTCTTCGATGGAGCGCGATGGCTATGAGAGCGATATTGCCCGGTTGTGTGTATATGAAGTTGAAACAGGAAAAAAGATATATCCTGCAGAAAGTATTGAGTCGGGTGTTGATAGTTATTGTTGGGACTTAAACAGTCGTTGCATATATTTTACTGCCACATGGCATGGCACCACTCAAGTGTATTCTGTTACTTTGGATGGCAAGGTGAAGCAATTGACTGAGGGTGATTATGATTATGTATTGTGTGGAAGTATTTCTTCCAACGGTTGTTTGCTCGTAAAGAGGCACTCAATGAGTGAGGCTGATGAGTTATATGTGCTCGATACCAAGGCAAAAAAAGAAACAAATCTTTCTCGCATAACGCATGAGAATGATGATTTCTTCAATAAAATCGAAATGAGCGAGGTAAAGGAACGTTGGGTAACGACAGTCGACAATAAGAAGATGCTTTGCTGGGTTGTTTATCCTCCCTACTTTGATAAGACAAAAAAATATCCCACACTGCTTTTTTGCCAAGGGGGACCTCAGAGTGCCGTAAGTCAGTCTTGGAGTTATCGGTGGAATTTTCAACTTATGGCGTCGCAGGGCTATATTGTTGTATTACCTTCTCGACGCGGTGTGCCCGGTTTTGGCAAGGAGTGGCTTGAGGCTATCAGTGGTGATTATACGGGGTTTTGCATGAAAGACTATTTGTCGGCTATTGATGATATGTGTCGCGAAGAATACGTTGACAAAGATAAATTGGGATGTGTTGGAGCCAGTTTTGGCGGTTACTCTGTCTATTGGCTTGCCGGTCATCACGAGGGAAGATTCAAAGCCTTTATTGCTCACGACGGAATTTATAATACACAACAGCAGTATGTCGAGACCGATGAACTTTGGTTCCCTAACTGGGATTTGAAGGCTGCCCCATGGAGAAGAGACGTTGAGAGCTCTCGAAAGGTCTACGAAGACTCTCCCCATCTCAGTGTTGACAAGTGGGACACTCCGATTTTGTGCATACATGGCATGTTGGATTATCGCATTATGTTTACGCAGGCAGAGTCGGCATTTCAGGCTGCACAGATGCGTGGCATTCCATCGCGTTTGCTCCTTTTCCCTGACGAAAACCATTGGGTTTTAAAACCTCAAAATGGCATTCTTTGGCAGCGCACTTTTTTTGATTGGCTTGACAGGTGGCTAAAATAAGTTGAAGAGATGATTTCCATTTTAATTCCGGTATATAATTTTGATTGTACTGCGCTTGTCGGAGAGTTGAGAAAATCGTGTTTGTTGGCGCGAATAGACTATGAAATAATCATCGGCAATGATTGCAGCACAGACCAATCGGTAGTTGAGGCGTTGACTAAACTCGGAGAATTGGAACATTGTCGTCTTGTCAACGAACCACAAAATATCGGGCGTGCTTTTATTGTCAACAAGATGTCGCAATTGGCAGCTTATCCTTTCTTGATTATCATTGATAGCGATGCGCGTGTGGCAAATGATGATTTCATAGAGAAATATATTAAGGTTGCGGCCGAACACGATGTGGTGTGTGGTGGTATAGAGGTGAGAGAAGAAGACATGGGGGCTTCAAACCAATTAAGGTATCGTTATGAACACTCGGCGGCAACATGGCGAGCGTTGGATTATCGCAAACACCATCCCTATGAAAAATTCAGCACTTTTAATTTGTTGATAAGACGCAGTGTGTTTGATTCTATCAGATTTGATTCGCGTTGTTATCAATATGGTTATGAAGACACTATTTTGGGTATCGATTTAATGAGGCTTGGAGTGGAGGTGGTGCATATCAACAATCCGTTAATTCACACCGGTATTGACAGTAATAGTAGTTTTATAAAGAAAACTCATCAGGCCTTGCAGGTATTAAACGGGCTTGATGTGTTTTATCAGCAGCACATTCGTATATCAAGAATTGCAATGAAATTGCAGCGAATGTCGTTGTTATGGCTCATAAGGTTGTGGCACAAAATATTTGGACGCATGGAGTATGGGCTGTTGATGACAAAACCACGTGTGTGGATTTTCAGTATCTACAAATTAGGATATTTTGCCTGTCTTTTATATAATAAGAAAAAATAAAATGGTTGCATCGGTGGATGTGATGAAACTCCTAAATAAAAAGGATTTGAGGGCTTCCATATTGCGGGTTTCCGACACATAGGAGGGCATGCCGTTAATATGAAAAACGGTCTCGGAAATTAAGTTAAAAAATGACGAGTATCCCGATCAGACCGATGCAACCAATGCAAAGGTAACACTTAATTTTTTAAAACCAAGACGATATCCTCTTTTTTTTAAATAATCTATTGCTATTTATAATTACAATTTTATTTGACTATGTTTATGATATGAAACAACACTAAAAAATCTGTATTGTGCAATGCGCGAGGCAGGTTATATTGTTTAATTTTTAATATCTAATTTTATGTTTAACAAAAAACCAATTATTAAATCGGTAGTCGTTTTTCGTCAGTACAACGGAAAAAGTTATTCTGCCTTTAACAGCATCGGAAAAGAAATCCGCATAGGTGTTTTGGCAGTGTCGACTTTGTTTATGGCTCACAACGAGTGTCTTGCTACGCGAAGTGACGCTCTCAACATTGTCACAGACAGCATTGGCTCGACAGACATCGGACTTGGCGAAACAGTGATTACCGGTACGCAACTCCCTGTCACAGCCTCTGAGGCATGGAGTAAGGTAGTCGTGATTACACGACAAGAGATTGAAAATGCGAAATGTCAAACCATTAACGACGTTTTGAAAATTTGTCCCGAGATTGATGTTCGCCAAAGAGGTGCGTTTGGAGTGCAGACAGACATTTCGCTTGGTGGGGGCACCTTTGATCAAATTACCATTTTGCTCAATGGAATTAACATCAACAATCCTCAAACAGGTCATTTAAGTGCGGATTTTCCTGTTTCACCGGCAGACATTGAGCGCATTGAGGTGCTCAACGGAGCTTCGGCCCGCACTTTTGGAAGCCAATCGCTCAATGGAATTATAAATATTATCACGCGCAACGCAACTTCTTCGGGTGCAACCATTCATGCCGAAGGTGGTTCTTACGGTGTTGCGGGCGGTGGCGGCAAAGTAGATTTGGCTTTGAAGAAGACTTCCAATAGTTTGTCAACAGATTATTTTCGTACTGATGGTGCTGTGACAAACAGCGATTTTAACCGCAAGCGTATATTTTATAGTGGTAGATATTCAGATGATTATGTAAAAGTGAGTTGGCAGGCCGGTTTTAGTGACCAACGTTATGGTGCCAATACTTTTTATTCCGCAAAATATCCAAATCAATGGGAAGAGGGACAGCGGTATATGGCTGCTGTTTCGGGAGAAAACAAAATGGGCGCAATCAAGTTGAGTCCCTCGGTATCTTTTGTTCGTAATTATGATCATTTTCAATTGATCAGAAGTAGTACAACCGGTGAAAACTTTCACCGCACTGATGTGACTTCAGCTCGTTTGTGTGGTAGTGGCAGTTGGTTGCTTGGACAAACGGCCTTTGGATTAGAATTGCGCCACGAGGGTATTTTGTCGACCAACCTTGGAAAACCTTTGGAAGAAAATCAATATGTTGGTATAGAACACAAATCAGGTCGTTATTACGATCATCGCGACAATCGCACCAATATGAGTTCTTTTTTGGAACATGCAATTATACTTGGCAGTTTTTCTGCCAATATCGGTGTGATGGCTAACAGAAATACGGCAGTTGACGAGGATTATCGTTTTTATCCGGGAGTTGATATCAGTTATAGTTTATCGTCCGGCTTTAAGTTCTATGCATCATGGAATAAGTCTATGCGTATGCCGACTTTTACAGAATTATATTATAAGTCACCGACCCAACAGGGCAATGTCGGCTTGAAGCTGGAAAAGACATCCACTTTTAAACTTGCCATGGACTATAAAAATAAATGGCTGTTTTTTAATGTCAGCGGAATTTATCGCCGTGGCACAAATATGATAGATTGGGTGATGTATGATGCCGAAGACATTTATCATTCCACGGCATTTAAATTGTCTAATTGGCAGATGCTTACAACAGTTGGGGTTAATTTCAAGAAACTCATTTCTCCGCGTCAGATATTCAACAGCATGAAAGTTTCATACGTTTATAATTATCAGCGTCGCCACGACAATGTTGAGATCTATCAGTCAAATTACGCACTTGATTATCTGCGTCATAAGATAACGGCTTCGCTTGATCATGAAATATGTGGTGCTCTTGGTGCCACATGGCATGTGAGATGGCAGGAACGCATGGGTTCTTATCTCTCCTATAGTGGTACGACTCCCTTTAAATGTAACTATAAACCCTATACATTGATAGACTTAAAGTTGCATTATACAAAACCACGCTATGAGGTTTATGCCTCGCTTGAAAATTTGTTGTCGCGTCGATATTATGATTATGGTTCCATTCCTCAGCCCGGTTTTTGTTTCGTAGTGGGAGCGAACTATAAATTTAATTTTTAATATGGTATCCGCTAAAAAGATATAATGTTTTGTACTTATTGATATTTAAGATGAACAAGTCCTCTTGTTAACACAAAAAATGGCTGTCCGACAAACTAAAAGAGTATAAATTTATACAAGTGTTTGTCGGACGCCAATAAAAAACAAGTCCAACTTCTTGAAAAGTCAGAAGTCGGACTTGTTTTTTGTTTAGCGGACACCAATATAATTCAATTCTAAAATGAGAAAGAAAAGAATTTGTTTTATTATCTCGTGATTTAATTTTGCTTGTTATTGTGCAAAATTTGTCTGAGTGCGTCTTTTTTGCCGTGCGATAGGACTTAAAAAAAATTTGAGCGGACTTAACGAATTATCTTCGCCCGGAAATACTAAGATTTTCGGGCGAAGATACTAAGATTTCCGGCCGGAGATACTAGTATCTCCGGCCGGAAATAATTAACGAGGTGCGCACCAAAGAAAATCCATCCAACAGGGTATTTGTTTTTCCCAATCAAATTCAGTGTGGTGGCCACCTTGTTGGTGGTAGAGTAGGGTGGAAATTCCCTTTTTTCGAGCTTCAAAAACCATTTTTGAGATGCGTTTGGTCATCCAGCCACGTTTGTCTTCTTCTGTTCCCCAGCTCATAAAGAGGCGAGTATCCGGGTTGATGTTGTTTTGCTTCAGTTCTTTCAAAAATAGGGGGAGGCAACTGAAAAACTCAGGAGAAACGGCAGCGGATTTTGAAAAAACGTCATTGTGTCTCAACACAGTGTAGAGTGCCATTATGCCGCCCATGCTCGAACCGGCTATGGCGGTGGCTTCGCGGTGTGACCATGTGCGGAAATTGTTGTCAATAAATGGTTTGAGCGTGTTTACAAACCAATTCATTGTCTCAATACCTTTGCCTTTTATTTTGCCAATTTTACGTTCAGAGAATGAAAAAGGGAAAAATTCAGACAATCTTTCATGACCGTGGTGCGAGCACTCTAAACCAACTATAATGATGTTTTTTTTCCAGTTGTCTAAGAAATCTGCCAGTCCCCATGATTTGCCGTATGTAGCATCGCAGTCGTAAAACAAATTGTGTCCGTCAAACATATATACCACAGGGTATCGTTCGTCGCTATTATAATAATTGTTGGGCAAATAGGTATGTATGGTGCGGTTTTCGCCCCCGGGATTGAAATAGAGTGGAAATTTTATAATCATGTTTTATCAAGTGTCAAAACGCAGTGTGTCTTGACATGAGTTATAGAGGTTTTATCGTGTTCATGAAATAGGCTAATTGGTCTCTCCATGCGGGCCAGTCGTGGTCGACATCAAATCCCCAATAGTCAAACCAGGCAGGAATGCCTTTTTGTGCAAGAATAGTGTCTAACTCACGGGTGCTTTTCAGGGTGTCTTCTTCCCAACGTCCTTGACCAATGCAGACAATTATGCGACGGCTGCGGTAGATATTCATCCAAGGATGGTCGAATGGCATATTTCTCAAAAAGTCTTGAGGTGAATTTGCATAGGTGAGATCGTCGCTGTAATATGGGAAACCATACCCAGCATAATATAGACCGCTCATTGCAATGATTGTGTCAAACAAGTCGGGGCGTCGAAAGAAAAAATTTGCAGCATGGAATGCTCCCAGCGAGCAGCCGGTAACAAGGAAAGTTTCGTCTTGCCAACGCCGACAACGTGGCAGAAGTTCATCAATGATATAGTGATACCAACGTTCGTGTTGCTCTATGCGCCAACGGTTGTCGCCACCAAAATTTGACCATGTTTCTCTGTCAATGCTATCGCAACAAATCAATCTCACTTTGTTGCTTTCAATCCATGGCGAAAGTGTTGCCACCATATTGTAGTTTTCCCAATCATAAAACCTGCCGTCTTGTGATGGGATTGCCAAAATGCTGTGTTGGCCTTGGCCGTATTCTTTCCATTCCATGTCTCTGTTGAGACAGTGGCTCCATTCTTTATGATATTGCGTAGTCATTTTCGATTATTTTCTTAAACATACATAATAAAGGAACTCGTCCATTTCTTCTTTTGTTCTAAAACGGGCGATGTAGGTTTGGTCGCCCATGGCAGCCGAGAGAATTTGTGGCATTCGTTCCCACATTTTAAGGGCATAGGCATATTTGGTCATTATATCTTGGTGGGAATAGACATAGTCAACATTGTCGCGTCGGCCGGCAAATACACAATAATAATCGTTGTGTGGGTCGGGGAGTTTTCGCTCGTCGTATGCAACCATTTCTGCCCATACCTTATATACATCTATGTCGTGGGCGTAGTTTATCATGTCGGGGGTGAAGCCTCCGCCGGGTCTCATGTTTACTTCCAGTGCTACAAAATCGCCTTTGTTGCCCAAACCTTTGTGTGCTCTGTCGAGACGGAAAAACTCAAGGTGAACCATTCTGCTCTTCACGTCAAAAGCTTTGACAGTTTGTCTTCCCCAAAAACGCAGGTTTTCATTAATATCTTTTTCAACATAATAAACAGAGTCGAGATTGTTGTTTACAATGTCGGCAATGCTTGGCGGGCAAACACACATTGACTCCAAAAGTGGTTCTCCCTTGCTGTTTATAATTGCATCGTAGGTGCAGATGTCACCCGTCACAAATTCTTCTATTACATAGTCGTTGTATTTTTTTGTGTTGAAGAAATTGTGTAGCTCTTCATCGTTGTTTAATTTATAAGAGTCGGTTGACCCTACTCCAATATCGGGTTTAACAAAGAGAGGAAAACCGGCTTCTTCTGCAAATTTTGCTGCGGCTTTATATCCTTGTCTGCCAAGTATCTGACGTGCAGTACGTATGCCTCCGGCAGCATAGAATTTTTTCATCTCCGACTTTTCTTTGATATTCATAATTTTGTCGGTTTTCAAGCCGGTGTTTATGTTGAAGTCGGTGCGAAGGCGTGCGTCTTGTTCCAGCCAATATTCGTTGTTGGATTCAATCCAGTCTATCTTGCCATATTTATATGCAAAGAAAGCAACGGCTTTATACATTTGGTCATAATCTTCCATGTTGCCTACTTTATAATACTCGGTGAGAGAAGATTTTAGTTCCATACACAGTTCTTCGTATGGAGTGTCGCCAATGCCAAGCACTGTGATGCCGTTGTTTTTCAGAGCATCACACCATTGCCAATATTTTTTTGGAAATGTGGGTGAGATAAATATAAAATTCATGACCGTATTGATTTGGTTGGTAAAATTGATACAAAAGTAGTGAATAAATTTAAGTGACGATTGTTATATTACTGAATAATTGTGGTTTTGTCAAAAATGCGGTATGAATATGCTTTTATATTGAAATAAAATCGTAATTTTGCACCTTGAAATTCGTATGCGCCAATTTTTGTTGGCAATATCATATTGACTAATAATTTATTATCACATATATCCAAATGAATATTTCACTTGAAAGAGCAGAAGGCGCAGTTGCCGGAAAGTTGATTGTAAACATCGAAAAGTCTGACTATCAAGATAAGGTGGCAGAGTCATTGAAGAATTTAAAGAAGAAAGTTCAAATGCCCGGTTTTCGTAAAGGAATGGTGCCGGCCGGTTTGATACAGAAGTTTTATGGTAATGAGGTTAAGGCAGAAGAAGTGCAGAAAGTTCTTACAGATGCCGTAAACAATTATATAAGTGACGAGAAACTTGGAGTAATCGGCGAGCCGATGATTTCAGACGATAATGCGTTGCCTGAGTTGTCGGTTGCTGAGAATTTTGAGTTTAAATTTGATCTTGCGTTTCGTCCTGAAATAAATGTGGAAATTGATGGCAATACTGTTGTTGATTATTATAATATTGATGTCAACGATGAGATTGTTGACAAACAAATCGAGGGTTATTGCCGTCAGAATGGCAAGCATATAGATGCCGATGTTTATAGCGAAGAAGATTTGCTTAAAGGTTCTTTGGTTGAAAATGCAGAGGGAGAGAATGCTGTCAGCCTTGAGGAAGTTTCTCTAATGCCTCGTTTCTTTAATAATGAAGAACAGAAGAAACTTTTTGAATCTGCAAAGCTTAATGATAAAATTGTGTTTAATCCTTCCGTGGCATACGAGGGAAGAGATGCAGAGTTGGCCTCGTTGCTTAAACTGGATAAGGAAGAGGCATTGAAGCATAATGGTGAATTTACTTTTGAGGTAAAGGAAATAAGTCATTTTGAGCCTGCCGAAGTTGACGACAATCTGATTAAGGCTGTTTATACAGACGGAAGCGTGAAAACTGTTGAAGAGTTTAAAGAGCGTGTGAAAGCAGACGTTGAAGAGCAATATAAGCAAGATTCTGATTATAAATTTATGATTGATTTGAGAGATGTCATGATGAAGAAGGTTGGTGATATTGCATTGGCAGAGGATTTGCTTAAAAAAATGGTGCTTCTGAATGCGAAGACAGAAGAGACTAAAAAACAGGTTGAGGAACAATTTGACAATTATCTAAAAGATTTGCGTTGGAGCATGGTGCGCAACGAGATTGTGAAAAGTCTTGGTGTGAAAATTGATGATGCTCAACTTGTTGAGACATCAAAACGAATGGTTAAGATTCAAATGGCTCAATATGGCATAACAAACTTGCCAACAGAGTATCTTGAGCAATTTGCTTCGGAAAGATTGAAAGATCCTAAGATGCACGACACTATTGTGAATAATGCAATTGACTTTGCCATTATTTCTGCTGCAAAGGATGTTGTGAAACTTAATAATAAAAAGGTGACTGTAGCGGAGTTTAATGATTTGTTTAAATAAAGAAGTCGAAAGTTTCGCTTTAAAATAACGTCAGCAAATAATGGTCGACTTTAATATCTAAGGTCGGCCTTTATTTATATATATTAAATAAGGTATAAGGAGAAGATATTTTTAAAGATAAAATATTTCTTTATATTGGTAGTTTGGCATAATGTATGTAATTTACAAAAAAGTAAATATTGAGTAATAGTATAAATATAAATTATGTTTAAGAGCGATTTTGAGAAATATGCTACAAAGCATTTGGGTATAAATTCAATGGTGTTGAGTGATGTGGTGAAAAGCCAAAGTCAATACCTTAATCCCTATATTTTGGAGGAACGTCAACTTAATGTAACACAGATGGACGTGTTTAGCCGATTGATGATGGACAGAATAATCTTTTTGGGTACACAGATAGATGATTATACGGCCAACACACTCCAGGCCCAGTTGTTGTATCTGGATTCCGTTGATCCCGACAAAGATATTTCTATATATATCAACAGTCCCGGTGGTTCAGTAAGTGCCGGTTTGGGAATTTATGACACAATGCAGTATATAAACTGTGATGTGGCTACAATATGCACAGGCATGGCAGCCTCGATGGCTGCGGTTTTGCTTGTGAGCGGCAAAGAGGGTAAGCGCACAAGTTTGCCTCATAGTCGAGTGATGATTCATCAGCCTCTTGGTGGTGTTCAAGGGCAGGCTTCTGATATAGAAATTACAGCACGCGAGATACAGAAGTTGAAGATAGAACTTACACAGATTATTGCCGACCATGCTCATAAAGATTTTGAAACAGTGTTGGCAGACTCTGATCGTGACCATTGGATGACGGCAAAGGAAGCTTTGGAGTATGGCATGGTAGACCGTATTCTTGAAAAGAAATAATTGTTCTACAACGATGGCAAAAAAGGTAGAAAGACATTTTTGTTCTTTTTGTGGCAGGAGAGATGACGAGGTTGCTCTTTTGCTGACAGGTTTGAACGGTTATATTTGTGACGAGTGTGTAAAACAAGCGGCAGATGTTTTGGGTTTATCGCTCTCGGAAACAAAAACGGATACCACTAAATATAATGTGGATTTTAAGGATGTTCCAAAGCCAAAAGATATAAAGGCGTTTCTTGATGACTATGTGATTGGTCAGGACGATGCAAAGAAAACTTTGGCTGTGGCCGTTTATAATCATTATAAGCGTTTGGGTCAGTATAATATAAAAAAGAAAGATAATGATGTAGAGATAGAAAAGAGCAATATCATAATGGTTGGTTCTACCGGAACCGGCAAAACATTGCTCGCACGCTCGATAGCAAGATTGATCAATGTTCCTTTTACTATTGTGGATGCCACGGTTTTTACAGAGGCAGGATATGTGGGTGAGGACATTGAGAGTATTCTTTCGCGACTGTTGCAGGTTGCAGACTATGATGTTGCTGCAGCAGAGTGTGGCATTGTCTTTATTGATGAAATAGACAAGATTGCTCGCAAGAGTGACAATCCTTCTATTACCCGAGACGTTAGTGGTGAGGGTGTTCAGCAGGGATTGCTCAAATTGCTTGAGGGCTCGATTGTGAATGTTCCGCCCAAGGGAGGACGCAAACATCCCGACCAAGACTATATTCATGTAAACACAAAGAATATCTTGTTTATATGTGGGGGTGCGTTTGATGGCATTGAACGCAAGATTGCTCAACGCATGAATACTCATGTGGTGGGCTATAATTCTGTGCAAAATATCATGAAAATTGATAAAAGCAATCTCATGAAGTATATTGTGCCACAGGATTTGAAGTCTTTTGGCTTGATACCCGAAATTATCGGTCGTTTGCCGGTTTTGACTTATCTTAATCCGCTTGACAAAGATGCTTTGCGCAAGATATTGACAGAACCGAAAAACTCCATTATAAAGCAATATGTGAAGATGATGGAACTTGACGGTATTAAAATGAAAATTGATAAGGCTGTATATGATTTTATCGTCGACAAGGCTGTTGAGTATAAATTGGGTGCTCGTGGATTGCGCTCAATAGTGGAAAACTTGTTGAGAGAAGCATTGTTTGAAATGCCTTCTTCGAACGAAAAGGAGTTTCATCTCACTCTTGAATATGCAAAAGAACATTTTGAAGAAAATGCCTCGTTGGTAGGTTAGTTTTTCTAATTATGTAACATACAAAAGGAGAAAGCAAACACAATGTTTGCTTTCTCCTTTTGTATTTGTGAACAAAAATAAATGTTTGAAAGAATGATGAAGTGTAGTTTGTTGTTTTTTTTCTATGAAAGACAATTTTTTTTTGTAAAAATGTTTTTGGTTTGAAAATGTTGTTATAACTTTGTTTAAGATAAAACAGAGCGACACGGTTATAGATAAAAAATAAAAAGAATTTAGTCGACAATGATGGTTTCGAAGGAAAGTGTATATGATTGTCTGAAGCATTATTTTGGCTTTGATAAATTTAAGGGCGACCAAGAATTGGTTGTTGAAAATATTCTTCAAGGTCAAGACACTTTCGTGCTTATGCCTACCGGAGGTGGAAAATCGCTATGCTATCAGTTGCCGGCTTTAATGATGGAAGGCACAGCTGTTGTTATTTCACCACTTATTTCTTTGATGAAAAATCAGGTTGATGCTCTGAGAAGTCTTGCTGAGGAAGATTGCTTGGCTCATTTTATGAATTCTACTCTGACAAAACAGGAATTGATAGATGTGCAAAACGATGTTTTGGAGGGTCGTACAAAACTTTTGTATGTTGCTCCCGAAACTCTCACGAAGTCGGCCAATGCCGCTTTTTTTGCAAAAATGAATGTTTCATTCTATGCAATCGATGAGGCGCATTGTATATCGGAGTGGGGGCATGATTTCAGAGTTGAGTATAGGAGGATAAGACCGTCTATCAATGTGGTGACAATGATGAAAGCCGGAGTGCCCGAAGAAGATATATTGTCATTTCTTGAACTTCATGCAAATGTAAGGGTAAATTTGTTGGCAAACAACTTCACAATAGAAGATTTTCAAATGATGTTGATTGTGCTTGGCAAAAGTATTGGTGAGGATGTTTGGTCAAAGGCATTTCTTTCAATATTTAGCAAAGAAAAAATCGAGTTGGAAACAACGTCGTTTTCGGTTGAAACAATGAGATTGTATCTTGAAACGACAGAATTTGATAAAGACACTTCTGCGTTGGTAGATTGTGCTCTAAATGTGCTCGATCGTTTTAGTATTATTCTAAATGCCACAGCAAATCGACCGCCAATAGTGGCTTTGACGGCTACTGCCACAGAGAAAGTCGGCCTTGACATCAAGAAGAGTCTTGGCATTTTGAATGCACGGGAATTTAAGAGTTCTTTTAATCGACCAAATCTTTATTATGAGGTTAGACCAAAGACAAAGAATGTTGATAAGGATATTATCAAGTTTATAAATGCACGACCTCGCAAAAGCGGAATTATTTATTGTTTGAGTCGCAAGGAAGTAGAGCGTCTCGCACAAGTGTTGATTGCAAATAATATCAAGGCGGCTCCATATCATGCCGGCTTAGACCCTCAAGAGCGCTCCAAGACACAAGATGATTTTTTGATGGAGAAAATAAAGGTGATTGTTGCTACAATAGCCTTTGGTATGGGGATAGACAAGCCCGATGTGAGATTTGTCATTCATTTTGACATACCGAAAAGTCTGGAGGGATATTATCAAGAGACCGGGCGCGCAGGTCGCGATGGTGGCGAGGGATATTGTCTTACATTTTATTCTCAAAAGGATTTAAAAAAATTAGAGAAGTTTATGGAAGACAAACCGATAAGCGAACAAGATATAGGTCGTCAATTACTTAGAGAGACCGCAATATATGCAGAGTCGTCTGTTTGTCGCAGAAAGTTATTGCTGCATTATTTTGGAGAAGAATATACTGAAGAGAATTGTGGAAATTGTGATAACTGTAAAAGTCCTAAAATAAAAGTGGAAGCAAAAGATCAACTTTGTAATGTTATAGAGGTTGTACAGGCCGTTAAAGAGAATTTCACAGAGGATTGTATTTTAGACATAATCCTTGGTGTAGAATCTGATAGCGTTTCGGAATATGGCTATACAGAATTGGAACTGTTTGGAATTGGTGAGGGAGACGACCGCAATATGTGGCAGTCAGTAATACGACAAGCTGTTCTTGCCGAATATTTTGAAAAAGATAAGGAAAATCAAGGTGCGTTGAAAGTAACGGCCAAAGGAAAGAAATTTTTCAAAAAGCCGGGTTCATTTAAAATCAGTGTGGATTCTGATTTTGAAGAAGACGATAATGATGTTGAACAAGTTGATGAAAGCGGAGCCGTTGACAATGTTTTGTACCAAATGCTTTCGGATTTGAGAAATAAGGTTGCAAAAGAAGCCAACAAACCACCTTATGTCATTTTTCAAGATCCTTCACTATCTGCAATGGCAACAACCTATCCCATAACCAATGAGGAATTACTAAATATTCCTGGAGTTGGTGCGGGAAAAGTGAAGAAATATGGTAAGGCGTTTTGTGAACTTATTAAGAAATATTGTGATGAAAACGAAATAGAACGTCCGGAGGATTTTCGTATTCGCACAGTGGCTAATAAATCCAAACTAAAGATCAAGATTATTCAAAATATTGACCGTAAAGTAGATCTTGATGATTTTGCAGAGGCCAACAGAATGGATTTTTTTGATTTGCTTGACGAGATAGACTCTATCGTCTATTCCGGCACCAAAATTAATATAGACTATTTTTTGGAAGAGGTTATCGAAGAAGACAAGATTGCGGAAATATGCGAATATTTTGACGAGGCGCAGACTGATGATGTAGAGACCGCGATGAACGAATTGGGAGATGATTTCTCAGAAGAGGAAATACGTCTTGTTCGTATAAAATATATGTCAGACAATGCCAATTAGCAATTCCCATTTGCTTTTGAAAACAGAGTAATTGTGTTTTTAGTATTAAATGGGAAGGTTCAGATTATAATGTTGTTCTAATTCATATCAGTTTTTAATGATAGTCAATGGTACAATTGTCGCGTAATTTGTCTTAAAAAATTTGAAAACAACGTATGTTTTGAAAATAAAGAGGTAAATTTGCCCCTAATAAATATTTTACAATTATGAAGTCGTTTATAGAAGATAAAGTAGTGTCGGACGGATTGACTTATGATGATGTCTTATTGATTCCGGCCTATTCGGAAGTTTTGCCGCGAATGGTGCAACTTGGCACACGTTTTTCGCGTAATATTACCTTGAACATTCCTTTTGTGACAGCAGCCATGGATACTGTCACTGAAGCGACAATGGCCATTGCCATAGCACGCGAGGGAGGAATAGGCGTAATCCACAAGAATATGTCTATTGAAGAGCAAGCACGTCAAGTTGCTATTGTGAAACGTGCAGAAAACGGAATGATTTATGACCCTATTACCATAAAGAGAGGCAAAACCGTTGGAGATGCCCTTTCTTTGATGAGCGAATATCACATTGGGGGAATACCTGTTGTTGATGATGATAATCGTTTAGTGGGTATTGTGACAAATCGTGACTTGCGTTTTGAGTTGGACACAGAAAAGTTGATAGACGAGGTGATGTCGTCAGAAAATCTTGTGACAACTGATCAGCAGACAGACCTTGTCGCAGCAGCAAAGATACTTCAAGAGAATAAGATTGAAAAATTGCCGGTTGTTGGAAAAGACGGCAGATTGGTAGGTTTAATTACTTATAAAGATATTACAAAGGCAAAAGATAAGCCCATGGCTTGCAAAGACAGCAAAGGTCGTCTTAGAGTTGCTGCCGGAGTAGGTGTTACCAACGACACGATGGAGCGCATGGAGGCTTTGATAAAGGCGGGAGCAGATGCAATAGTGATTGACACTGCACACGGGCATTCAAAAGGCGTGATCGACAAAGTCAAGGAAGCAAAGGCTCGTTTTAAGGGTGTTGATATTGTTGTGGGTAATGTTGCTACAGGCGAGGCTGCCAAGATGTTGGTTGAGGCCGGAGCAGATTCCGTAAAAGTTGGCATTGGTCCGGGCAGTATCTGCACCACTCGTGTGGTAGCCGGTGTAGGTGTGCCTCAGTTGTCTGCGATTTATGATGTGGCTCAGGCTCTTAAAGGAACAGGTGTGCCTATGATTGCAGATGGTGGTTTGCGATACAGTGGTGATGTAGTCAAGGCTCTTGCAGCCGGTGGTGACTGTGTCATGATTGGTTCGTTGGTTGCAGGAACGGAAGAGTCTCCGGGTGAAACGATTATTTTGAATGGTCGAAAGTTTAAGACTTATCGTGGCATGGGTTCTCTCGAAGCAATGGAAAACGGAAGCAAAGACCGTTATTTCCAAAGCGGTGTTGTTGAGGCAAAGAAACTTGTGCCGGAGGGGATTGCCGGTCGTGTGCCATATAAGGGAACCGTTCAAGAGGTGATATATCAATTGGTAGGTGGTTTGCGCTCGGGTATGGGATATTGTGGTGCTCCAACAATAGAGGCTCTTCACAACGCCAAGTTTACGCGCATAACTAATGCCGGGGTTTTGGAAAGCCATCCTCATGATATTACAATCACCAGTGAGGCTCCTAATTATAGCAGACCTGATTGATGAGATAAATAACAATATCTTATTGTTGCGATATATGAAGAAAATCTTTGTGTTTCTTTGTCTTGTTACCGTAGGGGTGGCAAATGTTTTCTCGCAGGCGGATCCTGTGATTATGACAATTGCCGGCAAGAAAATATTGCGTTCGGAATTTGAGTACTCTTTAAACAAAGGTTCTGAATCCCCTCAAAAACTCTCAGACAGTGAGATCAAAGATTATTTAAATCTGTTTGTTGATTACAGATTAAAGGTTCAAGCCGCTCTTGATGCGAGACTTGACACGCTAAGTTCGTTTAAAGAAGAGTTTCGCAATTATCGTGATATACAGTTGCGCTCATATTTATATGATTCTGTTTATGCAGATTCTGTTGCTCATGAGGTTTACAAAACTATAAAAGAGAGTGTGGGAGACTCCGATATCGTGTTGTTGTCTCATATATTCTTATCTGTTCCGGTTAATTCTGATAAAACTCTGTTAGATAAACAGAAAAATCGCATTGATTCAATTTATGATAAACTGAGAAGTGGGGCAGATTTCACGGAATTGGCAAAACGTTTTTCTGAAGATGTAAATACGGCAGAAAATGGAGGCCGGTTGCCGTGGCTGGGCCCATCTCAGTTGATACCTGAGTTCAGAGATGTTGCATATTCTCTATCTCCCGGCAAATTCAGTAAGCCTACATTGACCCCCGCTGGTTATCATATTATATATATGAACAATCGCAAACCACTTGAATCTTTTGAAGATAAACGTGCCGAATTGTTAGCGGAATTGAATGAGAGAGGTTTGAGAGAAGCAGCAGCAGAATATTCTATAAAACGCATGATTTCTCAAAGTTCCGGCAGTTTGTCGAGAGAAGATATTATGCAAATGGTTCAATTGAAAGCCCAACAAAAAGATCCTGCTTTAAAGTATCTGATATCAGAGTATTATGATGGTTTGCTGCTTTACGAGGCTGCTAATCGTATGGTATGGCAAACTGCTGCTGCTGACGAGAAAGGATTGGAAAACTATTTTCAAGACAATAAAGAAAAATACCATTGGGATACTCCGCGTGCACGAGCTTATGTGTTTAGAGCCCGCAGCAAGGAAACGCTGAAGAAAATTCGTAAGATACTCAAGTCATGCAAGGGTGATGAGGGGTTGGAAAAATTAAGAGAAACTTTGCCAGCCGACTCGATGAAATTTGTCAAAGTTCATTTTGGAATATATAAACAGGGAGATGACCCCATTGTAGACTATCGAATTTTCAAAACAGGTCAACAGCCTAAAGAAAACAAGTTGTTGCCATTTTACGAAGTTATTGGAAAGAAATATAAGCAGCCTAAGAATGCGATTGATGTAAGAGCGCAGGTTGTTTCTGATTATCAAGACTACTGCGAAGAGAAATGGATAGATGACTTACGAAAAAAATATGCAGTTTCAATAGATTATTCCGTTTTGTCGACAGTTAATAAACATGATTGATGATGAAAACAAGATTAAGATATATTTTGTGTGTATTAGTAGCATTGGTATTAGTTTGCAATATTAAGGCGCAAGACAATGTTTTGGACGAAGTCGTTTGGACTGTAGGCGGTGAACCGATATTGAAATCAGACGTAGAGATGCTTCGTTTACAATCAGAGTTTAATCATACCCCAATAGAGGGAGACCCCTATAAAGTGATACCCGAAGAGTTGGCCATTCAGAAATTGTTTCTTCATCAAGCAGAGCTTGACAGTATTGAAGTTAGTCCTTCTGATGTGGCAGATAGGGTAGAGGAACGATTTCAGGAGATGGTGGAACAGTATGGCTCCGAGGAAGTCTTGGTGGAATATCTCAACCAGTCTGTTCGCGAATTGAAAGAACAATTGACAACTTGGTTTGTCGACCAATATAAGATTTATAATGTTCGTTCCAAAATCATAGGAGACTACAAAGCAACACCGGCAGAAGTGAGAAGGTATTTCAAGAATATTCCCGAAGATAGTCTCCCCATGGTTCCTGCTCAGGTCGAAGTTCAGATTATCACCCAGTCTCCTTTTATTCCTCGCGAAGAAGTAGAACGAGTGAAGTCAGAACTGATGGGATATGCCGAGAGAATAAATAAAGGGGAGTCTTTTGCAACGCTTGCACGCCTTTATTCCGTTGACGGCAGTAGTAGGGTTGGTGGCGAATTGGGTTTTAAAGGACGAGCAGAATGGGTGCCGGAGTTTTCGGCTGTTGCGTTTGCGCTGACAAATCCAAAGACTGTGTCAAAGATCGTCAAAACGGAATATGGTTATCATATTATTCAATTAATAGAAAGGAAAGGTGATAAAATCAATTGTCGCCATATTCTGAGGCGACCGGAAATTTCTGACGAAGAACTTAACAAAACTTTGGCACGTCTTGATTCTGTATCTGCTCAAATAAAGAAAGGTGCTATTAGTTTTGAACAGGCTGTTTTGTTGTTTTCAGAAGACAAGGATACGCGCAACAATATGGGTATTATGGTTTCAACTGACTATGTTACAAGAACACAGTCGATGAGATATAAATTAGAGGACCTTCATTTACAACATCAGGACGTTGCAAAAATGGTGGAACGTATGAATGTGGGCGATGTCTCAAAGGCTTTTGTAATGGAGGGTAATAATGGAATGAAAGTATGTTCGGTTATAAAATTAAGAAATAAAATACCCGAACACCGGGCAGACATAACCGACGATTTTAAGTTACTCACAGAGATAGTGAACGAAAAGAAAAGTGAGGAAATTGTTGAAGAATGGATAAAAGAGAAAATCAAGACAACATATGTTAGCATTAAAGACAGTTGGAAGAAATCTGGATATAAGTATAATTGGTTAAAGGAGTGACCATGAAGACACAATCATCATTTATTCATTCAAGTAAAGGAAAAACAGATATTATTATATCGCTTGTTTTTCTTTTATTGGTTTTAAATGTGGGAGAAAGTGTTGGTAGTGTCTTTGCCATGCAAGACAATAAGAAAAAGTCTTCTCCTAAAACAGAACGCTCCAAAGGCAGCGAGATAGAGGTGCGTCATGCTGATATTGTTTCTTACGATGAGCAAACTATGCCCGGAGTTCAGATATTTGTCGGCAACGTAGAATTCTATCACGAAGGAACGGTGTTGAAGTGTGATAGTGCCAACTTTTATCAATCTTCAAATTCTTTTGCTGCATTTAGTAATGTTAATATGTTTCAGGGCGATACGATATCGCTAAAATGTAATTATTTGTTTTATGACGGATATTCCCAAATAGCGCTGGCTAGAGAAAAGGTTGTGTTGAAACATCGCAATTCCACTCTTTATACAGACTCACTTGATTATGACCGTTTATATAGCATGGGGTATTTCTTTGAGGGAGGCAAATTGGTTGATGCAGACAATGTTTTGACTTCTGATTGGGGACAGTATGATGCTCAAACGCGCGAAGCTGTTTTTAATTATAATGTAGAATTGAAGAGCAGAAATTATGAAATGCAAACCGATACATTATATTATAATGTTATAACAAAAGACGCAACTACTACCGGACGTTCCAATGTAGTCAGCGGCACTACAAATATATATACAGAGAAAGGACATTTCAATACCAATTCAAATTGTGCGATATTGTTAAATCGCTCTATTGTGAAAGATGGAGAGAGCAAGATGGTTGCCGATTCTATTATCTACGACAAAGACACCAAGACGGCTGAGGGATTTGGCGACTTTATCTATAATGATGACAAAAACAAAACTATTCTTACCGGAGATTATTGCTATTTTAATGACAGCACAAACTATTGTATTGCTTATGGAAACGCATTAGTGAAGAATTTCTCTGAGCCTGATACTCTTTTTCTACATGCCGATACCTTGAAGATGCTAACATATAATGTCAAGACCGACAGTGTTTATCGTGTTGTTCACGGATATTTTCATTCAAGGTCGTATCGCACAGATGTTCAGAGTGTGGCAGACTCATTAGTCTACAACTCAAGATATAATACTCTTTCGCTTTATGGAAATCCTATTGTTTGGAATAATCGCCAACAGATAGTAGGCGAAGAAATACATTCGTTTTTTAATGATTCCACAATAGATAGTATTCGCGTTATAAACCAAGCTTTGTTGTGTGAAAAATTAGACTCTGTTCATTATAATCAGGTTGCGAGCAAAGATATGTATATGTATTTTAATGAAGGTAGCCTTAATGAGTGTCACGCAGTTCAGAATGTTAAGATAAACTATTTTCAGTTAGACGACAATTTGCCCGACACGGTCGTAATCGCAATGAATCATACGGAGACCAGTCTGATGAAAATGTATATGAAAAATAAAAAAGTTTCAAAAGTCTGGACTGCCGAAGCCGACGGAACATTTTATCCTATTCTTTTTGTTAATGACAAGATAATGTATCTTGAAAATTTTGCGTGGTTTGATGATATAAGGCCCAAAAACAAACACGATGTCTTCAGATGGCAAGATAAGCCCGCAGAAAAAATTTTGAAAAAAACCAAACGGCGCGAAGTGCCATATCAATATTTGAAAAAATCGCAGTCTCAAGATTAAGTACACTAACGACAACATCATTGTAACAATCACAACAAAATGGCTGACATCATACATCTTCTTCCTGACAGCGTGGCAAATCAAATAGCTGCGGGCGAGGTAGTTCAAAGACCCTCGTCTGTAGTGAAAGAATTGCTCGAAAATTCTATTGATGCCGGAGCAACAAACATAGAACTATGGCTTACGGATGCCGGTAAGACAAGTATTCAGGTGGTAGACAATGGCAAGGGGATGAGTGAAACCGATGCACGATTGTCCTTTGAGCGTCATGCAACGTCAAAAATTCTAAAGGCTGACGATCTGTTTAATCTCAGCACAATGGGTTTTCGTGGCGAGGCGTTGGCTTCAATAGCAGCCGTTGCCCAAGTTGAGTTGCGTACTCGCACTCAGAACGACGAAACAGGTGTGTGTATAGTTGTTGAGGGCGCACGGTGCATAGACCAGTTTCCCGTACAGTGTGGAGTTGGAGCCAACTTTGTGGTGCGCAACCTGTTTTACAATGTGCCGGCACGACGACGCTTTCTCAAATCAAATGCAACGGAATTCAACAATATTATGCAAGAGTTTGAACGTGTGGCACTGATAAATCCTCATGTTTCGTTTAAACTCTATAAAGACGACCTTTTGATCTGTGAACTGAGGGGCGGTAGTTTTAAGCAACGCATTGTCGGATTGTTTGGTAATGCTCTTGACAAACAACTTTTGCCCATCTCCGTAGATACAGATATCGTGAGAATTGATGGTTTTGTTGCGTCACCTCAAAGTGCAAAACACAAGGGTTTGAAGCAATTCTTGTTTGTAAATGGACGTTATATGCGACATCCCTATTTCAACAAAGCAATACTGTCGGCCTACGAACGACTCATTCCTCAAGACAAGCAAGTTTCTTTTTTTGTAGAATTTACGGTATCTCCCTCTCAAATAGATGTCAACATACACCCTACAAAGACAGAGATAAAATTTGAAGATGACCACGCTATTTGGCAAATGCTTCTCATGGCCACAAGAGATACTCTCGCAAAATATAATGCTGTCCCATCAATGGACTTCGAAGGCTTTGAAGAAGTTGCAATACCTTCATTTAGCCCTGATGGAACTAAAGCAGAACCTGCATTTTCTGCCAATCGCAGATATAACCCCTTTGATGCCATAGGTAAAATTCCGGATTATCGTCTCCCTGACGATTTTTCTTCATACGATTTTGCTAACTCTACAAAAAGAGACAAGCAACTACCTCCGCAAAGTAACAATGAGATTAGTTCCAATTTCATGGGGCAGCCTTCCTTAGACACTGTTCCCCAAAGAGATGAGACCACCGTGCGCAACAATTATATACAATACGGAGCACGCTATATTGTCACGCCCGTTAAGTCCGGACTTATGATAATAGATTATGTGAGAGCCCATAGGCGGATACTCTATGACAAGTTTATGAGTGATATACAGAGTGGAGAGACTCTTTCTCAGACTTTATTGTTTCCCGTTTTGATAGAACTCTCTCATGGCGCCGCTGCTATTTTAGAATCCTTTTTGGAACGTCTCAACACCATAGGCTTTGATATAACTTCCGTAGGAGGAAACACATATTCCGTCAGCGCCGTTCCCTCGGCAGCCGCCGATGTAGATTTCAACGCTATAATAATGAAACTAGTTGACGACTACGACAAGCAAGGTCTCACAGAAATCGATCTTTACCACAACCTTGCCTTGTCGGTAAGTCGCAGCAATTCTCTTAGGGAAAACCACAAGATGGAATCTTCCGAAATGACTTCTATCGTTGATCGTCTTTTTGCCTGCCAAATGCCAAACATTGGCCCCGATGGAAAACGCATAATTTCGATCTTGACCAATGAAATGGTGACAAAAGAGTTTTAAAATAAGACAATTATTTGTTTTAAACTCCCAAAAATATTCAAGAACAATCAGGTTTTCTCGCTTTTTAGTAAATATTAAATCTATAAAAATTTGTCAGAATAGAAAAAAGCATTAAATTTGCATTGCATAATACAAAAAACACTTAAATTCAATTTAATATGAATATGAAAAAAATTTTATTAACTTCATTGTTTATTGTAGCAGTGACTTTTGCCACTGCTCAAACAGATGTTCCTACCAAGAAATATTCTGTTGAGACAAATGGATTTATGTCTAACTGGTTTGTAACGGCCGGTATAGACGGAACAGTATTCTACAGCAGCCAAGAGAAAGGCTTGGGGCTTGGCAAGAGTCCGTTCCACGGTTTCAGAAATGCTCTCGGTTTCGGTGTGGGTGTAGGTAAATGGTTTTCGCCCGATTTGGGAGTTCGTCTCAAATTTCAAGGTGTTAACGGAAAAGGTGTAGTTTCTGAAGACTGCTCAATTAACAAGTCTTTTATGAAGAACTATTGGGTGACAAACGGTCAAATGCTTTTTAATATGTCAAACATCATTTGCGGTTACAATGAAAATCGTTTATGGAATGTAATTGTTTATCCCGGTGCCGGTTTGCTGCGTAATATGAGCAAAGATATTTATGCTATTAATGTGCAACTTGGTTTGATGAACACATTTAGAATAAATAAAAACCTTGACTTGTTTGCTGACGTAAACGTAATTATGGCAGAGCCCAAGGCTGATGGCGTAAATATGGGTAGTTCCAATAATCGTGCTCTCTTTCAGAACTATGACAAAATTCTTTCTGCAGAAATTGGTGTGAAATATAACTTCTGCAAGTCTACTTGGAAGAAGAGCCCTGATGTTGATGCCATTAACGCTCGTAATGCAGAGCAGGTTGCTGCGCTCAACGCTTCGCTCAAGGCTGCCCAAGACGAAAACTCACGTCTCAAGGCAACATTAGCCAAGCAAAATTCAGATATGCAGCGTCTACAGAGCGAACTTAATAGCAGTCGCAATCAAGCGAAGCCTGCTGCTCCTGTTTCTACCAATGACTTTGAGTCGTGTGTATTCTTTGCTCGTGGAAAATCGGTTATCACCAATGCTCAGAAAGCTAACGTGGAGAGAGTTGCTAATTATATGAAGAAAAATACCGGTGTCAACATCCTTGTTAAAGGATATGCCTCTCCTGAGGGACCTGCCGGTTTGAACAAAAGACTTTCTGAAGCTCGTGCCAATGCCGTTAAGACTATGCTTGTAAAGAAATATGGCATTTCTGCCTCGCGTATAACTACTGAGGGTTGTGGAGTAGGTGATATATTCTCTCAGCAAACTTGGAATCGCGTTGCAATATCTACAGTTTCTAAATAATAATTATTTTATAAATTTTAAACAAATAACTGCGTCACAATTGATTTGTGGCGCAGTTATTTGTTTTGGGTGTGGGGGAATAGATCGTGAAATAGGAAGCGGAAATGAATAAGAAAGGAAGGGGAAGTTGGAAAATGAAATTAAAGAGGTGAAAGAAGAGGTTGAGTATTTTCAAAACTAACAAATACAAGGATTTCAACTCATTTAGCGGACACCAAATAGTTGAGTATAGGAGTTCTGTTTACAATGAACACTGAAGGCTTGTAAAGCAAAAGATTGTGGACGCGTATTATTGCAGAAAGTATGGGGGCAAGGAGTTCGTTTTTGTGGTGTGAGAAATCGCGTGGGCTGCTCCTACAAAAATTCATATCATTTTTTTGAGTTCATCTTTATTGTTTCAGCGCGGAATTGATGAAATTTATGAAGTTGTCGGGGTCTGTGTCAAATCCATAGGGGGAGGAGAGAGGCAATCCTTCGGGACTGCATACTACGTAAAAGGGTTGGGCGTTTGCTCCAAATCGCTTTCGTTGCAAATAACTCCACTTGTCGCCTTGAGTGCGCAGAGTGGTTGTTCGGCCGTTTTCAACTACGGTCATGCGCTCGGGTAGCGATGTTTTGTCGTCAACATAGAGCGAAATCAAGATTACTTTATTTTTCAGCAGATCGGCCACGCGAGGGTCGTTCCACACTTTTTGTTCCATTTCGCGACAGTTTACACAGCCATAGCCGGTAAAATCGAGCAATACGGGTTTTCCAACTTTTTGGGCATGACGCATTCCCTCTTCGTAATCGCGAAATTGGGGCTCTACGTTTTGGGAGAAGAGACGAATGTGTTGTGTGTGCATGGGTGGTGCAAAGGCACTTATTGCGGGTAAAGGCTTGCCGAGCACTCCCGGCACCATATAAATGGCAAAGGCGAGACTTGCCAATCCAAGTGTTATTCTTAAAGCATCGGGTTTGTTTTTTCTGCCGTGGTCTATGGGTAGTTTTATGACTCCAAGGAAATAGAGCGCAGCCAAAACAGAGAGCAGTATCCAGAAAATGAGGAATATCTCGCGGTCAAGTATGTGCCAACCGTATGATAGATCGGCCACGGAGAGAAACTTAAAGGCAAAGGCGAGTTCCACAAAGCCGAGAAAGACTTTGAACGTGTTCATCCAACCACCACTTTTGGGGGCTTTTTTGAGCATGGTGGGAAAGAGGGCAAAGAGAGTAAAAGGGAGTGCCAAGGCTACAGAAAATCCCAACATGGCGATTACTGGGCCGACTAATGAACCGGTGGTGGCTATTTCTACGAGCATGAAGCCGATAATAGGACCCGTGCAGGAGAAAGAGACGAGCGAAAGGGTCAGAGCCATTATAAATATAGAGACCATTCCGCTTGTAGCAGAAGCTTTTTGGTCGGCTTTGTTGGACAATGAAGAGGGCAGACTTATTTCAAACACTCCGAGAAAACTTATGCCAAATGCAACGAGGAGCAGAAAGAAGAAGATGTTGACTATAGCGTTGGTGGAAAGGGCGTTGAGTGCCGCAGCTCCAAAAACGAGTGTGACAAGAGTGCCAAGCGAGACGTAGATTGTTATTATGCTGAGTCCGTAGATGAGTGCGTCGCGTATGCCGCGGCTTCTTTTTTCGCTTCGTTTTAGAAAGAGGCTTACGGTCATGGGTATGATGGGCCATACGCAGGGAGTGAAGAGGGCAAGCAGTCCGCCCGTGAGCCCCATGAAAAAGAGCCACCACAAAGTGGTTTTGCCTTGCTCTTCAGCGGCTTGTTGGTTTGTGGGGCTGTTGATTTGTTTTGTGACATCGCTCCAAAGGGGGTCGTCGGTGGCGAGGGTGTCAATGGCGTTAGTAGGAAGCGCGACAGCGAGTGTGTCGGCCGATTGCATGCTGATTGGGAGAACTGCGGTTTCGTTGGTTGATGCGGCAGGACCGTCATTTCCCTTTATGGTGATTTCAAAGGGGGTGGGTGGTATGCAGTTTTGGTCGTCGCAGGCACCATATTCAAGATAGCCTTTGAGTTGATATTCTTTTTTGTTTATTGTGAACATCTGGCGAAAGGCGCATTGGTTTTCAAAGTAGGTGACTTCCATTCCGAAGATTTCTTCAAATTTGCGCTGTGGTTTGCCGAGAGGTTGCAGTTTGCCGACGGGGGTGATGCCATCGGCTTGGTCTATGTTAAAGGTAGCGGGAGTCGGACCTCCATTGTTGTTGTCGGTAGAGTAGACGTGCCATCCTGATTCAATCGTGCCTTTAAAGGTTAGGACGATTTGATTTTCGCTTATTCTTTTTTGCTCGGTGGAGAATGAAACGGGGTTGGCCCATTGTGCATGGGCATACAACTGTGGCAATATTAGCAGTAACGCTGCGAGATGTTTTTTGATTTTCATTGTGAGAGTGTGTTTGTTTGACAAAATTAGTGATATTTATTTTTAAAGGGGGCGTAATTTTGTAATTATCTTGTTGGGTTGTGTTGATTTCGCTATTTTTTGGTTATCTTCGCTTTGATATATAATCGATAATTTTGTTTTTGTATGAATAATTTTTTATTAAAGATACTGTCATTGTGGATTGTGAGTGCCTTTGTGTGGTTTTTTTGCGATGGAGGGTTTGCGAGAACCTTTGTGGTCGCCAACGACAGTTCTGCTCTTGGATTGAAGAAATCGCTGGATTGTTTTTTTGATATATATAAGGCAGAGAGCAACACCAAGTTGCCTATTGCTTTGGAGAATTATGTTATTGACAGTGGTGTGAAAACTCTTCATGTTTATGGAAAGGAAGGTTTTGGCAGCAGGGTGTTTGATCGCGAGGGTGTTGCAAGGGCATACGATAGGTTGAGAGTTTGTCTTGATACTCTTTATGCGGACTTTGATCTGAAGCTTTACGGGCGGAGTGGCGTGGAGATCGATCGCCTTATTCCCAATCTTTATGCAGAGGTAGTTGACACTACACGCTTATGGAAAGGCATAAACCACGAGGGTGAGCCGTGGGTGAAGAATATTTCGCGTCCTTTTGACATCAATAGAGGGTTGGAGGGTGTTCATCTGGCTGTGTGGCCGAGTCATGGAAGATATTTTGATTTTCAGAAGAAAGAGTGGCTATGGCAGCGTCCTTATCTGTATGCCACTACAGAGGATTTGTTTACGCGCTCGATTGTGGTGCCATTTTTGATTCCGATGATTGAAAGAGCGGGTGGAATAGTGTTTTGTGCAAGTGAGCGCGATTGCAGGATTGAGGAACTGATTGTTGACAACGACAGCGGTGTATCAACGAGTGGCAGTATTTATGTTGAAACGGTGGGCAGAAATGCTTTTGACTCTTGTGGCGTTATGGGCTTTGGTGGAAGAAGTGATTTTTATGAGCCCGGCAGAAATCCTCATCTTGAGGGTACGGCACGGGTGTTGCAAACTTCCCGAGAGGAGGAGAATTGTTCGTCTGTTTGCTGGATGCCCGAGATTGAAGTTGAGGGCGAATATGCGCTTTATGTCACTTATCCTACAATGGAGAGGAGTGTTTCCGACGCGGTTTATATTGTGAGACACCGTAATGTGGAGACACGTGTGAGTGTGAACCAGCGTATTGGGGGCGGAATGTGGGTTTATCTCGGCACTTTTGATTTTGGAAAAGGTCGGAGCATTGAAAACTCTGTTACGCTAACGAGTTACAGCAGCCATGAAGGTGTTGTCTGCGCCGATGCCATAAGGTTGGGTGGTGGCATGGGAAATATGTTGGGTGGTGAGACATTGAGCGGTTTGCCGCGATATTTGGAGGGTGCACTTTATTATGCCCGTTGGTTAGGAATGCCTTTTGAAGTTTATAATACTAAGGATGGGCGCAATGATTATGCCGACGATATCAACGTGCGTTCAAACTCGGTGAATTATATTGCAGGCGGTTCTGCTTTTTTGCCTGCTGTGGAGGGGCTTGGTGTTCCACTCGAATTGAGTCTTGCCTTCCACAGTGATGCGGGGTGGCGCACCGACAGTTCCACGGTTGGCACGTTGACCATTTATACTTATAAGGGTGATAACGGTGAGATTGCTTTGCCGTCGGGAGTGAGCCGATTGGCTTCGTCTGACTTGGCTTCGATTGTGCAAAACGAACTATGCAGAGATTTGTCTTGTTTCATTGGCTCAGAATGGGGGCGGCGCGAGTTGTACGATCGCAATTACAGTGAGTGTCGCAAACCCGAGGTTCCCTCTATAATATTAGAATTGCTTTCTCATCAAAATTTCCAAGACATGGTTTATGGTCACGACCCTAATTTTAAGTTTGCCGTGGCGCGTGCCGTCTACAAGGCATTGGGGCGTTATGTCTCCATGCAGCATGGGCGCAGTTTTGTGGTTGCACCTCTTCCCGTAAGGAGATTTTCGGCAAAGGCGACGGGCGATGAAGTTGTGCTTTCGTGGTGTGGGGAGGCAGATAGTCTTGAACCCTCAGCCAATCCTGATTATTATGTGGTCTACACCGGTCGCGAGGGCGAGGATTTCGACAATGGCATTGTTGTGGATGGTGGCAAGACTTCGGTGAGACTGCCCATAGAGCGTGATGTGGTTTATCGTTTTAAAGTGGCGGCTTGCAACGAGGGGGGCGAGAGTTTTCCAAGCGAGGAGTTAAGCGTTTTGAGTGCTTCTGAAAGTGAGAGTGATGTTTTGGTTGTGAATTGTTTTACCCGTCTCAGTGGTCCGGCTATTGTGTCAACGCCCGACAGTTTGGGCTTTGACCTTCAAGAAGACATCGGTGTTGCTTATCATAAGACTTTAGAGTATTGTGGCCGACAGAGGGCTTTCTCTCGTTCGAAGATTGGACTTACCACGTCAGAGGGTTTGGGTTTCAGCAGTAGTGAACTAGAGGGGCGTGTGGTTGCCGGCAATTCTTTTGACTATCCTTTTGTCCATGCTAAGGCATTGAGAGAGGGTGGTGGTGGCAGGTGTAGTGTTTCGTCGTGTTCGATTGACGCATTGTTGTGTGGCGATGTTGATATGGGTGATTATTCCTTGGTTGATTTGATTATGGGATTGCAGAAAGATTGTGGAAAGAGTAGTGTGTATCGCTATAAGACATTTTTGCCTGCTTTGCGTGGTAAGTTGAGCGATTACATTGGGCGTGGTGGCAGTGTGTTTGTTTCGGGTTCTTATATATCGAGTGATATGAGGGAAGAGAGTGAAGAGGGTTTTACATCGGAGAATTTGTGCTATTCGTATGGTGGTCGTTTTAGGGCAGGGGCTGTTGTTTTGGAGGGCGATACGCTGAGTCTTGTTTCGCAAATGAATACCAACCGATATGCCGTGGGTTGGACTGACGTAATCACACCGATGGGCACGGCAGAGCCTTTTGTCTTTTATCCCAACGGCAGTTGCAGTGGCATTTCTTCGCCAAATGTGGTTGCCATGGGGTTTCCTTTTGAGAGTGTGGAAGACGAAGAGTGCAGGTCAAAACTGATGAAAAGAATTTTGGAAAGACTGATCTACAAGTATTAATTTTATATATTTACACTATGGAAAAAGAAAGTAAAATTCAAGAGAAAGAGTTGTCTTTGTGGTGGTCAAACTTGAGGATTGCCTACAAAGAGCGTATTGCGAGCAAGGCAAACAAGCGGACTGTGCTTTATCCCGAGTGCAGTGAATGGTGGAATAGTGTTTCAATTGAAATGAAACAGAAAATCTATAAGCATTGTTCTGAAGACCACGGCTATTATTTGGAGCCCTGGAAAGATGGTAAGTGTTTCACATAGACAAAGTAAATTCAAATTGGCCACATTACAATAAACAAAAAAGCAATATAACATTTGAAATTTAAAGAGCAGCGTTGAGAATAAAAAGAGCGAGAAATGATTTGTTATTTCATCATTTCTCGCTCTATTGCTTGAATCTCTGCCTTATATTCGGGGCTTGTTTTTATTTTCATGTCTATCCGGCTGCAAGCGTGTAACACGGTGCTATGGTCTCTTCGTCCGATGTGTATTCCTATTTGAGTGGAACTCATGTCGGTGTGTTTTTGGGCGAGATACATTGCTATTTGGCGTGCGGTAACAATGCGACTTTTGCGACTTGGTGAACTTATGTCGCGCATGGTAATTTTATAATGTTTGCACAGTGTTCGCAAGATAAGGTCGATTGTTATTGTCTTGGTCGACAGTTTTATGTGTTTGTTTACGATTTCTTGCGCCATGGGTAAATCGATCTCGCAATCGTGTACTATAGATTGGGCGAGGAGCGAATGTACGATGCCTTCAAGATCTCTTACGTTTCCCCTCACATTTTGCGCGATATAGTTTATCACGTCTTGGGGAATGTTGAGTTGGTTTTTCTTTATTTTTGTTTTCAGAATGTCTATGCGTAGCTGTTCGTCGGGGCGTTGCAGTTCGGCTGTTGCTCCTCCGAAGAAGCGCGAAGTGACTCTTTCTTCAAATCCCTCAAGTTGTGAGGGTGCTTTGTCGCATGTGAAAATAATTTGGCGTCCGTTGCGTTGAAGGTGGTTGAATATGTTGAAGAGAGCCTCTTGAGTGCCGGGTTTGCCTGAAATTTCGTGTATGTCGTCGATAATGAGACATTCTATCGACTGGTAGAAATAAATGAAGTCGTTGAACTTCTTTTTTGGTATCGAGTCAGTGTATTGAAGGAGAAAATCGTGAGCAGAAATATAGAGCACCCTCTTCTGTGGGTTTCGTTCAATCATTTTGCGGCCGATGGCGTTCACCAAATGCGACTTGCCCACGCCCGAGTCTCCATAGAGGAAAAAAGGGTTGAATGCCGTCTGAATAGGTTTGGTTGCAATGGTGTAGGCCAAGGAACGCGCCAACTTGTTGGCGTTGCCTTGCACAAAGTTTTCAAAGGTATATTGGTTGCTGAGATGGGTGTTGAAAATCGGCTTTGCGTTGTTGTTGACAACGGTGATGTCGTTTTCGTTTGTTTTTTCGTTGTTGTGATTTTTCAGTTTTACGTTTATTTGCGTAAGGTTGAAATGTCTTTTGGTTTCTGCAATGAGCAACTTTCCGTAGTGCTCGCTGAGATACTCGCTGAAAAAGTTGTTTGGCACTTCAATCTCAACAGTGTTGTCTCTGATACCTAAAAACACAATGGGTTTAAACCAGGTGTTGTATGCCTCCCGGTTTACTTGGGGCTTGATGCCGTCAAGCATTTTCTGCCATTGCATTTGAATCTCTTCCATTTGTTTGAACCCTATGTTTAGACTGTTGGATAAACGAAATGCAAAGGTGTCATTTTTTTTTGATTTTCACAAGTGGAGTTTAACTTTTTTTTAACACCACAAGAAGGTTTTGTCTGCTTTGCGTCATTGTGTGTGTTTGGCAGGCATGGGAATAAATAAATATGTGTTTATTCGTTTTGTGTCGGGTTATTGTTTTCTTCCGAAAATAGAGAAATGAACATATCTTTTGGGGTGAAGTCTGAGGTCGTTGAGCAAAGAATCAGACGAAATGAGGTTTCGGTTTATGTTATCATAGAGGGTTCGATCGTTGAGCAATAATCCGAGTGTAGAGTTGGGTTGGTTTATCTTGTCCATGGTTGTGTTGATGGCATGGTCGAGGGTTGTTGTGGTTTTTTGTAGTTGTGTGAGTGTGTTGTTGATGTTGTTAATGGCAGAATTGTAGTCAATGCTGTCGAGTTTGCAGGTAAGATGTTGCAGGTTTTTTGTTGTGGGTTCGAGATTGGCTACTATCGAGGCTACTTTCCCGTTGAGCAGAGTGTTTATGCCGTTGGTGGTTGTTTTGAGTTGCTCGCTGAGGAGAGCTGCATTGGTGAGAGTTTGTTGCAGTGCGGGGGTTGATAACAGGCTGTTTATGCTTGTGAGAATGGAGTCTATTTTGGGCATCATGTTTTGCAGTTGTGGAATTGTTTGTCCCACTTTGTCGAGTGCGCTGATTTTCGGTCCACCTTTTATGGTGTCGCCCGGTGACAACGATATCGGTGATTGGCCGAGCATTATGTTCATAGTCACTCCGCCGAGCATTTGTGCCTCAAGTTCGGCATAACTGCCTTGGGTGATGTGAATGTTGTCTTCTACTTCTATTCCGACATACACGTTCCCAGGTTTGTTGTAGTCATATTCAATAGTTCTCACGATGCCAATGCGATAGCCGTTGGCGTATACAGGGTTTGATATGCCGAGGCCGCTGATGTCGTTAAATGCTACATAATAGAGGTTGCTTTTTTGAAAAAGGTTGATGCCTTTAAGAAAATTTATTCCACAGATGAGCATGGCGAGGGCAACAATCACTGTGATGCCGATTTTTACTTCTTTTGTGAAAGCTTTCATAACTCGGTGATTTTTTATTTGGTTTATGGTTGTTTTTTGAATGCACTTGCGGCTTCTTCGCCTATTACTTTTTTGTCTCCTTTAAAAACCACAACAAAGCAGTCGGAGAATTTTTGTCGAAGTTTGTTTTTTATGGCTGCTATTTCTGCATAACTTTCTGAGTTTCCATAGGTGTGAATGAATTGTCGTTTGCCGTTTTGTGTGGTTACGGGATAACTTTCCACTCCTTTGAGGCCTTTGAATTGTTCGCTGTTGCTGTGTAATTGGCGGTCAGAAGTGCAAATTTGTACTTTGAATTGATATTTTTCGTTGTTGCTTTTGGGTTTAAGGTTGGTTTGTGAGGATATTTCGCTATGTTGTTCTGCCGGCTTTGTGGGGGAAGCGTTGTTTATTGTTTCTTTTTGGCGTGGAGAGTTTTGTTGTGGAGTATCTTCTGTTTCAGTAGTTTCGGGCTGTGGATTGTTGACAACGGGGGGAGTATTTACAACAACCGGTTGTTCCTCTATTCCTCTGAGAATTGGAGAGATGTGTTTGCGAAAAGCATTGAATATTGCCGTTGCAAGTTCGTTGATTCCTTGTTCCGAATTAAGATAAGCTTCTTCGCTCGGTGTAGAGATGAAACCGAGTTCTGTAAGTATGCTTGGCATTGCCACTTGTCTTAGCACATGGAAATTTTGTTGGTGAACGCCCCTGTTGGGTCGTCCGATTTTTCTGTATTCGTCTTGAAGGGATTTTGCGAAAAGTGCGCTTGTTCGCATATTATTGCTCATTATCACCTCGCTCATTATTTTTGACTCAAGTGAATTGGCGGAATATCGTTGTTGGTTGTTTTCGTATTGTATCACGGAGTTTTCCCTTTTTACCACCTCCATGTTTGTAGCAGCCTTGTCGAGGGTGAGAGAATAGGTTTCTGTGCCGAGGGTGTTGTTGCCCGATGTAGAGTTGGTATGTACGGAAATGAAAAGATCTGCTTTGGCGTTGTTGGCGATGTTTGCCCGTTCAAACAGTTCTACGAATTTATCGGTTTGTCGGGTGTAAATCACAGTGACATCGCGACAATTTTCCTTTATCAGTTTTCCCAGTCTCAACACAACGTTAAGATTGATGTTTTTTTCTTTTGAGTATGTTCCGAGGGCACCCGGGTCTTTACCTCCGTGTCCGGCATCAAGCACCACAATAAACGCCATGCTTTGCAAAGGGAATAAAAGTATCAAGGTCAGCGAGAGTAGAAATATGTTTATGGTTTTGATTGTTGTCGTCATGTGGGGCATGGTTTTATTGTTTTTATGTGTCTTGTCTTTTCGTTCTGTTATAGAAAGAAATGTGTGTATTTTTATTTTATTCGAAAGTGATGATTTTGCAGTTTTGGCAATGGCAGTATTTTTGTGAAAGTTCTACAATTCGTTTGGCACAAGCCGTTGTATTGCCGAGGTTGCCATCGTGTCCGTTTACTATGGCGAGCAGGTTTTTTGTAGAGATGTTTAGTTTTGTTCGTTCATGGTCGCTTGTGGGTGTGCCAAACCCGCCCACCGCGTCACGATACACTGGCATGTTTTCAATGTTAAGAGCTCCGCGCCCGATACCCTCATAGAGCTCTTCTTTTTTGCCTACGCCGAGTGAGATGCAGTCTCCTTGGATTTTGTCGAGGTCAAAGCCACCGATGCTGTAACCATGCTCCATTGAGGCGAGATTGATGAGGTCGGCTGCCGTGTTTATTTGATATAGAGCCTTTGATTGCAGTATGCGTCTCAAAAGGGCTTCTGCCGAGGGCCTATATCTGCTGGGGTCTTTGCCGAGGGTGCGGTATAAGGCTCGGGTGGCTTTGATGGGGTTAAGTAGTTTGATGTCTTCTGTCGTGTATTCTTGTCTGAGATTATGTGTTGTGAGATTGATTTCCTCCCAAAGCGGTTTCGACAACAAGCTGTTGGTAATATCGGCAAATATTGCCACACCCCTAAAATGGGGACAAGCTTCCTTAAATTCCTTTTCAATTATGAAATGTATCATTATTAGAGGAACCCTTGATTTCTTAGCGTGTTTAACAATACTTTTGACATTGCCCGGCAATCATCGGGTTTGTATCTCAAATCAGTGTAGACTTGTGCGAGGGTCTGCATATTGTTGATTTCCACGAAATGTTTGTTTTCGGGCAGTTGCTCCTTTGGTGTATAATGTCTGTTGATGTCTTCGGGCGAATATGCTTGATATTCTTCATTGTGTATAATGGCATTGATGGGTAGTCGGTCAGACACGCTTCCTTCTTCATCGGGCCAACCAAGAGTGATTGTTGCAATCGGCATTACTAGGCGGGGGAGTTTCAGTGTGTCTATTATCTGTTGAGGGTTGTAAATCGTTGTGCCGAGGAAACATAGCCCCAATCCTTGTTGCTCTGCCATATTGCAAAAAGTTTGGCAATAAAGTAGAGTGTCGATTGCAGCGTTTAGAAATGAAAGGAAGTTATCATATCCCGGTGTGGCTCTTCTTTGCATACACCATTGTGTCGAGCGGTTATAGTCGGCACAAAATGTGAGCACCACGGGTGCCTCTGTAGCCATAGGCTGGTTGAAATGAGCGGGGGCGAGTGCTGCTTTTTTGCTTTTGTCGCGCGTGATAATCACGCTGTAGAGTTGCAGATTGCCCATGGTTTGTGTCTGTTCTGCCGATGTGAGCAACTGTTTCAGAAGTTTGTTGTCAATGGGCTTGTCGGAGTATTTGCGAATGCTGCGCCGTTTTTCAAATTGATACATCTGTTTTCTGAGAGATTTAGAAAAGGTTTTAACTTAATATTGTTGCCCCACATTGGGTGCAAAGCAAGTTTCCATTTTGGTATATCATGCTTTCCTTGCCACACGAGGGACAGTGTTGACCGGTGGCGGGAGTTCCGTCTTTGATGTATTTTTTCAATGCCCGTTCCACTCCATTTTTCCAGTTGTTAATGCTTTCGTCGTCGAGTTGCAACTGTGAAACAAGTTTTACTATTCTATCGAGCGGCATACGGTATCTCAAAACACCCGAAATCAATTTTGCATAGTTCCAATATTCCTTGTTGAATTTCTCAGAGAGACCTTCCACCGTTGTTTTATATCCGCGTTTATTTTCAAATTGAAAATCATAGCGTTTGCTTCCGTCGGGATTAACGGCTTTGATAATTCTGCCTTTTGTGACAGACTTGGGCAAAACGATACCCTCGTCATCGTCTTGCAGTCCGGTGAAAATTTCGTAGGGGTAGCCATCGAGCAGTCCGACGAACGCAACCCATTTCTCTTTGTTGTTTTGAAATCTCACCACGTCACATTCGAGCGACACCGGTCTTGTTTCGGTCACTTCGGGGTGGCGGTAGTGCAGCGATTCCTTCTGATCCGTTTCGTTGGCGGTGGTTTTGCTGTTGTCTGTCATGGAAACGCTTGCAAATAGTTATTTAAAATAATAAAGGAATATGGCAATACCCTCAAGGGCTTTTTTCTTCTCGCCTTCAATCTCGATGGCAAATTTAATTTCGGTTTTACAAACCCCTCTGAGGTTTTGAATGTTGTGAAGGTCGGCCACGAGTCTTATGCGTTGTCCGCTCAACACGGGTTGGCCAAATTTCATTTTGTCTATGCCATAGTTGATGAGCATTTTGATATTGTTTACCTCAATAATCTGCTCCCACAGATAAGGCAGCATTGAGAGAGTGAGATAGCCGTGGGCAATCGTTGTCTTAAAAGGCGACTCCGTTTTGGCCCTCTCGGTGTCTACGTGTATCCATTGGTGGTCGAGGGTCGCATCGGCAAAGAGGTTGATGCGTTGTTGGGGAATGTCAATATATTCAGAGACACCGAGGTTTTTGCCGAGATAAGCGGCGAAGTCGTCGTATGAGTTTATAACGAGTTTTTCCATAATGATAAAAATGTAAATGTAAGGTTTAAAAATTAAATCTGTTTCGCAATCGGCAAAGTTATGTCATTTTTGTCTATTATCCAAAAAATCATAAAATTTTAACGTCCGCTAAGCAATCGGGTGTGATTGTGTTGTGATTTTTCGCTGCCACGGGATTTTTGTCGTGGCTTTTTTTGTCGGTATCAAAATAAATAATGACCTTTGCAACATATTAAAGTATCATACAACAGGTAATAACCAAAAACATTATGTCTAAATACATGATTGAAGACACTCGCAAGGTGACAACCTTGCGTTTGAAAGAATTGAAATCTCAGGGCAAAAAGATTGCCATGCTCACCTCATACGATTATACTATGGCCAAACTTGTAGACGAGGCCGGAGTAGATGTGATTTTGGTGGGCGACTCGGCTTCTAACGTGATGTTGGGCAACACCACGACCCTTCCCATCACAGTCGACCAAATGATATATCATGCCAAGGCCGTGGCCAAGGCCGTATCGCGCGCGTTGGTAGTGTGCGACATGCCGTTTGGCTCATACCAGGTAAATGCCACCGAGGGTGTTGCCAATGCCATCAGAATAATGAAAGAAACCGCTTGCGACTGTGTGAAACTTGAGGGTGGCGAAGAGATAATCGACACGGTGAGAAAAATCCTTGCTGCCGGCATTCCCATCATGGGGCATCTCGGTTTGCGTCCCCAGAGCATTAACAAATATGGCACCTATGCCGTGCGTGCAAAAGAAGACCAAGAGGCCGCTCAACTCATGAAAGACGCGCTTCTGCTCGAAGAAGCCGGTTGTTGCGCCATTGTGATAGAAAAGGTTCCTGCCAAACTTGCGGCAGAAGTGGCGGCCAAAGTCTCCATTCCAATTATCGGTATCGGGGCAGGTAACGGGGTTGACGGACAAGTGTTGGTTTTGCAAGACATGCTTGGCATGGACCGTGGTTTTCACCCTAAGTTCTTGCGCCGCTATGCCGACTTGTCGAAAATCATCACCGATGCGGTGGGACAATATGTCACCGACGTAAAGCAACAAGCATTTCCTAACGACGACGAGCAATATTGACTGTGTCCCTTTTTTATAACCGCATAAAAACATTTGTGATATTCGCGACTAAGTTCCTTATATTTAATCCCTAATCGCCATGTTAAATCATATAACGAGACTTCTCAGATTTGGCGATGACTCTGCCGATGAGCAGGAGGTCTATGCCAACATTGTGAGCGGAGTGGATTTCCGCGGAGCAAAATTGTGGATATTGGTTATTGCTGTGTTTGTGGCCTCGTTGGGGCTCAACACCAACTCGGCAGCGGTTATCATTGGAGCCATGCTCATCTCTCCGCTCATGGGACCAATCATCGGCATGGGACTTGGAGCCGGAACATACGACTTTGAACTCTTGGGGCGCAGTTGGCGCAACTATATTGTTGCAACAATATTCAGCATACTTACTGCCACCTTTTATTTTCTCATCACCCCTGTTGCCGATGCTCAAAGTGAGTTGTTGGCGCGCACTTCGCCCACCATCTACGACGTTTTGATTGCTCTTGGCGGTGGATTGGCAGGCATTATTGCATTGGGCAGTCGCTCTCAGCGCACTGGCAACGTAATTCCCGGTGTGGCGATTGCCACCGCGCTCATGCCTCCGCTTTGCACTGTAGGTTTTGGCATTGCTACCGCCAATTGGTCTTATGCCGCCGGAGCCTTATATTTGTTTCTCATCAATACCATTTTTATAGCCTTTGCAACGCTTGTCGGAGTGGTGTTTATAATGAAGTTTAGGAAAAAGACATTTATCGACAAAGAAAAGGCAAAGCGCGTCAAGCGTGTGATATATGCCATTGTGGTGGTCACCATGGTTCCAGCTCTTTTTCTCACGGTGGGAATGGTCAGAGAAAACTATTTCAAGAAGCAGGTGGCAGCGTTTGTGACCCACGAACTGCATTTTCCCTCCACTCAGGTCATCTCCTACACCTCCGACTATGCAACACGTTCGTTCAGTGCCGTTTTGCTCGGCAAAGAAGTTGATACGTTTGCCATCAACACGGCTCGCCAACGTCTCTCGCTATATAATCTTGAGGGAGTTGAAATGACAATATTTCAGGGCGAAAACAACACCCAAATGCCGCCTCGGCAAAACCTCCATGCCAACGCTGACGACGCAATGGCTCGCCTTCAGGTCAGTCTTGCTCAAAAAGAAGAAAAACTCAAACTCTACGAAAGTGACGCAAAAAATGCACCTCAGGTATATCGCGAACTCAAGACAGTATGCCCCGATGCCGAGGGCATAACCATGTCCTACGCCACCATTGTGAACGACAGCCTCACCCGCAGTTGCAGGGTGGTGATCGTGTCTCACGACAAGCCACTTCCTCTCTCAGAGCGCGACAAGACAACTCAATGGCTCAAAGCGCGTCTCGATGACGATTCAACCATGGTCGTTTTTAATGCAAATTAGAATTATTTGTATTTGGTCTCGGTGATCAAGTATTACAGATTAGGTGTGAGGCATTAAGCCTTGTCGGGCGCGACATAACATAGACAAGTATTAGCGATTTCTAAAATAAAATTTTATATGAAAATCAAATTAAGCATAGTAATGGCGATATTTTCCTTCTTGTTTGGTTGCACAACAACCCAACGCACTTTTGACAGTGTATCGGCAGAAGAATTCCAAAAAATTCTATCTCAACCCCGTGTGGTGTGCCTTGATGTTCGCACCCCCGATGAGTATAATTCTTCTCATATAAAGAATGCTATTAACATAAACGTACTTTCCGAAGATTTTGAGCAACAGGTGGTTTCGCGCTTGGCTAAGGGAGAGACGATTGCCGTTTATTGTCGCAGTGGAAATCGCAGCAAAAAAGCCTGTTCCATACTTGTGAAAAACAAATATAAGAAGGTAGTGGAACTCTCGTCGGGCATCAACGGCTGGGTTGATGCCGGCATGGAAACTGTCAGTAAATAATTATCAAAAACACACATTATAATGAACGTAGGAGACAAATTGCCCGAAATTCTTGGCACAGACCAAGACGGCAAGGAGATCAGATTGAGCGATTTTAAAGGTCGCAAGTTTATTGTTTACAGCTATCCCAAGGCCAACACGAGTGGTTGCACGGCTGAGGCCTGTTCCCTTGAGTCGCGCCGAGAGGAACTTGCCGGTTTGGGTTATGCCATAATCGGGGTGAGCAAAGACCGTCGTGAGTTGCAAAAGAAGTTTGCCGATGCCAACTCGCTTGGTTTTTCCCTTATTGCCGACACAGAGACAACCCTGCTTCAAACTCTCGGTTGTTGGGGCGAGAAGGTTGCGTGTGGCCGCCACACTATCGGCATTTTGCGCACTACCTATATTGCCGATGAAAACGGAGTGATAGAGAAAATTTTCCAACCCAAAGAGATAAAAACTAAGATCCATGCCGAGCAAATCTTAGATTATATTGGTAACAAGGGTTAAAGAGTCGTGATGACGAGGAGGGGTGAAGTGATTGTTGTCGCTTCACCCCTCTCTTATTTTATCTAAAAATCTTCTTTGTTTTGTTCTTGCCGTCTATGATGATGTGCAAACCCTTTTTATCACCATGGGCAGGCAGTCCGTCGAGGGTATAGATTTTCTGTTTTTCGTCCTCTTGTTCGGACGAGATGTCTTCTGTCGAGGTAATCAGATAGTTTTCGTCGCCCACGATATAGGGGTATTTCTCCTTGAGTGTTTCATCGGTGTTTGGTTGGCAAGTGATTGTAGGGCTTGCCAGAAATTTTTCTTCTACAGGCGATGAGAACGCGCCCGACCAGATTGCAATGTTTTCAACGTCTGAACTCCATAAATATTTTGCCAATAGATAAGTGTCTTTTATGGTGAGTTTGCCACAGGTTCCACTAAACGCACATGTATTCGGCGACTCAATCACCGCGTTGTTTATCTCGCAATTGCACCCATTACCAAATATAAAAGTAGTACTTGAGTTTTCGTCGCCATTGTCGTAGAAATGACTGCCGGAAATGGTCGTTTTGGAGTCTTCTGTCAAATAGGCAATAAATTTCCATGAATTTGAATTGTTTTCGGACAAGAAAAAACCTCCATTGATAGCCATGACGTTTTGGTTGTATATCATATACCCAGGAAGTTTCGAGGTAATATAGGTGTCTATTATGGTTGCAGACCCATAGTTGGCTATAGTGTATGTCGAGGGGGCGTTGTTTGTTATGTTTATCCCGTCAATGTAGAGTTCGCAATTTTTGTAGTTGGATATTAGAGGGTAGTATAAATCGTCTGATGGATATTTGATTATACCACCACAACCTTCAGAATCTGTTATGGTTAATTTCCCTCCGTTGCTTATTGTGCCATTTGTGGTAAGTTGTTGGCCGTTGAGGTCTAATGTGAGGTTGCTGTAATTGTAATAAATTCCGTTGTCTTCGTCTTCTGGATAATTTACAATTTTTATATTTTTTAGAAGAGTGAGGGTTTCGTTTTGATTTACTGCAACTGCAAATGCCTGGCGAAAATTATAAAACAGAGCTTCCCCAACTTTGGCGACCGGTTCGTCTCCTAAAAAATAAGAAGGATAAAAAAATGTGGCTCTTTGAACTAAATTATAGTCATGGTTGTTACCGGATGGTGAAAGATTGTCTAACGTGAAAAATCCGTTATACATACCGCCCCAACCCCAATTCACATGATAATAGGGGTCTTCGCCGTCGGTGGAATAGCCGTCTAAAAGAAACATATGACCATCGCCATAATATCCGGACTCTCCACGATATAAAATAATATGTTTGTCACTCAATTCTTTGTGGAGCATTTCGTGCCATTGGTCATTGGTGTAATCTGCTCTGCTAAAACTATTATAATAATAGTCATAGTAATATATTAAAGAATTTCCGTTAATTTCTCCAGCACTGCCATCTATTCCATAATTTATTTTTATTGCAGCACCTATGTCGGCCATGAGTTGTGCAACCTCTTCGCATTGTTCTGAGCTTGTCCAACTATTGTAGGTTAGGGGCATTTTGTCCCAATTGATTTTGTGGTTTAGGTCGCGCGAGTAGGTTGTCGAGCCGTTGTTGTTTTTATATTTTTCTGTTACTCCTCTGCTTTGTTGGGGGAACTCGTAGTATTTCATGGCGATGGCTAATGCAGTTGCCACGCAGCCGGTCAGACAGCGTTGTCCTCCATACGTGGGGCATTGGTTGTTGTAGGGGGAACGTTGATCCCATTCGGCTGTTTCGAGAATGAGTTCTTCCTGATATTTGTCGGCGCCGTCCCAAAGGGCGGCAATTTCTTTTGTCTGTTTTGTGCTGTCGAGGCGCAGGGCATAGATTTGGTTTTCCATGTCTTCGATCCATGCCGCCATGTTGTCGGGCATTTCGTCGACGGGAGCATTGTCCGACCATGCCAAAATGGGTTTAATGGCATTGTCGGCCGATACGATCGCGAAACCTCCTCTTTCTGTGTCGTCTTTTTTAAAGATGTATAGAGCCGGGGGTGTTTCTTCGACTAATCCGTTTGACTTGCATTTTTGGTCGACGAGTTTAACTTTGGTGCCCAAAAATCGTTGAGCAACAGCGGCGGCTTGGTCTTTGTCAACTATATCGGCCTTTGAGAAGATAGCGAACAGAAATGCAGTGAAACAGGCGAGTGTCAGAGAAAAGATTTTCATTTTGAAATATATTATTTATTGTTTGTATGGCGCAAAGATAATGTTTTCTATTTGTATGGTTTGTGTTTTGTGACAAGAAAAATGTTTTTGTAATAAAATATACGTAATAAGGTTAAACCCAAATCGGCCATTAGACCACATTTAATATATTTTTGATTAAATTTTGATTGTTTTCCCTATTATTTCCACCTCTCTGCGCACCCTATTGCTTCCTGCTTATTTTTGACATAGCCCGCTATGCCTGCAAATAATCAGTCGCAATACGTCACACCGATAGGCGAAACTAATAGGAAATCTAATGACCGATTTGGGTTAAAAAACATGGGGTGACACTGTCGGTCTTTGACGAGTGTCACCCCATGTTATTGTATGGAAATGGTTTGGAGAACCTTCAAATGCTTAGTCCCTTAGTCCTTTAGTCCCTTAGACTTTTAGACTTTCAGACTTTCAGACCCTTAGACTTTCAGACTCTTAGCCTCTCAGCCTCTGCAACGCTTGCTCGTATTCCTCAACGAGGCGTTTCATTATAGTTTCAACGGGTTCTATCTTCTTGATTGCCGAGGCGATTTGTCCTATTTCGAGTTCACCGTTGTCAATGTCGCCAAGGAATATCCCGCGCCGTGTTGATTTCGGACCGAGAATGTTGAGGAGTTCTTCGCCATCGGCTCCGCGTGCTTCAGCTTCGGCGAGGCGTTGGTAGAGTTGGTTTTTCACCAAGCGCGAGGGAGAGAGTTTCTTGAGGCAGAGCATGGTGTCGCCCTCGGCAAGGTTTGTGCAACGCTGCTTGAAGGCATCAGCGGCAGAACTTTCTTCAGAGAGTGCAAAGAGGGTGCCTATCTGCACTCCTTCGGCTCCGAGCACCTGTGCGGCGAGACACGCTTGTCCTGAGGCAATGCCACCGGCGGCAACCACGGGCAATGAAGTGGCGGCACACACTTGAGGAATGAGACACATGGTGGTGGTTTCTTCGCGACCGTTGTGACCACCGGCTTCAAATCCCTCTGCCACTATCACGTCGACTCCCGCCTCTTCGCTTTTGCGTGCAAATTTTGAGGAACTAACCACGTGGGCCACCTTCATGCCTGCGTCGTGGAGACGCTTGGTGTAGGTCTTGGGGTTGCCTGCCGAGGTGAAGACAATTTTGCAGCCCTCGTCTATTATCATGTCAATGAGGCTGTCTATTTGCGGATACATGAGCGGCAGGTTGATACCCCAGGGCTTGTTTGTTGCTGCCTTAATCTTTTGTATATGTTCGCGCAAAAGGTCTACGGTCATGGTGCCGGCCCCGATAAGTCCGAGACCACCGGCATTGCTCACTGCGGCGGCAAGTCGCCAACCGCTGCACCAGGCCATTCCGCCTGCGATAACGGGATATTCAATCCCGAAGATTTCTTTGATTCTGTTTTTCATGTCAGTATTGTTTTATATAGTTATTAGTCTGTTGGAGAAAGTCGGGCGAGGTGGAGGGCAACGAGAGCGGCAGTCTCGGTGCGCAGTCGCGAGGTGGAGAGCGAGACGGGGGTATAACCGTTTTGCATGGCGAGTTTTACTTCGTCAACGCTAAAGTCGCCCTCGGGTCCTATAAGTATTGTCACGGTTTTTTCATCTCGCGGCACGGCATTGAGCAAAAATGGTTTTATACCGTCAGGGCCGAGCAGTTCGGAGTCGTCATAACAATGGGCAATAAATTTGTGGGTGTCGCTCGGAGTTGTCACAAACTGTTTGAAAGAGACGACATCTTGAAGTGTCGGCATAAAGGTTTTGTGACTTTGTTTTGCAGCGGCAACGACAATTTTCTCTATGCGCTGCATTTTCACTGTTTTGCGCAGCGAAAATTTGCAATCGAGAAATGAAATGGTGTCTACGCCGATTTCTACGGCTTTTTCTACAAACCATTCCGTGCGGTCGATATTCTTGGTGGGCGCAACAGCGATGTGAACAGCTCTTTTCCATGGCTTTTCTGTTTTGTTCTTGCCAATAATATCATATTGACAGGTGTTTCCTTTTGCGAGGGTCACGGTGCAGTCGTAGAGGTTGCCCATTCCATCGGTCACAATGATTTGGTCGCCTTGCGTGAGGCGCAACACCTTGGTGGCGTGGGCGGCTTCTTCGGGCGGCAGACAGCCTTGCTCTGCCATCGGAGAGTAGAAATAGCGTGTTTCTTTCATTTTGTATTGTTGTCGACACTCAATGTGTCTTTATAAGTGTGACGAATGTAATTCATTTCTTTCAGAATATGTCGTTGTCTTTTTCTCATGTAGGGTGAGGGGTTTTTGCTATCAAACTTCAGAGGATTGGGTAGGGTTGCCGCAATGAGGGCACACTGTCGTTTGTTGAGTTGCAGGGCGGAAGTGTTGAAGTTTTCTTGTGCCACGGCTTCAGCCCCATAAATGCCATCGCCCATTTCGATGGTGTTGAGATATACTTCCATAATGCGCTCCTTGCTCCAAAAGCACTCTATCAACACGGTGAAATAAGCCTCGAGTGCTTTGCGTGTCCATGTGGATTGAGGCCAGAGGAAAACATTTTTGGCAGTTTGCTGCGAAATGGTGCTGCCGCCTCTGCGGCGTTTTCCTTTCATATATTCTTCGGCGGCCTCAATGATTGCTTTTTTGTCAAATCCGTTGTGTTTTGGAAAGAGTTGGTCTTCCGAAGCCATGACGGCAATGGGCAATTCGGGCGAAATGCTGTCGTAGGGAACCCAATGGTGTTTCAACTTCAGTGGCCTTTGGTCGGAATGTTGTTGCACACAGCGAATAATCATCAGTGGACTGACATATACGGGCATCCATTTCAATATAAGGGTTGCTACGATTGTCGAGCCAAAGAAGACTATGGGAATGGCAATCAAAATTCTTTTCAGTATCTTCATTGATTAACGCAAGATTGAATTTTCGTTATATGAGGAGTTTTTTCTAACGCGAAGATAGACAATTTTTGAGTTATGTGCGTGCAGATGAGGGATTTTTATTATTTTTGCAGTCAAATTTAATACGACTTAATATTTTGAAGTTAAAAGGAGTAAAATTAAAATGGCTATAGAATTAAAAAATCTGACAAAGCGCAGCGAGAACTATTCTAAATGGTATAACGAACTTGTAGTGAAAGCCGACCTCGCAGAGCAGGCCGACGTGAGAGGCTGTATGGTGATTAAACCCTATGGTTATGCCATTTGGGAGAAAATGCAGCAGGTGCTCGATGGAATGTTTAAGGAAACAGGTGTTCAAAACGCATATTTCCCTTTGCTTATACCAAAGAGTTTCTTGTCGCGCGAGGCAGAGCATGTGGAGGGTTTTGCCAAGGAGTGTGCGGTGGTGACCCACTATCGTCTTAAAACAAACGAGACCAACGACGGTGTTGTTGTCGACCCCGAGGCAAAACTTGAAGAAGAGTTGATTATTCGTCCCACTTCTGAAACGATTATTTGGAACACATATAAAAATTGGATTAAATCCTATCGCGACCTGCCGGTCTTGTGTAATCAATGGTGCAACGTGATGCGCTGGGAGATGCGTACACGTCTTTTTTTGCGCACCTCGGAATTTCTTTGGCAAGAGGGTCACACAGCCCATGCCACGCGCGAGGAGGCTGAAGAGCGCACCCGCCAGATGATTAGGATTTATGCTGATTTTGCAGAGAAATTTATGGCAGTGCCTGTGGTTGTGGGAGTAAAGAGCGAGACCGAGCGTTTTGCCGGTGCCCTCGACACATATACCATTGAGGCCATGATGCAAGACGGCAAAGCTTTGCAGAGCGGCACAAGCCATTTCCTTGGTCAGAATTTTGGCAAGGCGTTTAATGTGCAGTTCCTCAACAAGGAAAACAAACCCGAATATGCGTGGGCAACTTCGTGGGGTGTATCCACACGCTTGATGGGCGCATTGATTATGACCCACTCCGACGACAATGGTTTGGTGTTGCCTCCACGGTTGGCCCCCATTCAGGTTGTTATAATACCTATCGCCAAGACCGGTCAATTGGCGGCCATTGACGAAAAGGCTATGCAGATTGCCGACAATCTGCGCAAACTTGGCATTAGCGTGAAATACGACAATGCCGACAACAAGCGTCCCGGATTTAAGTTTGCCGATTACGAGCTCAAGGGTGTGCCCGTGAGACTTGTGCTCGGAGCCAGAGATTTGGAAAATGGTTTGGTCGAGGTTATGCGCCGCGATACGCTTGAAAAAGAAAATGTCTCTCTTGAAAACATAGAACAGTATGTAAAAGATTTGCTCGACGATATTCAGCAAAATATTTATAACAAGGCGTTGAACTATCGCAACAGCCATGTTTTTGAGTGTAATAACTACGACGAATTTAAAGAGAAAATCAAAGACGGAGGCTTCTTTCTATGCCCATGGGACGGCACGGAAGAAACTGAGGCGAAAATCAAAGAAGAGACCCAGGCAACCATTCGCTGCATTCCCTTTGATGCCGACCAAGAGAATTTGGGCGTAGACATGGTGAGCGGCAAACCTGCGAAATTCAGGGCTCTTGTGGCGCGCGCATATTGATTACATAAAGATGAATGCTGCAATAATAAAATACAACGCCGGCAACATTCGTTCTGTGGAGAATGCCCTGCTCAGACTTGGGGCAGAAGTTGTGGTGACAGACGACCGGGAGACAATACGCAAAGCCGATTGCGTGTTGTTTCCGGGTCAAGGCGAGGCCTCAAACACCATGAACTATCTTCGCGAGCGAAAACTTGATGTTCTTATCAAGAGCCTCACACAGCCGGTGTTGGGCATTTGCATAGGAATGCAATTGATGTGTCGCCACAGCGAAGAGGGCAACACTGATTGTCTCGGCATTTTTGATGTTGACGTAAAGAAGTTTTGCCCCCGTGACAATAGTTTTAAAATTCCCCATATGGGTTGGAACAGTCTTTACAATTTAAACGGTGCGTTATATCGCGATGTCAAAGAAGACAGTTTTGTGTATTTCATTCATAGTTTTTATGTTGCACAAAACAAATGGTCGGTGGCTGACTGCGAATATATTCATCCCTATTGCGCCTCCCTTAACAAAGACAATTTCTATGCCACACAATTCCATCCAGAAAAGAGCGGACGTGTGGGCGAACAGATACTTAATAATTTCTTATCACTTGCAAAAAAATGATACAACCGATACCGGCAATAGATATAATAGACGGAAAATGTGTGCGTCTCACCAAAGGTGATTATGATAGCCAAACCACCTATGCTGTTTCTCCTCTTGATGTGGCAAAAGAAGTGGAGGATTGTGGTTACAAACGGTTGCATTTGGTCGACCTCGACGGTGCAAGGTCAAAAGGCGTGGTAAATCTTGGTGTGTTAAAGGAAATCACGTCAACCACCGGCCTCGAAGTTGACTTTGGCGGAGGAATAAAGAGCGACGCAGACATCAAGGCAGTGTTCGACAACGGTGCGCGTTGGGCTACCGTGGGCAGTGTTGCCGTGGCAAATCCCGAGATGTTTGACCGTTGGTTGGAAACATATAGCGCCGACCGCATTATTCTTGGTGCCGACGTTGACAACGGTCGTGTGTGTATCAACGGTTGGAAAGAGGCGAGCCGCCAAATGCTCATTCCTTTCATAGAGAGTTATTATGAAAAGGGCGTGCGCCATGTGTTGTGCACCGACATCAGTCGCGACGGAATGTTGCAGGGAACTTCAGTTGATACCTATTGCGAGATTATGGCGCGTTTTCCCGACCTCAAACTTATTGCAAGCGGTGGAGTGGGGAGTGCTGATGATATAAAAAAACTTGACGAGGCTGGCATTCCGGCAGTGGTGTTTGGCAAGGCCGTTTATGAGGGGCGTATCAATCTTAGGGAGTTGGCTGCCACTTATGGTCTTTATTTAAAATCAGAAAACAATTAAAACAAAAATATCGTTATGCCTTTGGCCAAGAGAATAATACCTTGTCTCGATGTGAAAGACGGACAGACCGTAAAAGGAACCAATTTCTTAAATCTTCGCTATGCCGGCGACCCTGTGGAACTGGGCAAGGCATATAGCGACCAAAATGCAGACGAACTTGTGTTTCTTGACATAACGGCAAGCCACGAGGGAAGAAAAACCTTTACCGACATGGTGAGACGTGTGGCGGCAGAGGTGTCCATACCTTTCACAGTGGGCGGAGGAATAAATGAACTCGGCGATGTTGACAACATGCTCAATGCCGGAGCCGACAAGGTGAGTGTTAATTCTGCTGCGTTGAGAACACCCGGATTGATTGACGATATTGCGAAGCATTTTGGTTCGCAAGTATGTGTGGTTGCAATCGACGCAAAGTTCGACGGACAAGAATGGACCTGCTATCTTAATGGTGGGCGCATTGCCACCGACAAGACCTTGTTTGAGTGGGCTCGCGAGGTGGCTGATCGCGGAGCTGGCGAGATTTTGTTTACCAGCATGTGTCACGACGGTGTGAAGCAGGGGTTTGCCAACAACGCTTTGGCTCGTTTGTCGACCATGCTTTCGATACCTGTCATTGCCTCGGGTGGTGCCGGTTGTATGGAGCATTTCAGAGACGTTTTTGCAGAGGGCAAAGCCGATGCAGCTTTGGCGGCAAGCGTTTTCCATTATGGAGAAATTAAAATATCGGAATTAAAGGAATATTTGACGCGCAATAATGTTTGTGTCAGAATTTAACATACATATAATTATAAAAGATGAAAGCAATAGATTTCAATAAGATGCAAGGACTTGTTCCGGCAATCATACAAGATGCAAAGACAAAAAATGTGCTTATGCTGGGCTTCATGAACGAAGAGGCATACAACAAAACATTGGAGTTGGGGAAAGTTACGTTTTATTCGCGCACCAAGCAACGCTTGTGGACCAAGGGCGAGGAGAGTGGCAACTTTCTCAATGTGGTTGATATAAAGAACGATTGCGACGGCGACACCCTGCTCATCATGGTTAATCCGGTGGGTCCTGTCTGCCACACCGGCACCGACACTTGCTGGGGAGAGAAAAACGAGGCCAATCCGTTGCTCTTTCTCTCTGAGTTGCAAGATTTCATAGAGCGCAGACACGAAGAAATGCCCGAGGGCTCATATACCACGTCTTTATTTAAGGATGGTATAAACCGCATGGCACAGAAAGTGGGCGAAGAGGCTCTTGAGGCTGTCATAGAGGCTTGCAACGGCACCAACGAAAGATTGATTTATGAGGGCTCAGATTTGTTCTATCATCTCATTGTTTTGCTCACGTCAAAGGGACTGCGCATAGAAGATCTTGCCTCCGAGTTGCAAAAACGCCACAATCCCGGTTGGCACAAACATTGATGTCTTCATATTTCAAAAAAACTTCTCTGTTTCACATAACAATATTGCCTAATGATAGTAAACTATAAAAACGTAGAAATAAAACACGATGATGTCACGATATTGACAGGCGTGGATTTTGAGGTAAGTCAGGGTGATTTTATTTTTATCACAGGTCGTGTGGGGTCGGGCAAGTCGACGCTCCTCTCTACGGTTTATGGTGAATTGCGACCTACCGGAGGCGAGGCTCGTGTGTTGGACTATGACATGAGAAAAATCAAATGGCGACACATTCCTCACCTGCGCTCACAGTTGGGCATTGTCTTCCAATCGTTTGAACTCCTTACAAACCTCACTGTGAGAAGTAATCTCAGATTTGTTTTGAAGGCCACCGGTATGAAAGGACGCGACAATATCAATCGACGCATAGAAGAGGTCCTGACCAAAACCGACCTGCTCGACAAGGCCGACAAGTTTCCCTTTGAACTTTCGGGTGGCGAACAGCAGCGTGTGGCAATAGCGCGCTCATTGCTCAACAAACCCAAACTGATTATTGCCGATGAACCAACCGGCAATCTTGATGTAGAAACGGGCTTGTCGGTTATGAAACTGCTCGAAGAAATACGCAGCGAGGGTACGGCAATCATCATGACAACCCACAACATGAGTCTCATAAATATTGTGGAGGGTGCAAGAATATATCGTTGTCAGGATGGTCATCTCGTCTATCAAAACAATGTTGACGATGTTGCAGAAGCCGACGAAAATGAAGACAACGGATTAGATTAGTGGTTAATGTGTCTTTTAAATATCATCACACGGAAAATTAACAGAACAAAAAATATATGAAAGTAATGAAATTTGGCGGCACCTCGGTAGGCAGTCCGCAAAGAATGAAAGAAGTGGCTCGTCTTGTGGAGCAAAACGATCGCAGCATTGTGGTGCTGTCGGCCATGTCGGGCACAACAAACACACTCGTTGAGATAGCAGATTATTATGCAAAGTCAAATCGGGAGAGTGCCAATGCTTTGATTGGCAAGTTGCGCACCACATATATGAATCATGTGCGCAATCTATATTCCACAGAGGAAGTAAAAGCCAAAACCGCAGATTTTCTTGAGACAATATTCACGACTCTTCTTTCGTATGGCAAAGATGCCTATACGCCTCGCATAGGCCGCGAAATAGTGAGCAAGGGTGAAATCATGTCTACAACCATGATGACAAACTATTTCAATGAACAAGGCATTAAGACCGTGTTGCTCAATGCTCTTGAGTTTATGGAGATAGACGCAGACAAAGAACCCTCGGTCTCTAATATCGCCACAAAGTTGCAACCCAAAATCGACGCATATCCCGATGCGCAATACTTCATTACCCAGGGATTTATTTGTCTCAACCATGATGGCGAGGTCGACAACCTTCAACGCGGAGGGTCAGACTATACGGCTTCGCTCATTGGTGCCGCCCTGCGTGCCGAGGTTATTGAGATATGGACAGACATCGACGGAATGCACAACAACGACCCACGTGTGGTTGAAAATACACAGCCGGTTCATCAGCTTCATTTTGAGGAAGCTGCCGAACTGGCTTATTTTGGTGCAAAAATTCTTCACCCCACCTGTGTGTTGCCTGCCAAGGCAGCCGGAGTGCCGGTGAAACTTCTCAACACCATGGACCCCACGGCTGAAGGCACGGTGATAAACAGCATTTTCCGCGAAAAGGAAATAAAGGCTATTGCCGCCAAAGACAATATCACGGCAATTAAGATTGTTAGTTCGCGAATGTTGCTGCAAACCGGCTTTTTGAGAAAAGTGTTTGAGATTTTTGAGACATACCACACGTCTATCGACATGGTGACCACCTCCGAGGTGGGTGTGTCGATGTCAATAGACAATACAGACTATCTGGCCTCCATTGTTGCTGAACTGAAAAAATATGGCACGGTTGAGGTAGACCGCAATATGTGCATTATTTGTGTGGTGGGTGACCTCATTGCCGACAATGTTGGCTATGAATCCAAAATCACCAACGCTTTGCGCAATATTCCCATTCGCATGATTTCCTATGGTGGCAGCAACCACAATATCTCGTTCCTCATCAGCGAAAACGATAAACAAGCCGCTTTGCAGGCACTTAGCAAGGAGATATTTTAAATATATACAATAAATTTTTAAACTTATATCTAAAAAAATCCATGACAGACGCTAACAGAGAAACACCTTATTATATATATGACACAGCCCTCTTTCGTCATACAATAGATGTGGCACTTAAAGAAGCCTCAAAAATTCCCGGGTCACAAATTCGTTTTGCCATAAAGAGTAACAATAATTCCACGCTCATTCGTATTGCTGCCGAGGCAGGTCTCGGAGCCGACTGTGTGAGTGGGGCAGAGGTGGCGCGCGCCATTGAGTGCGGTGTGCCGGCCGACAAAATTGTCTTTGCCGGTGTGGGCAAGACCGACAAAGAGATTACTCTTGCCGTTAAAAATGGCATAGAGTGTTTCAATATCGAGAGTGTGGCGGAGTTGGAGGTGGTAAACGAAATTGCCCTCAACCTCGGTATGACCGCCAATGTGGCTTTTAGAATCAATCCCAATGTCGATGCTCATACCCACGCAAATATCACCACAGGTCTTAACGAAAACAAATTTGGTATTTCGATGGACGACATGGTAGACGTTGTAAAACGCGCCATTGCACTGCCTGCCATCAATTACAAGGGTCTTCATTTCCACATAGGCTCGCAGGTGCTCGAGTTTTCGTGCTTCAAGGCCTTGTCTGAGCGTATCAACCAATTGCAAGACCAACTCGAAGCAGCGGGCATCACTGAGACCGAGATAATAAATGTTGGAGGCGGATTGGGAATCGACTACCAAGACCCCGACCAAAACCCCGTTCCCGATTTTGCCGGATATTTTGCAGCCTATAGTGACTCACTCAAACTGCGCCCTCATCAGACCGTGAGGTTTGAACTTGGGCGTTCTCTTTGCGGACAGTGTGGCTGCCTTATTTCAAAATGTGTCTATGTGAAAGAAGGAAAGACAAAGAAATTTGCAATACTCGACAGTGGCATGACCGACCTTATCCGCCCCGCACTTTATGATGCCCACCACAAGATTGTGAACCTCACGGGCGATGCCGAGGGCAGAGCCAAGGCTGTTTATGATGTGGTGGGGCCGATTTGCGAGAGCAGCGATGTGTTTGATAAAGACATTGAATTGTCAGAAGTGAAGAGAGGCGACCTGATTGCCATTAAGTCGGCCGGAGCCTATGGTCGCGTGATGGCTTCGGAGTATAATCTGCGCACATTACCGCCCGAAATTATAAAATAACACGCGTTCAAAGGCCTTAATCCGAAAAAAAAGATTACCTTTGCAGCGTTTTACGACAAAACTCTTTGTCGTGGCAAGCCGAAATAGCTCAGTTGGTAGAGCGACGCATTCGTAATGCGTAGGTCACGGGTTCGAGTCCCGTTTTCGGCTCTTAATTTCTATTTTTGATTATAAACAACACATAGAATTCATTAACACACGTTCGCAATAATGGAAAAAGTAGTTTCGGGCATACGTCCTACCGGCAATCTTCATTTGGGAAACTATTTTGGTGCAGTCACTTCGTTTGTGAAAATGCAAGAGGATTATGATTGCATGTTTTTCATAGCTGATTGGCATTCGCTCACCACCCAGCCAAAGCCCGGCGACTTGCGACGCAGTGTAAAGACCATTCTTGCCGAATATCTTGCTTGTGGCATAGACCCCGAGAAAGCAACCATATATATACAGAGCGATGTGAAAGAAACACTCGAACTCTATCTATATCTCAATATGAACGCTTATCTCGGAGAACTCGGTCGCGTTACGACTTTCAAAGAGAAAGCACGCAAACAGCCCAACAATGTTAATGCCGGTCTGTTTACATATCCCACGCTGATGGCAGCTGATATTCTGCAACACAAAGCACTCAAGGTGCCTGTTGGCAAAGACCAGCAGCAAAACATGGAGATGGCTCGCAAGTGTGCCCGCCGTTTCAACAATATCTATGGTGTGGAGTTCTTTCCCGAGCCCCAAGACTTCACCTATTCTGCCAAAGCACTCAAAATTCCCGGTCTCGATGGCAGTGGAAAAATGGGTAAGTCGGAGGGAAACTGCGTTTATTTGTGCGACGACGACAAGACCATCACCAACAAGGTGAAAAAAGCCCTCACGGTGAGTGGTGCAGAGGTGCCTAATTCTCCAAAGCCCGAGTGTATCGAAAATCTCTTCACCTTGCTGGAGATATGCTCTGCTCCCGAGGTTTATAAATTTTACGATGAGCGTTGGAACGATTGCACAATTCGCTTTGGTGACCTCAAGAAACAGTTGGCTGAGGATATGTGTAACGTAATCCGCCCCATTCGTGAACGTATCATGGAATTTTCCTCCAACGACACGCTGCTTGAAAAAATAGCACGCGAGGGAGCGGAACGAGCCCGCGAGTCGGCTGCCAAAACCTTGCGCGAAGTGCGCGAAATTATTGGCTTCACTCCTGTTGCAAGATAAATTGCAAATATTGCGCCTGTGGCGAAATTGGTAGACGCGATAGACTTAGGATCTATTGTCTTCACGATGTGCAGGTTCGAGTCCTGTCAGGCGCACACAATTTTTCTTTAAAAAATATTCATTATATTGCCAAATTCTCCTATAGCCAATTGACGGCAGCGAGGGGAATTTGGCATTTTTTTTGCGCACTTTTCTTTATATCTTCGCCCGGAGATACTAAGATTTCCGGCCGGAGATACTAAGATTTTCGGGCGAAGATACTAAGATTTCCGACCGGGAATAAATCGTTAAGTCTGCTTGCGTTGAAATTTAGACGTGTTGCGCTCGAATTTTGATTACATGAGTGATTTTTGAGTGGCTTTTAAAAAAGATGAGAAAGTAGTTGTCTTGTATAAATATCAACAAGCGGTGATAAATATACATTGTGAATTTCAATCCCCCTCTTGTGTATTTGTTCTTTTAAGAGATAACACACAAGGTAGATGTCGTTGAAAAGTATAAAGAAACAGCAGTTCTTGTGAACAGGTTTGGATTAAACCAAAGAGAACAACACCCATGTCCAATGAGCCACAATGCCGGCAACAAGTCCGCCAAAAGTGTGGGCGGTGATGGCTTTTGCCGTGAGGTGGCGATAGCCGAGCGAATCGAGCATGGCGGTGTGGGTGCTTAGATAACCGCTCCAACACATACCTATGGCAGTGCAAACGGCTATGGCATTGTCGTTTATCCAACCGTGTTCGGCAAAGTTGGGCACAAGTCCGAGAGCCGCACCTACGGCACCGAGTGCCGTTATGGGAAATGCCACAAGGTGGGGGTCGTTAAATCCAAAAAGCCACTCAAAGACAATGTCGCATTTGCTTGCCAACCAAGGCAGGAGTTCCACACCCTCGTAGGCTGCTCCCGTGTAGGTGCCGTTGGCAGAAGTGCCAAAGGTTAAAATCATCACAAACGAACTGATTACCAACACGCCGGGAATAATCGAAATGCCGATGTCGACACCGGCGCGCCCACCGTCGAGAATAGAGTTGAGTGTGCGCATGAAAACCGACTTCTCTATAGTCTTCTTTATCTCCAATTGTTCTTGCGCAATGGGCTCGGTTGCAATTTTTTCGATATATTGGGGGTATGACTTTAGTGTGAAAAACTGCATGAGCCTGGTTGAGACAATGCAGCCGCAAAAGGCTCCAAACAGTCCCACGAAAGGAGCCGTTGTGTAGCCGTGGCCTACCATGAAGACTATCACGAGCAGTCCCATGCCAAAGGCAGTGCCAAAGTTGGTGAGTGAGATGAGTTGATATTTTTTGAAATAAGAAGCAAAATTTTTGTCGTGGGCGAGAGTGATAATGGCTGGGTTGTCGCTCAGAAAAGTGAGGCAGGCTCCAAGCGAGGCTGTGCCGGGCAGGTTGAAGAGCGGGCGCATGAGCGGTCGCAAGATCTTTTCAAACAGGCTTACCACCCCAAACTCACTGAGAATTTTTCCCAAGGCCCCCGTGATCACACAAATAGCCATAAGGAAGAAACAGGTGTTTATAAGCAGGTCAAATGCTGTGTGCATAATGGTGTTCATTGTGTTGGCAATGCCCATTTTATTGCCGAGATAGCCAAAGATCACGCATAGTATAATAATGCAGGGAATGCCGGAGGGAATGTGTTTCTTCATAATGTTTTTAATGTGTTTTTGTTTTGTTTTGAAAACAAAGTTACGCTTTCTTCTGTTAAGTGAGTGTAAAAAATATAATAATTGTGTGTTCTTTTGCTTTTGGGGTAACTTTTTGTTGAGATTTTCCGCTTTGTTTGAGAAAAATGTCTTACTTTAGCGTTTTGAAAAACAGGGGCTCGGGTCAGTGGTGTATCGGTGGCTCAGAGCCGTTTTGTCTCATAAGAATTTTTAAAAATTATATAGTTATGTTTTCAGGAATAATAGAAGGTGTGGCGGTGGTAAAGGCTGTGAAACACGATAAGGAAAATCTTGATCTCACGCTCACTTGCCCATTTACCAACGAGTTGCAGGTGGCACAAAGCCTTGCCCACAATGGAGTTTGTCTCACTATCACAGCCATTGACGGTGACCAATATACCACCACTGCAATGCGCGAAACAATAGAGCGCACCAATATCGGTCTGCTCAAAGAGGGCAGCGAGGTCAATGTGGAAAGGTCTATGCCCATCAATGGTCGCTTGGACGGTCATATCGTGCAGGGGCATGTAGATACAACTGCCACCTGCGTGTCAATCGACGATGCCAATGGCAGTTACATATATACGTTTAAGTATGAGTTTAACAAGGAAATGGCATCTAAGGGTTATTTTTGTGTTGACAAGGGCAGTGTCACGGTCAATGGTGTGAGCCTCACGGTGTGTAACCCCACCAACGACACTTTTCAAGTGAATATCATTCCTTTTACTTTTGAACATACCAATTTCCACACCTTTGTGCCCGGCACTGTGGTCAATATTGAGTTTGACATATTGGGCAAGATGGTGAGCCGTTTGGCGCAACTCAATCGCTAATTTAGGTTGATGATAAATTATCTTAATAAAAAAGTGAACAAACAGACTTATTGATTTGAATATGAAAGTATTGTTGATTAACGGCAGTCCGCGCAAAGAGGGTAATACCTTTACGGCATTGAAGGAAATTGCCACCGAGTTGGCTGCAAACGAAATAGAGAGCGAGATTTTTTGGATAGGCAATAAATTTGTGAGGGGCTGTATTGGTTGTGGTGGTTGTCGTGAGAGGGGAGAGGGCAGGTGTGTCTTTGGTGATGATGTTTGCAACGATGTTATTGCCAAGATGAATGAAGCCGACGGTCTTGTGGTTGGTTCGCCTGTTTATTATGGCACTCCCACGGGCAATGTTCTCAACCTCCTTCACCGTATGTTGTTTGCCGGTGCTAAGGTGCAAGGCAAGCCGGCTGCTGCCTTGGCGGTGTGTCGCCGGGGTGGTGCCACGGCAGCCTTTCAGTGTTTGCAAATGCCGTTTCAGATGATGAACATGCCGTTGGTCACTTCCCAATATTGGAATATCGCTTACGGCAGGGAAGAGGGTCAGGCAGCCCAAGACGTGGAGGGTATGCAGACCATGAGAATGTTGGCGCGCAACATGGCGTGGCTGCTCAAGAAAATCCGAACGGGTGAGGGCGAAGTGCCCGAGCGCGAACCGTGGACACCGATGAGTTTTGTGAGGTGATTTTTTTGTGCCTACTGATATATTTCGGTTTTCTCATACTCTCTTACCTTATATTATATATTGCAAAACAAATTCAATGATGAAAGCAAAACTTTTTTTAATGATGTTAATTTTCTGTTTCGCGACAACCTCTGTCGTAGGACAGGGAATAATCAAGCGCGAGAAGTGCAAGACCTGCGGAAAGGTTATTTCTCTTTGTCCGTATAAGGGGAAACATCCTAAGCCGAAACCAAAGCAGGAAACGAAACCGAAACCACAACCTAAGCCTGCGCCGAAACCAAGGCCTGTATTATACGACAAGACTTTTAGAGTTGGAGGTGTAGAGTTCGTGATGAAGCCCGTTGAGGGCGGTACGTTCACTATGGGTGCGACTGCGGAGCAGCAGGATCCTCGTGATGATGAAAAGCCTGCTCACCAAGTCACTTTGAGCAGTTACTATATTGGTGAGACCGAAGTGACACAGGCGTTGTGGACTGCGGTGATGGGAAATACAGTTAGAGATCAACGTGATAAGGAATATGCGCGTTTGTCAATTTATGGAGAGGGTAATGATTATCCTATGTATTATATATCTTGGACTGATTGTCAAGAATTTATTTCAAAGTTGAATAGGCTTACGGAACAAAAATTCCGTCTTCCTACCGAAGCAGAGTGGGAGTATGCTGCTCGCGGTGGAAAGAAGAGTAGGGGCTATCAGTATAGTGGAAGCAATAATCTTGATGATGTTGCGTGGTACGATGATAATAGTGGTAGCAAGACGCACATTGTCAAGACCAAACAACCAAATGAACTTGGGATATATGATATGAGTGGTAATGTATTTGAATGGTGTCAGGATTGGAAAGGCAGTTATAGCACCGGTTCTCAGACCAATCCCAAGGGACCGTCCTCCGGCTCTAACCGCGTGAATCGCGGCGGCTGTTGGGGCAGCTACGCGAGGAACTGCCGCTCTGCTCTTCGCAACGGCCGCGCGCCCGGTGAGCGCGACTTCATCCTCGGGCTCCGCCTCGTTCTCTCCGAGTAACAATTTTGTTCATAGGGGCAAGCCCCTACACTATGTTATGCCGCCCTTTCAGGGCTTAATGTGTTGGTTTTTAGCCCCGTATGGGCTTAATAGATTAGGGTAGGGGCTTGCCCCTACCAACGAAGATTGTTCCCCCATCCCCCTCGTCCCCCTTCAAGGCCTGTTCCGTGTCGTTGTTTCGGCATAAAATAATCGCCTTATATAATAATGTATATAAAAAAAACGGGTCGAAAATATTTGGTTTAAATAAAAAAGGTGTAATTTTGCAGTCGAAAGAAAAAATAACAATCATGCATACGTCATTATCAATATTGCGACTTAGTGTTCTACTGCTCAGAGAGAGAGGTGGAAGCATTGCTTGCGCATGAAAATGAGCGTATGTATGCAGAAGCCTTTCTCACTCAGAAGCAGATGAGTGCGAAGGGTTTTTTTTGTATCTTAATATGGATAAATATAAACAACAATAAGAAAATAAAAACAAAAACAGAATATGAGCGAAAGACTTTACATTTTCGACACCACATTGAGAGACGGTGAACAAGTGCCGGGGTGTCAGTTAAACACGGTAGAGAAAATCCAGGTGGCAAAACAGTTGGAGACTCTCGGTGTGGATGTGATAGAAGCCGGCTTCCCAATTTCAAGTCCCGGCGATTTTAACAGTGTGATAGAGATAAGCAAGGCTGTTACCTGGCCGACGATATGTGCACTCACCCGAGCCGTGGAGAAAGATATTGACGTGGCAGCCGACGCATTGAAATATGCTAAGCGCAAGCGCATACATACGGGCATCGGTACATCACCCTCACACATAAAATATAAATTTCACTCCACCCCCGAGGAGATAATCGAACGCGCAGTGGCAGCGGTGAAATATGCAAAACGCTATGTGGAAGACGTGGAGTTTTATGCTGAAGACGCGGGTCGCACCGATAATGAATATCTGGCAAGGGTAATAGACGCGGTGACCAAGGCCGGTGCCACGGTCTGCAATATACCCGACACAACGGGCTTCCGCATTCCAAACGAATATCACGAGAAAATTAAATATCTCTATGAACATGTCGACGCTTTTGCAGCCGGCAAGAGCATTCTGTCCACCCATTGCCATAACGACCTCGGCATGGCAACAGCCAACACGGTGGCAGGTGTGTTGGGCGGTGCACGACAAGTGGAGGTGACCATCAACGGTATAGGCGAGAGAGCCGGCAACACTTCGCTCGAAGAGATTGCCATGATATTCAAAACCCATCCTGACCTCGGCATAGACACAAATATCAACACCACTAAGATTTATCCAACCAGCCGCATGGTTAGTTCGTTGATGAACATGCCCGTGCAACCCAACAAGGCCATTGTGGGCAAGAATGCTTTTGCCCATTCGAGTGGCATACATCAGGACGGAGTCTTGAAAAACGCTTCTACATACGAGATAATGGATCCCAAGGCGGTGGGTATTGACGACAACGCCATTGTTTTGACGGCACGTAGCGGACGCGCGGCACTTAAACACCGCCTCCATGTGAACGGAGTGGAGATAGACGGCGAGAAGCTCGACAAGGTTTATGAGGAGTTCCTGCGCCTTGCCGACCGCAAAAAAGAAGTTACCGACGACGACATCTTGGTATTGGCAGGAGCCAACAGATCGGCAGCCCACAATGTGAAACTCGACTATTTGCAGGTGACAACCGGCATGGGCGTAAAGTCTGTGGCAAGCATAGGACTTTGTATTGCCAACGAGAAATTTGAGGCTGCAGCATCGGGCAACGGTCCTGTAGATGCTGCCATAAAGGCATTGAAGAATATCATAAAACGCGAGATGACACTCAAGGAGTTCACCATTCAGGCCATCAGCAAGGGGTCTGACGATATGGGCAAGGTTCACATGCAGGTGGAATACGACGGTCGCGTGTATTATGGATTTGGTGCAAACACCGATATCGTCACAGCCTCGGTGGAAGCATACATAGACTGTATAAATAAATTTAAACAATGAAAACACTCTTCGACAAAATATGGGATGCACACGTTGTGCAAAACGTGAAGGACGGGCCAACGCAACTGTATATAGACCGTTTGTTTCTGCACGAGGTGACAAGTCCGCAAGCCTTTGATACCCTCAGGGACAAGGGCATAGGCGTGTTTCGCTCTGATAGGTTGGTGGCAATGCCCGACCATAACACTCCCTCTGACCAACAGGACCATATCGACGACCCCGTGGGTCGCAACCAGGTTGAGACACTCAAGCGCAACTGTTGTCAGTTTGGCATTAAGCATTTCGATATGGGCACGAAAGACAACGGCATTATCCATGTGGTGGGTCCCGAGAAGGCTCTCTCTCTGCCCGGCATGACCATTGTGTGTGGAGACTCCCACACGAGCACCCACGGAGCCGTTGGAGCGTTGGCCATGGGCATCGGCACCTCAGAGGTGGCTCAGGTGTTGGCCTCGCAGTGTATCTTGCAGCAAAAGCCCAAGTCCATGCGCATCAGCATAGAAGGAGAACTTGAAAAGGGTGTAACAGCCAAAGATGTGGCTCTTTATATCATGTCAAAACTCACCACGAGCGGAGCCACCGGCTATGTGGTGGAATATGCCGGCAGTGCTATAAGGAGTATGTCGATGGAGGGTCGTCTGACGCTTTCCAACCTTTCTATAGAGATGGGCAGTCGTGCCGGTATTATTGCTCCCGACGAGATTACGTTTGAATATCTCAAGGGGCGTGAATATGCCCCCAAGGGTGAGGCGTGGGACAAGTCCGTGGAGCAATGGAAGACGTTGCGTAGCGATGAAGATGCTGTGTTTGACAAGGAGGTGACGTTTAAGGCAGAAGATATTAAACCGCGCATAACATACGGCACCAATCCTGGGGCGGGCGTTGCTATAGATGAGGCTATCCCCACACTTGATGAGATAAAAGAGACCGACAAGGCAGGTTTTCTCTCTCAGTTGTCTTATATGCAGTTTGAGCCTGGCGAGAAACTTGAAGGTAAGGCGGTGGACTATTGTTTCTTGGGGGCTTGCACCAACGGACGCATAGAAGATTTCAGGGCGTTTGCCTCGATTGTGAAAGGTCGCAAAAAGGCAGACAACGTGGTGGCATGGTTGGTGCCCGGGAGTTGGAGCGTGAGACGACAAATAGAAGAAGAAGGCATCGACAAGATTTTGAAGGAGGCCGGTTTTGAATTGCGTTTGCCGTCGTGCTCGGCATGTTTGGCAATGAATCCCGACAAGGTGCCGGCCGGAAAATTGTGTGTGAGCACGAGCAACCGCAATTTTGTGGGTCGTCAGGGCCCCGGGGCACGTACTATTTTGGCTTCGCCGCTTGTGGTGGCTGCCGCTGCCGTGACAGGAAAAATTACCGATCCAAGAAAGATGTTATAAGACTATGGCAAAACAGAAATTCAATATTATACAGAGCACTTGCATTCCAATCGAGATAACCAACTGTAATACCGATTTGATTATCCCGGCGCGTTATCTTTCGTCAACGACGAGAGACCCGGATTTTTTTGGAGATGCTTTCATGCACGACTTGCGTTTTGATATTGACGGCAAGCCGAAAGAGGATTTTGTGATGAACCGGCCCGAGTATTCGGAAAAACCTCACGAGGGAATACACGAGATAATTGTTGCCGGCGATAATTGGGGGTCGGGTTCAAGTCGTGAACATGCAGCTTGGGCCATTGCCGGATATGGAGTGAGGGCAGTGGTGAGTTGTTCATTTGCCGACATTCATCGCAACAATCTGTTGAATTGTTTCGTGTTGCCTGTGGTGGTGAGCAGGGAGTTCAGAACGGAATTGTTTGAAACGATAGCCCGAAACCCACAGGCGGAGGTGAAAATCGACCTACCGGCTCAAACCATCACAAATATCTCTTCGGGTCGCAGTGAGAAGTTTGAGATAAACGGATATAAAAAGTATTGTCTGACGAATGCACTCGACGATATAGATTTCCTGCTCGAAAACAAAGATAAAATAAAAGACTTTGAGGCCGCAAGGCAATAAAGATTTAATAAGATGAAACGCTTGTTGATTGCTGTCGGTTTGTTGGCTTTGATTTCATCGTGTGGCGGAAACAAGGCCGGTGAGGGTGTCGATAAAGACACGTTGGACAGTGTTGTCGACACAATTGTGGCAGTGCCGGCAGATAAAGAAGATTCTTTAATAGCAGAGACAAAAGTACCCAAGGCTGCTGATGGTGTGTTTTATGACTTTATGTCATCGTTTTGTCAAAACAGCAAATATCAGAAATCTCGCATCAAGTTTCCTTTGCCATGTTTGGCGGAGGGCCGCAGGCGTATGGTTACAGCCAAGGAGTGGCATTTCTCCAAACTACATTACAACTCAGATATTTATACGGTCTTTTTCCCCAATGCCAAATCCATCAGCCTTGAGACCGATGAGAGAGTGAAGAAGGTCAGTGTGTTGTGGTATAACACCGTTGCCAACGTTGTGAGCAAATATAAGTTTGAGAAACTTGACGACCAATGGATGCTGACCTTGATAGAGGAAGAAACTATCGACGGTGACGCAGAAAATGGTTTTGTGGGTTTCTACTCAAAATTTGCTTCTGATGAGAGTTTCAGAAAAGAACATCTTGCCGAGACGATTTTGTATGACGGCATAGACCCCGACGAAGAAGAAGAGTTTGATGCCGTGATGGTAAGAAACAAGAAGATACATTCCTCGGAATGGAATGATATTCTGATTCCTGAACTGTCGGGCGAGCAATTCTCCAACATTGATTTCGGACAGGATTTGTCGGGACCTGAGCGCATGGTTTCGGTAGAGTCGCCTTCGTCGGGTTTTTCAAGTCGTCTGCATTTTCATAAGGAAGCCGATAAATGGAGACTTTATAAAATAGAAAATATTTAGCCAATACAAAATTACCATGTCAACTCACAGATATGATTATTCCCTTTTGGCCCACAACTCGTTTGGACTTGATGTGAAGACAAAGGAGTTTGTGGAGTATAGCAGTGTGGACGACCTTCGCTCTTTTTTATGTGACCGTGATTGTGACCGGCCTTTGTTTCATATCGGCGGAGGTAACAATCTTTTGTTTACAAAGGATTATGAGGGGGTGATACTTCATAGTGGCATAAAGGGTTTTGAGGTGACAGGCATAGAAGGAAGGAGTGTTTTGGTGCGTATTGGTGCTTCGGAAATATGGGACAACGTTGTAGAGAAAAGCGTTGAGGCCGGCTATTATGGTTTGGAAAACTTGTCGTTGATACCTTCTGAAGTTGGTGCCGCTGCTGTGCAGAACATTGGTGCATACGGAGCGGAGGCAAAAGATTTTATTGACAGTGTGGAGGTGGTTGATTTGGAGTCAGGAGAGTGTGGCTCGTTTTCTAACAAGGAGTGTAACTTTGCTTATAGGTTCAGTAATTTCAAGGGATCTTGGCGTGGGAAATATGCCGTAACTTATGTCACATTGAGACTGTCTTTAGACTATAAGCCAAACCTTACCTATCGTGCATTGGCACAGGTAGCAGAAGAGAATATGGATGCCCTCGCGTTGAGAAACAAGATTATTGAAATACGCGAGAGCAAGTTGCCTGACCCCAAGACATTGGGCAATGCCGGGAGTTTTTTCATGAATCCCATTGTTGACGCATCAAAATTTAAGGAATTGCAATCAGAATATCCCGACATTCCTCATTATGACGCACCAAACGGAGTGAAAATTCCTGCCGGTTGGTTGATTGACAAGAGTGGTTGGCGTGGAAGGAAGTTAGGAAATGCCGGTGTATATGAGAAGCAAGCATTGGTGTTGGTCAACGTGGGCAATGCCAAACCCGAGGATATTGTGCGTTTGTCGAATGCTGTGTGTGACGATGTTAAGAAAAAGTTTGGTATTGAGATATTTCCCGAGGTGAATTGGGTTTGATTAAATCTGACTTATAGATTACTTTATTAGAAGTTTGAACGTCAGATAGTTGATAAAAAGTATTTTTTTTTGCTGTCTGTTTTGTCGTTAAATTTTAATTGTGTAATTTTGCAGCAATTATATTTTTTAATTTGTAATCAAAGATGAAAACATGTAGATTTTTCTGCTTATCTATTATTACCTTATTTTTTGTGTGTCACAGTTTGAATGCGCAAAAAATTATGCTTAAAACAAACGGTTTGGAGTGGTTGTGCATGTCACCAAACATGGGATTGGAGACGCGTCTTTCCAAACATATCAGTCTTAATATCGAAGGAGCCGGTGGTCTTGCCAAGTTTGGCGAAAAGAGATTTCATCATTTCACGTTTCGTCCGGAAGTGCGTTATTGGTTCAGTGGCAGAGTACAGGCACACCATTTTGTGGGCTTGATGCCTATAGGCATGGCTTTTGACATAAAATTAAATGATACTCGCCACAAGGGTTGGGGTGTTGGTATGGGTGCAACATACGGATATAGTTTTGTGTTGAGCAAACATTTCAGTCTTGAAGGAACTGTGGGCGTGGGTGTTTTGAATTATGAAGAAAAGAAGTACAATAGTGTTGAGAATGGAGAGAAAGTGCATAAAAAAGTTACGGTCTGTCCTTTGAAACTCGGGATTAGCGCGGTTTATATGTTTTAATTCTAAAAAGGGAGAATGATGAATAAGTTTTTACGTTATATTTCAGTTGTGGCAAGTCTGTTTGTTGCAACACAGTTGTATGCCGAGGTTGAACGTGTGATAATCACAGTCACGAACGATCGACATGCCTTATTGCCCGAGGTTACCATTTTGGAAGTAGATAGCCGCAATGTTGTTGGTAGAACTGACAACAACGGTGTGGTAGTGGTAGATGTGGTGTTGGGAAAGAAGACACGTTTTTGGCTTGAGGAATATTCGGGCTTCTATAAGAAGAAATTGATAGAACTCGATGGTAAAGTAAAAGACTTTAAAGTGGTGTTGGAGACATCAAAAGATATAGTTTTAAAAGAGACAGTGGTCACAGGAAACAGAAAAGCGAAAAAAGGTCTGAAACCTCGTGAGAGTATCACAAAGATTAAAGGCGACACACTTGTTACGACTTGTGCGTTTCCTATAGATTCGTTGATGAGTAAAGATGTGAGAGTGATTGTGCAGCCGTTTTTCTTGGATAGCACAACCCACAAGAAATATTACACTGAGCCTTTTGTGCTTGACGGTAACGAGTATCATACAACTCAGATAAGAATGTATGACTATAAAGAGTCGAATTTGTTTAACGATGCAATACCCAACATTGTGTTGCGCAGTGCAAATCCTGTTTATGATCCTTTGTATAATAATATAGTGGAGAAGAATGACAGTTTGCGCTATATCGACAAGACTAAAACAGTCGTAAAAAAGACGAAAAACAAGTATTATAAAGACTCTTTAATATATAATGTGGTTGAGAGACCCAAAAAGGAATGGGGTGTTTTGACAGAAATTCCAATGAAGTTGGTTGCTAATACCAAGTTGAGAAACGAGCATTTTTGGTGTGCCGGAGCAGTTGTTTCTTTTGAAGACTACAACAAAATTTTGTATACGACAAAAGGTGAGTTGTTTTCTATCGGTATGAGAAATCCAATGAGATTTTTTGAATATAAGTTGAAGGGAACGGAATTGAAGGAAGATACTGCAAAGTGGTATCCGGTGCCCAACCTTGCAAAGCAGGAAAAAGCAGATAAAATTAACATTCGTTTTGCAAAAGCCAAGTCGGATATTGATATGAACGACAGTGTCACTGTTGCAGAACTTGGAAAATTAAAAGCCTCTGTCGATGCCATCTTGAGTGATGAAGACGCACAATTTAGAGAAGTGACTGTTATCGGTACGGCTTCGCCCGAGGGTAGATATGGCAGCAACCTTAATCTTGCCAACGACCGTTTGGCAACATTGCTGAATTGGGTGAGAGGCATTATTCCCGAGGAGAAACGTGTGCGTATGTATCCACAAAAAGAAGGTAGAGTGGCAGAATGGCGTGAAGTTTCGGAACTTATGCGCAAAGACAGCTTGGTGGCAGAAGCAGATGCCGTGGATGAAATAATAGCAAAATACAAGAGAGAGGAAAGCCGTGGTGCTGCCATTCGCAAGTTAGCATTTTATAATGTGATTGAAGAAAAATATTTGCCTCAGCTTCGCAGGGTTGAGTATAAACTCGGTTATTCTATTGACCGTGTTTTGACATACGAGGATATTTTAAGAAGAATTGAGGAAAACCCAAACTTTGTTCCAAGTGCATATGAGAGTTTTGTTTTGTATCGTAACGAGAAAGACCCGGTAAAACGTTTGGAACTTTGTAAACTTGCATACGAAAAACATCCTAATACGCTTTTGTTTGCCAACGACTATTCTGCAATGTTGATATCGGCGGGTAAACCAAATCCCAAAATTCTTGAGGGATATGATGTTGAGCGTATAAATCATCGCGGTCAAACACCGTTGGTTCCTGCAACAGTGCATATCAATCAACTTTGTGCAAGATTATTGACCGACAATATTGTTGCAGCCGATACGCTTGATCAAATGATTACGGCTCGAGAGGATTTATCATATTTAAATAATAGTCAGTTTGTTGCCGCCCATACATATTTGGATCTAAAGCAAGGTAATTATAGTGATGATAATTATGATGTTGTAAAAAAGACCGGTCTGCGTAATGAAGTGGTATTTCTTTTGGCAAGAAACACAGATTCCGAAGATCAGACAGAAGACGATATAAAGGCAGCAAGTTTATGCGAGCAGTTGAGCGACACATCGTCAGTGGACTGTGTGCTTAAAGCAATAGCAATTAGCCGCACTAAAGGCAAAACCAACGAGAAAGTTGTGGAATATCTTAAAAAAGCTTTTGAATTGGATCCTACGATGGAAAAGACTTGTGGTGGTGAGGCTGATTTGCAGAAAGCGTTGGCAACTATCAGAAAAGAGAGATTGGGAGAAAATAATGTAAATAAAGAATAATAGTCATATCAAGATGAATAGAAGAGCATATATGGTTTTTGTCGGTTTGTTTGCTGTGTCATGTTTCGCAATGTCACAAAACGACACGACAAACATTGTCAGTATAGAAAATAGTGAACCGCGTCCGATTAGTTCGTATGGCGGAAAAAACGTGATAGAGGAATATTCGTTGCAAAGTCCGCGTATCTCAAAGCGTTTTGATAACAAAAAATTGTTTGACCACGCTTTTATAGAGGCAGGCATGGGACTCAATTCGATGATGGGACGCAACGTTGACGGATATTTTACAAAACCATCAGCTTCGGCAAATATTTCTTTTGGTGACTGGATAACTCCTGAACATGGCTGGCGTTTGACTGGAGCGATAGGGTATTTTAATCACCCTGCATCACCGCGAGCAAAATATATCTCAATTGGGGCTGATTATTTGATGAATCTCACTGCTCTCTCCAAATGGGAATATCCCACCTACGACAGAATGGAGTTGTATGGTGTTGCCGGATTCAATGTATTTAATTCTCAAATTAAAGGAGAGGATAAAATAGGGTATGCCTTAAATTTGGGATTGAAAGGAGTTTATCGTTTGTCGAGTTACACTTATGTTTATTTAGAACCGAGGGCTTCGCTGAATTATAAGATGTTGCATGGCAATATATGGTATAAATTTCGTCCGAGTGTGGCTCTTAATGGTGGTGTAGGTTTCAGCAGTCCGAGAGTATCGCCCAAAGGGTCTATGTATAAAAACAACTCTGAAGTTTCTTCACTTGACCAATGGCCGGTATATGATTATGAAGACGACGGACATTGGTTGAGCAACACGTATGTTACACTTTTGGCGGGTCCTTCGCTTGTGTCGAATTTTCATCCCTCGACATGGGGTGATTATATAGGTTCAAAGTTTAAGTTTGCCGTTGGCAAGATGTTTAACCCCTATATTGGTGCGCAACTATCGCTTAACGGTGGCATTAACAAATTGGCTAATTCAATAAGCCACGCAAAGATGTTGGGTGTAGGTGCAGAGGCAGTATGGAATATGCACAACACTTTTGGGGGATATAATCCTAACAGAAAATTTTATCTTAATGCTCTCGCAGGTTTAGGATATAATATAAATATGTATGGCACATCGACAGATTACCAAAATTATTCTTGGAGTCTTGGTGGAGGTGTGCAGGCTAATTACAGATTGTGCAACGGAGTGAATGTTGTTATAGAACCTCGTATAGATGTTTACGGAGAAAAGTTTATACCGGAGGCTTCCTCCATGAAGAATTATGATGTTATTCCATCATTGTTGCTTGGTTTAAATCTATATGAAGGAGTTAATTGCAGAGAAATAAGTGATAATAACAGCAATTATGATTTAGAATCGTGGTATGATGATATGTTTGTGGAATTGGCAGGTGGCATATGTGTTCCTTTCAGTTTCACTGCCGGTCACAACACAGACAAATCTTTTCGACCACGCGCTTATATGAGTTTTGGAAAGTGGTTTAATGCTTTGAGCGGAACCAGATTGTGGTTGGATATGGGTAGTATTTGGCAAAACGAGAGTCTTTGCACCCGTTCTGCTTCATATGGTGTTGATTATCTTCTTAATCTCACAAATGCTTTCAAAGGATATGATGAAAACAGACGTTTTGATGTAATAGGAGGTGTTGGTGTTAATACACTCAACTTTAAAAATAACTCAAGTGTTTATGTAGGAGCACAGCTGTCGGCACAAGCTTTATATAGAATCAACAATCTCTTTGGTGTGTTTGTTGAGCCACAAGCACGTTTCTACGACAAGAATGCGCTGAAATATTCTGATTGTTTTCCAAAAAACTCCGTATTGCTTAATATGTTGGTTGGTGTGAAAGTAAACATGAAAGGCTATCAACCAAACTATTATGCTGATTTTGATAATGCGGACGATAAAGCTTTCTTTTCTGTATCGGCAGGTTTGACTACGCCTATTAAGGGATTAAAGCACATTCATTCTTATGGGCCTACAGCCAAAGTGTCGTTTGGAAAATGGTATAGTCCGATTTCTGCATGGAGATTAAGTGGTTGGGGATATTTAAACAAGATTGAAGGTTCGCGATATGGCATAGTGAACGGAAGTTTGGATTATTTGCTTGACGCAAGTGCATTTACTTTTGGATATAATCCCGATAGGGTTGTATCTACTCGCATTGTTGCCGGTGTGGATTTGGGAATGGATTTTTATAATTCCAATGTGCATTTCGTACCACAAGTTCACTTTGGTGGACAGTTGGCAGTGAGAGTGTCGCCCAATGTGGAGATATTTGCCGAACCTCAGTATGTTTACGCTTTGAAAAGTCGATTTGACTCAAGGTTGTATAAAACTTCTTTGCAAGGAGTATTAGGTCTTAACTATTCGTTTGGAAAAAATGGAGCGCAAAGAGATTTAACAGCACCCGAATATAAGAATTTTGCTTCTGCTTCATTTGGTCTTAATATGATGTCAGGTTATGTTGACGAAAGAACACCCGAAGAACAACTTGCAGCAGTAAAGCAACTTGAAAGAAAATACAGGGTAAATCCGGAATTTAATATTGCATACGGTCGTTGGTTTAATGGTTTATCGGCTTATAGAGTAGGTGTGTCTTGTATGGGAACAAATAATTCGGGATATACTCTCTATCAACTTCATCTTGACTATATTGCCAACATGAAAACATTGTTGACAGGAAAGAACACAGAAGATGAAAAAGGACAACTCAGAGGTATTCTTGGTGTTAATGCCGGAACTTTGGTAAAAAGTTCACACAGTCCTCGCAAGGCATTAGGTCTGGAACTTGGTTTGCAAGCAGCATATCTTGTTTCGCCTCGGATAGAATTGTTTGTTGAGCCTATGGCGCAGTTGCTAAACAAGAATATGTTTAAGGGGCATTCTATTGAAGGAATTCTTGAAACCAAGTTGGGTGTAAATTATAAGTTCTAAGATAAAATATACAGATACGAAAAAAGGCGGTCAATTGACCGCCTTTTTTCGTGATTTGGCTGGGATTCGAACCCAGGACCCACAGCTTAGAAGGCTGTTGCTCTATCCAGCTGAGCTACCAAACCTTATTCGGGGTGCAAAATTAAAGTTTTCTTTTCAATTTGCCAAATTTTGAGCGATGTTTAAGCGTTTTTCTTGCTCTTGGTAGTTAGATTTTCTTAGTTTTCATTATGAGCGACGGCATGGTATGCGTTTTGCAAGAAAAAATCTTGGTAAGGTTGTCTAAAATGATTATTTTTGCATAATAATATAATGATATAACAGTTTATTGTTTTATGAAAAGTTTAAATAACGGAGTTTTTTATATCGGAGCAGATGATTATAAATCGTCTTTGTTTGAAAGTCAATATATTTTGCCGGAAGGCATGGCTTATAATTCATATTTAATAGTTGATGAGCAGGTTGCTATTTTAGATACGGCAGATTCGAATGTGTCAAATGAATGGTATGATAATCTTAACGAGGCGTTGGATGGGCGCGACCCCAACTATTTGGTAGTTCACCACCTTGAGCCGGATCATTCGGCATTGATAAAGACTGTGATGGACAAATGGCCTTGTTTGAAAGTAGTTGCTTCGTCAAAAGCAATTGCTATGTTACCACAATTTTTTGAGGATATTGATTTGGAAGGCAGAACGGTAGAAGTAAAAGAGGATGACGTGCTTGATTTGGGAAGTCACAAGTTGCGTTTCATTGCGGCCCCCATGGTGCATTGGCCCGAAGTCATGATGTCGTTTGATGAAAGTGACAATGTGCTATATAGTGCAGATGCTTTCGGAAAATTCGGAGGTCTGGAGCGTTGTGGCTTTTATGGTAGTCAAGATGAAGATTGGAGTTGTGAGGCACGACGCTATTATTTCAATATTGTGGGCAAATATGGATGTCAGGTTAGTTCGTTGCTTGGAAAGGTTATGGGGTTCCCCGTAAAGGAAATTCGTCCGCTTCATGGTCCTTTGCTTAATGAAAATTTGAGTGAATATCTTGATTTATATAAAACTTGGAGTGCTTATGAAGTGGAAACTCCCGGTGTATTTATTGCCGTTGCCTCTATTCACGGCGGTACAATGGAGGTTGCCAATCGTTTTGCCGAAATATTAAAGTCGAAAGGTGTGGAGCGCGTTGAAGTGAGCGATTTGTGCAGAAGTGATTTTGCAGAGAATGTGGAAGATGCGTTCAGACATTCCCACCTGGTCCTTGCCGCCGCAACATACGACGGAGGTCTGTTTACGCCAATGTGTGAGTTTCTTCACAGACTGAAGATAAAAGGCTATAGCAACCGAAAGGTTGCCCTCATAGAGAATGGCTCGTGGGCTCCATGTGCGGCAAGGATTATGTGTGAACAATTGGAGAGCATGAAAAATGTGGAAGTCGTAAAGCCATGGGTGACGATAAGGAGCAGAATGAAGACTACCGATATTCCTAATTTGACTTCTTTGGCAGACAATTTAATTGCCAAAACTTCAATAGATAATTGATAGCACAATATATTTTGATTTTCTACGTTTACTAATTATTATATTACATTCAAATAAAGAGATTTATGATTGATTATATAAAAGGTAAATGTAGTGAGTTGTCTCCAACTCGAGTAGTGATAGAGACTGCCGGTGTGGGATATGAACTCAACATTTCCCTCACGACTTATTCTTCCATTGAAGGAAAAGAAGAGGTAAGGTTGTATGTATATGAAAACATACGCGAAGATGCCTGGGTTTTGTTCGGTTTCGCAACAAAAGAGGAAAGAGAGCTGTTTTTTAATCTAATTACGGTGAGTGGCATTGGCGGAAATACGGCTCGCAGCATTCTCAGTTCTTATTCTACTTCAGAATTGGTAGCTATTATAGCTAATAAGCAAGTTGATTTGTTAAAAGCAATCAAAGGAATTGGTGCCAAAACTGCCCAGCGCATAGTTGTAGAGTTGGCAGACAAGGTGAAAGACGTTGTTTTGCCAGAGACTGTTGTTGTTTCTGCAGAACAGTCTCGTCGCAATGGGGCGTTGTCGCCTTCAGGCGAGGAAGCAGTTGCAGCATTGACGATGCTTGGATTTGCTCCCGCACCTTCCAAGAAAGTCGTCTTGAAGTTGTTGGAAGACGATAAGACTTTGTCGGCAGAAGCTTTGATTAAGAAAGCTCTTAAAATGATGTGATAATTGTTTGTGGTATCATAATTGTCTATGCCATTGGATAAGAGAAACAGACATATCGTCATATTTTTTATCGTTGCGATTGTGGCGTGTTTTGCTTTGTCGTCGGCTCTCTCGGCCGGCGGAGCAAATGTTTGGACAGAGTTGAGGGAAGTGACAAGTTTTAGTGCTTCAAAAAGCGAGGAACAAGAGACATTCCCGACAGAAGATGACTCTGTTCGTTATGGTGTGAAGAAAACGGCTCCTGTCACAGAAAAAGATTTGAATGACAAGATGGGAGACCTTCACGACGCGGAGAATGCTTCGACCAATGCTGTGCTTGATGAAAAAACCGGTGATTATGTTTTAGGCACGAAAATAGGCGACGGCTATTTGAACACTCCTTTTATCATGACTAAAGAGGAATATGAAAGGTGGAGTTTGAGGCGTAGTATGAGTGCTTATTTCAAACGCAAAAATCAAGATGCCTTTGAAGAGGCCGGTCAAAAGAAATTTGATTTCACCAATATGCAATTTGATTTAGGACCGGCAGAAAAGATTTTTGGCCCCGGTGGTGTGCAGGTGAAGACGCAGGGAGAAGCAGAATTAAAAATAGGGGCAAACATGAAGAATGTTGATAACCCTTCCTTGCCTCTGCGCAACAGAAAAACGTTTGGCTTTGATTTTGATGAAAAAGTCAATATCAATTTACAAGGAAAAATCGGTGATAAGATGGACATGAGTCTTAATTATAATACCGAGGCATCTTTTGATTATGATACAAAAAACATCAAGTTGAAATATGAGGGAAAGGAAGATGAAATTATTAAGTTGATTGAAGCCGGCAATATTTCTTTTCCAAGCAATAACTCTTTGGTAACTGGAGCCAGCAGTCTTTTTGGTGTGAGAACCGATATGCAGTTTGGAAAATTAAAGGTGCAGGCTGCTGTCAGTCAGAAAAAATCTGTGAGCAAGACGGTAAACTCTTCGGGTGGCAGCCAGTTGACCTCTTTTGAGATTGCCGCAAATAATTATGAGGCAAACAGACACTTCTTTTTAGGTCATTTTTTTAGAGACAATTATGACAGGTGGTTGGAAAATCTGCCTAATGTTACAAGTGGTGTGACAATTAACCGTATAGAAGTGTGGGTGACAAACAAAAACAACACTACTACAAATACTCGAAATATTGTGGCCTTTGCCGACTTGGCAGAGACAAATCATATAGGCAATAATATGTGGACTGTTACCGGCAGTCAGAACCCGTCAAACAGCAGTAACAGTCTTTATCGCACAATATGCGACAACTATACAGATGCACGCCAAATCAATATGGTTTATGCTACAATGAGCGGTTTGGGTCTTGAAGGTGGTGTTGACTATGAAAAAATTGAAAGTGCCCGACTATTGAACAGTAGCGAGTATAGTGTAAACAAGGCATTGGGATATATTTCTTTGAAATCATCACTTCTTACAGATCAGGTTTTGGCTGTTGCATACGAATATACATATATGGGCAACACATATCAAGTCGGAGAGTTTTCGACCGACCAAAGCAACAATACTACTTGTTTGTATGTTAAGACTTTGAAAAACGCTGCCAATACCCCCTCTATGGTCAATTGGAAACTTATGATGAAGAATGTCTACAATCTGGGAGCCACTTCTATTTCAAACGAGAAATTCAGGTTGGATATAAAATATCTTAGTGATACGACAGGAGTATATTTGACTTATTTGCCTGATAAAGATTATAAAGAAAAAACTTTGCTTTCTTTGCTTAATCTCGACCGTTTGGATAATAAGTTGCAACCATATTCCAATGGCTATTTTGATTTTGTTGACGGATATACAGTCGACAAGAGCAGCGGCAGGATTTTCTTCCCCGCAGTAGAACCTTTTGGAAGTTATATGGAAAAAGTTATTGCCAATAAAGCCGTGAGCGACAAATATATTTTCCAAGAACTTTATGATTCGACATTGACAACAGCAAAACAAATTATAGAGAAAGACAAATATATTCTTACCGGTCAGTTTAAAGGATCGGCAGGTGGGAATGTAATATCTTTAGGCTCGGGAAATGTGCCTCGAGGAAGTGTGGTCGTGACGGCCGGTGGCGTGACTCTCACTGAAAATACCGATTATACCGTTAATTACACGGCAGGTGAGGTGACGATTATAAACCAAAGCATTATTGATGCCGGCACCCCGGTGAATGTCTCGCTCGAGAGTAACGATGGTGAGGCGTTTCAGCGCAAAACAATGTTGGGCTTTAATTGGCAGTATGATTATAGTAAAGAATTGATTTTTGGCGGTACTTTCATGCACCTTAAAGAACAGGCTCTCACAACAAAAGTTACTCGAGGTAACGAACCTCTTAACAACACGATATGGGGTTTGAATGTTTCATGGAAGAAAAAAAGCCAATGGCTCACGGAGATGCTTGACAAACTTCCGCTTTTAAGTCTTGAACAACCTTCTCAGATAAATTTCTCAGCAGAATTTGCTCAACTTATTGCGGGCTCTAACGACCAGTCGCAGGCCGGAGCATCATATATTGACGATTTTGAAAACACAAAGACCTCGCTTGATGTCAGCTCCCCTACGGAGTGGGTTATAAGCAGCACCCCCTTGAGATTTGCAGAAAGCACTTTGACAAACGATGTGAGATATGGATATAATCGTGCGCTGTTGAGTTGGTACACAATAGACCCGTTGTTCACACGCAGGTCATCATCGCTCACACCGGGTTATATCAAGAGCGACTTGGAGCAACTCAGCAATCATTATGTAAGAGAGGTTTATCGCACAGAGTTGTTCCCCAATCGTGAATTGACATACGGTCAGTCTTCAACGCTCGATATTCTTAATATTGCATACTATCCAAATAAGAGGGGACCTTATAATCTTAATCCAAATGTGGACAGAATGGGTGATCTTCAGAACCCAAAAGAACACTGGGGTGGCATGATGCGTGCATTGGAGACAACTGATTTTGAAGCTGCCAATATAGAATATATAGAGTTTTGGATGCTTGATCCGTTTATATATTCCCGACGTGATGGAAACAATAATCTCGGAGGACGTTTCTATATTGATTTAGGTGACATCAGCGAGGATATTCTTAAGGATGGAAATAAAGCATACGAGAGTGGAATGGGATTGAGTAGTTCTTCTGCAACCTATAATACTAATGTGTGGGGAAAGTGGGCTACTCAAAGCGCAGTGACATACGCTTTTAATACTAATAGTGGCTCTCGCTCAAAACAAGATGTGGGTCTTAATGGTTTAAGCAGTAACGAAGAGGCTGAATATGATACTTACAAAAATTATTTGAATCAAATCAGGCCTATTGTGGCTCCGGAGGTTTACGACAGTATTGCTTTAGACCCTGCCGGTGATGATTTTCATTATTTTAGAGGTAGTGACTGGGATGAGCAACGTACTTCAATATTGCAACGTTATATGCGCATAAATAATCCGGAGGGAAACTCCGCAGATAATGAGACAAACCGCGAGAGTTATTCAACAGCCTATAAAACAACACCTGACGTTGAAGACATTAACAAAGATTATACTCTCAATGAATATAATAATTATTTTGAATATTGCGTAAACATACATCCTGACAGTATGAAAGTGGGCGATGGTTATATTGTGGACCACCGTAAGGCTTCGGTTGCATTGCGTAATGGCGAACGTGAAAATGTGGATTGGTATTTATTTCGCGTTCCTTTGTCAAACTATATCAAGAAAGAGGGAAACATCAATGATTTTTCTTCTATCAGATTTATGCGCATATATCTCACAGATTTTGACACCCCTACAATCTTGAGGTTTGGCACTATGGAATTGGTGAGAGGCGAGTGGCGCAACTACGAACAATCACTGCTTGGCGCAGCCGGTAAGGCTCCCGAGGGGGAATTGGACGTTTCTGCCGTCAGTATTCAAGAAAACAACGATAAAACCCCTGTGAACTATGTTTTGCCCCCGGGCATTTCTCGTGTGATAGACCGCAACTCAAGTCAGATGACCCAAAACAACGAGCAGGCTCTTAATATCACAGTGAAGAATTTGCCATCGGGCGAGAGTAGGGCGATATACAAAACCGGTAATCTGGACTTGAGACAATATAAGCATATTCAGATGTTTGTACACGCTAACGCTTTGACAAACGATGCTTCACTCAAAGATAATGAATGTGCCGTGTTTGTTAGATTTGGTTCTGATTACAGAAACAATTATTATGAGTATGAGATACCTCTAACAATAACCCCGGCCGGTCATTATGATACATATACTTTGGCGGATTGTCGTGCCGTGTGGCCGGAGAGTAATATGCTTGATATTGATTTTTCTAAACTCACAGATGTTAAGAAAAATAGAAATAAAGAAAAATCATTAGGTAATGCTTCGTTTAGCACTCCTTTTTCCGAATACGATCCCGACGCTCCAAACAATAAGATTACAGTAATGGGAAATCCTTCGCTGGGAGAGATACGCACAATGATGATCGGTGTGAGAAATAACTCGCGCAGCATGAGGAGTGCGGAAGTGTGGGTGAATGAATTGCGCCTGCAAGACTACACAAGTGATGGCGGTTGGGCTGCTAAGTCAAAATTAGATATGCAGTTGTCTGATCTTGCAACAGTTTCGGTGTCGGGTCATGTGGAAACGGCCGGATTTGGCGGACTTGAGCAAGGAGTAAATGAACGGCGCAAAGATAATCTGTATGAATATTCGTTTACCTCCAATATTCAACTCGGCAAATTTTTCCCGGAAAAAGCAAAGGCACGCATTCCGTTGTATTATTCCTATTCAAAGAAAAAACTTGTGCCAAAATACAATCCGCTCGAAACCGACATGCTTTTAGAAGATGCACTCGATGCCTGTGCAACAAAGAGCGAGAAGGACTCTCTTGAGAATATCACAACCACGACAACTATAAATAGTAATTTTTCAATTTCCAATGCTCGTTTTGACATTGTTTCAAAACGCCACCCCATGCCATACGATCCCGCAAACTTCTCAGTGAGTTATTCTCACAGCCACAGATATTCTTCCGGTCAGACCACAGTTTTTGAAAGAGACGATACATGGAAATTTAATATGGGTTATTCCTATACTACGGATTTCAAGTCGTTGGAACCATTCAAAAAAGTGAAAGACAAATCTAAATTAGGTTGGTTGAAACTAATCAGAGAGCAGAAATTTAATTTGTGGCCACAGAGCGTGAACCTCAATTCTGACATCACGCGTACCTATTATGAGTTGCAAGAGCGAGACATGGATAATCTTCAAGATAAATCCATCCCGATGACATGGTCACAAGATTTCTTGTGGAATAGGTCGATGAATATCAATTGGGACCCTACCGGAGATATACACCTATCTCTTCAAACTGCCACAAATGCAGAGATAAAAGAACCCCACGTGCCTGTTAATAAAAATCTATATCCCGATGAGTATAGCATTTGGAAAGATTCTGTAAGACATAGTTTGTTGCATTTCGGAACTCCACTAACATATAAACAATCTTTCAACGCCTCTTGGAAAGTGCCTATAAATAAGATACCTATATTCAAATGCCTTACAGCCGACGTGACATACGACTCGCAATATACTTGGGATCGCGGAACAACTTTAAGCAACGGTTCTACACTCGGAAACACCATAAATATGTCGCGAAACACGAAATACAACAGCCGCCTTCAACTTGAGGAACTCTATAATCTTGTACCCTTTTTAAAAGAAACAAACAAATATTTTGCGTCAAAAGCAAATTCGCGCTCCTCGCTTGATAGAACAAGGCGCAAAAGTGGAAAAGATGACAAAAAAACGACCTCTGATGCCAACAAGAAAAAGACCTTTGAAAAAGAAATACAATTGTCGACAGACTCAACCATTACCATAAAACATAATCAAAGAAGCAAACGCCTTAGAGTGACAGCCTTGAAGCAAGATGGCAAGCGCTATGTGTTGAGATATAAGGTTGTCAACAACAATTCTATTACACTTTTAACCAAAGACACAGTCAAGTTAAAGGTGACCATTCAGCCATCGCGCCCCATCGAAGAACAGGCGTGGTATAAGATAGCTCGCAGTGTTGCTCGCGGAGCAATGATGTTGAGAAATGTCAATATAAGTTACACAAACAACTTCAATCTCGCCTTGCCCGGTTTCTTGCCAAACGTGGGCGATTTCTTCGGCCAACGTTCCGGTGGTGGTAGTTCGCTTGCACCCGGTCTCGATTTCGCCTTTGGTTTTGTGGACGAAGGATATATCAACAAAGCTTTAGAGAGAGATTGGTTGTTGTGCAACGACAGTGTTTCCACTCCCGCAGTTTCCAATAGCAATGAAAATTTGCAAATTTCGGCAACCGTAGAGCCAATTCCCAATCTCAAGATAGACTTAAATGCAAACCGCGTAGTCTCCAAGTCTCGCAGTATACAATATATGTATGCACTGATGCCCTCTACACAAAGCGGTTCATATCAAATGACAACCATAAGCCTTTCTACGGCATTCAGTTCTCCGGGTAATGCCGGCAATGGATATAAAAGTGCAGTATTTGACAAATTTGTGAGCTACCTTGATGTTTATCAACAGAGAGTAGAGGCAAAATATGCCAATGCCATTTATCCTGCCAACACCTCCCTTGCCGGTCAACCGTTTAATCCCGAAAACGGAACAGTTGGAAAATATTCGTCAGACGTAATGATACCCGCATTTCTTGCCGCATATTGTGGAGGAGGAACAAATTCCGACCTTGATATTTTCCCAAGTCTCAAACGCCTGTTGCCAAACTGGAAGATCACCTATGGAGGTCTGATGCGCATATCATGGTTCAGACGACATTTCAAGAGTTTCAATCTTGACCATTCATATAAGAGTGTCTATTCCGTAGGAGCCTACAACACCTATAGCAGTTATCATCAATATATGGGTGACTTGGGCTTTATAGATGATGCGACCACCGGCAATCCTATACCATCCTCAATGTATGACATCAGCACGGTATCGATAAACGAGTCTTTCTCGCCAATTGTTGGTTGCAGTTTTACATTGCTCAACGGTATTAGTGGTTCTCTGAAATACAATAAGACAAGAGTTGTTACTTTAAGTATGACTTCGCAGCAAATAACAGAAAACTATACCTCAGACATAGTTATCGGAGCAGGCTACAAAATAAACGACATCAAATTGTTTGGAGCAAAAAAGAAACGCAAGATACCAAGCCGAAACAATCGCAAACAAACAGAAAAACAAAACGAAACGGAAACAGAAAATGCCTCTGCGGTAAACAACTCCCTAAATATGAAAATGGATATCTCTCTGCGAGACCAAAGCGCCATCAATAGAAATATTCTCACAGGACTGTCTCAGGCAACATCGGGAAACAAAGCTCTCAAGATAGCCCTCTCGGCAGAATATAAAGTAAGCAAATTGTTGACACTCTCGGCATATTTTGACCGACAAACAACAAAACCTTTACTTACATCATCGTCTTATCCTACTACGGTTCAGGATTTTGGCATTGGCATGAAATTTTCTCTTGCAAGGTAGCGCGGTTTGGGATTGTTGATTATAACAAATAATATTTAGAACAGTAGGTGTTTATATGTATAACATTCTCAAACAGCAATTGCAATATCTGCCCGGTGTAGGTCCGCGAAAAGCTATGGTGTTGGCCTCAGAAGTCAATATAAAGACCGTAGGCGAATTATTGTTGTATTTTCCATATAAATACGTAGATCGCTCGATAATATACAAGATAAACCAACTAAACGATAAAATGCCTTTTGTGCAACTAAAAGGCAGAATAACGTCTTTCTCTGAAGAAGGCGTGGGACGGTCATATCGTTTAGAGGCAGAATTTTCAGACCAAACCGGTAGCATAAGGCTTGTGTGGTTTCAAGGAGTGAAATACATCAAGAAAAAACTAAAGACAAACACAGACTATATTCTTCTTGGCAAACCAACACTCTTCAATTTCTCGTATACAATTACCCATCCGGAAATGGAAGAACTGTCAAATCCTAACAGAGAAATTGAGATATTGGGACTTCATCCTGTTTATCACACCACAGAAAAGATGAAGCGCACTAATATCAGCTCGAAGTTTCTTGAAAATCTGATTGTTGGCCTATTTAAACAAATAGATCTTAATACGATAGACGAAACAATTCCTTCAGATATAAGGTCGCGATACCACCTGATGCCTTTGGCCGAAGCAATATTCAAAACCCATCTGCCCACCTCAATGGAAGATCTGCCTGCTGCCCAATATCGTCACAAGTTTGAAGAACTCTTTTTCTTGCAATTGGGCATACTTTCATGCGTGCGCAGACGATCGGTGAAGTATGCCGGTTTCCGTTTCGACAGAGTCGGCTGCTTTATGTCAAGTTTTTATCGTGAGAAACTACCTTTTCAACTCACCGGTGCACAAAAGCGTGTGATGCAGGAAATTAGAAACGATCTCTTCAGCGGACGTCAAATGAACAGACTCATACAAGGTGACGTTGGCAGTGGCAAGACAATAATTGCCGTGATGACAATGCTTCTCGCTGCCGATAACGGCTTCCAATCTTGTCTTATGGCACCAACAGAAATTTTGGCTGAGCAACATTTCAATCACGTTTCGTCGCTCCTTTCCAACATGGGACTAAACATAGCTCTGCTTACCGGAGCAATAAAAAACTCACGACGAAAAACCCTTTATGAACAATTGAAAACTGGAGAAATCCATATCGTTATTGGCACCCATGCCCTGCTTGAAGATACCGTCTCGTTCAAAAACCTTGGCTGCGCCATAATTGACGAACAACATCGTTTCGGAGTGGAACAACGTTCAAAATTGTGGCGTAAAAATCAATCACCACCCCACATCCTCGTCATGACGGCAACACCAATTCCGCGCACCTTGGCAATGACACTTTATGGAGACCTCGACGTGAGCATCATAGATGAACTGCCCCCGGGACGAAAACCAATTCAAACTCACCACGTCTATGAAAACAACATGAATAGCGTCTACAAACTTGTCTTCAACCAACTTTCCCTCAAAAGACAAGTTTATATTGTATATCCACTAATTAAAGAAAGTGAAAAAATAGACCTCCAAGATCTGGAACAAGGCTTTGAGACATTTCGTTCCGTTTTTCCTAATAGTATCATCGGAAAAATTCATGGACAAATGAAAGAAGACGAAAAAAACGAGATAATGCAACGTTTCACTTCGGGAGAAATCCAAATACTTCTCTCAACAACTGTTATAGAAGTTGGAGTGAACGTGCCAAACGCCTCCCTTATGATAATTGTCAACGCAGACCGCTTTGGACTCTCACAACTCCACCAGTTGCGCGGCAGGGTGGGGCGCGGAGCAGATCAAAGCTATTGTGTTTTGGTAACAAAGCGGAAACTCTCTGAAAACACTCTCAAACGCATGGAAGTGATGACTACTACAAATGATGGATTTCTAATAGCCGAAGAAGACCTCCGACTTAGAGGACCCGGGGACATTGAAGGCACGCGTCAAAGTGGACTTTTCATAAATATAAAATATTCCAATCTTGCCCACGATGCCGAAATTCTTGAAGACGCACGCCAAGCTGCTGGCTATCTAATCAACAAAGACCCCGGCCACACTTCATCCCAATATTTATCAACATGGAACCGCCTCTCTCAACTGCGCGGAGAGACTCAAGACTATTCCGTTATAAGCTGAAAAATGCAATGGCTCCCACCTACACCTCTGTCGGGGTGTGTATGTTTACATAGGCTTTACATGGGGTAGATTTATGTTGTTAAAAAAGTGAGTATGGTATTAAACAAAAAAAGCATTGTGAAAGGGTGAAATAAGAGAAAGAAATGCTAAATTTGCCCAAAATATTCACTGATTGGTAAAAACAACAATTTGAACATGAAAGTACTGAAGTTTGGTGGTTCATCGGTAGGCTCTTCGGATGGTGCCGAGAACATAAAAAAAATAATTAAGGGACAAAATGTTCCGTTGGTGGTTGTGGTTTCCGCTTTGAAGACTGTGACAAACAATCTGATAAAGGTGACAGAACTTGCTTCGGAGGGAAATGAAGATTATAAAACCGTTCTTAACACAATAATTGAAACCCATCATTGCCATATCAACAAGATTATTGAGGATATTTCGAGACGAGACGAATTGAAGAACCGACTCGGAAATTTGTTTGATGAACTTGCTGGTATCTTGAGGGGTGTATTTCTGCTGAGAGACGTTACTCAGAAAACAGCCGATGCGATTGTGAGTTATGGAGAGAGGTGCAGTTCGCTCATAATGCAAAATTTTATTGAGGGAAGCGAACTTTTTGACTCTCGTAATTTTATTTTCACTGAAGGAAAAGGAGTGTCGGTGGCAGTGGATTTTCGTTCCACCAATAAGAGCATTTTAGATTTGTTTCAAAATTTGAGAGGTGTTGCTATTGTGCCGGGATTTATCGCGAGCGATGTTCACACAGGCGTGACGACAACTCTCGGCAGGGGCGGAAGCGATTATACTGCAGCTATTATTGCTGCTGCGCTCGATGCAGAGGTTCTAGAGATTTGGACTGACGTAGACGGTTTTATGACTGCTGACCCCCGCATTATTCCCTCGGCTTATACCATTGAGCATCTCACTTATAGCGAGGCGACCGAATTGTGTAATTTTGGAGCAAAGGTGATTTATCCGCCTACTATTTTCCCCGTGTTTGCAAAGAAGATACCCCTCTATGTGAGAAATACTTTTAAGCCCGATTTCAAAGGCAGCGTGATAAACAATGATGTTGACGATGAGTGCCCCAACGGCATAAAGGGTCTCACCTCGATCGAAGAGACAAGCATTGTTACTGTGAGTGGTATGAGTATGGTGGGAGTGATCGGAATAAACCGTCGCATTTTCTCCATCCTTGCCGACAATGGCATTAGCATTTTTATGGTTGCCCAAACCTCTTCCGAAACCGGCACAACGCTTTGCATGACCCCTCAAGACGCTTTGAAGGCAAAGGAGGTTCTCTCTACAGAACTTTCCAAGGAGATTGAAACGGGGGCTCTTAACCCCATTGAGATAATAGATGGGCTGTCTACCATTGCGGTTGTAGGCGAAACGATGAAACACAAGTCGGGCATTGCCGGCAGGTTATTTAGCGTGTTGGGTAGAAATGGCGTGAATGTGGTAACATCTGCCCAGGGTGCACAAGAGATGAATATCTCTCTCGTAGTGGAAAGACACCAGTTGTGTAAGGCCCTTAGCGTGATACATGATAGTTTTTTCCTGAGTGAATATAAGGTTGTAAACCTTTTTGTGTGTGGCATTGGTACGGTAGGTGGCAGTTTGCTGAAACAACTGAGGGAGCAACATGATTTTCTTATGGTCAGACGTCGCTTGAGACTCAATATTGTAGGGGTGGCCAATTCGCGCAGGAGTTATTTCAATGTTGATGGTATAGATACGGAAAACGTCTTGTCTCTCTTGGAGGAAAAGGGCTTAGAGTTAAACACAGAGGAGATAAGCAGAAGGTTTATCGACATGGATTTGTACAACTCTGTGTTTGTGGATTGCACAGCAAATCCCGAGGTTGCCGCATTGTATGAAAATCTGCTCGACAATAATATTTCTGTGGTAGCAGCCAATAAAATTGCGGCTTCTTCTCCCTATTCAAATTATATTAAACTGAAGCAGACGGCTCTCGATAAGGGTGTGAAATATTTATATGAGACAAACGTTGGAGCAGGATTGCCGATAATTAAAACCATCAGCGACTTGTGTGACAGTGGTGACGAGGTTGTCAGGATAGAAGCAGTGTTGAGCGGAACGCTTAATTATATATTTAATAAATTGTCGGCCGAAAATTCGTTTAGCGAAACAATAAAAATGGCAATGAATGCCGGTCTCAGTGAGCCCGACCCCCGTCAGGATTTGTCGGGCAAAGATGTGGTGCGAAAACTTGTAATACTTGCTCGTGAAGCGGGATATAATTTAGATCTTGAAGACGTGGAGCTCACTCCCTTTATGGATCGTCCATATTTTGAGGGGTCGAAAGAACATTTCTTTGAGATAGTTACCAATCTTGACGCGAAGTTTGAGCAACAACGTAGACAACTTGAAGAAGAGGGTAAGAAACTGCGTTTTGTGGCCTCTTGGGAAGAGGGAAAGGCAGAGGTTTCGTTGTTGGCCGTTGACAGAAATCACCCATTTTATCATCTTGAAGACTCCAACAATATGGTTTTATTAACCACAAAGAGATATAAGCAATATCCTATGGTTATACAGGGTTATGGTGCCGGTGCCGACGTTACAGCCGCCGGAGTTTTTGCCGATATTATCAGAGTTGCAAATATATAAAGATAAATAAATTTTTTACATTTAAAATTATTACTATGAAGTTAAAAACTCTCTACCTTGTCTTTGCCATTATGGCGAGCATGATTCAGAGCGCGATGGCCGATCAAGCGTTTCGTAGCCATCGTTATGATACTTGGAAAGTGATGCAACTTCCCGAAAACGCAATTGTCTTTGTGGGCAATAGTATCACGGATATGCATTTATGGTCGGAAGCATTTGGCAACGACCCTCGTATTGTGAACAGAGGAAACTCGGGTGGCCTTAGTTTTGAGGTTGTCGACAATGTTGAAAGTTGGGTAAGGTTTAAACCGGCAAAAGTGTTTATTAAGATTGGCACAAATGATTTAGGAAGCGGTTATAAAGAAAACACCATTGCAGATAATATCGGAAAGACAGTTGGAATTATTCGCAGGGAGAGCCCGAAGACAGAGGTTTATTTGCAGAGCGTGTTGCCGGCGAGAGATCAGAGTTATCGAACCCTTGCAACAATCCAAGCCACAAACGATTTGATTAAAAAAATAGCCGACGAAAACGAAAAAACTACATATATAGACCTTTATTCTCTTTTGGGCGACATTCGCAATGGAGAGCCTTATTCGCTTGATAATCTTCACCTTGAAGCCTATGGCTATAAGATTTGGACAGAAGCGATAAAAGACTATGTGGGTATTTCGTCTGTATACCCCGAAACGACTGAAACAATCCAAGATAATGCGTCTCTTTTCGGAAGTCAAGGCATGAGGGCAACCTATTTCAGTGTTTTGCCAACGAAAAGCAATGACATTTTGTTTTTTGGTGACGAGATGGTGAAAAACGGAGAATGGAATGAGTTGCTCCACAATCAAAATGTAAAGAATCGTGGTTCTTGGTGGGGATATGGTGGCAACATTGCTACTGTCAGTAATTTTGTAGATGCTGCTTTTGCAAACAAAGACAATGGCGTGACGCGCGAAAAGCCATCGAAAATTTTGTTGTATACAGCAACGGAAGATGTCAATGGTACGACAGACCTCTCAACGATTGAGAGCAACTATGCCGAACTTATTGCAAAAATCAAGACTTATTCGCCCTCCACACCGATTGGCGTTGTCAGTCTCATGCCAAAGGCTGCGGCAGATGCTCGCGTAATAGAGTTTAACACATGGCTAAAGACCACAGCCGATGCCGATGCCGATCTTACGTATATTGATATTTACACATCTTTGGTAAATTCGCAGGGAGTGGGCGATGAAAGATATTTTGTGGGAAACTATCTTTATGGATTAGGCTACATTCAGGTTGCTCGACAGATTTCTTCGTTTGTAGGAGATTGCAGTGTGATTTCCGATGACGAGGCAATGGCACTGAAGCAGATGTGTGATTTGCGCACGGTAATAAACGCATCGTGTAACTTTGCTTCGTCTATCTCTGTGGGCAACGAAATGGGTCAATATTCGGAAAGCGTTGTCGCCTCGTTTTTGTCTAAAGTGGAAAGTGGAAAGGCTTTGTTGGCTTCTTCTGACGCTTCATTAAGCGACATAGAGACAATGGCGGCAGAATTGCAATCGATGTCACAAACAGTAAAGACACAAATCAATTTGCCCGGTAACAATGTGATCGACAAACAATTTTTGTTGTCAACCCCTTTGAGAAATGGCTTGTTTGCTTATTCGACAGAGACTTCTGCCGCCGGAGCAAGCATCAATCCGAGGTATGCTTCTTATCGTTGGATATTTGAGAGTCGTGGCGATGGCACGTTCAACATAAAAAATGTTGGGAGTGAAAGTTATCTCAACCCTTCTGCTTCTCATAATTCACAGATACAAATGTCACCGACCGTGCCAACCTCGGGTTGGACGTTGGAATATGCTGAAACGGCAGGTCTTTATATTATTCGCAGTGGCACAACGTGTCAACTTAATGCCACCACACTGAGCAACAATCCTATTTATAATTGGTTTGGCAGTGGCAACAATGCACAAAATCGCACAGACGCCGGTTGCCAATGGTTGTTGACAGATGTTACTGATGTTGATATTGTTAAAGAACCTCAGCCCATTGTGATAAAGAAAGGAATTGCCCAAGAGGGAACTGCCACGATAGAAAACGGACGCATTTACACCATTACTAACCGCCAAAAAGATGGCACTTGCTATCCTTTCTATGTTGACAACGCAACATTGCTCGCGGGAGAGGCTAATTCCCTCGCGTCAAAAAGTTATGGTAGCCGTGCTCAGTTTGAGGCTATTGAAAAAGGAACAAATTTATTTGCATTTAAAAATGTAGAAACCGGTCTATATCTCATTTGGCGCGGGAGCGATAGCGGCTTTAATTCTAATAGTGGTTTGTTGGAAGAATACAATTCAACTTATTGTGACTTTAAGATTACTTCGGTCTCTGCTGTTGAGAACGGAAAATTGCTCACTTCAAAACGTGCTAACGGCACGGATATAGGTACCTTTGTGCTGATGTCAGACGGTTCGTGGAGCAAGTGGAGTGCTGCAACGCTGGGTTATTCTGCAACATATTCCAATGTTTTTACGTTGGGTGACGTGACAGACGGCGATGATGGGGAAGTTATTGTCGAAGATGAACCTTTAGGTGATGAGTGGCCGTATGGAATAGACTGGTACACTATGCAGATTGGCTCTGCCGGACTTTATGTTTCAAACAATGGGTTGGCCGATCATATTTCTTTGAGTTCCACAAGAACAGAATTTTCTGATGCCGATTTGTGGTATAGAGTTGGCAACGACACTGAGGGATATACTATTTACAATAAGGAGGCGGGTACACAAAAAGTACTTGCTGCTCCAACAACAATGTCTAATAATAATGGTGAGACATCATATCCTATAATGGTAGATAAAGACAACATTCCTTCAGGATATACTGACAAATGGCTTTTCGCTCAAAGCACAAATCTTGGTAACGATGTTGAAGCTTATTATATGTATGAGAAGGGCTATGAAAACAACAAAGTGAACAATCGCAACGGAAAGTTCGCATTTTGGAGCAATGGAGCAGATGCCGGCAGCAGTATTCAATGGAAATGGGCACAACGCACATTTGCTGTCAATATGGAGAGTGGTTCATTTACGTCAACTAATCCCAATGGCACTTGGGCTCAAATATGGACTTCCAAAGCGACAGAACCACAACTCACCGTTAATGCCGGACTTAACAATATGAATGTTGAAAACTCAAACGCCAACCGCATACAGGCATTTCGCGGAAGCTCTGAACCTCAGGCTTATACAATCTCTGCAGGAACAAACTATGTTGTTGCTGCATATAGTTTTGATTTTGTAATGTCGGGCTCAACGTCTATCACCGTGATAGATGCAAACTCTCAATCCTATGCCTCGTCGGCAACTCCCCACACGGTTGTTTGTCGAGACTTGACAGAACCCTCTGCCACATTCCAATTGTCGGGTAGCAACAACGGAATTGATATAACAAATTTCTGTGTTACAGTCAGAAGGGCACAACGCAAGCCGGAACCCCAATTTGAAATATTCCCCACACCTTCTACTTCGGCAATACCATATCGCATTCCCGCCATTGCAACAGCCTACGACGGCACTCTCGTGGCTGTGGCCGACTATCGTTTTAGCCGCGTGGATATTGGTAGCGGCCGAATAGATTTACACATACGACGCAGCCACGATAATGGCAAGACATGGGGCGAAATAGAGTCGCCTGCTGTTATGAAAGGCGATGGCAACACGGCTGCAGGTCATCAGGAGGCCGGATTTGGAGACCCTTGTATTGTTGGCGATATCGAAAGTCCGAGAATGTTGCTCACTTCATGTTCGGGCACTCCCGGTTTCTTTGCCGGCACTCGTGACCACCATCAAGGTTGGGTTCGCTGGTATAGCGAAGACAATGGAGCTACATGGAGCGAACCTGAATATTTGGACGAAGAGTTCATTTATTCAAAATTTGACAATAGCGTTTATGGACCTATTCGTGGTTGGTTTGTTGGTAGTGGCAAGATATGCCAAAGCCACACAACAAAAGTGGGTGATTATTATCGTTTGTATTGCGTGGGAAGCAGTTGCCGACAAGGGAGCAACGAAACGGCCAACTGGGCTCTTTATTCCGACGACTTTGGTGAAACTTGGGAGTTTTTGGGAGGTTGCGACTATAGTCCAATTCCCGGTGGAGATGAACCTAAGGCAGAAGAATTGCCCGATGGCAGCATTTTGCTCTCAAGTCGTTGTTACAACGGACGTAATTTCAATATCTTTACTTTCACTGATGTGAAGAAAGCACAAGGCTCTTGGGGAACCCCTGCATTTTCGGGCAGTTCCAACAATGGAGTGACGGCATTGAACAACGCTTGCAACGGTGAGGTGATGCTTGTGCCCGTTACTCGTAAGGCCGACAACAAATCAATGTTTCTTCTGTTGCAGAGTGTGCCGTTTGGCAGTGGTCGCACAAATGTCGGAATATATTATAAAGAACTCGATTCTCTCTCACAATATCGCACCCCCTCTGCAATTGCTCGCAATTGGACCGGTCGTCACCAAAGTTCTTATATCTCAAGTGCATATAGTACTATGACATGGCAAAAAGATAACACTATAGGTTTTGTTTACGAGGAAGACACATATGGCACTACTGGTGGTGGATATACGATTGTTTATAAAAATTATTCCATAGAGCAGATAACCGACTCTGCTTATACCTACAATCCTTCTGTTAATGGTGACAGCCTCACTGCGGAGAGTATTTCTGAAGTTATAGATGATCTGCTCTCAACAAAGAATGTGGGAAAAATTGTGGGACAATACACCGAGGCTTCTGCAGAACAAATACGCACTGCCTACCAATTGTATCTTAATAATCCCACTCGCGATGAATATTTGAATCTAAATACTTCGATTGCCGGGGCCCAACGAGTAGAGATTGACCCTACGATATATTATACTATCAGAAACTATGGTTATGACACTAAAAATCTGAATGCAAATTCTTCGACAGTATTGAGCGTAAACATCAATAAAATGGATAATTCAAAGTGGCGCTTCGAACCCTCTGCCACCAATCCTGAGGTGTATTATGTTTACAATAAAAAGTATGATACAAGTCTTCTGGGCCCTACGCTTGCCACCGAGACACGCACAGTCTTGGTGGCAGACGAGGCCGAGGCAGGACTTTTTCGCATGATTAGCACAACGGAAGGAATTACCAAGTTTCAATGTCAAAACCCCACCAACACCACCTATCCTTATTTGCACATGTCTGCCGACAATGTTCGCATAGTGCCATGGTTGGCCAACAGTCCTTCGACAAACAGTCCCTCGTTTTGGTATATAGAGCCAACAGATGACATCTATACATCTGTTGGCGAAATATCCAATCAACTTGACAAACTGTTGTCTACAGACACTGCAAAATACGATCTTCAGGGACGCCCCCTCAATTCTCCACATAAAGGACAATTCTATATTCAAAATGGCAAGGCATATTTAAAAGAATAGCCTTGGCGGTTAGAATGAAAGAAGTCCCCCGAAAGTTTAAACTGACTTTCGGGGGACTTCTATCTTAATAGTCTCTTATTAGTGGAGAGTGTGAACGTTGTGAAGTGAGATTTGCTCAAAGCGTAGGGCGAGGTTTAGCTTATATTTTGAGGTCTTGTTTGATGGCCTCGACTTTTGCCATTCCCTTTGCAACGGCTGAAGCATAGCAGTTTGAACACTTCATCTCTCCTTTCACCTCAACGTAGAATTTAATCTTAGGTTCTGTGCCCGAGGGGCGAACAGAAATCTTTGTGCCATCGGCAGTGAACCATTGCAACACGTTGCTCGTGGCCGGCATATCAATGTTGGTGGTAGTGCCATTTGTTGTTTGCTTTAAAGTTTTGTAGTCTTTTATACATACCACGGGGCTGCCGCCAAGAGAGGTTGGGGGAGACTGGCGAAAGTCTTCCATCATCTGTTTTATTTCATCGGCTCCGCTCTTGCCCGGCTTGGTGACAGAAATGGCGTTTTGATAGGCAAAGCCATAGTCTAAATATATTTTCAGCAAAAGGTCATAGAGCGTCATCCCGTTGTCTTTTGCCCAAGCTGCAATTTCACACAATAGGCAGATAGAAGCGGGAGAGTCTTTGTCTCTCACTTTGTCGAAAGGCAGATAGCCGAAACTTTCTTCTCCACCACCGATATATTTTTTCTTTCCCTCGTCGAGTTTTATCTCGCGAGCAATCCATTTAAACCCAGTGTAAACGTCTCTGATTTCAACTCCGTTGCGCTCGGCAATGTCTTTGATGGTTTCTGTGGTGACGATGGTTTTCACCATAAATTCGTTGCCTTTTAGTTGGCCGAGTTTTTTCTTGTTTTCAATAATATAGTATGAAAGCATTAAGGCTGTTTGGTTTCCATTGAGTATGCACCATTCTCCTTTGTTATCGCGACAAACAACGGCAAGGCGATCGGCGTCGGGGTCGGAGGCGAGCACGAGGTCAGCGTTTAGTTTTGTACCGAGTTTCATGCCGAGCGTCATTGCCTCAGAGTTTTCAGGATTGGGTGAAACTACGGTGGGGAAGTTTCCGTCAATGACCATTTGTTGTGCAACAACATTGATGTTTTGAAATCCCCATGTGCGCAATGCTGCGGGAATGATGACGCGACCGGTGCCATGAAGCGGAGAGTAGACTATACACAAATCTTTCTGACGGTTGATGACTTCTTGGTCTATAAGTGCTTCGTGTACGGCCTTGAGGTAGTCAACATCCATCTCTCCACCAATGATTTGGATAAGGTCGTTGTTTGGGGTAAATTTCACTTGGTCGATTGTAACTTTGTTTACTTCGTCAATAATGCCGGTGTCGTGTGGAGCAAGCACTTGTGCGCCATCGTCCCAATAGGCTTTATAGCCGTTGTATTCTTTGGGGTTGTGGCTTGCAGTGATGTTTACTCCGGCTTGTGCTCCGAGTTGTCTGATTGCAAAAGAGATTTCCGGAGTGGGGCGGAGACTTTCAAAGAGGTATGCTTTTATGCCGTTGGCTGAAAAAATATTAGCAACAGTTTCTGCAAATTGTCGTGAATTGTTGCGGCAGTCGTGGCCAACCACTACTGAAATGGTCTCTCTTTGGGCGAAAGCTTTCTTGATGTAGTTTGCAAAACCTTGGGTGGCCATGCCAACTATGTATTTGTTCATGCGGTTTGTGCCCACCCCCATAATACCTCTCAATCCACCGGTACCAAATTCAAGGTTTTGATAGAAAGCATCGATAAGGGCAGTTTTGTCGTCGGCCTCAATCATTGCTTTTACTTCTGACTGGGTTTGTGGATCAAATGCCGGACTGAGCCATTGTCTCGCTGTTTGCTCACATTGTTTGATTAAAAGTTCTTGTTCTGTCATAATGATATATGTTTTAGTTGTTTGTTTTAATAATAGTATGTTGTTATTTAATCAGAAATTTATTCCCTGTTTCTTCTGCAATTTTCTTTTTTGTTTCGTTGGGATAGCCGGGATTTTTCACTTTTGCCATGATCGTGTCGGGCCCGTCGGACGCAACCTCAAAAGTTTTGTTGGGGGTGTCTATCTTTTCGACCATGTCGTTGTATTTCACAACAAGATACCAACCGAGGTTTCTCCACTCTTCCATCATTTCGTCTGCCATGGCGTTTGAATAGGCCGTGAGATATTCAATGGCCTTTTGTGGATTGGTTTTTAAGAGCTCAGCAGCTTCGGTTTCTATTTTGCCTTGCGAAGAAAAATGTTTGTCGTGTAGTCGGCCGATTGCTTTTTTTACATCAGGATAGATTTGTGTATAGCGTGGATAGACCATGTTGCTCACCCAATTTTGAACCCAAAATGCTGATTTTAGTGAAAATTTTATGGCGTTGCCATGTTTCAACGTGTAGCATTCGGGCACTTCTGTTGCACAACAATATACCGGAGTATAGGGAGAGGTATGAGTATCGTCGTTAGCAAACCACAAAATTCCACCAACGGGATTGGGCATTGTTGACCTCATTTGGCTAATAAACGAAAAACTGCTTTGTTGTGTTCCCACGGGGCGTTCGTTGAAATATTTCTTTCCGTCATATTCCCATGCCAAAGGCCTAGGGCGATATGGACTTTGAAAGGCTCCGGCTCCAGGGTCGGAAATCATATTGAGCGGTGTGTTATCATAGTGGTCGCCCATGGCTGTCATAACGTCATCAAACCCAATTTGCGATGTTGGTTTGATGTAAAGAGGCAGTGGCTCTGCATTGAGATTTTCTCCCGAGGCATAGCCGAGATATTTGTTCATGCCTTGGGCAAATCTGTTGTAGATTGCCCAAACACGGGCCTCGCAGTAGCGCGCTCCACCAAAGTTTAAAGGGCAATATGTATTGGCAAAGTCAAAGTCTTTGTCTTTACCGTCAAATAATTTCATTTTGCGAGCAAAGGAAATCACGTCTTTTGAGTAAAGAACCTGGTCTTTGGGCAGTTGCATGAATTTGTGTATGCGACTTTGGTTGGCGTGGGCGCAAACGGCATCGTCGGGAATACGCACTGCCACCCACACAGCACCATGTCCTCCGGGCCCTTTGCCCACCATCTCAAGGATAAAGGCCTCGTTGGGGTCTGCGATAGAAAAAGACTCTCCTTCGGAACAATAACCGTAGGTTTGGACAAGCTCGTCCATTATCTTTATTGCCTGACGTGCGGTTTTTGCGCGCTGCAGAGTAATATAGATCAGTGAACCATAGTCTATTATGCCAGTTGTGTCAACCAATTCTTCACGTCCGCCAAAGGTGGTCTCTGCTATTGTGAGTTGGTGTTCATTCATGTTGCCCACTACGTTGTAAGTGATCGGTACCTCATCTATTTCGCCAAGGTATCGGTTTGTCTCCCAGTCTCTCACTATTCGTTTTGTGTCTTTGGGGTGTTTCGCTGCTTTGAAATGTTGCATTATGCCGTATGCCCCATAACTGTCGGCACTGTAACTGACAAACACGCTTCCGTCTTTGCTTGCTTTTTTACCTACTATGATATTTGTGCAGGCATTGGCAAAGTTGAAAGATAGAAACAAAAGGGCTATTATAGTTATTAGTTTTGTTTTCATTTGTTAAAACGATGTGCTTTGATATTTTACGAAAAAAGTTATTATACAGCTTTGAAACTAAGATCGAGACACTTAACGGAATGTGTGAGAGCCCCTACACTGATATAGTCAACTCCACACTCGGCATAGTTGCGAATTGTTTCAATGGTTATGCCTCCCGAACTTTCAACCTCTGTTTGGTGGTTGATAATCTCAACAGCTTTGCGTGTGTCTTCTACGCTGAAATTGTCGAGCATTATTCGGTCTGCACCACCGTGAGAGAGGGCTTCGTCGAGTTCTTTGAAATTTCTTACTTCTATTTCTATTTTTAGGTTTTTGTTGTTTTCTTTTAAATAGGCTTTTGCACGGTCGAGCGCATTGGTTATGCCGCCACAGAAATCAACGTGATTGTCTTTCAACAAAATCATGTCAAATAAGCCTATACGATGATTTTTTCCACCTCCGATTTTTACTGCTGCTTTTTCGAGCATTCTCATTCCGGGTGTTGTTTTGCGCGTGTCAAGCACTTTGCAGCCTGTTCCCTCCAATAGTTTCATATATTTGGCAGTGGTCGTGGCAATTCCGCTCATGCGTTGCATCACGTTGAGCATCAAGCGCTCTGTTTGCAATAATGAACGCACCTTGCCTCTCACTATGAAAGCAACGTCTCCGGGCTTTATTTCGTCACCGTCATTAAGAAATTGCTCTATTTGCAACTCGGGATCAAATCGATGGAAAATTTTTTTTGCTACTTCCACACCGGCCAAAATGCCGGCTTCTTTTACCAATAGTTTTTGCGCTCCTGTTGCTTCGATAGGTATGCTACAAAGGGTTGTATGATCTCCGTCGCCAATATCTTCGGCAAAAGCGAGGTCTATCAGCCTATCCTCTAATTCGTCTATGGTATACATGATGTTTTTGTTTTAATTTAAAAATCTGTGAATATATCTGCAAATATAAAGAATTTTCGTTTAACTCAAGACAACGCCACGTCTAAAAACATTTATTCTGCCAAGAATGAGTTCTTCCAACTTTATTTTCATATATGAGAAGTGATGATTTTTCTATAAAAAATCCGCAATGTCGGTTTATGTTCGGCATTGCGGAAATTATGATAAGTTTTTTGTGTAGATGAAAAAATAGATTTTTTGTTTACTCGCTGTCAGAGCAAAGCGAAAGTTTTAGTTCATCTAATTGAGATTGGTCAACAGCAGAGGGGGCATCAAGCATCACGTCACGACCGGAGTTGTTTTTGGGGAATGCTATACAGTCGCGAATGGAGTCGAGTCCGGCAAACAAACTGACAAAACGATCAAGGCCATAGGCAAGACCGCCGTGGGGTGGTGCTCCATATTTAAAAGCATTCATGAGGAAACCAAATTGTTCTTGCGCCTTTTCGGGTGTAAAACCAAGCACCTCAAATATTTTTGCCTGCAATACGGCATCGTGAATACGAATGGAACCACCGCCTACTTCAACACCATTGCAAACCATGTCGTAGGCATCGGCCAAGACATTGGAGGGATCGGTGTCTAATTTTGGAATGTCGCATGGCTTTGGTGCAGTGAAGGGATGGTGCATGGCCATGAGTCGTTGCTCTTCTTCGCTCCATTCGAACATTGGGAAGTCAACAACCCACAAAAGCGCAAATTTGTTTTTGTCGCGCAGTCCAAGACGGTTGCCCATCTCCAATCTTAGTTCGCATAGTTGTTTGCGTGCTTTCATGGCATCCGGTCCGCTTATAATCAAAATTAGGTCACCGGGTTCTGCCGACATTTTTTCGGCAACTTTTGTCATGATTTCTTGTGAGTAGAATTTGTCTATGCTACTTTTCACGGTTTTATCCTCTTGTACTCGAGCATAAACCAACCCCTTTGCTCCTATTTGTGGGCTTTTTACAAAATTTGTTAGTTCGTCTAACTGTTTGCGAGTGTACGAAGCGCAGCCTTTTGCACAGATGCCGCCTATATATTCGGCTTCATTAAATACGGCAAAATCACCGCTACCTCTCAATATGTCCATCAGTTCAACAAACTCCATTCCAAAACGCATATCGGGCTTGTCGCTGCCAAATCGGGTCATTGCTTCAATCCATGGCATACGTATGAATGGTTCGTCGCCAAGATCATAATTGCGCACTTCTTTGAACAGATATTTTGTCATCTCTTCAAAAATTCGAATAATGTCGTCTTGTTCGACATAACTCATTTCGCAATCAATCTGTGTGAACTCAGGTTGGCGGTCGGCTCTCAGGTCTTCGTCTCTGAAGCATTTCACAATTTGGAAATATCTGTCCATACCGGCAACCATCAAGAGTTGTTTTAAAGTTTGCGGACTTTGTGGCAGGGCGTAGAATTGACCCGGGTTCATGCGCGAGGGCACAATAAAGTCGCGGGCTCCTTCGGGAGTGCTTCCAACCAAAACCGGTGTTTCTATTTCAAGAAAACCTTTTGAGTCGAGAAAACTTCTCACCGCCAAACAGAATTTGTGTCTCAATTCGAGGTTGGCTCTCACGTTGCTTCTGCGTAAGTCAAGATAACGGTATTTCATACGTATGTCATCGCCACCGTCTGTGTTTTCTTCAATAGTGAACGGAGGCACGAGACTCTTGTTTAGTATGTTGAGTTTTGAAGCGATTATTTCGATGTCGCCTGTTGGCATTTTGGGATTTTTGTTGTATCTTTCATTAACTTTACCAACGATTTGTACAACATATTCACGCCCCAGCTTGTTGGCTTTGTCACACAATTCTTTGTCGGTCTCTTCGTTAAAGACAATTTGAGTTATACCATATCGGTCGCGTATGTCCACAAAGGTCATGCCGCCCATTTTTCGTGTGCGTTGCACCCAACCGGCAAGTGTCACCTCTTTGCCAGCGTCTGATATACGGAGTTCACCACAAGTTTTTGTTCTATACATAATATGTTTTGTTTGTTTATATGTGGATTTATACTGTTTTGAATATCTGATGTTTGTCTATGCTTTGTTAATGTAGTCCGCAATCCATTGACCAACTTCTTTTGTGCCATATTTTTCTCCGCCTGCCACTTGAATTTCGGGAGTGCGTATGTTTGCTGCGAGCGAAGCGTCTACGGCATCGCGTATTGTTTTTCCCTCTTTTTCCAAACCAAAATATTCATACAACATGGCGACGGAAAGGATTTGTGCCAAAGGATTTGCAATGTTTAGTCCTTTTGCTTGTGGCCATGAGCCGTGTATGGGTTCAAATACCGGTGTTCCCGTTCCAGTAGAGGCAGAGGGCAAAAGTCCCATACTACCAGTAATACAAGAGCCCTCGTCTGTCAGAATGTCGCCAAAGGTGTTTTCTGTTACCATTACATCAAAAAATCCGGGGTCTTGTATCATGCGCATCGATGCGTTGTCTACATACATATAGTCGGTGGTCACCTCTGGGTATTGTTGTGAAATTTCTTGAGCCACTTTTCTCCAGAGTCGTGATGAGGCGAGAACGTTAGCCTTGTCTACTACCGTGACGTGGCGACGGCGTTGCATGGCATACTTATATGCAACATGGAGAATGCGTTCCACCTCAGCGCGTGTATATTTGTTTGTGTCGTAGGCCATTTCTTCACCTTCGCATTTCTCGCCAAAATACATTCCTCCTGTCAATTCTCTAATACATATAAAATCAGCACCTCTCACGATGTCATCTTTTAGGGGAGATTTGTGTATTAAGCAGTCGAATGTTTGAATGGGGCGAATGTTTGCAAACAAACCGAGTTTTTTGCGCATGGCAAGAAGTCCCTGTTCAGGGCGAACGGTAGCATTGGGGTTGTTGTCAAATTTAGGGTCGCCCACGCAAGAAAAAAGAACTGCATCGGCATTTGTGCAAATATCAAATGTCTCTTGTGGAAAAGGGTCTCCCACCTCATCTATGGCTGCAGCTCCTACAAGAGCCGAAGTGTAATTGATTTCGTGACCAAACTTTTGAGCCGTTGCTGTTAATACTTTTACACCCTCAACAGATATTTCGGGGCCAATTCCATCGCCTGCCAATACTGCAATATTAAGTTTCATGATAGTTTTGTCTATAAATAAGTTATGGTTATTTGTTATAAAATCTATTTAATATGACATTTCAACAATTGTAATTCCGGCGCCGCCAAATTGTATGTGTTCATCGTGGCAAGAGGCAACGGTTGGAACGGTGTGAAGATATTGTCGTATGATTTGTCTGAGATAGCCGGTTCCGGTGCCGTGAAGAATGCTAAGGCGTGTTGCGCCACATTGTATTGCGTCTTCAATGAAATATGTTACAGCTTCGAGTGCTTCTTGGCCACTCATTCCTCTTACATCAATGTTTGATTTAAATCTGAGACGTGTCTCGTGAATGGAGTCGCGCGTGGATTTTCCTATGAAATTGATTACGCTTGATTCTGTGCTTGTCGGAGGAGTTGTGGTTTTTTCAAGTTTTTTGAGTGCTACGGTTAGTTTCATTATTCCGCTCTGCACCATTGCTTCGCGACCATTCACTTTTATTACTTTGCAAACAGCGGTATTTCCTTTTATTTTGACATAGTCACCTATTTTTATTTCTTCAGATTCGACTTGTTTTATCTTGTTATCTATTTGGAGAGGAGTGTTGTCGTTTTCTGTGTTTTGCGTTTTTCTGCGTTCTTCGCGTCGTTCGCGTCTACGACGTATTTGTTCCATTTTTCTCTCGATGCTGTCGTCACCCGATATTGAACCCTCAAGGATTTGAGTTTTAAATTCTTCCAATTCACTACGCAGTCGTTTAGTTTCTTCTTTTTCTGCTTGTGCTTCACGAATGGAGCGTATGGTGTTTTCTATTGCAGCATTGCTTTGTTTAAAGATAAGTTCTGCCTTGTCTTTTGCCTCTGCCATAAAAATTTTGTGTTCGTGATCAAGAGATGCAAGTCGTTTTTCGTATGTTTCAATCATTTGTTGAAGCGAACGCTCCTTTTGGTGAACAGCCAATCTTTTGTTTTCCCAATAGCGTTTGTCTCTTACGATGTCTTGCAGATATTTGTCGCTTTTAATGTAGTCGTCACCCACAAGGGCAGACGCATTGTCTATAACGCTTTGTGGCAATCCGATGTTTCTTGCAATTTCAATGGCAAAAGAACTGCCCGGATTTCCGATTTGCAAGATAAACAAGGGGCGCATCTCGTTTCGGTCATATAGCATTGCACCATTTACAATTCCCTCGTGATTGTCTGCATAGTATTTAAGGTTTTGATAATGAGTGGTTATTACGCCGTATGTGGATTTCTCTAAAAATACGTCAAGCATTGCTTGGGCAATGGCAGCACCAATCTGTGGCTCAGTTCCACCGCCAAACTCGTCTATCAAGATAAGACTGCGCGAAGAACAATTTTTCATCATGTTCTTCATGTTGAGTAAGTGGCTTGAATATGTCGACAGATCGTTTTCTATGCTTTGCTCATCACCGATGTCAATGAAAATGCTGTCAAAGACACCAACTTTTGAGTTTTCGCGAATAGGCACAGAAAGACCACATTGCATCATATATTGTAACAAAGCAACCGTCTTGAGACACACTGATTTACCACCGGCATTTGGGCCCGAGATAAGCAAAATTCTGTTTTCTTTGCTTAATTTAATGTCAAGAGGCATTATCTCGCGGTTTTGTTTGCGTAGCGAGGTTTCCAAAAGAGGATGGCGTGCCATTACCCAATCTATTACGGGGAAAGAGTTGAACATAGGCTCCGTTGCTTCCGTCTTTTCTGCAAAAATAGATTTTGCACGGATAAAATCAATTTTACCAACAAATGACAATGCTTCAAGCATTTTGGGAATTTGTGGTCTTATTATCTCGGCCATAGCCTGCAATATGATAATAATGGCCCTTTGCTCTTCTGCTTCAAGGGTACGTATGCGGTTGTTGGCTTCTACCACTTCGGTAGGTTCAACAAACACAGTCTTTCCCGTTGCTGACTCATCGTGTACAATGCCGCGCAGTTTGCGTTTCATGCCTGGTTTGATGGGGATTACCAAACGTCCGTCGCGATATGTCGGGCTGATATCTTTTTCCACGATGCCGTCTTCTTGCGCTTTCTGCAGTATTGTGCGAAGAGATATGCCGACACTGCGTCGTGCTCCGGCGAGAGCAGTTCTTACTCTTAGAAGTTCGGGCGAAGCATCATCTTTAATTTTCCCGTAACTGTTAAGTATGCTGTCTGTTTGAATTATGAAACGCGGAAACAATTCGACATCTCGTGCCATTTTTGCCAATAGCGGATATTTATATACCACACATTCCTCTTCCTTGCCTTTTCTTATTACGCTTTCTTTTGTAGCAAGCAGAAATTTCACCATTTCGCTCATGGTGTCCATTGTGTTTCGCAAATTAAAGAGGTCAGCTTCGTCCATGTATGTTCCTTTGATTTGCAGTCTCACGAGTGAGGCACGCATATCATTGTAGTTTTGTGTAGGAAAGTCGTTGTCTTCGTTCATTATTGAACGAAATTCTCTTACGATGGCAAGTCTTTTGTTAATAACTGCAGTATCGGTCGAAAAAGTCATTTTGCCCACTTCTTCCACACCCAAAGACGATAGGCAACGTCCCCTCAAAATGGTACGTATTTCATTAAAACCTATCTTCGATTCAAAATTTTTGGGATATATCATGGCGGGCAACTTTTTCTTTTGTTTCTCTATAATTTCTATAAGTTAAATATTGGTATGCAAAAGTAAAAAAAACATTTCCTTTGACGAAGAAAATATAGGATAAACTAAAAAAACACTACTAAAAATTTGTGATTTCCAAAAAAGGTGTTACTTTTGCACACGAAAACGAAAATAGGACTTCTTTTCCTTGAAAGCAAGGTGAAATTCTTATCGCTTTGGAGAGATGGTAGAGTGGTCGATTACAGCGGTCTTGAAAACCGCCGTGCTGAGAGGCACCGGGGGTTCGAATCCCTCTCTCTCCGCAATAAACATTGAAAATCAATGATTTGCGAAATTTGTACACGAAAATGTACACGAAACGCCCGATTTAACATCGATTTCGGGCGTTTTTCTTTTTCGGTTTTTTTTGTTTTTTGCCACAATTAAAACATTGATATTCAACCGATTTTACTTTTAATACATATTTTTCACCCCGAAATAATACATTTTTTGCCACACTTTGCAAGAAAAGTGGTAATCGTGTACAACAAAAAGAATGAAGCCCGACGACAAAACCGGGCTTCGACATTGTTCCCCGGCGATGAACCGGGGCTTTCGCAACAATGTGGGTGCAAAGGTACTAATTTTATTCCAAAATCTTTCGCAATGCGGCAAGAATGTTGCGTAACCATGTGAAAATCGGTGTTCGGAAACGCAAAAGCAACACAAGAACGGCAATAATTGACGCGGCAATTACCCACGACCACATCACGGGGTTCTTGCTTTCCTTGGCAACATGTGTTTGTTCCTGTTGTTTGTGGATGGTCGCATTGTCCTTGTTGGTTTCGGTTTTCGCCGTTTCCTTGCTTTCGCCCTTTTCTTCCTTGACCTTGGAAATGGTGGTTTGCTTTATCGCCTTGATGTTTCCGCCACCCGTAACCTTGCCCGTTCCATCAATGATGATTTCGGGCGGTGGTGTCCCGGCGGTGGTGTCCGGCGAAAAGAACGTGATTTCGGTGATGATGATTTGTTCCCGTTCGTTCCGGGTTGTGTCCACCATCTTGGCGACATCTTCCACATGGGCAACCTTTTCGGCGACACTATCAACACGCACTTGTTCGGTGTCCTTTGCCATCTTCTTTGATGTGGCGCACGACACCATCAGCAACGCCGCCAACGCGGCAATGAAATTGCAAACATACTTCATGGCACAAATTCAATTGTTACCTTTTCGCCGTTGTCCATTGCCGCAACGATTTCGGCATACAACTGTTTGAACACGTGCAACGATTGGGTCAAACCGCCCTTGATGGTGTTGAAACCAACCAAAAGGCATCCCAATGTGTCGGCGGGCGTATTGCCGCCGTGAATCAAAATGCCCTCAAAGGATGGCACATTCCGAATGTGTGGCATCTTGCCTTTACGAATGAACGCCGTGTAAGATGGTTTCTTGCTGAATTTGGGTGAAAAATCCAAACCAACTTCGTACTTGCCGAACGGGATGCACGTTTGCCCGTACATCTTGCGTTCGCCATCATCAAAACGCCCGTTCATGTTGGCATCGCGGTTTTTATCTTCCAATGTGTCCACCGCCTTGCCATCAACCCGGAAACGTTCACCATTGACGAACAAAGAACCGATGGTGTATTTGTCGCCAAGAAATCTTCGTTTTACCATTATTTCCATATCAATTCAACTTTTTGATTTCTGCAAGCCTGTTCAACCACCCTTTTGCAAATCGCTTTTGGGTGTGCTTCAACAACTCTTTTTCAGTCGCCGGGCGACCGATTTTCTTTTCATACGCCGCAACGGAACGCGCCACAATTGCGTTGATGAACTTCACACGTTCCTTGTACAACGCCGCGAACAATTCTTCCGGGTCGGCGAAATTCACCGCCGAAAGCGTTTTGTTGCCAACGATGCCATCAGCCTTGACACCAAGCAACGCTTGTGGCTTCTTGATGCCATGAACGCCGGATAACCAAACCCAATCTACAAGGATGTTTGCAACCTTTTGGGAATGGATGTCATCGGCGTGCCACTTATCCCAAAACATGGTTTTGATGATGTCGCGCCAATGGGCATCCGGGATGTTCTTCAACTGCTCCACCGTGGGGCGGGGCAACCCCTTTTGGCAGCAATATGCTTCGTATGTCGCTATTGTTACGCCTTTGTTGGTTGCGCCGCCCCGGTCGGTTGGGTCGTTCACAAATCCACCCTCCCATTTGAGAATGAACGGAATCAACTTGTCAATGCTCGCCATCGGTCTTTGGTTTTATGAAAGATGGGCATTTTGTTGTGTCGCAATGCACCTTGCCACGATACGCGCACACTTCATTGCCACAAGGGGTTTCGATGTGTGGTGGTTCGGGCTGTTCCTCTTTCAGTTCATGCAAATCAATGTCGAAATGGCGTTCCGTCTTGTCCACCATTATGCGTTGGGCAATCTTCGCCCACTTGGCATCATTGCAACTTGATTCGTTTTCAAGCATTGACCAAATTTGCCAAAAACAAACCGCCCCGGCGACCACTTGCGGCAAATGAAAAGCGATTTCCGGGAACACCATTGCATCAATAAGATGCACAAGTATTGTCAAGGAATAAACCTTGATAAGGGTGATGAACACGCGCCCGGCATAATTGGATTTGAACTTTCCATCATTCGCACCGGGAAAGCGTTTCTTCACGCGCCGGGAAAGCGACCATGCCGTGTAACAATCCGCAAGCACGGCAAGGGTACACACAAGGATAAAAGGGAATGTCGGGCGAATCATCGCCACACACGCGCCCATCACGCCCATGATATGCTTTCCGACAAGTGAAAGTATTGAATGAATGTTCGATGTCATAATCATTGTATTACGTGAAATGAAACATCTTGCCAACCTTTGCGATGGTCGTATCAAACACAACGAAATCCACGGGCGGCAAGCCTTTGGCAACACGTTCGGTTTTCCATTGGTTTTGCGCCTGTTTCATTTCCGCCATCAAGTTGTCCGACCCGGTAAACACCGAACGTCGCGTGCCGATTGCCTTGCCGTTGGCATCCTTGGCAAAGAAATCACCATCGGCATCGGCGGTGTCGTTAAATTGGGCATTGATGACTACTTGCATTTGCATACGCATTCCGGACGCATTCTTTCCCGGAAACTTGGTGGGTTCAATCTTGATTTTCTCAATGACAATTCGTTGGTCAAAAAGTTCTTCAAGGTCAATGCCCTTGCCAATTATCGCGTCCGATTCAATGTTTGAATCACAAAATCGTGGCATCGTGTTTCGTGGATTTAGATGTTAGACAAATCCCGGATGATTTGGGCATCCAAATCTTCGGTAAACTGCAAATACTCCTTGTATTCGGCAACTGCCTTATCATCCGGGGCGATGCCCAAGATGTGCTTGTTGTACGAATTGACAAGGGAAAATTCCGCCGTTTCGTCAATCACGGAACGGATGAACACACGTTTCAAGTTTGCCTTGGTGGGCTTGTCGAACGTGCGTACTTCGTAACACGACCAACCGATTTGGCGTTCCTCTGCTTCTCCGTCCGGGATTGCCTTTTCTTCGTTGATGTTCACACGATAAATAACCGACCCGTCATTGTCCTTTTCAAGAACGGCGGGCATACCATGCTCCATGTCATAATGGGCGTTTGGTTCGAGCGAATCTAATTTCATAAGGAAATGAATTTGAAAGTTTGTTGAAAAAATGAATTGAATCGGAATACTTGCACCAACCCCACCAACTGCAAATGGCTTGTTTGTATGCCGCTTTCGTTGGTGTTTTCTTGCGCTTGTTCAACTTCGCCACCCGGCGGCAAAGGTTTTGTTTGATGCTTTTGCGCAAAAGGATATGGGTGTGATAAAACACAAAGCCAAGGAAATCAATGCCGCGTGCGTCCACCGGGAACACTTGGTGGTTGCGCTTCACTTTTAGTTGCAATCCGCGCATATATTCCCGGATGTCGCGCAACAATGCGTGCAATGATTCCTTGTCCGCTGCAAGAATCACAATATCATCGGCGTAACGCCAATAATATTTCACGCGCTTTGCTTCCTTTATCCAATGGTCAAAGTATGCCAAGAACAAATTGGCAAAGTATTGGGAAAGATAGTTGCCAATTGGCACGCTGTTCAATGATGTTGCCACCAATTCCCCGGTGATGGGGTCGGTTACGAAATTCCGAATCGGAATGTCCGTGTTGGTGTTTGAATCAATGATTTCATCAAGCAACGCCAAAAGGCGACCATCTTTTATTTTTCGCCTTACCACACCTTTCAACAATTCGTGGTTGATTGACGGGTAAAACTTCCGAACGTCAATCTTCAAGCAATATTTTGTCCCGGCGGGGTCTTTTCGCAATGCCTTTTTTACCGACATCGCGCAAGCGTGGATGCCCCGGTTCTTGATGCAAGAATAGGTGTCGCGCGTGAAAACGGACACCCATATTGGTTCAAGAATGTTCATCACCGCATGATGCAAGATGCGGTCGGGATAATATGGCAATTGATAGATTTCACGTTCTTTGGGTTCATAAATTGTAAACACATTATATTGGGATGTGTGAAACGTTCCGTTCTTCAATGATTCGTGCAAAGCAAGAATGTTGGCTTCCCTGTTCTTGTCGTGCATCTGCACGCCATACGAATGCAACTTTCCTTTGCGGGCTTTTTCGTCCGCAAGTTTCAAGTTGTCAATCGAAATGACTTTATCAAAAAGGTTTCCCATTCTTTTCATGTCCTTTGCTTGAATATTTGGATTCTTCGGGCTTGCGCCCTACCAAAACCGTTCAACATATTCTATTTTTTGCCGCCGGGCTTCCTTTCCCGGTTCACCATCCCCGGATGGGATGATTGGCATGGTTTCCGATTAGCAATTCCTTTTACAAGCAACGCTGAGAACCGATATTCGCATTCGCATTCGTGGGCGTGTTATTCGTATTCGCATACACGAACCCCGCATTCGCACCATTATTCGCATTACCGCTGAACAAAACACCACGACATCGGACAACCGATTTTATTTATTGTTTCACATCCCAACCCCATCATTCGGGTTGTGGGGTCGATTTGGGGCGGCTACGCCGCTTCGATTTGCGGGTCAAAGCAAAGCCGAGAACCGACAGGCGCATTCGCCTTCGTGGGCGTGTAAGTCGTATACGCATACACGAACCCCGCATACGCACCATTATTCGCATCACCGCCGAACAAAACACCACGTTCGGCTTCGCCGCTTGATGGAATGTTCGTATAAAAGTAATCGCAAAAATACGTTGTACTTCCACCGCCAACTTCCAACGGCATGATTTCGCCATCCTCGCCAAGGATAAGGGCTTTTACATAACCCTCTTTTCGTGGCAAGTCGCCGCGATAATCGTAATTGCCAACGCCGGATGCCGTGAACTTCGCCGGGTCATCGCAAACGTAAAATTTTGATAACCCGCCGGATGCTTCGCTTTGGATGATACACTTGCAACCATCCGTCCACTTCCAAATGTGTCCGAATGGGTTTTCAATGCCACGATAACGCGGAACGGCAAATGTTTTAATGGTCGCACCATCCGAACCAATTACGTTGTAATCAACCGTTCCCGTGTGGTTGCCAAGTGAATTTGTTACACCGCAAGGAACAATGGGATAATAACCATTGAAAGTGCTCCATGTGCCATCCCACGTTGTAACGCCCGCACCAAGTCCGCCTTGATGATACCCGTTTTCGTCCAATGCGGCGTTGAACGTGTCTTGCGAATTGAAATTGGCATATTCAACGGCAAACAACCACCACAACATCTTGTGCAAGCGATAAAGGTTGCAATTCCACTCCACCGAACCACGGTTGCGGGCGTATGTACGGAAAACGTTCAACGATATGTCCGTGGCTGGCAGTCCAAGGAACGAACGATAAGTTCCGTCATAACTTGCGTTGTTGTTACCACCACGATAATCAACATCGGTTGAACAAACGGATGCCAACTTGTTTGTTGAACGCTGCACGGTTGCTTCAACGCTGCCGATGTAACCCTTTCGCCAAAGGTGGAATCCAGGCAAAGGTTCGGTTGATTGCAAATGGCGGCATTTGTTGCCATCCGTTTCAAAGCGAACGTACATGTCCGGCAATTCCGTTTCCATCATGCCGGATGCACCTGTAAGGTCTGCCGCCGCGCCGTTGTCGCGCTTTGTAGAATCGTTTGCGTGCAAGTAATATGCAACGCTTCCATCGTCTTTCAAGATGCAATTGCGCATCATGTTTTGCAATGGCAATTCCTTGTGCAACTCCATCTTGCCAATACGCGTTGGTTTCGGATTGGACACGGTGATGTCCCATTCGATGCCGTAATAATAATCATACGGAAAAGTTGGCTTTGTGCTGCCAACGCCAATCATAAGTCCCATATTAAAAGCCCCATTTTAAGTTGATACCGGACAACGATGTTGCCTTGATTGTTTTCACGATTTCGGGATTCCAACCCACTTCAAAGGTGGTTTCGATGAAATCCCCATCATCCATTCCGGCAAGTTGCACCGCCAATTTGACGGGCTG
>JAQXTH010000039.1 GCA_029219385.1 Prevotellaceae bacterium | reverse complement strand
CCCTCGCTTGGGATTTTGCGCTTCAGGATGGGCTTGAACCAACGACCCCCTGATTAACAGTCAGGTGCTCTAACCAACTGAGCTACTGAAGCTTTGAAAAAGTGATGTTGTTTTGTTGTATTACCCCTCGCTTGGGATTTTGCGCTTCAGGATGGGCTTGAACCAACGACCCCCTGATTAACAGTCAGGTGCTCTAACCAACTGAGCTACTGAAGCGAAAAAAGAGTGAAAAACAAGTTTTTTCTGCGTTTGCGGTGCAAAAGTAGTGATAATTTTGAAAATAAGCAATATCTTTGCACTAAAATTTTGTTTCGCATGAAAAAAATAATTGGTTTAGGTAATTGTCTTGTCGACTCGCTGGTGAAATTGGCAGACAACAGTATGTTGCTGCAACTTGGTTTGCCGGTGGGCTCGATGCAATTGATAGACAAGAGAGAGAAAGAAAAGATTGATGATTGTGTGGCAAGGATGGACGTCGGCCGAGTGCCGGGCGGTTCGGCTGCCAACACCATAAAGGCTTTGGCACGCAACGGTGTCGAGGTGGGTTTTATCGGCAAGATTGCCGCTGACGCCAACGGTGATTTTTTTGCCTCTACGCTTGAGAAGGTAGGAGTGAAGACTTTTCTCACTCGGGGCGAGGGCGAGGCCACAGGTGTGGCAAACACGTTTATCTCGCCCGACGGGCAGCGCACTTTTGCGACTTATCTCGGCATTAGCGGCTCGCTCGGTGTCAGCGAGGTGAAGGCCGAAATGCTCGATGGCTACGACATTGTCTATGTGGAGGGCTACTTGGTGCAAAACCGAGAGTTGGTGGAGTTTGTGATGAGTGAGGCTAAAAAACGCGGCATGGAGGTTTGTCTCGACTTGGCGAGTTATAATATAGTTGAAGAAAACCTTGATTTTTTCAACCATCTGCTCAAAGACTATGTTGACATTGTCTTTGCAAACGAAGAGGAAAGTCACGCCTTGACTTCTGCGTTGCCCGAAGAGGCTTTGGCGGTTTTGGGTGGAATGTGTGCCACAGCGGTGGTGAAACTTGGAGCACGCGGTTCTTCTGCCCGTCGAGGGGCGGAGACGGTTGTGGTGTCTGCCCAAAAGGTGGAGAGAGTGGTCGACACCACGGGGGCGGGCGACTATTTTGCCGCCGGTTTCCTTGAGGGATATATCAAGGGCGAGAGTCTTGCCGAGTGTTTGGAGAGAGGCGGTAGCCTGTCGGCCGAGGTGATACAGGTGATTGGTTGTCCTATTTGAAAAAATTTGATATAAATATATTAAACGATGAAAAAAATAATTTTTACGCTTCTCGTTTCGTTGGCATTTGTTGACATTGCCGGTCAGTCTGTTTCGGAGGTTTCAAAGCAACTGAATGTTTTCAACGAACTATATAAAACATTGGTGCAATATTATGTCGACACGCTCGACACGCGCAAAAATGTTGACACAGCCATCAAGTCGATGCTCTCAGATCTTGACCCCTATACGGAATACTATGATGCCAATGCAGCCAAAGATTTCAGCAGCATGACAATGGGCAAATATGCCGGAGTGGGTGCTGTGATTCATTATTATAAGAAAGAAGACCGCTGTGTGGTTTTTGAACTTTATGAGGGCAAGCCGGCGGCCAAGTCGGGACTGCGCGTGGGTGATGTGTTGTTGGCGATAGACGATGTTGATCTGGGTGTGAAGGGCTCCAAGGAAATGAGCGACTATGTGAGTTCGGTCAGCAGTGCGTTGCGCGGTGATCCCGAAACGGTGATCAATGTGAAGGTTCGCCGCCCCGGGGTGGAAGAGCCGTTGGTGTTTAAGGTGACGCGCGCAAGTGTGCAGTTGCCTTCGGTGATGTATAGTGGAATGTTGGAAAACAATGTGGGCTATGTGATGTTGACATCTTTTACGCAGGGGTGTGCACAAGAGGTTTGTGAGGCAATGAACAAACTAAAAGGGCAGGGTGCAACTTCTTTTGTGCTCGACTTGAGAGACAACGGTGGCGGCTTGGCCATAGAGGCTGTTAATCTGGTGAACCTTTTTGTGCCAAAGGGAAAGTTGATATTAAAGATGAAAGGCAAATGTCCCGATGTTAATACTTCGTATGCCACGAGAAACGCGCCCGAGTTTCTCGGTGTGCCACTCGTGGTGTTGGTAAATAGCAATTCTGCTTCTGCTTCGGAGATTACCTGTGGTTCGTTGCAGGATCTCGACAGAGCGGTGGTGATGGGTGAGCGCACATACGGCAAGGGCCTTGTGCAACAAACCTATCTGTTGCCCAACAGCGGAATGCTGAAAGCCACCGTAAGCCACTATTATATTCCTTCGGGTCGTTGCATTCAGGCTCTCGACTACAGTCACCGCAAGGATAATGGCGAGGCATATCGCACTCCCGACAGTCTCACCCGGGTGTTCTATACCGAGGCGGGTCGCGAAGTAAGAGACGGTGGCGGCATTACTCCCGACGTGACTGTTGTGGCCGACAGTTCAAATGCTTTTGTGGCATATCTTTGTGCGAGCGATGAGTATTTTGATTTTATCAATGATTATTGCAGTCGTCACGAGACTATTGCACCGGCCGGTGAGTTTGAACTGACCGACGAGGAATATGCCGAGTTTGTCGACAAGATTGTGGCTTCGGGTTTCACTCCGGAATATCGCAGTCTTAAGTTGGCCGACCAGTTGCAGGAAATGATGAAAGCCGAGCAGTTGAACGAAGAGTCTCTCGAATTGTTCAACCGTTTGAAAGAGAGTCTTAAACCGAAGGTTGCCGATGTTTTGATGAAAAACAAGAAAAGACTGAAGAAATGTCTTGCCTCGGAGATTTGCGGTCGTTATTATTATCAGCCGGGTGTGGTGGAACACGTGCTTAAAAGTGACAAACAGGTGGCTGCCGCAGTTGAATTGCTCAGCAATCAGGCGCGCTACAAGGATCTTCTATCTGCCACCGACAGTGATATGAAAAAGAAGAAATAGGGAAGCTTTTGGGCGAAAAAAGTTGCCCGAACAGAAAAGAAAAACAATTTTTCGTGGATTAAATTGCTCGCAATTTAGTCCACGAATTGGTTATTGGGGTTTCTGTTGTTTTTGCCGTGCGACAAAGGCGGTGCTTATAAGATTGGTATGCTTGTGGCATTTTTGTTTATGTTGCAGGTGTTTTTCACACGCGGTTTTCAAGGCGTTCCTCGAAAGGGAAAATGAGTTTGGCATGGTAGAAAACAAAAACAGCCCGCAGCAAAATTTGCTGCGGGCTGTTTTTGTTTTAATATGTGGAAAGGATATTTTTGTTTTATCCTTTAAATCCGTTGCGTTTCACAAACGAGAGCGGAGTGTTGTCAAATTTTTTTGAGAATGCACGGCGGAAAGTGCTGACAGAAGCAAAACCACAGTCAGAAGCGAGGTCGCGAATGCTGTGGGTGTTCATATAGTCTTTTGTATGGAAGAGTTCTTCAGCCTTTTGCAAACGCAGAGTATTGATATACTCGTTAAACTTGCAGCCTTTCACGTTGTTTATCATGCGCGAGGCATAAGTGCGGTTAGTTACTAACAAATCTGCGATTTCGTTGAGAGAAATGTCTTTGCGAAGATAGAATTGTGTTTTCTGAGCAAGGTCGTCAAGACGTTGTTCGAGCCGACGGTTCAATTCTTTTTCATCTAAGCCAAAAGGCAATGCTTCGGGATTTTTCATAAGATAAATTCTTTTGATGTTTTTTGATGTTAAATTGTGTGGTAGGCACCACACCAAGTCTCATAAGTTTAAAGCGAGAAAAATTCTTGTGCGAAATTACAAAAAGTTGCTTTGTCTGCAAAGAAAATCTTGAATTATTATGTTTTTTTAAGTTCTAACGCCTTGTCTTCGGCTTGTTGCATTATTTCGCGCTCACCGGGCAGTTTGTCGTTGATTCCACAGAGGTGGAGAATGCCGTGAATGATGACGCGATGTAACTCTTGATTGTAGTCGGTGTGTTGTTGCTCTGAGTTGGATTTTACGGTGTCGAGGCTTATGAAGATGTCGCCGCTGATGGTGTCGCCCTCGGAATAGTCGAACGTGATTACATCAGTATAGTAGTCGTGGTTGAGATATTGTTTGTTTACCTCGAGGATTTTTTCGTCGTTGCAAAAGATGTATGCAACGTCTCCGACTTTCTTGCCATATCCGAGAGCCACTTGGCGTATCCACTTTGTTGTTTCGCGTCGTTTGATTTGCGGAAATTTGATTTTGTCTGAGAAGTAACTGATCATTTTGTGTTGTTGTTGTGGGGTGGAGAATTTGTTTTCAGTCAAAGAGGTCGGGCTGTTTGCTGAAGAGGTCGTTTTGGTCGCTCTTGAAGCCAAAGCGCGAGCGTCCGAGGTGTTGGTATGCCAAGTCGGTGGCTTCGCGTCCGCGCGGTGTGCGCTTGATAAATCCCTCCATTATGAGGAAAGGTTCGTAGACTTCTTCCACCGTGCCCTGGTCTTCGCCGATGGCAGTGGCAATGGTTGTGATGCCCACGGGTCCTCCGTTGAATTTATCGATAATGGTGCTAAGAATTTTGTTGTCTATTTCGTCGAGACCGTATGCGTCGATGTTGAGTGCTTCGAGTGCGAGGTGTGATATATTGAGGTCGATGCGTCCGTTGCCTTTCACTTGGGCGAAATCTCTGACGCGTCTCAGAAGCGCGTTGGCGATGCGCGGTGTGCCTCGTGAGCGTCCGGCTATCTCTGCAGCCGCCTTGGTGTCGATTTTCACTTTGAGAATGTCGGCCGAGCGTGTGATGATGGTTTTAAGCGTGTCGGCATCGTAGTATTCGAGGTGGAGGTTAATGCCAAAGCGAGCGCGCAGTGGGGCAGTGAGCAGTCCGCTTCGCGTGGTTGCGCCAACGAGGGTGAAGGGGTTGAGTTCTATTTGTATGGAGCGTGCCGAGGGCCCTTTGTCTATCATGATGTCAATGCGATAGTCTTCCATTGCGGAATAGAGATATTCCTCCACAATGGGTGAAAGACGGTGTATCTCGTCGATGAACAACACGTCGTGGGGTTCGAGCGAGGTGAGCAGTCCTGCCAAGTCGCCCGGTTTGTCGAGCACGGGTCCCGAGGTGATTTTAAATCCCACGTCAAGTTCGTTGGCAATGATGTTGCTAAGGGTGGTTTTGCCCAATCCCGGGGGACCGTGGAGCAGTGTGTGGTCGAGCGGTTCGCCGCGATACTTTGCTGCTTCGACAAACACCCTCAGATTGTCGACCACTTTGTTTTGACCGTTGAAGTCGTCGAAAGAGAGTGGTCTGAGTGCGTTTTCGTAATCTTTTTCTGTGGGCGCGGCGTTTTGTTGTGCCCTTATGTCGAAAGTGTCTTCCATATATATAATATATAAGGTAGGGGTGATTGTATTATTGCAGCAGTTCGATTGCTTTTTTCACTATGTCGTTGTCTTCGTAGACAATGGCATAGTATTCGGACATATCCCAAAGGTCGCGCGCGATTAGTGCCTTGATTATTTTTTTAATCGTTGCGGTGGTTTGTTTCACTTCGGTTTCGTCAATCGGCTCTACGTTCATCTTTTTTCCTTGGCTGTAGATTGTGTCGATTATTTGTGTGGGCACTTCAAACTGCTCGTTGTATTTTTCAAATTTCTTGTATGCAGACTTTAATTCTGCCCTATGGTTGTCAATATATGAGAGATAGGAGTCTATCACAATGTTTTTGCGGCTGAGGTTGCGGTAGTATTTAGTGTAGACCGTTGTGTCGAGGGGAATGAAGTAGTCGGGCATTATGCCTCCGCCACCATATACCACGCGGTGTTTGTTGAGGGTGTAGTATTTTAGTGAGTCGGCAAAGTGAATGCTATCGAGGTGCATAAGTTCTCCGCTGTTGTAGCGGTTGAGCATGTCTTCATCGTAGTCGCGCTTCTTGCCTTTTTCGTATGGCTTTTGAATGCAGCGTCCTGAGGGGGTGTAGTAGTGTGAGACGGTGAGGCGTATCATGCTGCCGTCGGGCATATCGATGGGTCGTTGCACAAGGCCTTTGCCAAAGGTGCGTCGGCCCACAATCAAGCCGCGGTCATAGTCTTGTATGGCTCCGCTTACAATCTCGGCAGCCGAGGCGGTGTATTCATCGACGAGCACCACCAGATTGCCCTCGGTAAACAGACCTCCGCCAACGGCTTTGAGTGTCTGTTTGGGCACGGAGCGTCCGTCGGTATAAACCACGAGGTCGTTTTTGTTGAGAAACTCGCTGGCAACACCTTTGGCAGCCTCTAAATAGCCACCACCGTTTTGCTGCAGGTCGAGAATGAGGCTTTTCATTCCTTTTTTCTTCAGCTTCTTTATGGCATCGCGCACTTCGTCGTGTGTGCTGATGGCAAAGTTACCTATGCGTATCAGTCCTATCTCGGGTCTTATCATATAGGCGGCATCAACGGAATAGAGGGGTATCTTGTCTCTCACCACGTTGAAGTAGAGGGTTTCGCTCACGTTGCGTCTCACCACAGCGAGGCGGGCAATGGTGCCTTTGGGGCCGCGCAGTTTTTTCATCATGTTTTCGCGCGACATTTTCACTCCGGCAATTGCAGTGTCGTTGACTGCAACGATGCGGTCGCCGGCCAGAATGCCAACTTTTTCGGAGGGACCTTTTGAAACGGGTTGCACCACTACGAGAGTGTCGTTGAGCACGTTGAACTGCACTCCGATGCCCTCAAAGTTGCTGTTGAGAGGTTCGGTGAATTTTTTGGTTTCTTCGGCGTTGGAGTATGTGCTGTGGGGGTCGAGTTGTTCGAGCATTGCCTTGATGGCTTCGTCGGTGAGTTGCTCGATATTGGTAGTGTCGATATATAGGGCTTTGATGGCCATTTGAGCCGTGGCGAGTTTGCGCATGGCCAAGTCGAGTTCTCTTTGTTCTTGCAGGGTTTGGGATTTAGTGGGGGCGAGCAGCGTGAATGCTGCGATGATGAAAAGTAGGATGCGATTCATGTTTGTGGTTTGTTTTTAGGGCAATAGGTTTGTGATGTCTTTTCCGAAGTGGTGAAGTTCTCTTACAGTGGATGAACTAATGGCGGCAAGTTCGGGTTTGCAAAACAATATGATGGTTTCTATTTGGCTGATTTGACGGTTTATGTCGGCAAGATTGCGTTCATACTCAAAGTCGGTGATGTTTCTCACTCCGCGGAGCAGTGTGGAGATGCCTCTTTGCCGTGCATAGTCGGTGGTGAGACCTTTGTAGGTGTCGACTTCCACACGAGGGGTGTCTTTATAGAGTTGTTTGATTGTCTCGACGCGTTGGTCGAGTGGCATGAAAGGAGTTTTGCCCTCGTTGATGCCTATGGCAATCACTATGTTGTCAAAGATTTCAAGGGCTCGCTCCACGATGTCGGCGTGGCCAATGGTGAAGGGGTCAAAGGAGCCGGGAAAGAGAATTGTCTTCATTATTCTTCGCTAAAGTCTTCGTCGGGTTTGTCTTCTTCGACGATAAGGTTGTTTATAATGAAAGATTGTCGTTCGGGCGTGTTTTTGCCCATGTAGTAGCTGAGGAGTTCTTTCACCTGGTCGGTTTTGTGGAGGCTGACTTGTTCGAGTCTTATTTCAGGTCCGATAAATTCTTTGAACTCATCGGGTGAGATTTCTCCGAGACCTTTAAAGCGTGTGATTTGTGGGTCGGGTCCGAGTTCCTCAATGGCTTTGAGGCGTTCTTCTTCGGAATAACAATATCGGGTGATATATTCCGAGCGTTCGTTAGAGGAGCGTTTTTTCAGAATGGCGGCTCCGGCGGCATTGTCGTCGATGGGTGTTGTCTTTGTCAGCGGCCTTGTTTTCTTTTTGTTGGTTCTCACTCTGAAAAGCGGTGTTTGCAGAATGTAGACGTGGCCTTTCTTAATTAGTTCGGGGAAGAATTGCAGGAAAAATGTTAGCATCAGGAGCCTTATGTGCATTCCGTCTACATCGGCATCGGTGGCCACTATTACTTTGTTGTATCTCAGTCCGTCGAGGCCGTCTTCGATGTTCAGTGCGGCCTGGAGCAGGTTGAACTCTTCGTTTTTATATACAAGTTCTTTTGTTTCTCCAAAACTGTTGTAGGGCTTGCCCCTGAGGCTGAACACGGCTTGGGTTTGTGCATCGCGACATTTGGTGATGGAGCCGCTGGCCGACAGTCCCTCAGTGATAAATATGGAGGTGTCGAGGCGTGGGTCGTTGTCTTCGTTGACGGTGGTTCCTTTTTTTGCTTTGGGCATGGGGTCGTTGAAGTGAAGAATGCAGTCGCGCAGTTTAGGGTTGTTGATATTGATTTTCTTTGCCCGTTCCTTGGCGGCTTTTGATACGAGGCCTGCCATTGCTTTGCGGTCGCGCTCGGACTCTTGTATTTTTTTCTGTATTTCTTCGGCCGTTTCGGGATGAATGTGGAGGTAGTTGTCAACGTTTTTCTTGATAAAGTCGCCCACAAATTTGTTTATACTCACTCCCGAGAGGGGGAAGGGGTTTCCTTTGCTGTCTTTCTCGGGTGCCATGGTGAGCGAGCCGAGTTTTATTTTCGTTTGGCTCTCAAAAGTGGGTTCTATCACTCTGATGGCGATGGCGGCCACCAGTCCGTTGCGAATGTCGTTTGGTTCGTAGTTTTTGCCGAGATGTTCTTTTATTGTTTTGGCGATATGTTCTTTAAATGCGCTTTGGTGTGTGCCTCCCTGGGTGGTGTGTTGTCCGTTGACATAGGAATAGTATTCTTCACCGTTTTGGTTGGCGTGGGTGAATGCGATGTCGATGCTGTCGCCTTTTATGTGTATTATGTCGTAGAGGGGTGTGGCGGTCATGTTGTCGTTGAGCAGGTCTTCGAGACCGTTGCGACTGGCAATGCGTCGGTTGTTGTAGTATATTGCGAGGCCTGTGTTGAGATAGGTGTAGTTTCGCAGCATAAACTCTACATATTCTGCTCTAAATCTGAAGTTTCTGAACTGCTGTGGGTCCGGCTCGAAATAGATGTATGTCCCGTCTTCTTCTGTTGTCTCTCCATAATTGTCGCTGATGAGTTTTCCATACTCAAATGTGGCTTCGTGGTATTGGCCATCGCGGTGGCTGCGCGCCACAAATTTTTGGCTTAGTGCGTTTACGGCTTTCAGACCCACACCGTTGAGGCCCACGCTGGCGGTAAAGACCGAGGTGTCGTATTTGGCACCGGTGTTGAGTTGGCTTACGGCCGGAATGAGGCCACCGAGCGGAATGCCGCGTCCATAGTCTCTCACTTTTGCGCTGTGGTTTTCTTCTATTTCAATCTCTATGCGTTTTCCAAAGCCTTCGTTAAATTCGTCGATGCTGTTGTCTATGGTTTCTTTGAGCAACACATAGATACCGTCTTCGCGGTTGGAGCCGTCGCCCAATCGTCCGATATACATACCGGGGCGTCGGCGTATGTGCTCTACGCCTTCGAGGTGTATGATAGATTCGTCGCCATAATTTGTGGTGTTTTTTTTGTCTGTCATGTCGTTATGGTGAGTGGAGGTTAGTCGGTGAGGTGTTTTGTGTAGCAGCGGCGGCGTTTGTGAACATGGCCGTCGAGATATTGCCATTGTGACTGTACTTTGTCGTTTGCTTCGAGTTCAAGGTTTGTCTCGCCACATTTAAATCCCATTTTTATGTAGGTTGGTATAAGGTCGGCAAACAAGAGTGCGTTTACTCCCTTGCCTTGGTATTGTGGTTTTATGGCAACAAGCAAAAGGTCGAGAATGGGTGGTTTTTTGATAAACAATGCTTTAATGATGTGCCACCAGCCAAAAGGCCACAGTTTGCCTTTGGCTTTTTGGAGTGCTCTTGACAATGAAGGCATTGATATGCCCACTCCCACAAGGTTGTTTTCGGCATCTTCTACGAGGGTCACCATGCGCAGATCTATTATCTGCATATAGTTGTTCACGTATTGCTCAATCTGTGCTTTTGAGAGTTCGCAATATCCATAGAGTGGCTTGTAGGCTTCGTTTATAAGTTCAAAAATGTGATAGCCTATGCCGGTTTTCTTTATTTCTCGGATGTTTTTCAGTTTGCGTGTGTGAAGATTGAGGCGGCGTTTTACTATCTCTGCGATTTTTGCGTATTGCTCGGGTAGTTTTTCCGGCACGATGAGTTTCATCTCAATCCAGTCGGTGGCTTTGCCAAACCCCAATCGCTCCATGTGGGCAGGATAGTAGGGGTAGTTGTAGATAGTGGCCATTGTGCTAAGTTGGTCAAAGCCCTCTATCAGCATTCCTTCGGCATCAAAGTCTGTAAAGCCGAGAGGTCCCTCAATCTCTGTCATGCCTTTGTCGAGCCCCCATTTTTCTACGGCTTTTATGAGCGAGCGGCTCACATCGGGGTCGTCGATAAAATCTATCCAGCCAAACCTTACGGCTTTCTTGTCCCAAATTTCATTGCTCTTGTGGTTGATTATGGCTGCCACGCGCCCCACAATCTTGTTGTCTTGGTAGGCAAGAAAGTATTCTGCCTCGCAAAACTCAAAAGCCGGATTTTTGTCTTTTCTGAATGTGGCCATGATATCGGAATACAAGTCCGGCACCGAATAGGGATTGTCTTTATATAACTCGTAGTTAAATCGCGCAAATTTCTTTAAATCTGCCTTGCTTACTACTCTGTGTATCGTTGTCATCATGATATAAATGTATTGAAATACAAAATTAAATGTTTTTTGCTATTTGTGGCGTTTTGTGGGTGCTAAAAAAAGAAAAAACACTTGTTTATTATGCCTTGCAGAGCCGAGCATAAGTTTAAGTTGTTAGATTAAGATAGGCAGAAAGAAAATTTTGTTTTAATTTTGCATTATCTTCGCACTATACAAACAACACACGATAATGGCACTTAACACAATTCTTGACGTTCGCGGTCTGACAAAACGCATAGGCAATCTTCTATTGATGGAAAATCTTGATTTTAGTCTCACAGAGGGCAGCAAGGTTGGAATTATAGCAAAAAATGGTATGGGCAAGACTACGTTGCTCAACATCCTATGCGACAACGAAGATTATCAGGCCGGCGAAATAGTGTGGCGTCGTGATTTGCGGGTGGGATATTTGAAGCAGAGCCCTTCCTATCCGGCTGAGTTGACAGTGATGGAGGCTTGTTTTCAGCATGGTTCTCATCTGACAGACATTATCATGGGCTATCAAAAGGCACTCGACACACCGGGCAATCCCGACCTTGATATGTGGCTCGAAAAGATGGAGCAAGCCAATGCGTGGGACTATGAAGCCAAGATAAAGGGCGTGTTGTCAATGCTGAAAATAAATGATTTCAATCAAAAGATAGGTCATTTGTCGGGTGGTCAGATTAAGCGTGTTGCTTTGGCTAACATTTTGCTCACCGAACCGGATTTGCTGGTGCTCGACGAGCCGACCAACCACCTTGACCTTGAGATGATAGAGTGGCTTGAGCGATATTTGTGTCAAACCACAATGTCTTTGCTCATGGTTACTCACGATCGATATTTTCTCGACCGCGTGTGTGACGACATTATAGAATTGGCTGATCATACGGTCTATTCCTATCATGGAAACTATTCTTATTATCTTGACAAGCGACATGAACGTCTCGAACAGCGCAATGCTGAACTTGCACGCTTGAATAATCTTTATCGAAAAGAGTTGGAATGGATGAGGCGCACTCCGTCTGCGCGTGGCCATAAGGCACGCTATCGCGAAGACGCGTTTTTTCAACTTGAAGAGAAAGCGAAACAGAATTTCAACGAAGAGAAGACGCGTCTTGAAGTAAAGAGTTCTTATATTGGCAATAAGATTTTTGAGATGAATTATGTCAGCAAGGCTTTTGGCAACAAAATAATTCTTAAGGATTTCTATTATAATTTTTCTCGTTATGAGAAAATGGGCATTGTAGGCAACAATGGTACAGGCAAAACAACTTTTCTGAAACTTCTTTTGGGACGCATTGCCCCCGACAGTGGCAAAATTTCTGTTGGGCAGACCGTGAGGTTTGGTTATTACAGTCAGGAGGGCATGGCGTTTAATAATCAGATGAAAGTGATTGATGCCGTAAGGGAGATTGCCGAATATGTCGATCTTGGCAAGGGGCGCAAGTTGAGTGCGTCACAGTTTTTGCAATATTTTTTATTCAGCCCCGAGAAGCAATACAATTATATTTATAAATTGTCGGGTGGCGAACTGCGCCGTTTATATTTATGCACGGTGTTGATGCAAAGCCCCAATTTCCTGATACTCGATGAGCCGACCAACGACCTTGACATTGTTACTCTGCAGGTGCTTGAGGAATATCTGCAACAGTTTGAGGGCTGTGTAATCATAGTGAGCCACGACCGCTATTTCATGGATAAGGTGGTAGACCATGTGCTTGTTTTCAAAGGCAATGGAGAGGTTAAGGATTTTCCCGGCAATTATACGCAATATCGTGAGAGCAAGGTTGCCGAACAAGATAAGGTTGTCTCTGTCAAACCGTCGCAGACCGCCGAGCCCCCCAAGACAAAGGTAAAAACACCGGGCAAGCAACGCATGACGTTTAAGGAGAAACAGGAGTTCGACATTCTTTCGCAGGAAATATCGCAACTCGAAGATGAGCGCAACCGCATTGTTTCGCTGCTCAGCGGAACCACTCTGGCTGTAGATGAAATCAACTCTCTGTCAAAACGATTGCCCATTGTAGAGGCACAACTCGATGAAAAATCCAATCGCTGGCTGGAATTGAGCGAATTGGAGTAGAATAAGCAATAAAAAAAGTTGCAAAAAATTAGTCTGTTTCAAAAACAATGATTACCTTTGCAGCCGCAAATGCCCATGGAGGGGCTTTGACATATAATTTCTTAACACTAATAACACTATGTATTTAGATTCTGAAAAGAAAAAGGAGATCTTTGGACAATACGGCGCGTCTAACACTGACACCGGCTCACCCGAAGCACAGGTGGCATTGTTTTCTTACCGTATCTCCCATTTGACGGAACACATGAAGGCTAACCGTAAAGATCATAGTACAGAAAGAGCCTTGACACGATTGGTAGGTAAGCGTCGTGCCCTTCTGAAATATTTGAAGGCAAAAGACATTACTCGCTATCGTGCAATTGTCAAGAAACTCGGTTTGCGCAAGTAATCCGTATTTCCTAAAAAACAACAAAAAATCGCATCCTTGTCAGCCACGAGGGTGCGATTTTGGTTTTTTGTAGTCCAAACCGAAAACTGCGCTTTGCAATAATGATCATAAATACCTATCATACATTATAATAAAAGCTTGATAGTCGCAGAATTTGCGCAAGATTGATTAACTTTGCAGTCCGATAAAAAAACATAAGGATGACAGATATTCGTAACATTGCAATTATTGCACACGTCGACCATGGCAAAACAACACTTGTAGACAAAATGCTTTTGGCCGGCAACTTGTTCAGAGAAAACCAACAGACAGGTAACCTTATGCTCGACAACAACGATCTTGAGCGCGAACGGGGCATAACAATCTTGTCTAAAAACGTGAGCATCACATATAAAGACACAAAAATTAACATCATAGACACCCCGGGACACTCCGACTTTGGTGGCGAGGTTGAGCGAGTTCTCAACATGGCCGATGGTTGCATTCTTTTGGTAGATGCTTTTGAGGGACCTATGCCACAGACGCGTTTCGTGCTCGAAAAAGCTTTGCAAATTGGCTTGAAACCTGTTGTTGTCGTCAACAAAGTAGATAAGCCCAACTGTCGCCCGGAAGAAGTATATGAAATGGTTTTCGATCTAATGTTCAGTCTTGGTGCAAGCGAAGACCAACTTGATTTTCCCGTTATATATGGCTCCGCAAAAAATGGATGGATGGGGCCTGATTACAACAAACCAACCAATGACATCACCTATCTTCTTGATAAAATAATAGAAGTGATACCTGCCCCCAAACAGCTTGAGGGAACACCCCAAATGCTTATCACTTCGCTCGACTATTCTAATTATACCGGTCGTATAGCAGTGGGAAGGGTAAATCGCGGAGTGCTCAAAGAGGGAATGAATATTACTGTCGCTCATCGCGATGGGTCAATGGAAAAGACCAAAATAAAGGAACTGCATACTTTCGAGGGAATGGGACACGCCCGTATCTCCGAGGTGAATTGTGGGGATATTTGCTCAATAATCGGTCTTGAAAATTTTGAGATTGGTGACACTATCTGCGATTTTGAAAATCCTGACCCCATGCCGCCCATAAAGATTGATGAGCCCACAATGAGTATGCTTTTCACCATTAACAACTCTCCCTTTTTTGGTAAGGAAGGCAAATATTGCACCAGTCGCCAGATTGACGAACGTTTGCAAAAGGAATTGCAGAAGAATCTTGCTCTAAAAGTTGAAAATACTGATTCGTTTGATAGTTGGATAGTTTCGGGTCGCGGTGTGCTTCATCTTTCGGTACTTATTGAAACCATGCGCCGCGAGGGTTATGAGTTGCAAGTTGGACAGCCTCAGGTTATTTACAAGGAAATAGACGGAGTGAAATGCGAACCTATTGAGGAACTCACAGTCAATGTGCCAGAAGAGTTTTCGAGCAAGATAATTGATATGATAACTCGTCGTAAAGGTGAGATGACCTCCATGGAGAGTCAAGGAGACAGGGTTAATATTGCTTTTGATATTCCCTCGCGTGGCATTATCGGGTTGCGTACCAATGTTCTCACAGCATCTCAGGGCGAAGCTATTATGGCCCATCGTTATAAGGAATACCAACCTTACAAGGGTGATATCACACGCCGTGTGAACGGATCGCTTGTGGCTATGGAGGGTGGAACGGCTTTTGCTTATGCTATAGACAAACTCCAAGACCGTGGTCGCTTCTTTATAAATCCTCAAGATCAGGTTTATATGGGTCAGGTTGTAGGTGAGCATGTTCATGAGATTGACCTTGTTGTCAACGTTACAAAGTCAAAACAGCTCACCAATGTGCGAGCCAGTGGTACTGACGAAAAAGCCCATATCATTCCCGCTACAGAGTTTAGTCTCGAAGAGGCACTCGAATATATCAAAGAAGATGAATATGTCGAGGTGACTCCCAAATCAATGCGTATGCGCAAAATCATTCTCGATCACACACAGCGCAAACGTGCTGACAGATAATAAATAATATCGGCAATATATTTTTGCAGTTATAAATAGCCTGCGCATCGTTAATGGTGCGCAGGCTGTGTTTTTTATGTTTTTGCATATAATGGACTTCGTTTTGAAATAAAAAGAATTGATTTATTTTGTTCTCCGCTCGGTTTGCACTATCTTTGCAAACATAAATAAATTACATCTGTCATGGAAGAGAGATACATCAATCCACATACCGATTTTGGTTTCAAGCGTTTGTTTGGCTCAGAGTTTAACAAGGAGTTGCTGATAAGTTTTCTGAATGCCATGTTTCATGGTGAGCAGGTTGTGGAAGATGTAACCTATCTCAATTCCGAGCAGCTTGGTGACCGTGTTGACGAGCGTCGTGCCGTGTTTGATGTTTATTGCATAAATGAGCGAGGCGAGAAGTTTATCGTAGAAATGCAGAACATATATCAGGAGTTTTTTAAGGATCGCACGATATACTATTCCACATTCCCTATACGCGAACAAGCCAAACGTGGAAGCGACTGGGATTTTCATCTTAAATCAGTATATACGATAGGTTTGCTCAATTTTAATTTTGCTGAGGGTTTGGAAAATGCCAAGAAGTGGCATCACGAGGTGAAGTTAATGGAAGTTGACACAAAAGAAGTTTTCTACGACAAACTGACCTATGTATATGTTGAAATTCCGAAGTTTAACAAGCGTGAGGAGGAACTTGTGACGATGTATGACAAATGGATGTATGTACTTCGCAATCTGTCATCTTTAATGCAACGTCCTTCAGCCCTTCAGGAACGAGTGTTTACCCGTTTGTTTGAGCAGGCGGAGATTTCAAAGTTCAATGCCGTGGAACTCAAGTCCTATGAGGATAGCATGAATGCCTACCGTGACATTGTAAATGCTATCAAATCTGCCGAAAAGAAAAAATATGCCGAGGGTCGTGCTGAGGGTATATTAGAGGGTCGTGCTGAGGGCAGAGCTGAAAGCATGGCAGAAGTTGCAAGAGCAATGCTTGCCAAAGGTATGGACGTTGCGGTAATATCAGAGATTACCGGTCTGACACCGAATCAAATAAACAGTCTTGCATAATCATGTGTGAATGAAATGTCTTTCTGATATTTTATTATTCTCTTGTTTCATGTTTAAGTATTTTTATGGAAAAATATGATTATCTAATAGTAGGTTCCGGATTGTTCGGCTCGACTTTCGCACATCAAGCTACAGCAAAAGGTCGTAGATGTTTAGTCATTGACAAACGTAGCCATACAGGTGGAAATATATATTGCGAAGACATTTCCGGTATCAATGTCCACAAATATGGCGCACACATCTTCCATACGAATAGTAAGGAGGTATGGGAGTTTGTTAACGGTCTTGTAGACTTCAATCGTTATACAAATTGCCCAATTGCAAATTACAATGGTAAACTCTTCAATTTGCCTTTTAATATGAACACCTATCACCAGATGTGGGGTGTTCGTACACCTCTGGAGGCACAAAGTAAAATTGACGAACAGCGAGCAGAAGTTCTTGCGATGCTTGATGGTCATACACCATCAAATCTTGAAGAACAGGCTCTTAGCCTTGTGGGGCGTGATATATACCGGTGTCTTATAAAAGAGTATACAGAAAAACAGTGGGGACGTAAATGCACCGATTTACCGGCTTTTATTATCAAGCGGCTTCCTGTGCGCATGGTCTACGATAACAATTATTTTAATGATCGCTATCAAGGTATCCCCATAGGTGGTTATAATCGTCTCACTGAAGCCCTGCTTAAAGGCGTAGATGTACATACAGATACGGATTTCTTTCTCTCTCCTTATCATGAGTGGAGGAATTTCGCACAACGTTTAGTTTATACGGGCCCGCTTGACCAATATTTTGATTATTCGCTTGGTAGACTTGACTGGCGCACAGTGTATTTTCGCACACGCGTTGTTGACACGCCTAATTTTCAGGGCAATGCTGTGGTTAATTACACGAGTTGTCAGCAGCCTTATACACGTATCATAGAACACAAGCATTTTGAGACCTTTGGCAATGATGTATATAAAAACCCACAGACAGTGGTGAGTGAGGAGTATTCGACAGAATACAAGCCCGGTATGGAGCAATACTATCCTGTTAATGACGACAAGAACAACTCTATGGCAGAACAATATAGAGCCATGGCAGCGTCAGAGCCTGACGTAATTTTTGGTGGACGTCTCGCGCAATACCGCTATTATGACATGGCACCTGTCATTGAAGAGGTTCTCAAAATGAGTATACCATAGATTTTTACTGTAAACTATAATATAAATAAGAACCCTACTTAGCCGAAATCTGGTAATTTTGCTCTTGATAACACTCAGAATTTCACCAATTACTTAAAAAACATGCGAAAATTATATCTTCAGATCCCGTCTGGCAACAAGGCAAAAGAAGATATTGACTTCTTGATGTCTCAGTCCGGTTTCAAGAATGTTGCGATACATTGTAGTTCTCACAATAGCATTGTGAGGTTTTTTGCTAAATTATTCAGCGTAATCTTGTTGTTGTTTCATGTCAGACGCAAAGATGTATTGCTGATGCAATATCCTTTCAAAAAATTCTATTCTTTGGCTTGTATTCTCTGCCATGTCAAGGGTGGTAGAGTTATCACTATTGTGCATGATTTGGGTTGTTGTCGTCGCAAGAAACTCACAGAACAGCATGAGATAAAACGACTTTCTCATACAGACGTGCTCATTGTTCACAATGAGGCGATGTTGGATTTCCTCAAGACACGTGGTTTTGTCGGGCCTATGGTTACGCTGGGCATTTTCGACTATCTCGCGCAGTATTCCGGCTCCACGCCAAAAAAAGATACCGACCAAATATGGCAGGTGGTTTATGCCGGAGGACTGGCAAGACGTAAGAACACTTTTCTGTATATGCTCGACAGTCATATTAAAGGATGGCTTTTCAGTATTTATGGCAAGGGACTTGAGCAGGATGAGGCAAAGACATGGCACAACATTGTGCCTATGGGGTTCATAAAATCTGATGATTTCATAAAAGCTTCTGTTGGGCATTTCGGACTTGTGTGGGACGGTAGTAGTATTGATGCCTGTGATGGTGAGTGGGGAAGTTATCTGCTCATTAACAACCCACACAAGACATCGTTTTATTTGCGTGCCGGCAAGCCGGTGATAATATGGGACAAGGCTGCTCTAACCCCTTTTGTCCTTAAACACAATGTTGGTATTGCCGTATCGTCGCTTCATGAAATAGGAGAAAAGTTAAGTTCCATTTCTATACAGCAATATGCGACTATGTGTGCAAATGTTCAAAAGATTAGTGCTCAGTTGCAACAGGGCCATTTCTTTTTGCAGGCCTTCCATAGTGCACTTAAAGAGTTGTAATAGTGCCGTTCGCAGATTTGGAAATCTGTCCAATCATTGTTGTGGAATTTCAAAAGGTAGTGTGGAAAAAAGTTGTAGGCTGATACCTCTGCGGGGTATCAGCCTTAATTTGTCTGGTATATGAAAGTTTTAGCTAACACAAATAAGCAATAATACATTTATGACTGTTTGGTTTCGGCCATAAACTGTTTCTCTCTGCGCATGGCAAACGTCATGGTTTTATCAATCTCATAAAATTTGCTTATGATTTGAGGAAAGGCTTTTTGTTATAGAGGAATCTGTCCCACAAGAAGCGGATCTTTTGTTTAAGTTTGTTTTCCTTAACAGGAGTCTTATAAGGTGGATGTTCAAGACTTCTACATTCTTCTTCTGTATATTCCTCCACTGTCTTCAAGCAATCTTGAACATAGGTGTCTATTTCCTTGAGTTTAGTGTCTTTGCTCCATTTTTCGTGGAGCAATGCGCCATATTGGTTCAGTAGGTTTGTTTTATCAAGTGATTTTCTTTGTGGGCCAAAAGCAAAATGCACAATGAGTGTTCCGCCATACAGACAATTTGAAAGTCCAAGCTGTGTGGGCTTAATTGAAGACAAAAACTCTTCGTCATCACCGGTCACTATCCCGCCGAATGATTTCATCTTGCTGCCAAACCATACAATAGAATTGATGGAGAAACGGGTAAGCCCCATTGGATAAGTGCCACAATGCAATTTATGATATTCATTGTTTTTTAGATAGTGGTTTATAAACCAATTGTGGAGTTCTTTGGCAAATTTCCCGCTTTTTAGGAATATTTTGTCAAAGGGGTCTGCACGCCGATATTTCTCTATGGGAAGTAGTCCCTCACATTGAAGGATATATGAGGATTTTTGGTTGTTGATAACCAATGGAGAGATTACAAAGTACTGTGGGTTGTCAATCCTGAATTGCACAATTTTTTCAAAGTATCCTGGTTCAATCCATACTATATCATCATCAAGTTTTATATATATGGTGTCTTCGTCACAGCAATTCTTGTAGAAAGCATTGATGGATTTGTTACCGTTAATGATGCTGTCCGGTTGCCACACCAAACGTATCTTAGGATATTGTTTGGCTAATAATCTGAAAAATTCTATATCACGTATATTCGTAGTGTTGACCCATATATCATATCGGTCAACAATGTCGCAACCGACAACAAGAGGTACAAGATATTGCATATATCGTCTTCTTCCTGCCGCCGTATTGCATACGATTTTATAATTGTTTTTCATGTTGATGTTGTTTTGTGGAATAATTTATTATTAAAAATAGAGCAGTGTATGACTGTGTAATGGGGTCGTAAGTTTTTTGACATATCATCCCCACCCAAAAGTTTTGATGCTCGTATATTTGCGCCAGAGGTTGAGTTTGCGCTTTTCCGGCACACCGTGGCGCGCGATAAAGTCGCGTGCGGCAGCCAACATGCGTTTGCCCACCTTCCCATCGAGATAGGGGTCGTAGTTGTCGATAACCCACTTGCGCATTTCGGTATATTTGCCCCCATTGGCCATCACTTCGTGATAGGCAGTGGTGAGTTCCTCCGGTTGCATCATGTTATACCAATGCAGGTCTTTGGGCTTCGTGGCAGCGCGCAGGGTGATTACAGGTTTGTCAAGCAACAGCTCCTCGTAGATGGTCGACGAGGTGTCGCTGATCATCAAGTCGCTCATCAGCATATATTTCGTCACGTTGAAATCGTCTATCCACACAATGTTTTCCACCTCTTCGGCCAGTTGTTTGTAGGTGTCGATATGTTCCTGGGCCGTGAGGGGGTGAAATTTCATAAGCACAACCACGTCTTCCTTCTTGGCAAAGTCGCGCAACGCCTCTTTCATATAGGGCAGTGAGGTGAGCGACGGTGAAAAGGTGGGGGCGTAAAGCACAATGCGGCTTTTCCCATATTTTTTCAGATAATCTTCGCGCTCGCCATCAAAAGTGTGGAGATTGTTGAAAATCCAGTCTTGGCGCGGCCAACCCGTTTCGACCACCTCAAAGTCCTTGTATTTCTTTGCCAACTGTTCAAAGCCTCGGGTAAAGAAAGGCCCCTGAGTGAAATAGGTGTCAAAATAGCGGCGTATCACCCAATGGTCTTTTTTCTCGGCGGCATAGCCGTGAAACACTTGTATTTTGACCCCCGAAAGATAATATGGCACAATGTTGCCCGGTACGAAAATGGCATCGGGGTGAAAGTCCTTTATGTCGTGAATGGAATTGGTGTATTCAACCTTGCCGGCCAATGGAAATTCGGGTATTCGCTTGGCGTGAACATACCACAAAACTTGGTTGCCACCCTCGCGGTCGGCTTCTGCTTGAATGGGTTCCAAAATGCTGACCGCATATTTGTTTTCGCAAAACAGACAGATTTTCATTTCGTTGCTGTGTTAAAGTGTTATTGCAGATGTTCGGGCAATTTTTCCAACGCGTTGTTGAAGTCCTCCACCGTGTCGAGTTCACAAGAGAAGAGGTCAGTCACGTCTATCACGCCAAATCTGTGTCCCCTTTTTGCCAATCGTTCGAAAGCCACTTCATAAAACACGTTTTCGAGGTGCTCTACATTCATCATCTTGTCGAGTTCTTCATATAACGCGGTGGTATATGTGCTGCCCATTTTCTCAATGCCGAGGCTCTCGCCAATGGCATCGGCGGGGTTGCACGTCTTGTTGAGCTCCACTATGTCGCCCCGATTGTCTATAATTACTTTTATTTCCTCTTCGCCCAAAGGGTGTTTGATAAGGGTCAGGGCGTTGTCGGCTTTGTCGGCCACTATGCGTTTTATTATTTCGGGGTCGTAGAGCAAGTCGCTGTCGAGCAGCAAGACACTCTTGCCCTCGGCCTCGGGACGTGCCAGCCAAAGGGAATAGATGTTGTTGGTAGAGTCAAAGATTTCGTTGTGAATGAATGTCACATTGAGGCCGGGATAGGTGGTAGAAATGAAACTCTCGATTTTTTCGTACATGAAGCCCGTCACTATCACAAACTCGTTTATTCCGCCCGCCAAAAGCGCGTCGATAGAGCGTTGCAACAAACAGCGTTGTCCTATTTTGAGCAGACATTTTGGAGTTTCGTTGGTGAGGGGGCGCAGGCGCGAGGCCATTCCGGCCGCGAGTATCAGTGCTTTCATTCTTTGTGTTATTTAGTGTTTTCTTGTGCCACGCGCTTGATGGTGTCGCATACAACCTGTGTCTGTTCCGGTCGTCCGAGCGTTATGCGCAGGCAGTCCTCAAGTCCCGGGTCGCCCATGAATTTTATCTTATAGTTTTGCTCGGCGAGGGCTTTTTGCAAAGCCTCTTTGATATGCGAGGGATATTTTATAAGGATAAAGTTCGCTACCGATTTATATACTTTAAACCCTTCTTTGTCGCCCAGCTCTTTCTTGTAGAGTTGTCGCCCCCATTCCATTTGGTCGGCCACGAGACGATAGTGGTCATCGCTTTCGAGGGCGGCCAGTGCCACACGCTCGCTGAAGCGGTTATACCCCAAATATTTGTTGGCATATTTCATGAAATCTTCCTGTCCCTTGCCCACAAAGCCAAAGCCCATGCGCAATCCGGGCAGACCATAGAATTTAGACAGAGTGCGACTAATTATAAGATTGGGGTATTTGTTTATCAGAGGGGCGATATAGTCTGTGTCCATACACATAAACGAAGCGTAGGCCTCGTCAATCAGCACCATTGTTTGGGCAGGAATGTTTTCCATTATGCGGCCAATTTCTTCGCTTGTGAGGCTGTTGCCCGTGGGGTTGTTGGGCGAGGCCAGCAAAAGCATTCGCGGGCAAATGCGGTTGGTATATTCAATCACCTCGTCCACATCATAGGCAAATGTGTCGCCCGTTTCGTGGAGCGGATACATCTCGGCTTTGCCGCCACATTCGCCGGCCACGCGGTTGTAATACCACCAAGAGAATTGGGGAATCATGATGGTGTTGTTGCCGCCCGTCATGAGATAATAGTGCACGGCGGTCTTCAAGATTTCTTCGCCGCCGTAGGCAAGCAAAACCTGCTCTTCGGCAATGCCATAGATTTCTGACAGTCTCACCGAGACAATGCTTTTCTTTCCTTCGTCGTAAATACGGGTGTAGAAGCATAGTTCCTTGGGGTCGAAAGTCTTGATGGCTTCGACAACCTTTTGCGAGGGCTCAAAATTAAATTCGTTACGGTCTAAATAGTTCATATCTTTTTTTGTTGTTTTTTTCGTTTGAATTTGTGCAAAAAGGCTTTGCGTCTGTGCCAGCGGCGGTCGTGCCGCTTTTTTTGTGCCAGGGCGCGAGCCACGAAAATTTCGGGGGTCTCAAATTTGCGTGCCGCGGCATAGTGTCGTGCCACAAACTCGAAGAGGTCAATGCGGCCGGTGAAGCGGGTGAGGTTTTCGATACACTCGTTCAATGGAATTTTGTCCTCCGGAGCATAGAAAGTCATGCGGTTGATGTCTATCACCTCAAAACGGTATTCTCCTGACTCGTTGCGCTCATAAAGCACGTTGGTGTCGTTGAGGTCGTGGTGAAGCACCCCTTTATTGTGCAACTCGGCAACAAAACGGGCAAAAGCAGCAGCAAGGTCGCGATTCCAGTCGGGGCGGTCGGTCTGACCCTCGATATTGTCGAGCCGGGTCACACTGCAGATATAATAGGCATCTGTCAGCCACCACCGTCCTCTGCGCAGTTCCACAAAGGCGAGCGGTTCGGGCGTGGCAAATCCTCGTTCGATAAGTTGCAAGGCGTTGTGAAACGCTTTGTCGGCCTTGTGACGGCGCATGAGATAACCCACTTTTTGCAGAAAGTTTGGCTGCTTATATCGTTTCACGACTATCTGAACGTCTTCCTGAATGTCTTTGCCATCGGCCGTGTGGCTTGGCAAGGTGAAGATTTTAATCTTGTTGCGACCGTTCCATACCGTTGTCCCACCCTCGTCAAATGAGGTGGGCAATGCGTCTGTAAAACCTCTCAGTCTTATGGCGTCGTTATGTGGTGCGTTTATTTCAAATCTTCTCATTTCAGCAGTCTGTATTTTGTCTCATACCATTTGCGCCCCACGGAATATTGCCATAGGTTGAAAAGGTTGCCGCTCGATTTGCAGGGCATGATGGTCACCTTCTGCTTGGGCAGCGAGGCATCAAGTGTGTCACACAGCGTGGCGATATATTCAAACATATTGTATTTGTCGAGCATCAATGTCTTGGCGTGAGCCAATATGTCGGTTGAATGTTCTTGTCGCCCGGCTGCAATCTCGCGGTCGATTATGGCGATAGCCTCATTGGGCCGATGTATGTCGATAGGCTCAAACGCTTCGGTCGGAATATAGTCTGACAGGTTTGTGCAACCATAATAAAATGGGAACGTCTCGGCCAAGAGGCAGTCTGAAAGTTTCTCCGTCCAATAGTGTCGCTGCGAGGAATTTTCAATCACTATGTGATATTTATATTGTGCCAACACTTCCCATTTGTCGTCGAAGTCGCGAAATCCGCGGCCAAACACGTCTATGTTGTCACCGTAATGAGCCTTGAGTTTTTCCACAAAATGAATGCGGTCTATGTGTCCTTGGGTAAAAGCCTTGTTGCTGGTGATGACCGATAGGAGTTTCTTTTTTGGGGGTGTAGGCATGGCTTTCAGTTTGTCGTAGTCAAGGTTGCACGAGGTGATGTTTCCCTCTTTGTCTTCACTATATCCGATGAACCATGGCAGAATGGCAGGGCCGAAATGCACGTTGGGATGGTGCGTTTGCTCTTGGCAAGTGCATACCAAACCAAACTGTTTGATGTAACTTTTCGGATAGCGCAACACAGAGCGTGGTTCGGTGGTGAGCAATATTGTGTTTTGCGGAGCCACGCGACACGTCTCGCCTTGTCTCACTCCCTTGCCTTGCACCACCCAAAAATCGGGATCGGGCATATCTTCTTCGTCTCCCAACCAAAAACGATAACGCCCGTCAAGCGACGTGAGCGAGTGGCTCCGTGTTTGGCGGTCGAATATTGTGCCGAGTTTTTGGCGATAGGGCGTGAGGCGAACGTTATACATCGTATTTCCTGTTATTTTTCTGTCGAAACAATTTTAAACAATTTGTCTGAGGGGCGTATCTTTTCACCCACGGCGATAGAGATGTGTTGCCCCTTGTCGGCGTGGTCTACGGGCTTCAGTTCATAGCGTATCTCGTCGGCATTGATATAGAGAGCACCCGTGGTGGGACCGGTGACAAGCAGTTTGTCGCCTTTGTCGATCGAAGCCGCTTCGAGCAAAAACTCCGCCACTCCGATTTTTGAGAAATATTTTATGCCGCGACCTACATAGACTTTTTTCTCCGTGGCCGACGAACCATATTGCGCGCTCCATTCGCCCAGGCGTTGGCCAAGGTAGTAACCGTCCCAAAAACCGCGATTGAAAACCGTTTTCAGTTGTTCGTCCCATCGGTCGCGCATCTCGTCGGTGGTGGTTTCTGTCAGGGCTGCATTGAGAGCCTGCTTGTAACACTCCACCGTGGTGTAGACATATTCGGGACCACGCGCCCGTCCCTCTATTTTGAAAATCTTAACTCCGGCTTTTACCATGGTGTCGACAAAGCGTATGGTTTTGAGGTCTTTGGGCGACATGATATATTTGTTGTCAACATCGAGTTCTACACCCGTTTCACGGTCTCTCACGGTGTAGCCGCGGCGACACACCTGCATACACTCACCGCGGTTTGCGCTGTGCCCCAACGTGTTGAGACTCAGGTAGCACTTGCCGCTCACGGCCATACACAGCGCACCGTGGCAAAACATCTCTATGCGTATCTTTTCGCCTCGCGGACCTCGTATGTTCTGTTCGTCTATCTGTCGGGCAATCTCTGCCACCTGCTCCATATTGAGTTCGCGAGCCAATACCACCACATCGGCATAGCGGGCATAGAATTTCAAAGCCTCGATATTGCTTATGTTGAGTTGGGTCGAGAGGTGTATCTCTTGGTCGATTTCGTGGCAATATTGCAAAACCGCCACGTCAGATGCTATCACGGCCGAGATGCCGGCCTCCTTTGCAGCGTCACATATAGAGCGCATCAAGGGGAGGTCTTCGCCATAGATAATCGTGTTTACCGTGAGGTAACTCTTCACCCCTGCCTTTTCGCATTGGCCGGCAATGGTTTTCAGGTCGTTGATGGAGAAACGCGTTGCCGAGTGGGCTCTCATGTTGAGGCTCTCAATGCCGAAATAAACAGAGTCGGCACCGGCCTTTATGGCGGCCGACAGCGATTCCCACGATCCCGCGGGTGCCATTATCTCATAACCGTTTGTTTGATCATTCATCGTTTTAGTTGCTTCTTAAGGCAAAGTTAGTGCAAACCGAGCGCAGAAAAAACGACTTGTCGATTTTTTCTGCCGAGGTGCAGCCTAATCTTCGCTATTATAAAGCAAAGTTAGTGCAAACCGAGCTCAGAAAAACGACTTGTCGATTTTTTATGCCGAGGTGCAGCCTAATCTTCGCTATTATAAAGCAAAGTTACAAATAAAAAATGGAAACTCTGTGGTTGTCTGTCTGTTTTCTTCTAATTTACGCACAGGAGACGGTGACTTGGGGTGAAATTGCAAATATTATATCGTTTTAATCCGAATTGCTCATTGGATTTCTGTTCGTCTCGCTTATCTTTGTGTCAAGTCCTGTAAGGACGACATAACAATACTCATAATCTGTTTGCAAATTTATCCCATCTTTATTCTTTATGTTGGTTGCCGCAACAAACGACAGAAAATATGCTTGTATCAAAAATAAAACACTTTAATAAATAAACAACAAAGAAAACTATCGCGATTGACAAAAAATCACCGTGGCGCGACTTAATTGTAGTGTACTGAAAAAGTTGACACTTTACATTACGATTATGCGTGAATATAAGAAAATGAGTGATGCAAAAAGATTGTCACTTTTAAAAGAGTACCTTTCATCCGATTTAACAAAAGCAGCCTTTGAAAGAGAAAAAGGT
>JAQXTH010000038.1 GCA_029219385.1 Prevotellaceae bacterium | reverse complement strand
ATTATGAACTATTAATCTCGGTAACAAGAATCAAGAAGAGGTTTATTATTCAAAGAACTGCAGAAAGTTCTGTACGAGAGATGGCAGGGGTCGCTACATGACAAAGACCTCTGTCTGACCGATGCCACCTGCTATGAGAGTCATCTGCGGTTTTCGACTGACGTAAAAACTGCTGTGGGAATGCTGCGAGTGGCTTCAATCTCTTGTGTCAAAGACTTGTAAAGCGCAGAGAGAACGGCTGCCGTGTAACAAGTATCGCGACATTGACCGCGCCAGACTTGCCTATGCCAAGCAGCGTAAGCACACCAAGACGGCCACAAAAGTCACTCGCGTCGGTGCAGACACCATCTACGCCAACAACGAGAACCGGCGATACAGTTTAATATATTTGGTTATCAGCTGCCCCTCTCGCCCTCTCTCGCCCCGGTTGGGGCGAGTTTGTGTTGGTGGGTTTATAGTCTCAGACCGATTCCTATGGTCAGAGGGTAGCATTCGGGTGCACGACTTTTCTTTAGCAGCGGACTGACAGCCGAGCGGCCATAGATAAGGATATTTCCATAGCCTAAGCGTGCTTCGAGGTTCACGCCAATAGGGTTGAGGTTGATGTCGTTGGTGACGGTTGTCTTGCTGTGGCCAACCATATAGCGCGAGTGGTCGCCCCATCTGTATTCTACAGAAGAACCGAGGGCAAAGAATAAATCGTCTCTTCCTATCCGCTTTTGCCATTCAAACATAAGTGGCATACGCACCACATTATAACTGATGTAACTTTTACGCAGTTCTTTGTCGTTGACTGTTTCCATGAAAGTTTGATTGTTTGTGGTGTTGAGAATATGGTTGCCACTGAAATGATGGTGAACCTGGCCTATTGAGAATGCCGAGGTGAGGGCAAAATTGTTTGTTATTCTTAAGCAGAAACTTGTTAGATTGATACCCCATTCCCACGATTTGTTGTCGCGACTATACATTTCATCGTTTCCGCTGAAATTGAGTTGAGTGTGAGGAAGTTGGCTGTTTCCCAAAAAGATTGCCGGATAGTGGGCTTTGATTTTTTGTTTATGTTTAGAGGAGGATTTTTGAGGAATGAGTGGTGAGGTAACATAGATTTTTTCTATCTCTTGTCCGTCAATGTATTGTGTTTGAGATATTTTCTTCATTTCTTTGCCATCATCGCCATATATCTTGACGGTGGTGACACCGTCTTGTTGTGTAACTACGATTTTTTGTCTTTCACGATGATAGACGTGTCTGTTTCGGTTGTTTGAGCCGATGCAAGTGCCGGAAGAGTGGCAGCGAGCAGCAATAGTCTGAAAAGTTTCATGATGATTGTGTTTTTATGTTAATGTTTCTTTTTTGTATAGCAGAGTTGTATGATGTCGTCGGGCGAAAGTGCACCCTCTATATATATCAGTGTGCCTTTGCGACTTGATTTGTAATTAAACAGAATATATCGGTTGATGCCATTGCTTGTTTGTTGCATCATGTAGTATCCGCTTGTTGTTTGTCCGTCTTGTACTACTTCTCTTATTTTGACGGCATTTTTACGGTCGGCTTTGAGATAGGTCTCGATGTTGATTTGTTTATCCTTGAATTCCAAACTTTTATATAGCTTTAGTTTGTAGCCGTTGAGCAAGGTGTTGTGGAGTTCTACCATTTTGCACCCTTTTGAGTGGCCATATTTCTGAAAGGCGTTGTCGATGTTGAGCCCTTTTTGTGAAAAGGCTGTGATGGAAGAAAACGCGAGGCAGAGCAGGAAGAGGTAAAACCGTTTGTTGATAGAAAGGTGTTTCATGAGAGAAGAGTGTGTTGTATGGGGTGTGTTGTGTGTTTATTTCAATGTTTCGAGTGCACTGAAAGGGTTGTCGGTGTCGAGGTCTATATTATTGAGAGCATTCATTGCTTCGTGTTGAATAATGTTTTTGTCGGTGTAGATGTTGCAGTCTATAACAGCATAATTTTTGGGTGTTTGATTTCTAAAGTACATGCCCGACAATATCAGAATAAGAGCTGCAGAGGCTGCGGCGACATAGCGCAGTGTGTGTCTTGCGTGAAGGTGGCGCGAGAGTGTTGGTTTTGGGAGGTGTGATTTTTTCTCTGCCGAGATGTATGCAAACATGGCGCGATATACTTGCCATTTGGGAGGAATTTTACTTGCGTTGTTGCAAAAATACTCTGCCAAGAAGTTTTCTTGCTCGTTGGAGGTACGTCCTTCCATATAGAGGTTGAGCAGTTTCTCTATTTTTTTTTCTTTGTTTTTCATGAGGATTTATGGTTTTCGGTTGTTGTTGATGATGTGCAGATAGGTTTCTTTGATTTTGTTGCGGGCGCGCGAGAGATTTCTGCGAAGATTTTCTGCGGTGCAACCTGTGATGTTCATTATTTCTTCAGAGGTATATCCTTCGATTTCTTTCATCGTGAAGAGTTGTTTTTGCAATGGTGGTAATGATTGAACGATTTGTTTTATCAGTCTTGCCTCGTCGTGCCATTCTATTTCGTCTTGAAAAGTGGTGATGTCAATCTCGTTGGTTGTGGTGTTGTATTGTTCGTGTCGGCAGATGTCGTTGTGTCGGTTATGCAGTATCGTTATGGCGAGCGACATGGGATTGTCGGTCAGGTTGATTTCAGAACGTATATCTCACAATTTGAGCATGGTGTCCTGCACGAGGTCTTCTGCTCTGTCGTGGCTATTGGTGAGTTTCAGCGCATGACTGAACAAATTGCCACGCATTGGGACTATTATGTTGTTGAATTCTTGTATTTCCATGTCTGCTATGCCCTATATACGTATGAAAACGAAAAACGTGACATCGAATGTTCTTTTTTTTGAAAAAAATATGCGGCCCCTAAATATTTTTCTTGAACGATAAAAGTAATAGGAAGCGTTAAAATGCTTTTTATAGCTTTGTCTTTTGCTATCTTTGTTTTTACTAAATATAGAATTGCGGTGACAAATTTAGTTATTTTATCCAGTAGTCTGTTTGTAGTTAAGCATTAAAGTGTGGGTGATTTATTCTACCTTATTATATTATGACACAGATTTCTTTTTCAGAAGAAAACGTGTATATTCACATTTTGTTAGTCTAAAGACTGTGTTATTATAGAATTTCCCTTGTAAAACATTTGGCAATTAAACTTTTTTTGTATTTTTGCGTTGGATTTTCATAGCCATGTTTATAATTGTCGATGTTAGACGCGCTCTATCATGATAACAGACAGGGTTGCCTACGCCGAAGCAAAGCATGACAATGTTTCTTAAAACAAGATCATACAATGCGGGCATTGGGCGGGAAATGAAATCCAAGACATATTAAGGCGTTTACTAACGCTCTGTTTGAGACGTACCGAATCTAGCAAATTCTTTTATCTAAGTCTTGAACATAGCCAACGGTAGATGCCCTGGGTATGAAACATCTATCCCGAATAGGTCATGCAAGCAATTATTGTATTCCTGTGTGAAAACAATGTTGTTATGGCAGAGGTCTTTATAGGAGGATTATTCATATCGGCGTGGGCTCTGACGTTGTCTGTTCATCTTAGATAGGCAATGCTAGAGCCTTGGTACGTGGAACGGACAACAGACGTTTCCACGCTTTTTTTATGTCTTTAAAGTAAATGGGCTCAGCGAAAAATAGTTAAAGCTAAAAGGTAGGTTGTATAATTTAAAATTGTAGTTTTTATGAAAAAATTTTTAACAGTTATGTGGAGTTTGTTACTCCTTTCTGTGACATTGTCGTGTAGTGACGATAGTGGTGAAACAGTTGATAAAGAAAACGGGAAATTAGTTGGAAGTAAATGGACTTTGAAAAATTGGGATTATAGTTTGGGAGATGACTATATTGGAATTCATGATGAGACTTTTAACTTCTATTTTTATTCACAAACGGAGGGGACTTTTTACTATGGTCGAAAAGATAATTATTCCGATCAAGGTTCTTCAAGGCAAACTGTCGCATGTCATTTCACATATGAAGTTGAAGGAGATGATATATTCTTAAATTATATAACAGATAAATATCTTAGTACAACTCGACTTAAATTAAAAGGAGGCACCATTTATGCAGATAAATTAGAATTTGCCAAAGAAAGTATTTCGTATAATGATTATCAATGGTTAAATACTGTTCATGGACAGACAGGATCTTGTTCCTGGTATAGTGATATGAACGGTAAACTTTGGATTTCTGGAAATGGTGCTATGGCTGATTATAGCTCGTATTCGGGAACGCCATGGGCAAAGAATAATAGGGTAGTCAATAAAGTAGTGGTTGGTGAGAATGTGAAAACAATAGGTTCGTTTGCCTTTGCTAATCCTGTAATTGTTGAAGTGGAAATGCCTGATGACGGTTTGCAACAAATTGGGAAGTCTGCCTTTAAGGGGTCATTGATAAAATCAATATGGATAAGTCAAACTACAAAATCAATAGGTAATGATGCTTTTGCTGACTGTAAAAACCTTAAGTCTATAAATATCCCCAAGAACATAGAGACGATAGGTGTATGTGCTTTTGATGGGTGTGCGATAAGAGAATTATCTATGAAATTTGGGAGTAATTTGAAGACAATTGGAGAGTTTGCTTTTCAAGGAGCAGTTGTGTCATCTTTGATTTTTGAGGAAGGTGTTCAGAGTATTTCTACAGGTGCTTTTCTTAATGGTTCTTGTGGTGGAGAATTGGTATTGCCTAATTCTTTGACATCTTTGGGAGCAACAGTGTTTGATGGATCATATAAAACGATTGTCATAGGCTCTGGGATGAAAGAAATAGGAGAGAAAGCGTTTATAAGTGCAGCTACATCAGGTGATATGTATATGAATCTATCTACACCTCCCTCGGCAGGAAGTAATATTATTGTTGAAGGAACAAATTGGAATTTTGCAGAGTCACGTTGGACATTGCATGTTCCCAAAGGTTGTAAAGATGCTTATTCTAACAAATATCCATGGAATAGATTTAAATCTATTGTTGAAGATGCCAGTTTAGAGGGAGGCAATGATAATGAAAACAATGGAGAAGAAAATTTTACTCAGACATTTACGGTAAAAGGTGTGTCTTTCAATATGGTAACTGTTGAGGGCGGCACATTCACGATGGGTGCTAGATCAGAAGAAAATCCAGCAGCAAATGAAACACCTATTCACCAAGTAACTTTGAATAATTATTATATTAGTGAAACAGAGGTAACACAAGCGTTGTGGAAATCGGTGACAGGATATTCCCCGACAAACAGTGGTAGTTCTTGGTCTTCGACAATTGGGATAGGTGATGCTTATCCTGCTTATTATGTTAGTTGGAATGATTGTCAGGAATTTATAACAAAATTGAATGCTCTTACGGGTAAGAATTTCCGTTTGCCCACCGAGGCAGAATGGGAATATGCTGCTCGTGGTGGAAATAAAAGTAAAGATTACCAATATAGTGGTAGTAATACTATTGATGATGTAGCATGGTACACAAGTAATAGTGGTAGTAAGGTACATCCTGTCAAGACCAAACAACCAAATGAACTTGGCATATATGATATGAGTGGTAATGTAGAAGAGTGGTGTCAGGATTGGTATAGTTTAAGTTACTATTCTGTCAGTGACACAAACAATCCCAAGGGGCCGTCTACAGGTTCTAAGCGCGTGATGCGCGGTGGCGGTTGGTTCCGTAGCACGAGGCCTTGTCGTTCTGCTTATCGCAGTGGTGTCACGCCTGACAGTCGTGGTAGTATTAACGGCTTTCGCTTGGTTCTCTCTGAGTAACTTATTTTATATTATTGGTGTCCGCTAAAAATTTTTGAGTTAATATAAAATTAGGACTGATTCCTTTTTGGGGTTTCAGTCCTTTTGGTTACTTTTGTTTGTGGAAAATATTAAAAACATGAGCAATGGTACACATTTCTTCGGACAGCCGATATATGGACAACTAATTAAAGATTAAAACTATTGGTGTCCACTAAAAATTTTGGTGTATAGGTCAATTTTGCGTGGTGAATTTGTAGTTCGTTTAGCCGATCCTTAAAAAGTAGAAAATTCGCTGTTTATCAGTAATATAAGTTCCTGTAAATTTGTGTATGTTCACAAAGTTTTATATCTTCGTGTAGTAAAATATTGCAAATCCTCTCATAATGAGAGATCCCCAAATGTTCAATTCTAAAATGAAGTAGATGTCTTAGATTCGTTCCAATTCATCGTTATGTATTACAAAAAAAGAGTTCCTCCCCATAATATGGAATGAAACTCTAAGTGTTTGAGTGAATCTGTTTAGTTCAAATTACATATCTTCTATAGATAGTCCTCTATAAATAATCTCGTATTCTTTAAATGAGTCGACGGCTCTGAAAAATAATTCAGATTTGGCCTTCAGAATGGTTTTGTCAAAGTTTTTCGCTTGTCGCTTGACCTCTATAAATTCAATTTTATTATCCAATTCATCTTCGGCAATAATGTCAATTTCGTTTTCGCCTTTTCGGTCATGCCAATATCCAAGGCGAGTGTAAGCCCCCGTTTCTTTCAACACTTCATTAAAGTAGCTTTCAAGAGACTTTCCGCTGACTGTTGTAAAATCACGCTCTGCTATTGCTTTTAATTTATCATTACCGCCCGCTTCGATGATGTGAGTATATTTATATATGAATCGGAACCAGAATTTCAGGAACTGGTCGTTGATGGCATAATGTACATTCTTGTTGTTAGACTTCTCATAAATAGGTTGCATCTTACTTATCAAACCATACTCTTCACTTAGATTTTTCAAGTATCCTGATAACTCTTTTATATTGAGGGCATTCTCTATCTCTGAGCGTGTGTTTTTGCCTTGAGATATTAGTGTCAAGATTGAGAAATAGATACCGTAATCTTTTCCAAATTCATCAACTAGCATATTCTTACCCTCAGGCAAAAAATAGGAGTCTCGTTCAAAGAACATATCCATCATTTTCTTTTCGGTAAATTTTTTTTTGTCGATAAACAGCTCAACATACTTCGCCACACCTCCTGTAAGAGTGTAAAGAGCCAACAAATCTGATTTCTTGTAGTCTGGGCAATATTCAGACATAATTTCTTTTAAGACAGAGGGCTTAAAAGGTCGGATATGCATTGTTTCTGTTTGTCTACCAAAAAGTGGCTGCTTCTTATCCTTAAATATCTTATTCATTAAGGTGTTTACAGAGCCTGCCACAATAAGGTTGATGTGAGCCTTTTTTTTATAATTATCCCAGATGTTTTGCATATCGGAATAGATAGATGGATTTACCCTATAAAAATCTTGGAACTCATCAATAAAAAGGTTGATGTGCTGGGTCAGAGACAATTCCATGATGAATTTGAATACGGCAGCAAAACACATCCCCTTACTGTCCAGCATAGGTATGCCCAGTTTTGTGTGAATTTCATCAACAAATATATTACATAGGTCTGCTTCGGCTTTACGTGCAACAAAAAAGTATAGCATTGTCTTGTTCTCATAAAACTTCTTGACCATCTCGGTCTTACCAATACGACGTCTTCCCGTAATGATGGTAAATTGGGCTACCTCATGAGAGACTTCCTCAATTTCTCTAAGCTTTTCAAACTCTTGTTCTCTATCAAAAAATCTCATATCTATAAGTTTTATCGTAATGCGTATTACCGTAACGGCGGTTACGATGATACAAAAGTACAAATAAAATTATCATTCGTGCAATGAATCCATGTTTTTTATAGGTTTTGCAGCAAATAAGTCTCTCCGACACCCTAAATGTCGGTGATGTGATGCGGTTCTACTTCGGGGAAGACAGAGAGTGTGGCTTTTCTTCCTCTCTTCACGGCAATATGGTAGGCTTGTGGCAACGAGGAGATAAGCCCATGTACGTTCCATGCGGAGAAAAGACACAATACCTCACCCGGAACAATGGCTTCTACAATAATGTTTCCCGATGGCTGGCTTATAAGAATGGATATTCGCTAAGGAGTTTATTGATGTCGGGGAGTTGTCTTATCATCTTGGTCATGTATTTCAGTACACTCCCTACACCCTTAGCCTCAGCGTCTTGCATCTTGACTATTTTGACGCACCCTCGCATGAATACGGGCCTTTTCTTGTGATGACCTTGGGTAATTATGAGAAGTCTTCCGGGTCATCATCGTCAAAGTCGAAGTCGAAATCGTCGTCGGAGTTGAAGAAAATTGGAGTGTCGTTGAAGTTGTCGAGTGCGCGACGCTCTTTTTTCGTGGGTCGGCCGGTGCCGCGCGCACGGTCTATAAATCCTGCCACACGGTTCATCTCGAGCAATTTATATTGGTCGGGTGGGGTGATATTCTCAAATATTTCGTTTAACATTTTTGCGCCCACGCGCTTTTCTATGGCTTTCAGTATTCGGAAAGAGTAGGTGACGGGCGGCTTCCTCACTTCAACCACGTCGCCCTCTTTGACCATGTGGGAAGCTTTCACTCGTGAACCATTCATGGTCACTCTGCCGTTTTTGCAGGCATCGGCGGCTATCGAGCGTGTCTTGAATATGCGCGAGGCCCACAACCATTTGTCTATGCGTGCGTTCATGATGATTGTGGTTAGGATTATTTGCCGTTAAAGTTGTTCATGGCAAAGTTAATGCCGCTCAGGGCAAATGCCTTGATTGCTTCCGTGGCTTTTGTGATGCGTTCTTTAAGCAGGTTGTTTTCTTCGGCAGAGAATTGTCCCAACACGAAATCTATCTGATGACCGCGCGAAAACTCGTTGCCTATGCCGAAGCGCAGGCGCGCATATTGGTTGGTGCCGAGACATTGGGTGATGCTTTTCAGACCGTTGTGGCCTCCTTCGCTGCCCGAGGGTTTGAGGCGCAGTGTGCCAAAAGGCAGGGCAAGATCGTCGCTCACGATGAGCAGTCGGTCGAGGTCGATTTTCTTTTGGTTTGCCCAATAGCGCACGGCGTTGCCGCTGAGGTTCATGTATGTGGACGGTTTGAGCAATATGAGTTTGTGGCCTCGCAGTCTCATCTCTGCCACAAAGCCATAGCGCTTGTCTTCAAAGGTTGCGCCTGCCTCTGCTGCCAGTGCGTCAACCACGCAGAAGCCTATGTTGTGGCGTGTGTTGCGATAGTCATCGCCTATGTTGCCGAGTCCTACAATGAGAAAGTTCATGGTGTCTTGTGGTGGTGTGTCGGTGTGTTGTGGGTGAAACAGTCGGGTAAAGATTTTTTTGAGCATGGGGCTGTTGTGAATAAAAGAAAATAAGGGAAACAGGAGTTAATCCGGTTTCCCTTATTTATGTTATGACAAGGATTAACCTTGCTGTTCTGCCTGACGAGAGTTACGTGTAGCCTTAACAGAGCAAACGAGAGCCTGCTTGGGAGTAACGATTTCAAGTCCTTCAAAACTGAGATCACCTACTTTGATAGACTTGCCAATGGCAAGGTTGGTGATGTCGATTGTGAGTTTCTCGGGGATTACGTCATAGGTAGCCTTAACATTGAGGCGGCGTACAAGAGTTTGGAACGCACCACCTTCGCGCACACCGATTGCGTGGCCGGTGTAGGCAACGGGCACAGCCATCACGATAGGCTTGTTTTCGGTAATCTGATAGAAATCAATATGAAGAATTGTGTCTTTCACCGGGTGGAACTGTATCTCTCTCATCACACATTTGCAAGTAGCACCGTCAATGTCGAGATTTACGGTAAAAATGTCGGGAGTGTAGATAAGTTTGCGCACTGCTTCAAAGTCAACTGCGAAACTTGTGGCAACGGCTTTGCCTTCGGCATCTTTCTGTACTCCATAGAGGTTGCAAGGAATTGCGCCTGTTGCGCGGAGTTGTTTTGCGGCTTTCTTGCCGCCTGCGGTACGAGCGGTACCTTTCAGATTAAATTCTTTCATGTTGTTTTGTTTGTGTTACTCTAAATTAAGTTATTGAATTTCAAGGCTTAATTCGCCATCACACATGCTATGAGGCTCAAAAGCGGTGCAAAATTACAGATTTTTATCTGATTGACAAATTTTTATCGTCTCTTTTTGTGCGGAAATGCCTTAGGTTTGTTGTGGTGGAAAGGGGTTTCTTGTGCGATAGGCGCGCCCGGTGACTGTTGCAATCAGTGTGTGGTCTTGGTTCCAGACTTTTATTTCGCAGTATGGCAGTTTGGGGTGGTCGCAAATCTCAATGGCTTCGGCTGTCAGTCGGTCGCCGAGTTTTGCCGAGTGAAGAAATTCTATGGAATTGCTTATCCCGAGGGTTAGCATCCCACGGTTGTTGCTTACGGCGGCAAAGGCGAGGTCTGCCAAGGTGAAGATGGCTCCACCCTGACAGACATTGCCTCCATTGAGATGTTTTTCTTCCACTGTCATTTCTGCCACAGCGCGCCCCTCGGATATTTCAACGAGTTGAATGCCATTGGTGGCTGCAAAACGGTCAGTGGTATTAAGAATATCAATTACAGACATGAGGGTATTGATTGTTAAAATCCCACTTGGGTTTGAATCTGGAATAGATTATAGTCTTTGCTATAACTCGGGCAGCAACGGGTGTATTGAGCCTGAATGCGACACTTGTTGAAAAACCAATATTGCAGGCCTACGGTGTAGTTGCTTTGGCGTGCATTCATCTTGGTGTTTTTGTCGAGCCAGTCAAACGAGGCTACCGCATCAATCTTTTTTGTGATGGGTTTGAGCGCAGTGGCATAGACACCCTGGCTTTGTGTGTCGCCGGTCCAGCCTTTGAGCCATTCGGAGCGAAGACTGAAACATTTGCTTGTATATTCGGCACCTGCTGTCACGCGGTGGCGTTTGTAGTTGTCGCCCACGGCAATGCCGGGGTTAAAGTCGTTGGTTGCAATGGCGTGGCCGTGGCCAAGTTGACCCGAAACTACGATACGCAGCGGATTTATAATGCGGTAGTCGAGTTTGGCGATAAAGTCTTTCTCGGGGTTGCCATCGTTTTTGTTGATAGACTGTCCGTTCATCACGGCGAGTTCATATTTCAGTCGTGTCTTGCCGATTTCACCATAAACGAGCAGTCCGATGTCGCGTCCGCCTTGATTGCCGAGCAAAGGGTCTGTATATCCGTCAAGATACATCACGGGTTGTGAATAGCAATTCACCAGTTCAAGTTTTGCCGGCGACATGGGATTTTCCATTGTGAGACTGTTTTTGAATTGTCCCATGCGTATGTTGAGTGCTTTGCAGGCGTTGAATGTGAGGTAATATTCGAGTGTCGAGGCTTTGAAATCGTGCATGTAGAGGAAAGACCACTTGTCGGTGATGTCGGCTTTCGCCCATAAAATGGCACGCTTGAAGTTAAACGTGTTAGAGTCGTCAGAGGTGTTATAGTCGTAGCCACCTTGCACATATCCGTTTATTTTAATGCGCGAGGCGAGGTCTTCGATAACGTTGGCGGCTTTTTGTGTATCGCCTGAGAAGAGAGTGAAACCGTTGTCGGTGTCTTCAGCCATTACTGCGGTTGTGGAAGCGCCGACAATGAGCAATGATGAAATAAATGTCTTGAAGTTCATTTTTTGGGTGTATAATATAATAAATGTATGCGAAAGGATTATTTGAAGCATTTGAACATGCCGTCAACATCACTCTTGTTCATCTGAGGAGTGAAGAGGCTGAATAGTGCCACAACGATAAAACCGCCTACCATGGCTATGGCACCACAGTTTATCGGTGACATAGGATTACCCATAAGCATATTGCTGACAGTGAGCCCCACGCCCCATATAAAACATGCCCAAACCGAGCTGGTGGTGATTTTCTTTGAATAAAGGCCCAATACAAAGGGGGCAAGGAATGCGCCTGCCAATGCTCCCCACGAAATGCCCATCAACTGTGCTATGAACGTGGGTGGGTTAAGGGCTATCATGAGGGAGATGGCAATGAAGAACACTATGAGCAGTCTCATGACGATCACTTTTCTGCGCTCTATGTTGCCCTCAACGGTGTCGTCGATCTCACCGTTTTTTACTTCGTCGCGGTTGGCGGTTTTGTCGCGGTAGATAAGGTCGAGTGTCATTGTGGAACTTGAGGTGAGCACCAGTGAGGCCAGTGTGCTCATGGAGGCAGAAAGCACCAACAACACCACCAACGCTATGAGTGCATCGGGCAATGTTTCAAGCATTGAGGGTATAATGGAGTCGAAATCAAGTTTTCCGTTGGGCAAAGTGGCGGGGGCGTCAAACAGACGTCCGAAACCGCCGAGGAAATAACTGCCTCCGGCTATCACAAGGGCAAAGATAGTTGAGATGATAGTGCCACGTTTGATGGCTTTGCTATCGGTTATGGAGTAGAATTTACCGACCATTTGAGGTAATCCCCATGTGCCTAACGAGGTTAAGACCACCACTCCGAGCAAATTCCATGGATCGGGACCCCAGATGTTGGCAAAGCCGCCATTTATGGTAGGATTGGCATCAGAGGGCAGTTCTGCCATTTGGGCGACAGCGGCCGACAATCCGCCTTTTGAGGCAAGTACGGCCATTATGACAATCACAATGCCAAACAACATGATAATGCCTTGTATGAAATCGTTGATAGCCGTGGCTTTATAGCCGCCCAATATCACATATACGGCGGTGAACAGAGCCATGAATACCACGCAATATTCGTAGGGAATGCCAAAGCCCATTTCAAAGAGTGTAGAAATACCTTTGTAGACACCGGCAGTATAGGGTATAAGGAAGACAAAGGCTATGATGGAGGCTGCTATGCGCAGGTTTTGGCTTTTGTAGCGTGTGCCGAAAAAATCGGGCATCGTGCGGCTGCCAATGTGTTGGGTGAGCAGTTTTGTGCGTCGTCCTAAGATAAGCCATGCCAACAAACTACCTATCACGGCATTGCCAATACCTATCCAAGTGCTCGACAAACCATATTTCCAACCAAACTGACCGGCATAACCCACAAAGACCACTGCGCTGAAATAACTCGTGCCGTAGGCGAAAGCCGTCAGCCATGGACCGACATGGCGACCTCCAAGCACAAAACCGTCTACACTCTTGGCCTGTTTGCGAGAGTATAGTCCCACTCCGACCATGAGCAAGAAAAATAGGATTACAAGAATGATTTTGATTAACATAGTGTTTGTTGTTGATAAATGAGTAATGACGATTAGAGGGAGAACGGAAATCAGTCGTTTTCGTTGAGTTGGTTCTGGCTGATGAAATTCATCTTGTTGAGAGAGATGATTTCGCGTGTCTTTTCTGTGTCGGGTGTGCGAAAGATTATCACTCCTTTGTTGCCCAATAGGAAAGAATACATATAACTGATGTTGATGTCGTTGGCGGCAAATGTCTCAAATGCCTTGGCGGCACGGCCGGGAGTATTGTCAAGTTCAATGGCAAACACGTCGCTGATGGTGACACTCATTCCATGCTCCTTGAGCAAGGTGTAGGCTCGCGAGGGGTTAGAGCAGATTATGCGATAAATGCCATATTCAACAGTGTCGGAAATTGTTGAGGCCACTATTTGTATGTGAGCATCTCTGAGTATGTTCAACACGCTGAGCAGTGTGCCTTTTTTGTTTTCGATGAAAATGGATAGTTGTTGTATAGTCATAATGAGAAAAGTGTTTTTGCAAAATTAAATTGTATTTGCGCAGGCGGGTAGTGGTGTGTTATTGATAAACCTTGCGTTTGTCCACCACTCTCACGGCTTTGCCTTCGCTGACGGGCAGAGAGCCTTTTGCCACAAGTTTCACATGGGGGGTGAGCAAGATTTCGTCTTTCAATGCCCGGGTTACATTTTTGGTCAGTGTTTGCAAACGTGAGTAGTCGTCGGTAAACATCTCGGCAATTTCCACCTCAACGGTCATGTTGTCGTTGTCGTCGTCGGTAGTGAGGGTGATGAGATAATTTGAGCCCAACTCGGGGAAAGACATAAGAATCTTCTCTATCTGAATGGGGAAGATATTCACGCCGCGCAACACCATCATGTCGTCTGAGCGTCCGCGCATACGGTCCAGTCTCACATGGTTGCGCCCACATGGACAAGTGCGTCCCAACACACGCGTGAGGTCGCGAGTGCGATAGCGCAAGAGAGGCATTGCCTCGCGGTTGAGTGTGGTCAACACGAGTTCGCCTATTTCGCCGTCGGGCACCGGCTCGAGTGTTTCCGGGTTTACTATTTCCACTATATAATAGTCCTCCCAGAAATGAAGTCCGTTTTGTTCTTGACATTCAAATCCCACACCGGGACCACACATTTCACTCATGCCAAACGAATTGTAGGCTTTCACGCCCAACATCTTCTCTATGCGTTGACGTTGCTCCTCAGAGTGGGGCTCGGCACCGATGGCGAGTACTCTCAGTTTTGTGTCTTTGTGGGGGTCTACTCCGGTTTCTTTCATCACTTCATAAAGACGGGTGACGTATGACGGCACTGCATGAACGGCCGTGGTGCCAAAATCCTTTATGAATTTTATTTGCCTCAAGGAATTGCCGGCGGCTGCGGGCACGGTGAGTGCTCCGAGGCGTTCGGCTCCATATTGAAAACCTAATCCTCCGGTAAACATGCCATAGCCGCTTGAGTTCTGAAAAACGTCGTCGGGGCGCAAGCCGACCATCCACAGACAGCGAGCCACAGCGTCGGCCCATTGGTCAAGGTCTTTCTGAGTGTGGAGAATCACTGTGGGATTTCCTGTTGTGCCCGAACTGGAATGAAGTCTCACACATTCGCGCAATGGGGTTGCTGCCATGCCAAACGGATAGGTTTCGCGAAGGTCCTGTTTGGTGGTGAAGGGAATTTTTCTAAGGTCGTCGAGAGTTTTGATGTCGCTTGGTTTAAGACCTATTTGTTCAAAACGTTTTTTGTAGAACGGAGAGTTCATACAGTGCTTTACGGTTGCCTGCAAACGCTCGAGTTGCAATGCCTCGATTTCTGAGCGCGAAAGACATTCAAATTGGGGGTGAAGATAAGGAGAACGGTCGTCCATTTTTATAAAAATAAAAGATATTTGAAATTGACAAATGATGAAAAAACTGTTGTTAGCAGTGGTATAGTTTTCTGACAACGTAGAGTGCCACTGATGTTGGCAACAGCCGTTGAAGGAAACATTCGAGAGTCGACAAGCGGTCGGAGGTATTGAATAATGATATGTGGCGGCGAGTGGCAGCCCTCACCACCCTTTGCGCTACAGCCTCAGCGGAGAGCCCGTTTTGCTCGTCGTGTTCCATTTGTGAAATGGCAGACTTCATGTTGGGGTAGATGTCGTTGCCCTCAAGATTTGTTTTGCGTTTGAAGTTTGTCTTCACATCACCGGGCATCACCACAGCCACCGTGATATTTTGTGACCTCACTTCGTTGCTCAAAGAAAAAGCAATGGAGTTGATGGCTGCTTTGGTGGCAGAATACATTGATTGGAAAGGAATGCCAAATTGTGCTGCCATGGAACTCACAAAAACAATGCGCCGTCTTGGGCGTGTCTTTGCGTTTTTTCGCAACAGAGGCAAAGCCTGCCTCACCACCCTTACGGGACCGAAAGTATTGACATCAAATTGGTGGATCATTTCGGTGTCGGTGGTGTGCTCCACACTGCCGGCCACTCCCATGCCCGCACATAAAATCAGAAGGTCTATGCCTTTTTCTTCTTTTTGGGCAATAAGTTTAAAGGCCTCGTTGACAGTCTCGGTGTGTGTCACATCGCAGTAGATATGACACACACCTTCTTGTGGGTTTTCACTTCGAGACAAATCATAGACCATATATCCTCGCGAAACCAAAATAGCGGCGGTGGCGCGACCTATGCCCGAAGATCCTCCCGTTATGACTGCCGTTTTTCTCATTATATATAAGGTGTGATTATGTTTGCGGATGGTCGGCCTTGAAGGCTTTCATTCGTTTTTCAAGCACGGGGTAGAGTTCCTCTCTCATGCGCGAGGTGCAGGCTCTCACACCTTGTTGGACGGAGCCGGTGGTGTCGAGGTTTATGCTGCTCACACCATAGTGTATAAGCTCTGTCACGAGTTGTCCGCCGGTCATTCCGGGATAGCTCAATGAAAAGAAAAAACCATCGCCAATGGGTTCGCTCACATCGTTGGGGTAGGTGATTGTAAACCCGTTGTCGGTGAAAATCTTTTTCATCTTTTTTGCCCTAACGGCATATTCGGCGGTGTCGGCCACAAAGTTTATTTTGCCCTCACAACTCAGTCTGAGCATCTCGGCATAGCCATATTGTGTTGAAGCGGTGCAACCGCTTGTTATCATATATTGTATGGAGGCAATGAATGTAGAACCAAAAATGCCCGAGTCGTGGTATCTCTCTGCAAGGGCAGGGAAATGGCGGTCAAACAATTTGTCGCCAATGCAAACGAGGGCCATGCGCTGACCTGCGTAGGAGAATATCTTGCTCGAACTGAGCATGAGCATATAGTTGTCGGTATAGCGTGCCACGGTGCGCACATAGGGAGGCTCAAACGGGTGAGACAAGTCGCGGCGGTTGTCCATGGCAAAATAAGCGAGGTCTTCCATCACGATTGCATCGTGGCGTGTGGCGGCCTTGCCGATAATTTCGAGTTCTTCCTCTTCGAGCGAAATCCAGGCAGGGTTGTTGGGGTTGCTATATACTATTGCAGCTATGTCGTTGTCTTTGAGTTCTTCTTCAAGTTTGTCGGCCAATGTTTTGCCACGATAGGAATAGATGTCAAATTCTTTCCACTCAATGCCCAGAATGCGCAATTGGCTCTTTTGTATGGGAAATCCCGGGTCGATGAAAAGCACTTTGCTTTTTGTCTTGTCGCGTTGGCAGCAGGCAATGAAGCATCCAAAACTGCCGGCCACACTGCCGACTGTCGGTATGCAGGCGCGTGGCGATATGTCGACATTGATAAATGCTTTGACAAATTGCGAAGCGGCTTCTTTCACTTCCTTCACTCCGGCAGCGGCCGGATATTGGCTTATGATGCCACTGTCGAGCGCACGTTTCTCGGCTTCAATGCCATAGCGGTTGGCAGGCAGACCGGGACTGCCCTGATCCATTCGAATGAAGGGAATGCCGGTTTTCTGCTCCAGATATTGCGCCACGAGCAGGGTTTCGCCTATAGTGGCATGGCTGAGGTCGGCCACATGGTTTTGTTTGGCCGCCTCTGCCACGAGTTCTTCAGAGAAGATTTTCATTTTTATTTATAGATTACGTAAACTTTTTTGGTTAGTTATGAAAGTTGCGTTTGTCCAACGCGTGCTTTGCTTTACCCATGGAGCGCTCTATGCCGAAAGGCGGTTTGATGTGAATGTTGGGCTTGATGCCAACGAGCGAAACAATGCGGTCAAACAGCGGTTTGATAAACGGCATTTGTCTTTTGGGATCGGCACTGAAGTATTCGGGTCTCAATTCCACGTCAAGGTCAAAGGTGTCTTCGTTGTTGATGCGGTCTACGGTGATGAAATAATAAGGAGTGAATGCGGGGAATTCTGTCAGCACCGTTTCTATCTGAGAGGGGAATACGTTCACTCCGCGAATAATCATCATGTCGTCTGAGCGGCCCAAAATGCGATCCATTCTCACGGCAGTGCGCCCACATTCGCATTTGTCATAGATGAGGCGTGTCAGGTCGCGGGTGCGATAGCGCAATATGGGCATGGCCTCCTTGCAAAGCGAGGTGAAGACAAGTTCGCCAAACTCGCCCGGAGCGCAGGGCTCGAGAGTGTCGGGGTTGATGATTTCGGGATAGAACATATCTTCCCAAAGGTGGGTGCCGTTTTGGCATTCACATTCGCCACCCACGCCCGGACCACACATTTCGGTAAGTCCGTAGATGTCAATGGCTTTTATGCGGAGTTTTTCTTCAAGTTCCCTGCGCATACCTTCGGTCCAGGGCTCTGCGCCAAAGAAACCCACGCGCAGTTTCATCTTGTCTATGCTGACCTTGTCCGACTGGTGAATGGCTTCGGCCAGGCGCAAGGCGTATGAGGGAGTGCAACACAACACGGTAGAACCAAAATCCTGCATGAGCATAATCTGTTTTTCTGTGTTGCCGGCGGAGGTGGGCAACTGCACAGCACCAAGCATGGCGGCACCGTCGTGTGCACCGAGGCCACCGGTAAACAAACCATAGCCATAACTCACCTGCACCACGTCTCCGGCGTTCACTCCTCCGGCTGCCATCACGCGAGCCACACCTTCGGCCCACATGTTGATGTCGTTCTTTGTGTATGTGTCGACCACCGGTTTGCCCGTTGTGCCGCTCGAGGCATGAATGCGCACAACCTTGTCTTGGCTCACGGCTTGCAGGCCAAACGGATATTCGTCGCGCAAATCGGTTTTGGTGGTGAAGGGAAGTTTCACTATATCATCAATCGTTTTGATGTCGTCGGGCGTAATGCCACGAGAGTCCATTTTTTTCTTGTAGAAAGGAACTTTTTCGTAACAGGCCTTTACAACCTTCTTGAGTCTTTCACTTTGAAGGGCGCGCATTTCTTCGCGCTCCATACATTCTATTTTAGGATTAAAAATCATTGTTTTGTGTGTTTTTGTGGAGAGTGTAATTATTTTTAATTCTTTGTTGCGCTTTCCACGCCCATGTCGAAAGCCTTGAGGTTGGCTGTTACGATTTCGCTGCCCTTGCGCTCAAACACAGTAGCAATGGCCTGACGCAGTTGGTCGGTTGTGACAATCTCGATATAGGGTGCTGCCATGCCGAGTAAAACCATGTTTGCCCCTTTGGGATTGCCGGCATCTTTTGCCACACTTTCAATGTCGAGTTTTTCTACCGAGGGCAGAGCGTCGAGTTCCGCATAAATATCGTTGATGTCGGGATAATTGGGGATGTTCACAAAAGGTTGGCTGCCTGTCACCACGGTGCCTGTTGGCGAGAGGTAGGGCAGATAGCGCAGAGCCTCCATGGGCTCCATTGAAATGATGAGGTCGGTAGCTCCCTTTGAGATAAGGTCAGAATATATTGTTTCGGTCGACAAACGGAGGTTTGATTGCACGTCGCCGCCTCGCTGGCTCATTCCGTGCACTTCGGCCTGTTTCAGATGAAGTCCGGCCTTTGTGGCAGCCTCACCGATAATAGTGGCGATAGAGAGAATGCCTTGTCCGCCCACGCCACAGAGTATGATGTCTTTTTTCATTTTATTACAGTAAAGAAGAAAATTGTTTAAAGATAACAGATAGGTTATGCCTGCTTCTTGCGGGCGGCTTCTCTTGCGTGGCGTGCTGCCGTTTGGATACATTCGCGTCGCGGAATAATTACGCTGACACCCTTATAGTCTATTTCGTCTCTGATGAGTTGTGCAATGGCATCAATGTTTTTGGGCAACGGTGTCACCACATGCAGGTGAGCAGGGTCAACACCCAGTCCGCGGCATATCGCTTCATATTTGTTGAGACCGGCAGAGTCTTGTCCGCCCGTCATGCCTGTTGTGAGGTTATCGCTGATAATCACCGTAATGTCAGCGTTGGCGTTGACGGCATCAAGCAGGCCGGTCATGCCACTGTGGGTGAACGTGCTGTCACCAATCACGGCAATGGCGGGGTGCAAACCGGCATCGGCGGCTCCCTTGGCCATGGTGATACTTGCTCCCATGTCGACACAACTTGCCAAAGCCCTGAATGGAGGCAATGCTCCAAGAGTGTAGCAACCAATGTCGCCAAACACTCTTGCATCGGGATAGTCTTCTATTATCTTGACCAAAGCCCCATAAACGTCTCTATGACCACAACCCTTGCAGAGTTGGGGTGGACGTGGTGCAAGGTTTTTTGCCGGGTCGCGAGGCGTGGTGGTCTCTGCCGACAGTGCTGCCGCCACATTGTCGGGGGTCAATTCGCCTGTGCGAGGCAGAAGGCCCGTAAGTCGTCCCCTCACGGGGTAGTCTGCGCCAAGCAATTTTTTTATGTCTTCCTCCACCACGGGTTGACCATCTTCAACAACGATTATTTCCGCGCAATCGGCGGCAAATTGCTTTATGGCTTTTTGTGGAAGAGGATATTGGGATATTTTCAAGATATTGGCAGAGTTGCCCATTGCTTCTTTTACATAGTTGTAGGCAATGCCACAAGCCACAATACCTTTGCCGCCGCCAACCTTTTCCATGGTGTTGAATTGTGATGTCTCGGCGGCTTCTTCCAATTGTGGTTGTTTTTCGATGAGGCTTACATATTTCTGTCGGGCGATGGCCGGCAACAACACCCATCGGTCATTGCTTGCGTTAAACTCGTTTTGCTCTATGGCTTCTCCGATTGCCACGGCGGCACGACTGTGGGCAAGGCGTGTCACAATCCTCATCACCACGGGCACTTTCATTTTTTCTGACAAATCAAAAGCCACGCTCATCATGTCGTAGGCCTCTTGCTGATTGCTTGGCTCAAAGGTTGGCACAAGGGCAAATTTGGCATAGAAACGACTGTCTTGTTCGTTTTGGCTTGAGTGCATGGAGGGATCGTCGGCGGCTACTACCACAAGACCTCCGTTCACGCCCGTAATGGCACTATTCACAAAAGCATCGGCACAGACGTTCATACCCACATGTTTCATGCAGACCAAGGCGCGTCGGCCGGCATAACTCATGCCGAGAGCAGCCTCCATTGCCGTTTTCTCGTTGGTGCACCATTGCGACTTGATGTCACGCTGACGGGCAAGCGGATTGTGTTGTATAAACTCGGTGATTTCGGTGCTCGGAGTGCCGGGATAGGCATATACGCCACTCAGTCCGGCGTTGATTGCGCCAAGGGCTATGGCTTCGTCGCCGAGCAAAAGTTTTTTGTTCATGATTTTATTGTTGTTTTATTGTTATTTCGTATTAAAAAGGTGTTTTTGGTGTCAGAGACAGAAACCGTCTTTGTCGTTGAGCACCGGGAATTTCTGTCTGAAAGCGTAGAGTTGTTCAAGGTCAAGAATGGTGCTTATGGCTTGTTGCTTACCTCGTTCACACTCAACGATGGTTTTTCCGTAGGGGTCAATCAGAGCCGTTCCACCCGAGTATTCACATGAGGGGTCAGTCCCCACACGGTTCACTCCGGCTAAGAAACATTGGTTTTCAATGGCACGCGCTTTGAGCAGGGTGCTCCACGCCTCTATGCGTGGTGTAGGCCAACTTGCCACACAGATGATACAGTCGTAGTTGTCTGTGTTTCTGCACCACACGGGAAATCTTAAATCGTAGCATACGATCAGCCTGAATTTCACTCCGCGAAAATCTATCACAACGCGTTCTGTTCCCGCGCTATATTCCAGGTGTTCTCCACCGTATGTAAACAAATGGTGCTTGTCGTAGAATGTTGTTTTTCCATCGGGCTCCACAAAATAGAAACGATTTCTGAAGTCGTTTTCGTCCACTTGTGTGGCAATGCTACCTGCAATGGCGGCATTTGTTTTTTGAGCGAGTTGTTTCATGATGTCGAGGCCCTCGCCTTTGTTCTCTGCGATGCCCTTTGGGGCGGTGGCAAACCCGGTTGTCCACATTTCAGGCAACACATAGAGGTCGCTGCCGGGGTTTTCGGCAATCATTTGCTCAGCGTTGAGCGCGTTAGCTTCGCGATTGTTCCACGCGATATCGGTTTGGAGCAGGGTTATTTTGAATTTATTATTGTCACACATAAAATCTTATAACATTATTTAATAAGCGGGCATTTGTTTCTTTCGCCTTTTAGCGTGCAAATATATGTAAAAATATCATAAACGTCAGCAAATTGCTGCCTGTTTTATACAAAATTGTTGTTGTGAGGCGTAATTTTATGTCACTTTTTGTTGAAAGATGGGCAATCGGGAAGATTGCGGACGATTTATTTTTGTGGTGGTTTTGCAACAATGCAATGAAGGGTCGAAATTCTACAAAATTTCGACCCTTTTTATTCAAGTAACTATTGTCGGTGGTTGACAGACATCTTTATTTCTCGGCAGCGTCTTCTTCTTCGCCCTCTTCTTCTGTGGCAAAATCGCTAAGACCGTTTGTTATGAGAATGTTGTACCATGATATAAGTTTTTTCATATCGTTGGGGTAAACTCTGTCGCGGTCAAAGTTGGGCAACACCTCTGCCACATAGTCGGAGAGCTGTTCTTTGCTTGCCTTTTTCAGGTCTATGTCAACGGTTTTCCCCTCTGCGTGTTGTTTCATTGCCTCAAACACGTCCATTAGTTTCACGTCGTCGTCGGTGGTATATATAGAAACGTCGTTGAGAGACGTAATGCGGTCGCGCACTCCCACGTTGAAGCGTTTTTTCGCAGCGTCGATACTTTCAACGATCACGGTGTTGTTGCCTCTTGCGATGAGCATATAGAGCCCGGGTTTGCCACTGATGGCCAGAATATTCTGTTTCATGACTTTTTGTTGTTGTTTCAAAAATGATTTTAGAGAATTATTATTTTTTTATTGCTTTTCAAGACGCAAAGTTAGTCATTTTATTTTGTTTTTGCAACATCTGTCGGCAGTTTGAAGACGCTTATTTTATAGTTTCCTAACTTAGGGTGCTATAGTTTCCTAATTAGAGTGTTTAAGCACGCTAACTTAGGGTGCTTAAGTTCGCTAAGTTAGCGAACTATCTTTTACACTATGTTTTTCCTGATTTCACCAATCATTTTTGCCATTTTTTAACGGATTTTATAGACAGTGTTGTGAAAGCCATGCTAAAATATTTGACGATAATCTTTAGTGCCGTTTTGTTTTTGTTGACAAATCTGTTTATTGTAAGTAGTTTGAATAGTAATGTATTGTAAAATCGCGGAAGATTTGCTTTGCTTTGAGAACTTTTTATTACATTCGCGAAAATTTTAATAACCTTTATGAATATCATTTACAAATATCATGAAAAAGAGTTTTGTCATGACATTGCTTGTAATGGCGGTGTCTATGGTTTATGCAGTAAACAATCGTGAGATAACCAATTTCGATTGCGACTGGTTGTTTGCACGTTTTGGTTTAATGGCTCTGCTACAGCGAGAAAACGCAACTGAAAACGTATTATAGGAAAAGAAGTGTGATATATGACAGAAAGTAATCTTATGTTGTTTGATCGTGTGGAGAAGGTTGTGGGGCGTGAATCTCTGTCTGCTTTTGCCATAAAGAGAATAATAGTGTTTGGTGTGGGCGGTGTGGGCAGTTGGTGTGTCGAGGCCTTGGTGAGATCGGGCTTTCGTCATCTCACTTTGGTTGACCCCGATTGTGTGGTAGAGAGCAACGTAAATCGCCAGTTGGAGGCCACTGTCGAAACTCTCGGCATTCCCAAGGTTGAAGCTTTGAAAAGTCGTCTGCTCTCAATCAATCCTCGGGCCGAGATAGAAACATTTCAAGACTTCTATGATGCCGACCATAGGGAGAAGTTTGATCTATCACAATATGATTTTGTGATAGATGCCATCGACAGTCTTAAAGACAAGGCTGCTCTCATCGTCGAAGCAACCCAGACTGAGCGGTGTACGCTTTTCTCTTCCATGGGCGCGGCAATGAAGATTGACAGTCTCCGGGTTGCCACGTCGGAGTTTTGGAAGGTAGACGGATGTCCTTTGGCGCGAGCTTTGCGCAAAAGATTTAAGCATGGGGGTGAATATCCTTCGCGCAAGTTTATGTGTGTGTATAGCAGTGAGAAACCCATAGAGAGTGCGCGTCATGTCGGTGGCAACGGCTCTATGGTTCATGTCACTGCAACATTTGGATTTACTCTTGCGCAAATGGTGATAAACAAGGCACTATTTGTGTGACAACCGGCTCACTGCTGCCTCAAACACCCTTGCATTCACAAAGTTTTGGAAGTCAGGATTGGTAAAGTATGTTTGTACGAACTCTGTCTTTTCCTCCAGCATGGCAGCGACGATTTTGCTGATGTCTTCGTTGAAGGTGATCTGTGCCACCTGCTTGTCGCCATTGCGAACGGCATTCGCAAAGTCAACACTTGTGGCAATGCGGGCCTTTTCTGTCGGAACGAGAGTTTACTGAATAATCTCCTACTTTTACGAGTTTACGAGAAGTACCTTCTGCATTAGACAAAGCAACATTATCAAGTTGTGGTGTCACACCTTGTTTTGATACACTTAGAGCAGGGTAATCCTTATCAGAAACCTTCTCATTCCTTTGTCTAAAATGCGAACTAATCTTTCTCGTTTCCCAATGCCCCAGAATCTCCCCGAGCCATTGAACCCCACTGTCCTTATATGTATCGTATTGTTGTGTCATAATTCCTATTCCTCCTCATTGTCTGTTGGTGGTAACAGACAATCACTTGCCTTGGACGAAGATATGGCAGACTTGCCCGTCTTGCTTTCCAGCTGCTTTCGTGCAGCTTTTGCCACACTGCCTCCTTCTTTGGCAATCTTGGCACTCTCAGCAAATCCACGAGGATTTTTCTGCTTGGATATTTCTGTAGTAGAAGCCTCTGCCAGCATATTGAGAGCAAGTTCCACGTTGGTCATGTTGTCTCGAAGATTCTCTTTCTTCAATCCCTTGTGTTGCTTGTACTGACGTGTGGTCATGCCGCTCCATTCACGTGTGATGATGTCGGTCAGCGAAGCGTACTGTTGTCCTTGCTTCACACCGGCTCGATTCCATTCGTCTGTCAGTTCCTTGCGTAC
>JAQXTH010000037.1 GCA_029219385.1 Prevotellaceae bacterium | reverse complement strand
AAAACGGTGTGCATAAAAAATTACATCCATTTCGAACCTCCGAAGAACATCGGAGGCAGATCGACGTACCCCAATACCATCGAAATGCCCTGTTTTATGCGTCGAGAACTGACAATCTGTCCGCGAGATTAGGTCTGCACCGATATATGATAGACACGGCCCATTACACAATTGAAAGACTGAGCCATTAACTGAATATCCCTAAATTAAACTTTGTCCCAATTTTTACGGGACACTAATGATATTTTTTAGCACAATTTTCTTTTTGTGAAATGTTACGTTTATTATATTTGCAAACATAATAAATTTAAAAGGGTAAGTTATGAAAAAGTTTGTGTATTTGCTGGTGATGCTTTTGGGAGCAATGGTGTTTGTGTGTTCTTGTGACGACAATGACTCCGATGGCGACAAGACAAGTTTGAGATTGAAGGTGGCGGTGAGGGTTGACTCGCGTCCGCCTCGCAGTGTGACACTTTTTGGTGGTGAGATGTATCTGGGCGAAGGTCATGAAGACAATTGGGTGATTACTCAGGAGTATTACCGTCTCTATGAGGATGTAATAAAAGTGAAGGAGAGCGATATTTTTAAGATTGACAAACCGACTTTTAAGAGTAACTCCGATTATGCTTCGAGTTTCTTGAAAATCGACTATCCCTATGATGACAACAAGGTGTTTTCTGTCACGGTGGAAGAAACCGACAAATATATTCTTCTCATTCTGAAATAGAGACAGATTGTAGAGTCAGACACACAAACGCTACGACAATGTTAAATGCCGTTGTCGTAGTGTTTTTTTATTGTGTTTGTGAGCAAGATAAAGTCTGCCACGTCAAGTTGCTCGGGTCTTTTTGTGAAAATCTCGGTGGCGAGCAATAGGGAGTGGTCGGGTGGTGTGGACAGGGGATTTGCCTGATGAAATTGGTTGTCTAATTGTGAGAGCAGGGGCTTTATGGAGCCGCGCATCATTTTGCGCCGTTGGTTGAAGGTGGTCTTCACAATGCGTTTGAAGAGTTGCTCATCGCAACCAAGGTCGGTCACTTCGTTGCGTGTGAAGCGCACCACGGCACTCTTCACTCGGGGAGGGGGAGTAAATACTGTTTCGTCTACGGTGAAGAGGTATTCCGTGTGATACCATGCTCTGATAAACACACTCAAAATGCCATAGTTCTTGTTGCCGGGTGGCGAGCAGAGCCTCTCTGCCACTTCTTTTTGTATCATGCCCGTGCAACAAGGAATGATGTCTTTGTGGTCGAGCATTTTAAAGAATATTTGGCTGCTTATGTTATAGGGATAGTTGCCGGTCAGCACAAACGGTTTGCCGTTGAACAGGCTTTTTAGGTCAATGTGCAGAAAGTCTCCCTCGATCAGTGTTTTTCTCAGCATGGGGAACGCCTCTTTGAGAAACGCAATGCTTTCGCGGTCGAGTTCTATCACGTGGAGTTCGCGGTGTTTGTTGAGAAGGTGTTGGGTGAGTGCACCCGTGCCGGGTCCCACTTCGAGAATGGGCAGGTCGGGACACGCATCGACTGTGTCGGCAATGCGCGAGGCAATCATCGGGTCGTTGAGAAAATGTTGCCCGAGATTTTTCTTTGGTTTTACGTCGTATCTCTTCATTTCAGCGGCAAAGGTAGTGATTGTTTCACAATTTTATCGAAAAAAATGAGGTGTTAATATATTTGTTTGTCGTCTGATATGCCATTTTATGGAAAAACTTCTTATCTTCGCTCTGAAATTTTTAAAACTGAAGGTTATGAAAAAGTTTTTGTTATTATGTGCAGCAGCATTATGTCTTGCTGCAACGGTTTCGGCTCAGAGAGACAAGCGTCCGCATTTTGGTTCTAAGCAAAACAATGAGGCCATAGAGACATGGAAATATGTTGCCGATAACAATAAAAAAGACGAACACGAATGGGCAAAAGCCGTTTATCAAGAATATGGCGTGAATGCCGACGGAGCCATTCAACACAGGTATGTAATCAATGCCAACGACACCTTTGATATTCCCAAGGTGATGAACCTCACAAAACTGTGGCTCGAAAAAGCGTTTACCACGCCAAACGACAGCATTGTGCAGTTTGATGTTGAAAAACGCATTGTGAAAGCCAAGGTGGTGTTGCTTGGTTTGGGCGACGCGTATGGTTTTGGTGGTTTTGCCGCCACGGCTTCGGAAGCCCATGTGAGTGTGCCGCTCGAACTGACTTTTCAATTTAAGGAAAATCGCATGAGATATGAGGCTAAGATAGAGACGTTTGTCCTCAATTCGTCTGACTGGGTGAAAGACGTTGTCAACAAGTCTATGCCCGTGACTGACTGCTTTCCTATAAAAACAAATTCCAAACACAAAGACAGTTTCTCGCGTGCATTTATCAACACCAACGCCAAATGTCTCACCTCGTGTCGCGACTATATCAACTATCTCAACACCCATTTTGGTGACAAAACAACGCCTCAACCAAAGGAGAAGAAAGAAGACGACAACTGGTGATCTGTTGTTTCTTAATATCTTTTGCAGAATGATGAAAACACATTGTTTTATAATTTGGCTCATTGTGTTTGGTGGCATGATTGCTTGTCATTCGTGTGGCACAACCGATTTATCCTCTCCATTGAGAACCGATAGCGTTTCTCTTGAAACCGGAAAAGACTCTTTTTATTCTTGTCGCATAACAGTTGACTATCCTTTGTCGGGCGATTCTTTCTCTTTGGCCGTGGCAGATTATATAAATAAGGAGTTGAAGGCCAATGTTGATTGGTTTGTCGAGACAGACGAGATTGCCTTTAACGGCGGATTTTCCGATGGCGGTCGCGAGATGATAGGTTATTATGGCGGCATTGTCGGCAAATTTTTTGCTAACAGCATGGATGACGCTTTAGAGACGGGCTATTCTTTGAATGGGTGGACTTTTGATATTGCTATTCGCAAGACCGACGACACTCCCCGCTATGTCACATACGAGACAACTGCTTATTCCTATACCGGAGGGGCTCATGGAGGCACCACCGAAAAAGCCGTTAACCTTGTTAAACCTTTTGGTAAGGTTTTAAAACAGACTGTTGACAGTCTTAAACTTAACGAAATTCAACCACTTTTGCGCCAAGGAGTGCTTTCCTATCTCAAAGAACAGGGCAACACCGAGATTACCGATGAAACGCTTAATGAAATGCTCTTTATTGAAGACGGTATTATTCCGCTTCCGGTGTGTCAGCCATACCTGACGCCAAACGGCCTCTGTTTTGTTTACCAGCAATATGAAATCGCCTGCTATGCCATGGGCATTGTTTCGTTTGTTGTGCCATATTCTGAAATCAAACCTTTTATGACCCCCGAGGCTTTGCAGTTGATTGAGTGATGGATTGAGGTTTAGAAAACACAAAATGCGGAGAGCAAAATCAAGCTCTCCGCATTTTGTGTTTTCATCCAAAAGAAATGAACGGCTATTTCTGTTTCTTTTCCTGCTCATATTCGGCATATTCGGCAATCTCTCTGTCGTCTACGTCGGCGAGGCCATAATGCTCGTTGTGTTGAGAGATGTCGAGACCGATTTTTTCCGAACGACGGCTCACGCGCATAGGAATGAAACGGTCAATGAGTTTATAACCTATATAACTCATCACAAAGGTATAGGCAATCACCATTGATATGGCCAACATATGGTAGAGAAACACCACAAAACCGTCCCACGAACCGGCAATCAATCCCTCCTGTATGAAAATGCCGGTCAACACAGTGCCCAATATGCCACCTACACCGTGAGTCGGAAAAACGTCGAGAGCATCGTCTATGCGGCTTTTTGCCCCTTTGTTTACGGCTATGTTACACATCAGGGTGATGATAAACGAAATGGTTATGGATTGACCCACCGTGACATATCCGGCCGAGGGAGTGATAGCCACCAAACCCACCACGCAGCCCACGGCGGCACCCATCGCAGAGGGCTTTCTGCCACGCAAACAGTCGAAAAACAACCATGTCATCATGGCAACGGCTGAGGCTGTGTTGGTGTTGAGAAACGCTTTGACGGCTTGCCCGTCGGCATGGAGGCTCGAGCCGGCATTGAAACCAAACCAACCCAACCACAACATGGCTGCACCCAACAACACAAAAGGAATGTTGGCAGGCTCAGCATGGCGGTTGATCGTCTTTCGTTTGCCCAGATAGATAGCACCGGCCAACGCCGCCACTCCGCTCGAAGCGTGCACCACGATACCACCGGCAAAGTCAACAACGCCCCAATTGAGAAACAATCCGTCGGGATGCCATGTCATGTGGGCCAGCGGACAGTAAATCACAAAGAAAAAGAACATCATAAACCACATGTAGCCCGAAAATCTCACGCGCTCCGCAAACGAACCCGTGATGAGCGAAGGAGTGATAATGGCAAATTTCATCTGAAACAAAGCAAACAATGCCAAAGGAATTGTGGCACCTCCCACAAACTTGCCGCTATTGGCGGTGACGTAGGGTGAGCCGCCCACACCGTCGAGCATGGGGAATGTCAGCGGATTGCCTATAATGCCCAAACCGCCAACATCGTCACCAAAACAGAGCGAGAAACCAATTACTACCCATAAAACAGAAATCAGCCCCATGGCAATAAATGATTGCAGCATTGTTGAAATCACGTTGCGCGCTCCAACCATGCCACCATAGAAAAACGACAATCCCGGTGTCATCATCAACACAAAGATCGTGGCGGTGATGAGCCATGCCACGTCGGCGGGATTTATCTGCCCTTCCTCCGTTCCAAACGTACATTCAAAACTTCCCTCGGGAGCAAAGACCCCCCAAATCGCAAAGACGACCATTGCGGTCATCAAAACATACCAGCGTTTTTTAATCATAATATTTTGTTTAAAGATTATTGTTATTCCGATTTTGTTTTAATTTGAAATATTTTAAGGTTCAAAAATTGACAAACGTCTTATTTTTATCTTGAAAACTTTGCAAATGTTTACGATTGCAAAGATAGCGACATGGCGCGAAACGAAAAAGAAATCTCATGTTTTTTTGCTGCCACATCATCGTTGCAGGGTCGTTTTGTAATATATAGTGTGCAAAACAGGTGAGTTTGGGTGACGATTATTTGTCTGAAAGAAAATATAGTTGTAGTTTTGCCGTTGTATTAGAAACTAAAACTATAAATATAATCTATATGAATATTTCAGAACTAAAACCACAGGGCATTTGGAAAAGTTTCCATGCCCTCACGAGAGTGCCACGTCCGTCGGGACATCTTGAGAAGATACAGACCTTTTTGCTTGATTGGGCAAAGAGCAACGGTTTTGAGGCTTTCAAGGACAATGCCGGCAACATCGTGGTGCGCAAACCTGCCACTCCGGGGTTTGAAAATCGCAAGATGGTCACAATGGAGGCCCACATGGACATGGTGCCGCAAAAAACAGCCGAATCAACACATGATTTTCTAAACGACCCCATCGAGACCTATATCGACGGCGATTGGGTGAAGGCAAAAGGCACCACTCTTGGCTCTGACGACGGCATCGGTGTGGCCACGGCAATGGCAGTGTTTGAGGATAATGATATAAAACACGGTCCGCTTGAAGCAATCTTCACCGTAGACGAAGAGACCTGCATGTATGGCGTGAATAATCTCAGGCCCGACACACTGAAAGGAGAAATTTTGCTTAATCTCGACAATGAGACAGAGGGCGAGTTTATTATAGGTAGTGCCAGCGGTGTTGATGTGGCAGCCGAGATGACATATACCCCCGAGGCTTCAATCGCCGGAGGAAAAGCCGTCAAGATTTCTGTTTCGGGGCTTAACGGAGGTCATTCGGGGCTTGAAATCAATGTTGGGCGCGCCAATGCCAATAAATTGTTGGCCAATATTGCAAAAGAACTACTCTCGCAGGGCTGCAATCTGGCCTCTTGGGAGGGTGGAGATATGCGCAATGCCATTCCGAGCCGAGGCAATATCGTTGTTGTGGTTGAGGCCGCCAAGGTAGAGGCAGTGAAAGCCGTTGTTGCAAAGTGGGAGCAGACATATCGTGCCGAATATAAGGGTATAGAAGACGCTTTGACTGTCAGCGCGACCGAGACGGAAGAGCCCACTGCGATTGTGCCTGCCGACGTAGCCCTCAACATCACCAAAGCTGTGCTCGCTGTTGCCGTGGGCCCATATCGTTTCATTCCGTCCATGCCCACCATTGTGGAGACTTCTTGCAATCTTGGAATAGTTGCCGTCGCCGGTGGCAAAGCCGAGGCCGATGTGTCGGTGCGCAGTTCGTGTGACTCAAAGCTCGATGAGTTGGCCTTGTCGGCGGCTTCGGCATTTGAGTTGGCGGGGTTCACCGTGGAGTATAAAGGCAAATATCCGGCATGGCAACCCGATTTTGGCTCGCCGCTTGTTGCCAAGGTGAGAGAAGTCTATAGAGAGGTGAATGGAGAGGATTGCGTTGTCACGGTGTGTCATGCCGGTTTGGAGTGTGGCGTCATCAAAACAGTTTATCCCGATATGGACGCAGTGAGTTTTGGACCGACCTTGCGTTCGCCTCACACTCCCAACGAGCGTTGCCACATTCCTTCGGTTGAGAAATACTATAATTTTGTGGTGAAGTTGCTCGAAAACATTTAGTTTATACCATATAAAAAGGGGGGGGGTATGTAAAAGATACCCCTCCTTTTTTTGTTGAAAAAGTTCTGAAAATGGGGTCACCTGCATAACTGTGTGTATGTTTACACACGCTTATGCAGGTGACCCATTATTTCTCACGACTGTTTTCAAAAACCATGAGAATGTCACCGACCGACTATCGGAAGAGTTTGACTTGATTTGTTTTTTTCACAATCATCATGCCCACAAAGCCGAGCAGGATAATTGTCAATACGTGGAGGGCATGGACGATGAGAGCAAAACTTGCGGCATTATCCTTTGATACTCCATAAATAATCAAACTTGTGGAGACAACATAGTGCCACGGGCCGGCACCGTTTGGCGTGGGCACCACCATGGCAAATGCTATCATGCAAAAGGCCAACAACGCTGCTTGACAACCCAACTGTGATGTCGAATCGAAAGCGTAGAACATGAGCCACAAGTTGAGCAGGTTGAAAAGGCAGATGAGGCAAGTATATAATATAAAGAGGAATATCCGGCCACATTGGGCAACCGAGAGAAATCCCTCTTTGAATTTGTCGCATTTGGAGCGAAATAACTTGTTGCGACGATAGAGCCTCGCGGCAGCGACTATCAAAATGAGGCCGACACCGACAGCAATGGCTGCCACCGACAGGGGAGACCATGACGCAGAGCCGGCTTGGCCGTTGACATCGGTCGTTGATGGAAAAAACGAGACTACTTGTTGCCACTGAGTGATAAACACTATCGCTATGAGAAGAAGCAGTACGAGTGTGTCGGCAATGCGCTCTGCCACCACGGTGCCGAGGCTGTGGGTGAAAGAGACTCCATCGGTTTTGCGCAGGGTGGCACATCGCGACACTTCGCCAATGCGCGGAATGACAAGGCTGGCGGCAAACGACATAAAGATGCTGCCCACAAGGTTGCGCCACATGCAGCGCTCGCCTATGGGAACAAGCAAAATCTGCCACCTCACTCCTCTGATTGCCTGGGCCAGACTACCCGACAGCATGGCGACTGCCACCCATTGCCATTTTGTTTCATAGAGCAGAGTGTGGCTCACAGAAGAAAAGGGAAAATCGCGATAGACGAAATACATCACGCCAACCGCTATCGTGAGCGACAGGATTATTTGCACAAGATGTTTCATGCTTCGGTCGAGGTGGATGTGGGATTATTTCTTGATGGGGCAAATTGGAGGTAGGCAAGGCCATAGATACCCAAAACCACAAGCAAGAGAGTCTGAACAGTATGAACAACAAGGGCAAAACTGACAGCAAGTTGGTCATTTAGGCCATAGAGCACAAGAATGGTTTTCACTGCAAAGTGCCAAGGCCCCAGTCCGTTGGGCGTGGGCACAATCACGGCTATGCTGCCGGTGCAAAACGATACCAAACCGGCTGCCAAACCAATGTTTTCGGTAAAGCCGAAACAATAAAACGTGAGGTAATAGTGGAAGAAATAAGACACCCAAATAGCCACGGAATAGAAGACGTATAGAGGAATGCTTTTCACATGCCTCACCGACATGATACCTTCGACCAGCCCCTGCATGATGTCTTTCACTTTGCGCATGAGGGAGAGCTTGCGTATCAGAACAGTTATCAGGATAATGATGCCCATGGTGCAGATTGCCGAAACAAGTATGCCGTTGGTGGTGAATTTGTTGAGTGTGGCATTGATACTGACACCGGTGAGGGCGAAAAAGTCGGAGAATTGCTGCCATTGATAGACTATCACGGCAAGGCAGAGCAACATCATGAGCAATGTGTCAACAGCTCGCTCCGTGACCACCGTGCCCAATGATTTGGCGTATGAAACACCATCTTTTTTCTTCAACACGCCACAACGCAGAAATTCGCCCACGCGTGGTATCACAAGGCTGGAGGCATAACTCAGATAAATGGCACATATTGCCACATGAGTGCGACAACGCTCTCCCATGGGGCTGAGAGCCTGTTGCCACCTCAAGGCACGAAACACCTGAGCCGTGATGCCCGGAATAAACGACAAAAGCATCCATTCCCATTTCATGTGGTGACACATCAAGTCGGCAATCTCGTCGATGTCGGAATTGCGATACATCCAATAGATTATGCCGAAGCCTAAAACGAAAGGCAGTGCGATACGCAGACTTTTGGAAACGATATGTTTCATAATGTTTGCAAAGTTAATGATTTAATACAGAAAAAACCATAGGATTGTAAAAATGTTTTCAAGAAGATTGTTTCTCGGGCCAATTCACAAGTCTGAGGCTATGGGTGGCGCGTGTCATGGCGGTGTAGAGCCAGCGGTAGTAGCCGCGGTCGGTGGTTTCGGGCGGAAGCCACCCTTGGTCGATGTAGACGTTGCGCCATTGTCCGCCCTGGGCTTTGTGGCAGGTCACGGCGTAGGCGTATTTTATCTGTACGGCGTTGTAGTTGATGTCGAGGCGCATTTTGCGCATTCGTTCTTTCTTGTTTCTTATCTCGGCATAGTCTTCCAACACGCCGCGATAGAGTTTCTCGTTTTGTTCTTTGGTGAGCGAGGGGCTTTCGGAGGTAAGCGAGTCGAGCAACACTCTCACGTCGGCTTCATAGTCGTTGTAGTCGGGAAAACAGAGGGTCACGTCGGCAAAGTGAAGGTCGTAGAGGTCGGTGAATTGCCTGATATAAGTAACGATGGCGATGTCGCCGTTGGCAAAGAAATTCATGGGCGGCATTTCGTTTTTGTTATTGGATTTTATCTTAGAGGCAATCATTTCGGGCCAAAAATAGTTGTTGCGCACCACCATGACGATGTCGCCCACTGTGAGATCGGCCGACCGCCCGAAGATCATGTCGCGAATGCCGAGATTATATTGCACCGCCTGTTTGTTTGAGCGCGTGATGACCACCACCTCTTGTTGACCATATTTTGCATAGTCGTTTTCGAGGCTGTCTACTATTTCGCTGCCCGGCAGTTTTTGCAGTTCGTCGCTGCCGGAGAATTTTATCACGGGCAGTTGGTCGGTGAGATTTGCCGAGAGGTGTTGGCGCAGCATGGTGGCGTTGGTCAGAATGTCGCTCTCGCACGCCTGGCGCATTACGGTGCTCATTTGAAATCCGCTCACTTCAAGTCCCATGGCTTTGAGGGCGTTGGGAGAGAGCGCGGGACTTTCTTCTTCGCCCACGGGGGGTAATTGTGCGTTGTCGCCAATGAAGACTATGGAGTTGCCCGGATTGCCAAACACATAGTCCACGAGATCTTCGAGTATGCGCCCCGTGCCAAACGGCGACGTGCCACTTTCGTCGTTGGCTATCATCGAAGCCTCGTCGATAAAGAAGACGGCATTTTTGTGTTTGTTGATGTCAATGTCAAAAGTGGGGTTGATATCGTCTAATTTCTTTTGTCTATATATTTCTTTGTGAATGGTGAAGGCAGGCATTCCCGCGTGGTGAGCCAACACCTTTGCAGCTCTGCCGGTGGGGGCGAGCAACACTGTTTCGCGACCAAGTTTGCGCAAGGTTTTTATCACGGCCGAAATTAGGGTGGTCTTGCCCGTGCCGGCATAGCCACGCAAAATATATGCCCCCATGGGTTTGGGGTTGAAAATGAAGGTCGACAAATGCACAATCACTTCCCTCTGAACCGTGGTGAGTTCAAAGGGAAGTGATCGTTGAATGGATTTAAGAAACGTATCGGCTATCATTTCTTTTCTACAAGGCTGTAGAAATATAACATTGTCAGAACAGTGCCGATGGCAAAGCCGATGACGAGAGCCCAAATTGTTTGGCCGGCAATCGGTGTGGCGAGTTCAAAATAATAGAACAATATGCCGGCAGCCGAAATCACTGCCGAAACGGGCAATGTGCGCTTCCACGAAAAAAATCTCGATTTTGCCCTGCCAAACAAAGGCTTCTTGCGGAGATAGCATATCAGGCCGAAAATTACTTCGAGCATTGTGGTAATCGCCACAAAATTTATAGCCAGCCTCGCAATGTTGAGCGGTGTGAGTATTGAGGCCTCCACTATGGCCAACACTCTATACCATGTGAGAAAAAAAGCCAACAACAAGGCGAAATGTATGTCTCCCCGGTGAATGTAAGCTCTCATGTCGTGGTGAGTGTTTTTGTTAGAAACCTGCAAGTTCAACCACCTTGTCTACTGCTGCGTCAATGCCGGTGGTGTCTTTGCCACCCGCTGTTGCAAAGTGGGGTGCACCGCCTCCACCGCCCTTGATGAGTTTGGCGGCTTCTCTCACGAGGTTGCCGGCATGGAGTTTGTGGCTCTCGATGAGGTCTTTGCTTATCATCACGGTGATGAGCGGTTTGTCGTCACATTTACTGCCAAGCACGCAAAGGGTCTTTTCGGGCAGTGAGGCGACAATTTGGAAGGCAAGGTCTTTCACGGCATTGGCCGGAATGTCTGCCACAAAGACGTGTTTCACTATTCTCACACCATCGGTGGTGGTTGTCGTTTCTTTTATGATTGATTCGCGTATTTTGAGAAGTCGTTCTTTTTGGGCTTCCTCCATTTGTTTGTGGAGGGCGGCATTTTCGGCAATGGTTTTCTCAATGGCGGCTTTGATGTCTTTTTGGCCGAGCAAGTCTCTGAGGCCGAAGATAATTTCCTCCATGCGATATACGCTCTCTTCAGCGGCTTTGCCGGTGATGGCTTCTATTCGTCTCACTCCGGCTGCCACGCTGCTCTCTGAAACAATTCTCACAAAGCCTATTTGGCCGGTGGCCTTCACATGACAACCACCGCAAAACTCAATGCTGTCGCCAAATTGAACCACGCGAACCTTGTCGCCATATTTCTCGCCAAACAATGCTATGGCTCCGAGTTTTTTCGCTTCTTCTATAGGCAGATCGCGATAGTCTTGCAAGGGCAGGTTTTGGCGTATGCGTTCGTTGACGATTTTCTCAACCTTGCGCAATTCCTCGTGGGTTACTTTTTGGAAGTGACTGAAGTCGAAGCGCAGACTCTCGGGTGTCACCAGAGAGCCTTTCTGCTCTACATGGGTGCCCAACACTTCGCGCAGTGCACGGTCGAGCAGGTGAGTACATGAGTGGTTGGCCTCCGACGCACGACGACGCTCAATGTCAACGCGAGCCATATATTCGCCTTCGGGATTTTCGGGCATCTCTGTGGTGAGATGAATAGGCAGACCGTTTTCGCGCTTCACGTCGAAAATCTTTATAGTGGCATTCTTGCTCTCCAAAACACCGCTGTCGCCAACCTGTCCGCCCATTTCAGCATAGAAGGGAGTGTGGTCAAGCACAATCTCATAGTAGGTCTTTTTCTTTTGTTCCACCTTGCGGTATTTCAGAATGTGGCAAGTGTGTTCGGTGCAGTCGAGATAGTGTGTCTGTGTCTCGCCCTGAGCAAGGACAATCCAGTCTGATGTTTCAACGGCGGCGGCATTGCGGGCGCGCTCTTTTTGTTTTTGCATTTCTTCATCAAATGCCTTGCTGTCAACGGTGAGACCATGTTCCTCACAGATAAGCTGGGTTAGGTCGAGGGGAAAACCAAATGTATCAAAGAGGGTAAAGGCTTTCACACCGTCAATAACGGTGAGGCCTTTTTCCTTGGTCTCTTTAATGACCCCGTCGAGCAGGCTGATTCCCGTGGCGAGAGTGCGCAGAAAAGAGTCTTCTTCTTCTCTCATCACTTTGGCGATGAGTGTCTTTTGTGCTTCGAGTTCGGGATAGGCATCGCCCATTTCGCTGATGAGCGTGGGCAACAGCTTATACATGAATGCCTCTTGGAAACCGAGGAATGTGTATCCATAGCGCACGGCACGGCGCAATATGCGGCGTATCACATAGCCGGCCTTTGCATTGCTTGGCAGTTGGCCGTCGGCAATAGAGAAAGCAATGGCTCTGACGTGGTCGGCAACTACGCGCATTGCAACGTCTTGCATATTGTCTTCACCGTATTTCCTACCTGAGAGTTGGCAGATATTTTTGATGAGCGGTTGAAACACGTCGGTGTCGTAGTTGCTCTGTTTTCCTTGGAGAGCCATGCAGAGACGCTCAAATCCCATGCCGGTGTCGATCACCTTGGCAGGCAACGGGTCGAGCGAGTGGTCGGCTTTGCGGCTGTATTGCATGAAAACAATGTTCCATATTTCGATTACCTGGGGATTGTCTTTGTTGACCAACTGTGCGCCGGGGATTTTGGCTTTCTCTTCATCGTTGCGCAAGTCAATGTGTATTTCAGAGCAGGGACCGCAGGGGCCGGTGTCACCCATCTCCCAGAAGTTGTCGTGTTTGTTGCCGTTGATTATGTGGTCTTTGGGCAAATATTTCTCCCAATATCCTGCTGCCTCATCATCGCGCGAGAGGCCCTCATCGGGTGCGCCCTCAAAAACGGTGGCATATAAGTTTGCGGGGTTTATCTTCAACACGTCTACAAGATATTCCCATGCCCACGCAATGGCTTCTTTCTTGAAATAGTCGCCAAAACTCCAGTTGCCCAACATCTCAAACATGGTGTGGTGGTAGGTGTCGCGGCCAACCTCTTCAAGGTCGTTGTGTTTGCCGCTGACGCGCAGACATTTCTGCGAATCGGCCTGACGGCGGCTTTTTGGCTCGGCATTACCCAAAATTATGTCTTTAAACTGGTTCATGCCGGCATTGGTGAACATCAGTGTGGGGTCGTCTTTCACTACCATCGGAGCCGATGGCACGATGAGGTGACCTTTTGATTTGAAGAACTCTTTGAAAGAATTTCTTATCTCTTTAGCTGTCATCATTTCTTGATTTTCTTTTAATTTGGCTGCAAAATTAGCAATAAATCATTACATTTGCAGTCTTAAAATCAAGAAATAAACTTATTCTTAATAATAAAAACGGAATTTGTCGGTGGCTTGTGATGTTGCGGCGGTTTTCCGGATAAACAGTTCAGATATTATGGCTCTCAACAAAAATAAAGTTCTCAAGAAGTTTTATTCCATTCAGGAAGTTGCGGCTATGTATGATGTCAACGAATCGCTGTTGCGTTTTTGGGAGACAGAGTTTCCAACCCTTTCGCCAAAAAGGGCAGGCAGGGGAGTGAGGCAATACACCATGGAAGACATAAAACTTGTGGGCGTTATCCACGATCTTGTGAAGAAACGTGGAATGAAACTTGCTGCCGCACGCGAACTTTTGCAGAAAAACAAGGAAGGAACTTATCGCAACATCGAGGCCGTAGATATGCTTAAGGAAATCAGAGCCACGCTCGTGGAACTTCGTTCGCAACTCGGCACTATTATTGAGGGTGAAGAATATAATGTAGAAGAAAAATGAAGACTGCTCAACCAATTACTTTCACAGCCGATGCCGCCAATGCGCTGTCGGTTGTTTTGCAAAATACGGATTATGATAAATTGTTTGTGCTGACCGACGAGACGACACACGAGTTGTGTCTTGGTCGTCTTGAGGAGTGCAAAGCGGTGGAACTTGCCGGAAAGATAACAATCTCGCCTACTGATGTAAACAAAAACATCGAGTCGCTGTCTCAAGTGTGGCAGTCGCTGGGCGAGGGTGGGGCGAGCAGACGCTCGTTGCTCGTGAACCTTGGCGGTGGAATGGTGACAGATCTTGGTGGATTTGCCGCCTCTACCTTTAAACGAGGCGTTAAATTTGTAAATGTTCCAACCACTTTGCTGGCAATGGTCGACGCCTCTGTGGGAGGCAAGACAGGCATCAATTTCAACGGTCTTAAAAATGAAATAGGCGTATTCAACAATGCTGTCGAAGTAATCATCGACACACATTTTCTCTCAACGCTCGACCGCGACAACTTGGTCTCGGGCTATGCCGAGATGATAAAACACGGATTGATTAGCAACACGCAGGATTGGGCAGAATTGTTGAATTTTGATTTAAACGATGTATGCCTTGATCGCTTGAGCGAATTGCTGCGCAAAAATATTGCCGTTAAAGAGCGCATTGTGGCCGAAGACCCTATGGAGAAGGGGTTGCGCAAGGCTCTCAACGTGGGTCACACGGCCGGTCATGCTTTTGAGAGTTTTGCCATGTCTGAGGGGCGGCCCGTGTTGCACGGTTTTGCCGTTGCGTGGGGCATTATATGTGAGTTATATCTCTCAGTGGTGAAAATCGGCTTTCCAAAAGACAAGATGAGGCAGACGGTTACGTTTATTCGTGAGCATTTTGGAAATTTCGCTTTCACTTGCGATGATTATGAAACGCTTTATCGCTTGATGACCCACGACAAGAAAAACACCGAGGGATATATAAACTTCACTCTGCTGGGCGACATCGGCGATATAAGGCTCAATCAAAGCGCATCAAAAGAAGAAATCTTCGAAATGTTGGATTTCTTTCGCGAGCAGTTTTAGAAAAACCAAGAGAATGCCACCGACGGCTTATTGTCAGAGCAACCAATCGTAAAGACGAGCGACAGCAAAAAATGCCTATAAAAGTTCTCATTTTTGCTTGCTCAGTTTAAAGAGAAGCAGCCATCGTTGAGAATTATTTCGTTTTCGTTGAGCAGGTTTTCGAGGGCTTGTTTAATGGCATCGTTGGGAAACGGGAGGTTTTTGAGTTCCGTGTAGGGGTGTTTGTTGTTGTCGCCAAGCAGTTTCACTATGGCGATGGAGGCATGTTCCACAAGAGGGCCGATGTTTTGTGAAGCGGAATATCCGTTTCTTATGCAGTTGTCACATTTTCCACAGTTTGTGGCGTTTGTGTCACCAAAATATTCTTGCAGTATTCGACTGCGGCAAATGCCGGTCGACGAGATGTAGTTTATCATGGCCTCAACGCGTCTCACGAGGTCTTGGCGTCGATGTTGGTAGACTTGTGGGGTGAAGAAGATGTCCTCAATGTCTACACGCCTTTGCAGAAATGTGATGTGGGCGGTGTGTTTGAAGGGAATGTAATATATTATGCCAAGCGAGTTGAGCAGTTGCAGGTTTTGATATACGGTTTGGGGAGCGAGGTTTGAGCGTTGGGCAATAACCACTTCTTCTATCGGCATGAGGTCGGCGAAAAGCCCATTATAGGAGCGCAGAAGAGTTTTTAGAACAATTTCGCAGTCGTTGGAAAGATTGTTTATGCTGTAAAGTCGGTCGCGGTTCACTAAAATCTTGACACACGACACGCAGTCTTCGGGTTCGCTATACTGCACCAAGCCGGCATTTTCGAGTATGCGGAAAGCACTCAACACCGGGAGGGAGAACAAATCATATTGTTTGCAGAAATGTGAAAGGTTAAACTCCTTTCTCAGCATATTGCCATCGCCAATGGCCAATTCGTAGTAGTAGCAGAGTTTCAGATATATGTTACGAATAAAATCTTTTGAGGGAAAAGCCGTGTCGATGTGTCGCTTGAGGTTGGCGATGTCATAGCGTCCTTTGAGCAAAATGGCCTGTGCGGGTTTGTTGTCGCGCCCTGCACGTCCGGCTTCCTGATAATAGGCTTCGAGGCTGTCGGGCACTCCGATATGTATCACTAATCTCACATCGGGTTTGTCTATTCCCATTCCAAAGGCGTTGGTTGAGACCATCACCCTCACGAGACCGCTGTGCCACAACTGTTGGCGTGTGTCTTTGTCTACGGCGTTCATGCCTGCGTGGTATGCGAGAGCCTTGATATTGTTTTTGTTGAGCAGTTTTGCTGTCTCTATGGTCTTTTCCCTGTTGCGCGTATATACAATAACGGAGCCGGTGGTGTTGAGCAATATGTCTATGAGTGCCGTGTCTTTGTTTTCGACATTTCTCACCGAATAGACGAGGTTGGGGCGGTCGAAACTCATGCGAAACACGTTGTCAGACTTAAACTGCAGCTTGTCTTGAATGTCTCTCACCACAGCCGGTGTGGCAGAGGCTGTGAGTGCCAAAACGGGTGCTTCGGGCTTCAATTTGCGCAGCAACGATATTTGCAGGTATGAGGGTCTGAAATCATATCCCCATTGGGAAATACAGTGAGCCTCGTCCACGGTGATGAGGTTTACATTGATGTGTGCAAGTTTTGCCTGAAACAGTTCTGATTTAATTCGTTCGGGTGAGATGTAAAGAAACTTATATCCACCGAGAATGCAGTTTTCGAGCGAGCGAATAATGTCGTCGCGTGTCATGCCCGAATAAATAGCCGTGGCTTTTATGCCCATTTGTTTGAGTCGAGCCACCTGGTCTTTCATAAGCGCGATGAGCGGAGTGACCACGATGCAGGTGCCGGGCAGAAGGAGTGAAGGTATTTGAAAGGTGATGGATTTGCCGCCTCCCGTGGGCATCAGGCCGAGAGTATCTTTGCCGCGGCATACACTGAGAATAATGTCTCCTTGTATGCTGCGGAAAGAGTCGAATTTCCAATATTTGCGCAGCAGCGAGAGCCCGCGCTCAAGAATGTCGGTGGCGTTGTTAGGGGTTGGCAGGTTGGATATCTTCAATTTGCAGTTGTATTTCGCCGTGTTTATATGTGTTTTCGGCTATGGTATAGCAGATGTTGAAAGCGCGTTTGGTTTTGATGAAGCGAGCGTGACTGCTTTGTCCAAAGGCAATGCCCGAGATGATGTTGCTCGACTTGTTGTCAACGAGTTCAAGTTTGATATGCTCTTGTCCTCTGCCCACCACTTTGCTTGTGCCATAGTCATAGACATTTGAAGTGGAGAAGAGCGGCTCGGGATTTTCGGGACCAAACGGTCTGAATTTTTTCAATTCGTGATAGAAAGCGGTTGTTATGGTTGAAAAGTCAAGTTCTGCTTCCACTTCAAGGGTTGCGGCGGTTTGTTCGTCGGCAATGTGTTTCTCAACGTATGCCTCAAAACGTTTTATAAACTCCTTTATGTTTTCCTCTTTGAGGGTCAGCCCTACTGCGTATGTATGTCCTCCGAAATTTTCGAGCAGGTCTTTGCAACTCTCAATGCCCGAATAAATGTCGAAGCCTGCCACCGAGCGTGCCGAGCCGGTGAGGTTGCCTTCCTCGTCGAGAGCCAACACCACGGTGGGGCGATAATAGAGTTCGGTGAGGCGCGAGGCCACAATGCCCACCACTCCTTTGTGCCACTCTTTGTTGTAGACCACAATGCTGCGCCTGTCGTCGAGGTTGGTTATTTTGTCGACAATGGCGTTGGCCTCTTCTGTCATTTGGCGGTCTATGTCTTTGCGTGCCTCGTTGTAGGTGTTAATGCGGTTAGCCTTTTCTATGGCTTGGTTGAGGTCTCTCTCTATGAGGAGTTCGATGGTCTCGCTGCCGTTTTGTATGCGCCCCGATGCGTTGATTCGCGGCCCAATGCGAAAGATTATGTCGGGCATGCCAATTTCCTTGTCGTTAAGTCCGCATACGTTTATTATAGCCTGCATTCCTACGCTCGGATTAAAGTTGAGTTGGCGCAGTCCGTGGTAGGCCAATATGCGATTTTCGCCCAACACCGGCACGAGGTCGGCGGCAATGCTCACTGCGCATAGTTCCAAAAGCGGAGTGAGTCGTGCAAATTCAATGCCGTTGTTTTGTGCAAAAGCCTGCATCAGTTTGAAACCTATGCCACAGCCCGATAGGTCGTGATAGGGATAGGTCTCGTCTTTGCGTTTGGGGTCGAGTATGGCGTATGCCGGCGGCAGTTCGTCGTCGGGCACATGGTGGTCACACACGATAAAATCTATGCCCAATTGGTTGGCATAGTCGATTTCGCGGTTTGCTTTTATGCCGCAGTCTAAGATGATAATCACTTTCACACCCAATTCGGCGGCGCGGTCTATGGCTTTGAAACTGATGCCATAGCCGTCTTCATAGCGGTCGGGAATATAGTAGGTGACGTTTGAATAAAACTCTTGAAGAAATTTATATACCAATGTCACAGCCGTGCAGCCGTCTACATCATAGTCGCCATAGACCAAAATCTTTTCTTTCATGCCTATAGCCTCGTTGAGGCGGTTCACAGCCTTGTCCATGTCCTTCATTTCAAAAGGGTCGTGAAGGTCGGTCAGTTGTGGGTGGAAGAATTTTTTTGCCTGGCGCGATGTCTTTATTCCGCGTTTGAAGAGTATTGTGCCCAAAATGGGGTTAATGCCGATTTCGGTTGCAAGATTTTCAGCTGCTTTCCGATCTTGTGGTGTGAGAGATTGTAATTTCCATGTGTAATTCATTTATGTTGTTTTTTTTATTTTCAGAAGTCTCGTTGCGCCGTTGGCTTTGAGTTGTGTGTTGGCGCGTTTATCTATGCACGAGCATAAATTGAGTGTAAAGTTAGGATTATTTTTTGTAAATTGTGGTTGTCTGTATGTAAAAAATGTGACTTTTGAATTATTGCTATTAAGATACAAAAAAATTGCCGAAGAATTGAATGTTCATTCTTCGGCAATTTTTGTTTTCTGCAAAATGCGAACTGTTATTTCAAGTTAAGCTTTTTGGCAATTTTTTCGGGAATGGCGTTTTTGTTGATGAGAATATTCATGGTCTTGTAGGCAACGTATGCTTTGGAGATGTAGGCAAAACCTTTGTATTTGCCATAAAAGCCCCATGAGTTCTTCATCATGTAGTATTCCTTGCCATTTTGGTCTTTGGCGAGGCCATAGATAAGCATTCCGTGGTCGTCGGTTGTCTCCCAGTTGTCGTAAGCCTCTTGGCGAAGTTCTTGAGTGATGGTCATCTCGCCTTTTTCAGTGATAGAAGGATTTTTGCCTCCGCTCTTGCCAATCCAGCGTTCCTGGTCGCTGCCCTCGTTGCTCTGAGATGTCTTTTTGGCATCAACAGGCACGGTGGCCACGCAGCTGCCTTCGCGGTTGAAATATTTCTCGCTCACGTCGGCACCCCAAGCAAAGGCATAGCCATTGTTGAGAGCGTAGTCCATCACTTCCATAAACTCGTCGAGCGGAAGGTTGTAGCTCAATGCCCAGCGCCAGTTGTCTTGCACCTCAATCACAAATTGAGAGTAGAACGGATGGTGGGTAAACGAGGTGAGGCTCACATATTCGTCCCAATCCAGGCCGAGGCTTTCGGCAAAACTTTTGGGAGTGTATTTCTTGCCCTCATATTTAAACTCGGTGGGCAGTTTGCCAAGATAGTTGTCATAGATAGAGGTGAAACCGTTCTTCCAGCAGGGGCTGAGGGTTTTGAGGTCCAACATTCCTTTGAGGAAACCGCTTGCCACTTTGTCAACCTCGTTGTGGTTGAAGAGGGTGTCGCCATAGAGACTGCCGGCCGGCACGGTGGCACTCTCGGGGCAGAGACCATAGGTCTTGGCGCAATACAATACATCATAGAAACTGCCGCCTTGTGAGAAACTCACGTCACCGTGGGTGCGCAAATGAGCCTCGGCACGGTCTACCATGGTGTGGTGAACCACAAAGGCTTCGCTGAGGTCGTAGGTCTTGCCACCCTTGCGCAAGATTTCAGATTCAAAATAACTGAGCGATGAGAAACACCAGCAAGTGCCTGAGCGGCTTTGGTTTTTCACTGAGGTGATGGGTGCCTCCTTAACTACGGTAAATGTAAGTTCTTCGGGCTTTTGAGCGTTGGCGTTTGGGGCGAGGGTCAACAGAAGTCCTGCCGCAAACAATGCTGCGAAAGTTCTTTTGAAATTCATGTCTGTTAAAATGTTTTTGTTTTGTTATATGTATGTGTTAATTTCTGAGGTGTTGTTATGAGAAATGAAATTCTGCCACATATTTCTCCACGTCGTCGGCATGATAGGGAATGATGTCTTTGCCAAGGAAGCGCACGCCGTTTTCGGTGACCAACACGTCGTCTTCTATGCGTATGCCACCAAAGTCCTTGTATTTTTCTATCACTTCAAAGTTGAGGAAATCGGCATTGATCTTGTTGGCCTTCCAATGGTCGATAAGGTCGGGTATGAAGTAGATGCCCGGTTCGTCGGTCACCACAAAGCCTTTCTCGAGCCTTCTTCCCATGCGCAGACTTGCGAGGCCAAATTGGGTGGAGGGTTGTATTTCGTCGTCATAGCCCACATAGTTTTGACCGAGATCTTCCATGTCGTGCACGTCAATACCCATCATGTGACCCAGTCCGTGGGGCAGGAAGAGGGCGTGTGCACCGGCGGCCACGGCTTCTTCGGTGTCGCCCTTCATCAAGCCAAGGTCTTTAAGCCCGTTAGTGATGAGACGACACACGTCTTTGTGAACGTCAGCCCAAAATACTCCGGGTTTGGCTTTGTCGAGGGCGAGGTCGTGTGCTTGTTCCACTATGGTGTAGATGTCGCGCTGGCGGTGGGTAAACTTGCCACTGATTGGAGTGGTGCGCGTGTGGTCGGAGCAATAGTTATTGATAGTCTCGGCTCCGGCATCGACCAAGAGCAGGCGACCGGCTTCAAGATAGTTCATTTTGGGCGCACCGTGGAGAATTTCTCCGTGCATGGTGACAATCGAGGCAAACGATGTTTTGTCGCCAAGGGCGTTGGCAATGCCGTCGATTGTGCCGCCGATGAAATGTTCTGTCACTCCGGGCTGGGCAAGTTTCATTGCCGTGGTGTGCATTTTAAAGCCGATGGAGCAGGCACGTTCTATCTCTTTGATTTCTTCTTCCGATTTGGTTGAGCGCAGTTTCACCACTGCCTTGATGAGTTCCACCGAGGCAGCTCCTTTTTGCATGGCGGGCTTTATGTCGAGCAGTTCCTGCAAAAGGATTTTGTTGTCGTGGCGATATGGTGGCAGAAAGTGGATGGTTTGTCCTGCTTGCTTGGCTTTTGAAACGAGTTCGGCAAGTTTTGAGAAGGGGGCGGCTTCTGCCACTCCGGCCATGTCGGCCATGTCTCTCACGCTGTCCACGCTGCCATACCAGACAATGTCGTCTATGTCTATGTCATCGCCAAGGAAATACTCCTTGTCGTTGTCTGTGTCAATCACTCCGGCAAGACCGTCGCGTTTTGCCCCGAAGAAATAGAGGAAACTGCTGTCTTGTCTGAATGTGTAGCAGTTGTTGGGATAGTTGGCAGGACTGTTGTTGTTGCCCAAAAGCACAATCAAACCGTTGCCGACCAGATTTTTGAGGGCCTTGCGCCGTTCTATATAAGTCTCTTTGCTAAACATGATGTGTGTTTTTTGTTTGATTTTTGCGAAGTTACGATATTATTTCCAAACAACGGCTTTTTTGGTTGTCGAAAAAGATAAAATCGTCTGTTTCTCACATTATTTCGGCCTGTTTCAGAGATTGTCGCAAGCCTGCTTGATTTGTTGCAGCGAGTCAAGGAGTTCGTTGCGAGGCAATGCAGCGTTGAGTCTCATAAACATTTTGCCGTCGTTGCCAAACATCGAGCCCTCGTTGAGATACACGCCGGCTTGGTCGATATAAAATCTGTTGAGTTGCTCTGTGTCTTCAAATGGCATTTGCCTGTTGTCGAGAAACATGAGAAACGAAGCCTCTGTTTTCATTGGTTTTATTTTTGGGCAATGAAGTGAAAGAAAATCTTCGGCTGCGCGTATGTTGTCGGTCACATATTCGAGCATTTGGTTGAGCCACTCTTCGCCCTCTTCGGAATAGCAGGCCATGAGGCAATCGTAGGCAAAGGCATTGCCGCAGGTCACGTCGCTCATGTCAAGAAAACTGTAGAATTTTCGGCGCAGAGCCGTGTTGTGAGTGAAGCAATAGGAGGTCACCATGCCCGGCATGTTGAATGTCTTGCTCGGAGCCATGAGTGTAATTGAGTTTTCGTCGGCCTCGGGACAAATCTTGCAAAACGGAATATGCGTGTGGCCCGGATGGGTCATGTCGGCATGTATCTCGTCGCTCACCACCAACACCCCGTTGTCTTTGCAGAGCAGGGCGAGCCGTTTCAGTTCTTCGGGTTTCCACACTGTGCCGCCCGGGTTGTGGGGATTACACAGAAACATCATCTTGCACCCCGGCAGTTTCTTTTCGAGATCGTTGAAATCCATCTCAAATCGGCCGTCAACGATTTTGAGCGGACTTTCCACTTTTTGTCGCTCGTTTATTTCTATCACATGGTGAAACGGGTGGTAGACCGGTGTCTGGATCAGGATTTTGTCTCCTTTTTCCGTGAGCGAGCAAATGGCGTGGTGCAGTCCCGGCACAACGCCCGGAATGAAGTGTATGTCGTTTGAATTGAGGCTTATCTCATAACGTCGGCCGAGCCACGAGATTATGCTTTGGAAGTAAGCATCAAAAGGCAGTGTATAGCCCAATATTTGGTTTTTGAGCCGTTTCTCGATGGCGTTGATGACAAAAGGCGGAGTGGCAAAGTCCATGTCGGCCACCCATAGCGGCTTGATGTCGCTGCGCCCCGTCTGGCGGACAACGAAGTCCCATTTCAGACTGTCGGTGCCAAGGCGGTTTATGTGGTTGTCAAAATTATATTTCATATTATTGTTTCTTTGTGAGAGCATTGCCAATGAGATAACACAATGCTGCCACAATCATTCCGTTGATGGAGGCAATGCCAAAATCAACCAGGTTGGCAACCACAGCTCCGGCAATCACTCCGACCACGGCTCCGAGATTTATGTCGAAGTCTTTGGTTCCGGTTTGGTTGTCAAAGTCTTTTTTGTTGTGGAAATAGCCTATAATGAGGATTATACCCACGGGTGGCAGGGTGCAGTTGAGAATATTGAGATAGTTGCAGAAATTGTTGTAGAGCCAAACGGCGGCCACCGTGCCGATCACTCCTCCAATAAGCACCATGTGTTTCTTTTTCGCGCCAAAGATGTTGGCAAGTCCGAGACCGCTCGAATAGAGCGCGTTGTCGTTGGTGGTCCAGATGTTGAGACCCAGCACTATGACTGCCAGATAGAAGAGGTTGAGATTTATCATCACGTCAAAGATGTCGTTGCCACCCACGTATGCCGAGCTCACGGCTCCGAAGAGAAACATCAGGCTGTTACCCAAGAAGAATGCTGCCACCGTTATCCATAGGCCACTCTTGCCGCTTTTGGAGAAACGCGAGAAATTGGGTGTGGCGGTACCACCGCTCACGAAACTGCCTATCACGAGACCAATGCCGCTCACTATGCCAAGCGTTTTCTCGCCTGTCTCAAACTGTTCGATGAGTCCTTTGTCGCCCTGCATTATTGCCATAATCATTGCCACGGTGCCGAGTATGGCTACACACGGAACTGCCACATAACTTATCATCGTGAGGCTCTTGATGCCAAAATATGCGGTGGCTGTCATACACACACCGGCCAGGGCAACCATAAGGTAGGTGGCTGTTAGGCTGTCGCCAAATGCGACTTTTGCTATTGGTATGGCAAACATGGCAAGGCCCACGCCAAACCAGCCTATCTGGGTGAAAGTGATCATCGCGCTGGGCAGATAACTGCCTCGCTTGCCAAATATCTTTACGGCAAGCAAATCAAGGCTCAGACCGCTCATTGCCCCCACATAGCCCAACGCGCCCGTATAGGCTCCCAAGATAATGCCGCCGAGCAATATGGCGATTAGAAAATCATTAAAATTAAGTCCGTTGGCAAGGTTCTGACCCACCCACATACTGGCGGAAAAAAATGTGAACCCCATCATTATCATAAACATGCTGAGGTTGTTCTTGCGTGCCTGTTGTTCCACGGGCATTGACTGAAAATCGGAGTCGTTGTGTTGTTTCTTCATAGTGTGGCAGTGTTTTTATTTTTTATATTTGCTCAAAGAGTTGGTTATTTCCTGCAGTCTCACCTCGGCAATGTGTTTGAGGTTGCGCTTATAGCATTTCTGTCTGAATTTCTCTTCTTTATTATAGAGATTTAGCAGTGTCTCTTCGTTGTCGGTGGTGGCATCTTCATAATGGTTTATTTCGAGCCATTGTTGGTAGGAGTTGGGTTGGGGGTAGCCGATTTTTTCGTCTGTAAAGGCTTTCATGTTTACGTTGTCTGCCACGGCGCGTATGTCGCGCCAATATTCTATGGCTTCGTCAAAATGTTCACCGATTTCATAGCGTCGCGCCCCACCATCATAAATAATACATTTCTCAAAAATGGCATTGTCGTTGTCAAGCACGGCATTGCGATAGGGTGGTGCAATCACCGAGTCGTGCCAATAAAAATCAATATCGGCCACATTGACACCGGTCACTCCTCGGTTTTTGTAGACGCTGAATATGCCTTCGTAGAAAATGCAGGTGAAGCCTTCAAAGTCGGGCCAATATTGGCGTATCTCTTTAGTGAAGGTCTCCATCAGGTTAAAGGCGCGGGTTCCGCCTATGGTAAAGAAAATCACTCGGCGCAGTTTGGCTCCGCGCTTGCGATATTTGTCGAGAATGTAGTCGAAGCAGAGTTTCAGAGTGTCGCCTGTGGCGATTATGTCGCCAATCACCATTGTGCCGTTGTTTACAATGCTGTATTTCTGATATTTAATGTCGAGCCCCACGATTTCCTTGTTCTTTATGATTCTCTCACACGAAAGGAAATTGATGTTGTCAACCTGAATGCCGGCTTTGAAGCAACTCTCTTCTACCGAGTAGTTCAGTCCGCCTCTCAATATGGTCAGAATATCGACACTGTCGCTCAGTCCGTGGCGTTTGAAATATTTCAGTGCTTCAACCGTGGGCGGCATTGTGTCGAGATATGTTTGATAGCCTACTTCTTCGGGTTGCATGAGCAGTCGGCGCGATCCTTCGTAACTTGTGACGAAATATTTGTTTAATAGCCGTGGAGCTTCGAGTCTGTAGAGAGTGACACCCTCTGAGCGCGACACCATGGCCAACTTTGTATCTTCTAAATATGCAGACATTATTTTCTTTAGGTTTTCTTGTGTTCTAAACTGCAAATTTAGAAAAAAAATGTGAAAATGCAATTAAAAGGTGACAATATAGCGTGTTTACGTCTTTAAAATACTATCTTGTAATTTTCAGAGCCAAATCGGTCGTTGGATTACTATGTCGTTTTTGTTAAGTCGGAAGACTGTAGTGAGCATATTTTCTCAACGGTTTGGCGAGCAGACGCAACTTTTAAGTGTGTTTTGGCTAATGAATATTGATCGTTTCGCAGAAATTTGGACTTGGCCATCTATTTGCCGCCATTTTATTCTGATTTAAGATTGATTATTCTTTAATATTGAAATTTTATGCAGCGTATGTTTTTCACGCGAGCGCACTTCTCCATTTATTTCCGGCCGGAGATACTAAGATTTCCGGGCGGAGATACTAGTATTTTCGGGCGGAGATACTAAGATTTTCGGCCGGAAATAAATCGTTAAGTCGCGTTCTGTTAGATTTTAGACGCGTTGCACTGTATTTTT
>JAQXTH010000036.1 GCA_029219385.1 Prevotellaceae bacterium | reverse complement strand
CTCTGCAAACCGCCACTGCAAATTATTTCACGACAAAACGCGACAAAACACCTTCATGTAATATTATTGTTTTACAATCATAAAAGCAAGAAAAAATTCTACGGCCTGATAATCAATTTGGGATTAACACATTATACGCCAACTCTATTTCGACCTCCATTTTATAGTTTCCTAACTTAGGGTGCTATAGTTTCCTAATTTAGGGTGTTTAAGCACTCTAACTTAGGGTGCTTTAGTTCGCTAAGTTAGCGAACTATAATTTTTACAACGTGGGCCTTCGCCAATTCATTGCCTAAAACAACAAAATCCACGCATTTTTTAGACATTTCGCCCAACAACGACTGTTTATATTGCCCCACCAAAATCAAGGCAAACGCCCCACCTTATTAAACACTGAAACACAGCATTTTAAACACCCAACAACAATTTGAATCAAAAAAAATTAAAAATTATTAGGGAAATTTGTGGGGAATTGTGGAGAATTGTGTAATTTTGACCTCCAAACAGAAATAAACGTAAAAAGAACCATGCGCTTCATCGGCACCATACCGGCCAAGGCAGACAACAAAGGGCGTGTATTCATGCCCGCCATTTTCAGACGTGCGCTTCTCGAAGAGCGAACGTCGACAGCCGACTTGCGCCTTATTATGCGTAAAGACATCTTTGAAGACTGTCTCGTGATCTATCCCGAAGAAGAATGGTATCGCCGACTCGACCAACTGCGCGAGCGATTGGGAGTGTGGAACCGCCGCGAACAGGCCGTGATGCGCAAATACCTCACCGATGCCGAATGGGTGACACTCGACAACAACGGCCGTATGCTGATACCCAAACGCTATATGCAAATGGCAGGCATAGAGGCCGACGTGACCTTTGTGGGCATGGACTCGACTATCGAGATATGGTCTACGCCTCGTTTGGCCCACCACACAGACAACAACGATTTTGCCCTCTCGATAGAAGAACTGATGAACCCGGCTAACAACCAAACATCCCACCATGATTAACGACTGCTACCACACACCCGTAATGTTGCAACCCTGCATCGACGCTCTCAACATAAAAGAGGGTGGCAACTATGTTGATGTGACCTTTGGCGGTGGCGGCCACAGTCGCGCCATACTCAAATCGCTCGACCAATCGGCTCATCTCTATGCTTTCGACCAAGACCTCGACGCATTCAAAAACAAACCCGACGCGCCAAACTTCACTCTTATTCATGGCAACTTCAGATTTCTCTCCAATTGGATGAGATACTACGGTGTGGAACAAATCGACGGTCTGCTGGCCGACCTCGGAGTTTCGAGCCACCATTTCGACGATGCCTCGCGAGGCTTTTCGTTTCGCGACGACGGCCCGCTCGATATGCGCATGAACAGCCGCGCCACACTCACCGCCGCCCACCTTGTGAACACCCTCGACGAACCACGCCTCACAAATATACTGCGCCTCTATGGCGAAATCAACAATTCACGTCAAACGGCCAACGCCATTATAAAGGCACGCTCGCGACAGGAAATCACAACCACCAACCAATTTGTCGAAGCCGTCAGACCCACACTCAACAAAGCCAACCCCAAGAAAGACCTCGCCAAAATATTTCAAGCTCTGCGCATTGAGGTGAACCACGAAATGGACGCACTCAAAGAAATGTTGAACCAAGCCACCCAACTGCTTGCACCCGGCGGACGATTGGTGGTGATGACCTATCACTCACTCGAAGACCGCATGGTGAAAAACATGATAAAAAGTGGCAACCTCGATGGGGAAATAACAAAAGACTTCTATGGCAACGTGATAAAACCGCTCAAGGCCGTCAACAACAAGGTGATTGTGGCCTCTGAGCAGGAACAGCAGGAAAACCCGCGCAGCCGAAGCGCGAAACTGCGCATTGCCGAAAAAATCTGACCACCGATGAAAAAAAAACAAACAGACACTGCAATTCCGCAACCGGCAGACGACAAACAAGAAGAGTTGCTGCCACTGATGATGCCCGACTCGCCTTTTGACGATGCCACCGTATCGACCGACAAAGACACCGAAGAAGAGGAAGAACTCGACGATGCCACCGCGCGACGCCGCCTCATGGAATCGTTTGTCGACAACGACGGCGAAAAGAGCGACTTCAACCTCTCGTTTGTGTTGAGGGGCGACATATTGACCACAAAATGGCTGCGCCGCCACATCTTGTGGCTCATCATGGTGGTGTTTCTCACTTTTTTGTATGTGAGCAACAGATATTCGGCACAAAAGCAGATGATACATATCAACAGCCTCAAAGAACAACTCAAAGAGACACACTATGATGCCATGGCACGCTCGTCGGAGTTGATGCGCAACTGTCGACGCAGCACAATAATCAACAAAATCGAAGACGACCCTCTCAACACTCTTGAGACTCCCAAAAAACAACCCGTGGTAATCTACGAAGAATAGAACACCCCCTACATTATTATATATATATCAATCACAACGGCAAATGAAAAACTTTCCCTATCGGCAAGTGATACAACGCTATATGGTTTTCTCCTGGCTTTTTGCACTGCTGGGCTTGATTATTGTGGGCAAAGCCGCCTATCTCATGTTTGGCGAAAGAACCAAATGGGCCGAGATATCAAAGTCGTGTGTGCGCAACAATATCACGATAGGAGTAAACCGAGGCGACATTATCTCGGCCGATGGCCAACTGTTGGCCACATACGTGCCTGAATATCGCATTTATCTCGACTACAACATCTATAACCCCAACAAAAAAGACAGCATTAAACAACAACACAAGAAAGACGCCACCTTTCTCGCCACCTTAGACAGCGTCAGCACGGGACTGAACAAAATTCTTCCCGACCAATCAAAAGAATGGTTCAAAGACCGGCTCTACAAGGGTTATGAAAAGCGCAAACGCCATTGGCGCATTTATCCACGCAACATCACATATCTGCAATTCAAGGAGATAAAGCAACTGCCCTATTTCAACCGCTCCAGAAACTTCTCGGGACTTCACGTCGACACCATCAACAGAATTGACAAGCCCTTTGGCACACTCGCCTCGCGCACACTCGGCGAAGTAGACCGCGAAACAGGACGCGGCTCGAGCGGTCTGCAACTGAGATTTGACTCCCTCTTGCGCGGAACGCCCGGATTGGTTCACAAAGTGAGGGTGATGAAAAAAAATCTGCCTGTGGTGGATCGCCAGCCCGTCAACGGAGCCAATATACACACCACGCTCGATGTGGTGATGCAAGATTTCTGCGAAAACGCCCTTGTCGAGAAACTCAAAGAAATAGACGGCATATATGGCGTGGCCATTCTCATGGAGGTGAAAACGGGCGACATTAAAGCCCTCGTCAATATGCAGCGTTGCGACGACGGTGAATATCGCGACCTGCGCAACTTTGCCGTAAACCAACTCATGCAACCGGGCTCGGTGTTTAAAACCATATCCATCACCGCTGCCCTCGAAGCCGGAAAGTGTGACCTCAACACCACGGTTGACTGTAGTGCCGGAGCCATCAATGTGGGCGGATATACCATAAAGGATGCCTCGCGCAAGAGCAACAAAGTGATAAACCTGCGCGAAGTGTTGGGCTATTCCTCAAACGTGGGCGTGATAAAAATCATAACACGCGGATATGGCGGCAGCAAAGCCACGGAGCAACAATTCTATAACGACGTGATGAAACTCGGCATTGCCGAAGATATGCAACTCGACATTCCGGGAGGCATGAAAGCCCGAATACCCAATCCCAAGACTTATGAAAGTTGGTCGGCATCATCAATGGCCTCGATGAGCATTGGCTACTCCACCCAGGTGCCGCCCATCAGTTTGCTGGCCTTCTATAACGGCATCGCCAACGGTGGTCGCATGATGCGCCCCCGACTGGTGACCCACATCACCCGCGACGGAGAAATCATAGAGACAATCGCACCCCGTGCCATAAAAGAACGAATGTGTTCGCCCAAAACCGCACACGACATCACGGAATGTCTGAAATGGGTGGTGAGCGACGGACTTGGCGGGGCTGCCGGTTCGCCCAACTTCCTCGTGGCAGGCAAAACCGGCACGGCACGAGTGCAACAAAAAGATCACTCGGGCGAATATCTCATCACATTTGCCGGCTTTTTCCCTGCCGACAACCCCCAATATAGTTGCGTTGTCAGTATGCGTAAGGCAGGCAGCGGCTCGGGCGGTGGAATGTGCGGACCCGTGTTTAAGCAGATTGCCGAGTTTGTGATGACACGAAACAAACAATACACACTCAACGACCATATCGACTCCCTCCACTCCATTCCGCCGGCACTCGACTTTACAAACCTGCTCTATGCCAACAAGACACTGAGCAACTTGGGCTTTGTCGTTCCCTCAAACTGGAATCCCGACAATATCACCAACCCAATAGGCAGTGTGAATGTAGTAGACAAACACGCAAAAATACACATTGAGCATACCGACCGCAACAAAATGCCCGACCTCACCGGCATGGGACCGCGCGACGCTCTCTATTTGCTTGAAAAAATGCACCTCAAGGTGAAACTGCAAGGCATTGGCAAGGTGGTGGCACAAAGCCTGCCCGCCGGCCACGCCATAACTCCGGGACAACATATAACACTCACCCTGGGCTGTGCACTAAACCACAAACCCCTCATCAGCAAACCGGCAACCAACAAACCAGACTCGCTGAAATCACTTAACAAAGACTCGCTCAGAGCCGACTCTTTAAAAAAAGCCAACAACGCCAACAATAATCAACACTCCATACAGATATGAAACTACATGATGTATTAACCCTGACACAGCCGACCCGCATTGTCGGCAACGAAGACATCGAGATTAACGATATCTGCATCGACTCGCGACAAGCAAAGCCCTCTGCTCTCTTTGTGGCCATCTGTGGCACACAAAGCGATGGTCACGACTTTATCGAAAAGGCAACAGACAACGGAGCAACGGCCATTGCCTGTCAGCGACTGCCACAAGAGACAAAGGCCGGAGTGACCTATATTCTCTTCGACGACACGACCGACGCCGTAGGCAAAATTGCCACACAATTCTATGGCAATCCCACAAAAAGGCTGAAACTCGTGGGAGTGACCGGCACAAACGGCAAAACCACCATTGCCACACTGCTCTATAAAATCTTTCGCGCAATGGGACACAAATGTGGCCTATGCTCCACGGTGTGCAACTATATCGAAGAAACGCCCTACCCCACAGAGCAAACCACACCCGACCCCATCACGCTCAACAAACTGTTGGGCAAGATGGCTGATGAGGGCTGCGAATATGCCTTTATGGAATGCAGCAGCCACGCCATTCAACAAAAACGCATCGGCGGACTGAAATTTGCCGGAGCCATATTCACCAACCTCACTCGCGACCACCTCGACTATCACAAAACTTTCGAGAACTATCGCGATGCGAAAAAAGCATTTTTCGATGCGCTCGACAGCAACGCCTTCGCCATTATAAATACCGATGATAAAAACGGAATGTTCATGGTGCAAAACTGCCGCGCCCAAGTCAAGACTTATTCGCAAACCCACATTGCCGACTTCCACGCCCGCATATTAGAAATGGATTTCAGCGGCATGATGCTCGACATAGACTCCCACGAAGTTCACGTGCCTTTGGTGGGCAAATTCAACGTGTCTAACCTTTTGGCCATCTATGCCACTGCAGTAATGTTGGGCAAAGACCCCATAGACGCACTGACCGCCATAAGTGCCCAACACTCCGTTTCGGGACGCTTTGAAACGATACGTTCCAAAAACAACGTGACTGCCATTGTTGACTATGCCCACACTCCCGACGCTCTCGAAAATGTGCTTAACGCCATTCACGAAGTGTTGTGTGGCAAGGGCGAAATAATCACTCTGTGTGGCTGCGGAGGCAACCGCGACAAGGGCAAACGTCCCCAAATGGCTGCCATTGCCGCCAAAATGAGCGACAAAGTGATTATCACCAGCGACAACCCTCGCTTTGAAGAACCCCAAGACATCATCAATGATATGCTTGTCGGCATAAGCTCCGACCAAACCAATCGCGTGATCTCCATCACCGACCGCCGCGACGCAATCAAGACCGCTGCCCTCATGGCCAAGCCCGGCGACGTGATACTGATTGCCGGCAAGGGACACGAAGACTATCAGATTGTCAAAGGAGTGAAACACCATTTCGACGACAAGGAAGAAATAAGCCGTGCTTTCGGCCTCTGAAACACACTTTACATTAACCCCTCACACACAAACACCTATACAATATGCTATACTATCTCTTCAGACTGCTTGAAAGTTTCGGCATTCCGGGTTCGGGAATGTGGTCATACATATCCTTCCGCTCCCTATTGGCATTTATCTTCGCCCTTGTGATTTCCGCATGGTTTGGCGAGCACTTCATAAAGAAAATGAAAAGCCACCATATCAGCGAGACACAGCGCGATGTCAGAATAGACCCCTACGGAGTGAAAAAAGCCGGTGTTCCGTCGATGGGCGGCATCATAATAATAATCTCCATATTGGTTCCGGTATTGCTCTTTGGCAGATTGAGAAACATCTATCTGCTCTTGATGATGGCCACCACCATTTGGCTCGGTGCGCTGGGTTTTGCCGACGACTATATCAAGATTTTCCGCAAGAAGAAAGACGGCCTGCGCGGCAAATTCAAGATTGTGGGCCAGGTGAGCATAGGGTTGATTGTGGGTCTCACGCTATATTTCAGTCCCGACGCTGTGATACGCCAAAATGTCGAGATAGAGAAAAACGGACAGATTACCAACGTGATACACAAGAGCGAGGCTGTAAAATCGCCTCAAACCACCATTCCGTTTTTCAAAAACAACAATCTCAATTATAGCGAGATAATGTCGTTTTTGGGCGACGACTACAAGGAGATTGGTGGCTGGGTGTTGTTTGTCTTAATCACGATATTGGTAGTCACGGCAGTGAGCAACGGTTGCAACCTCAACGACGGCATGGACGGCATGGCGGCAGGCAACTCTGCGATTATCGGCTTGGTGTTGGGCATATTGGCATACGTTTCGAGCCACATTGAATATGCCGGCTACCTCAACATCATGTATGTGCCGGGGTCTGAGGAGTTGGTGGTGTTTTGCTGCGCCTTTGTCGGTGCATTGATAGGTTTCTTGTGGTATAATGCCTATCCCGCCCAGATATTCATGGGCGACACGGGCAGTTTGTCAATCGGCGGCATCATAGCAGTGTTGGCCATTATCATACGCAAGGAATTGCTCGTGCCGATATTATGCGGAGTCTTTCTGGTGGAGAGCCTCAGCGTGATACTCCAAGTGGAATACTACAAACTGGGCAAACACCGCGGAGTGAAACAACGCCTGTTTAAGCGCACCCCCATACACGACAATTTCCGCGTATTGCCCGAGCAGATGGACAGCAACTGCAAATATGTGTTTGGCACATGGCCTAAAGGCGCATTCCACGAAGCAAAAATCACATTGCGCTTTTGGATAATCACAATATTGCTGGCGGCAGCCACAATAATAACTCTTAAAATCAGATAACAATGAAAATCGCAATACTCGGTGGCGGAGAAAGCGGTGTGGGCTCTGCAATCTTGGCTCACACCAAAGGCTACGATGTGTTTCTCTCTGACTATGGCAATATAGCCGACAAATACAAACAAATGCTCAACGACCACAACATAGAGTGGGAAGAGGGCAAGCATAGCCTTTCGCGCATCTTGGATGCCGACGAAGTAATAAAAAGTCCGGGCATAGCCGACGAAACTCCGGTGGTGGAGAAAATCATCTCGGCAAATATTCCCATCGTGAGCGAGATAGAGTTTGCCGCCCGCTTCACAAAAGCAAAAATGATCTGCATAAGCGGTTCAAACGGCAAGACAACCACCACCTCGCTGATATACTATATTTTCAAAAAAGCCGGTCTCAACGTGGGGTTGGCCGGCAACATAGGGCGCAGCCTCGCCCTGCAGGTGATGGAGGGCAAAGCCGAATATTATGTAATAGAACTATCGAGTTTCCAACTCGACAATATGTTTGACTTTCGTGCCGACGTGGCTGTGTTGATGAACATCACGCCCGACCACCTTGACCGCTACAAATATGACATGGCGCGCTATGCCGACTCAAAAATGCGCATTATACAAAACCAAACACCCAAAGACTTCTTCATCTATTGGTCGCAAGACGAATATATAGAAAAACTGCTTAAACAAAGCGAAACAAATACCCCTCCGGCTCCAACACCATCGTCGCGTCCCGCTGCCAAAGGCAATCCACACCGCTGTGGTTTCACCGACGAAGACTTTTCGCGGCTCGGCCTGTCATTCTCACAACCCGGAGTGCACAACCAACGCAACGCAATGGCGGCATTTCTGGCTGCCAAGGCCGTGGGAATAGACGAGAGTATCGTGCGCCAATGCCTCACAGACTTCCCCGGCGTAGAACACCGATTGGAGAAAGTTGCAGTGGTCAACGGTGTGACCTACATCAACGACTCCAAAGCTACCAACGTTGACGCCTGCCATGTGGCACTGAAAGCCATCAATGCGCCCATTGTGCTGATTGTGGGTGGCAAAGACAAGGGCAACGACTACACCGTGCTATATGACATCATAAAAGAAAAATGTTCTGCCCTCGTCTATCTCGGAGCCGACAACCAAAAACTGCACGACTCGTTTGACCAACTCGGCATAGACACCGCCGACACCCACTCCATGGCTGAATGCGTGGAGGCTTGTCGCAAGTTTGCCACGCCCGGCACAAACGTATTGTTAAGCCCCTGCTGCGCAAGCTTCGACTTGTTTAAAAACATGGAAGACCGGGGCGAGCAATTCAAATCACTAATCCGCAACATAAAAGCCTGATGACCCTGCTCAACAACAAACAAACGCTCAAACAACTTTTTTCCCTGCAAGGCGACCGCACCTTGTGGGCAATCTTCTTTTTCTTGTCGGCCATTTCGCTCATCGAAGTATATAGCGCAGCAAGCAGCCTGATTTCAACCCGAGGTGTCTACTCCGTGATGTCGGCTCATTTCAAATATCAACTGATAGGGTTTATCTGCGTATGGCTTTTTCACAACATTCCATGTCGCTACTTCAAGTCGCTGACTCCGGCCTGGCTTATAATAGTGCTGATGCTGGCATATCTCTTGATGTTTGGAGAAAAGGTCAATGATGGTGCGCGCTGGATAAACCTTTTCGGCCTGAGATTTCAGCCCTCTGAGTTTGCCAAAGGACTGCTCGTGTTGATTGTTGCCTTCATATTGTCAACCTATCAGACAAAAAAAAGCACCGACCGCCACGCCTTTAAATACATCATGATATTCGCCTCCGTCACCTGTCTGCTTATCTTGCCCGAAAATTTCTCGACAGCCTTTATACTATTCTCGGTTATCGTGGCGATGATGTTTTTCGGTCGCGTGCCAATGAAGCAGTTGGGCAAACTGTTTGGCGTGTTGGCATTGTTTGGGGTTGTGGCATATGGCACAGTGAAAATTCTCCCCATGGATAAAATCACAAAAGCAGTGCCAAGCCTTCACAGACTCGACAACTTCGTGTCGCGCATTGACCGTTTCACCGAGTCGAAAGAAGACGAATTTAAAAACTCCAAAGACTCTATAATAAGAAACTATCACTTCGACATAAACAAAGAACCCCAAGTGGGTCACGCAAACATCGCCATTGCCAAAAGCAATGTGTTGGGATGTGGCCCCGGAAATTCAAAAGAGAGAGACTTCCTCTATCAAGCATACTCCGACTTTATCTTTGCCATAATCATTGAAGAACTGGGACTGGTGGGGGGAGCCGGCGTGATCTTGCTCTACATTATATTATTATTCAGGGCAAGCCGCATAGCCAACAGATGTGAGCGCAACTTTCCGGCATTCTTGGTGTTGGGCCTGGCAATTCTTATTGTCGCCCAAGCTGCCGTCAACATGAGTGTGGCAGTGGGTCTCATTCCGGTAACGGGTCAGCCCTTGCCACTGATTTCACGCGGAGGAAGTTCGATTATCGCCACCTCGATATATTTTGGCATGATGCTCAGCGTGAGCCGCTTTGCCAAAAAACGACAGCCCGCCACCAACACCGAGAAAACCGAAACTACTCCCCAAACTACTACAAACATCGTCAACGAACAAGAGTTTCAGTCTGACAGTGGCATTGAATAACACTCCACAAAACAAAAACAAAGTACCGACAACATGAAAAAAATATTGCTTTTTCTCGCACTGACAATTGTAGTGTCGGCTTCCGCAAAGAAAGAAAAGCGCACAAAAGTGGAAATGCTGACATCAATGGGCAGCATCACGATTGAGTTGTATAACGAAACGCCTCTGCACCGCGACAATTTCATCAAACTTGTGAAAGAAGGCTACTACAACGACTTGCTGTTTCACAGAGTGATTGCCGATTTCATGATTCAAGGCGGCGACCCCGACTCAAAAAATGCTCCCGAGGGCAAAATGTTGGGCGAGGGAGGACCGGGCTATACCATCGAGGCTGAGTTTCGCTTTCCACAACTGTTTCACAAACGCGGAGTTTTGGCAGCCGCACGCGAGGGCGACGACACCAACCCCGAGAAACGTTCATCGGGCAGTCAATTCTACATTGTGTGGGGACAAACATTTTCACGCAGCGACTTGGAGAAAATCACTCAACGTGTGGAACAACACTCCGCCGGAGCTATCGTCTTTCCCGACGAAGTAAAAAAATACTACATGAAATATGGCGGCACTCCACACCTTGACGGTTCCTACACCGTGTTTGGCGAAGTAACCAAAGGAATCGAGGTGGTCAACGCCATTCAGCAAGTTGACACCGACAACAACGACCGACCAATAGAAGACGTGCGTATTCTCAATGTTGTCATAAAATAATATACGATGTTTGTAAGTTCACCGGCAATTGTGCTAAACCGTGTGAAACACACCGATTCCACCTTTATCACCACGCTCTATACAAAACAAATGGGGAGCGTGAGTTTTTGCATGAAAATACCTAAAACAGCAAAATCGCAGTTAAAACACACACTGATACAACCTCTCAACCTCTTGTCTATAGAGTGGGACCACAAACCCAACTCAACTCTGCAACACATCAGAAACTTTCACTCCTCAAACCCCTACTCCACTATCTATAGACAATCTCAAAAAGTCATAATCGCCTCGTTTCTGACCGAAACTATAAACCACGCTTTGAGACAAGAGCACCAAGGCGAGGTATATGAATTTATAGAAAAATCTCTGCTTTGGTTTGACGAACAGGAAAAAGACTACGACAATTTTCACCTTGTCTTTCTGATAAGCCTCGCAAAAAGACTTGGCTTTGAACCACTCACGGAAAACTGTCGCATATACAGATACTTCGACCTCATCAACGGCGAATATTGCAACACAACACCCACCCACAACTACTATCTGCAACACAACGACGCAAAACACATTCCCCTGTTCATCAATATGGACTACACCAACATGACCCACGTTGCCCTCAACCAACAACAACGCATGAGAGCACTGCGCATCATCACAACCTACCTGCGCCTTCACATCGCCAACTTTCCCAAACTCCACTCACTCGAAATCTTTGGCAACTCACTATAAGCCGATTTTAAACTGCAACAATTCTTATTGCCGCTATAATAAACGGTGACGAAAAACGGCAAAATGCAGTTTTATCAAGAGATTTTAAAAAAAATCAGAAAAAAGTTTTGCAGATTAAAACAAAAGACCTACCTTTGCACCGCAAAATCAAAAAGCACTGCTAAGTGCAACAAAACGGCCGGCCCGTTCGTCTATCGGCTAGGACGAGAGATTTTCATTCTCTAAAGAGGAGTTCGACTCTCCTACGGGCTACAAAAAACATAAAACGTAGAACAAAAGAAATTTAAAATAAGACGATGGCAAACCACAAATCATGCATCAAGAGAATTCGTCAGACCAAGACACGCACCGAGCACAATAAATACTACGCAAAAACCATGCGTAACGCTGTTCGCAAATTGCGCGCCACAACTGACAAAGCCGAAGCCACAAAGCTCCTTCCGTTAGTACAGAAAATGCTCGACAAATTGGCTAAAACAAACATCATACACCCCAACAAGGCTTCAAACCTCAAATCAAGCCTTGCACTGCATGTAAACAAACTTGCTTAGCACACACACACAACACACAACAAATACACAAACCCAAGGCCGAACAACCCACACAGTTGTTCGGCCTCTTTTTTTATACTGCCACAAAACACAATTACCACCAAAAACATACTGTTTAAACAAAAAAGAACCGCTTTTGTTTATAATATTTATTAACTTTGCAATTCAATAGCATCATTCTGCAACATAAAAACCATAAAACATATTCTTTATCATGAGCAAAGCCTTAAAGATTGAACAAATCGAAGACGTAGTAGTGCTCTTTGCCGGAGACTCCGGCGACGGAATGCAACTGGCCGGCAATATTTTCTCAACGGTTTCGGCCACCGTGGGCAACAGCATCAGCACATTTCCTAATTATCCGGCCGACATACGTGCCCCGCAAGGCAGCCTCACGGGAGTGAGCGGATTTCAAGTGCATATCGGAGCAACAAAAGTCTATACTCCGGGCGACAAATGCGACGTTTTGGTAGCAATGAACGCCGCCGCGCTTAAAACTCAATATTCAAAAGCAAAACCCAACGCAACCATCATAATCGACACCGACTCGTTTCAGCCTGCCGACCTCAAAAAAGCAGCCTTCCAAACAGAAGACTATCTCGCTGAAATGAACATCGACCCCGACAGAGTCATCGCCTGCCAACTCACACAAATGGTGAAAGACGCATTGGCAGACACCGGCATGGACAACAAAGCCATTATGAAATGCCGCAATATGTTTGCGCTCGGGTTGGTTTGCTGGATTTTCGACCGCGACCTCAATATCGTGTTTAATTTCCTCAACGAGAAATTTGCCAAAAAACCGTCATTGGCACAAGCCAACATAAAAGTCGTGCAAGCCGGCTACGACTACGGACACAACACCCATAGCACGGCAGCCTGCGTCTGCCATATCGAAACCAAGACAAAACAACCCGGACGCTATATGGACATCACCGGCAACAAAGCCACTGCCTACGGACTTATTGCCGCTGCCGAAAAAGCCGGGCTGAAACTTTACCTCGGTTCCTACCCCATCACGCCTGCCACCGACATTCTCCACGAATTGTCAAAACACAAATCTCTCGGTGTCACCACCGTGCAATGCGAAGATGAGATTGCCGGCTGCGCCTCTGCCGTGGGAGCCTCGTTTGCCGGAGCATTGGCAGTCACCTCTACATCGGGCCCCGGCATCTGCCTCAAATCCGAAGCACTCAACCTTGCCGTCATCATGGAACTGCCCCTTGTGGTGATTGACGTGCAGCGTGGCGGCCCTGCAACCGGCCTGCCCACCAAGTCAGAGCAAACCGACCTTTTGCAAGTGCTCTTCGGGCGCAACGGAGAAAGCCCCATGCCGGTGATTGCCGCCACATCGCCCACCGACTGCTTCGACGCAGCATACGATGCCTGCAAAATAGCATTGGAACACATGACACCCGTCGTTCTCATGACCGACGCATTCATTGCCAACGGCAGCGGAGCATTCAAACTGCCCGATCTCAAAGAATATCCCGCCATCAACCCACCATACGTGCCCGAAGAACTCAAAGGCACATGGACACCCTACCAACGCAACGCCTGTGGCAGCCGATATTGGGCAGTGCCCGGTCGCGAAGGATTTGAACACATTCTCGGCGGACTGGAAAAAGACAACAAAACCGGTGCCATTTCCACCGAGCCGGAAAACCACCACATCATGACTTGCCTGCGACAGGAGAAGATAGAAAAAATCACCGTGCCCGATGTTGAAGTGCTTGGCGACAGCAAAGATGCCGACCTTCTCATAGTGGGATTTGGCGGCACCTATGGCCACCTCCACGCTGTCATGGACGAAATGAGAGCACAAGGAAAACGAGTCGCACTCGCCCACTTCAAATATATCAACCCACTGCCCAAAAACACCGCCGAAGTATTAAAGAAATATCCCAAGGTTGTGGTGGCAGAACAAAACATGGGACAATTTGCCTCCTTCCTGCGCATGAAGATAGACAACTTCACTCCCTATCAGTTCAACCAGGTCAAAGGACAACCTTTTGTAATCGCAGAATTGGTCGACGCATTCAATAACATTATCAACAACTAAGCAAACAGAGACATCACTATGGAATATAAAGCATCTGACTTTAAAAAAGGACAACCCAGATGGTGTCCCGGCTGTGGAGACCATTTCTTTCTTGCCTCGCTCCACAAAGCAATGGCAGAAATAGGCATTAAGCCATGCAACAACGCTGTTATTTCGGGCATTGGCTGTTCGAGCCGACTGCCTCACTATATGGCCACCTATGGCATGAACACCATTCACGGACGCGCCGCTGCCATAGCCACCGGCTGCAAAGTGGCAAACCCCGACCTTGAGGTTTGGCAAATAAGCGGCGACGGCGACGGCCTCGCCATCGGCGGAAACCATTTCATCCACGCCAACCGACGCAACATCAACCTCAACATGATTTTGCTCAACAACCGCATCTACGGCCTCACCAAAGGACAATACTCCCCCACATCGCCACGCGGCTTTGTGAGCAAGTCAAGCCCCTACGGCACAGTTGAAGACCCTTTCCGCCCTGCCGAACTCTGTTTTGGCGCACGAGGACATTTCTTTGCACGAGCCGTAGCCACCGATTCTGCCGGCACCGTGGAGATCCTCAAAGCCGCCCAAAAACACAAGGGGGCATCGGTTTGTGAAATTCTGCAAAACTGCGTGATATTCAACAACGGCACACACGACAGCGTCTACACAAAAGAAGGACGCGCCAAAAACGCCATCTACCTGCAACAAGGCAAACCCATGATCTTTGGCGAAAACAATGAATTTGGGCTCATCCAAGAAGGCTTCGGAATAAAAGTAGTGAAACTCGGTGAAAACGGAATTACAGAAAAAGACCTGCTCGTTCACGATGCTCATTGCTCCGACCCCACCCTGCAACTGAAACTTGCCATGATGGAGGGGCCCGACTTCCCCATTGCCCTCGGAGTGATACGCGATGTCGAAGCACCAACCTACGACGACTGCGTCAGCCAACAAATCGAAGACGTGAAAAAGCAAAAGAACTATCACAACTTTGCCGAGTTGCTTGAGACCAACGACATTTGGACAATAGAATAATTATTTCAACGACAATAGACACACCACCGTCTGCAACACACAGTCTGCAACACCCCCTCGGGAGTATTGCAGACTGTTTTTTTAGCACAAAACAAGCCCGTTGCACACAACTTTACGAAAACACCCTACAACTCCACACAACAACCACCTTTCTTCCCCTAACACACACTTTTTTTGCTTTATCAACAACGCTGTTTGAAAAAAAATCAGTAATTTTGTACTTATAATAAGTAACAAACTTATGGCAGAAGAAATTAAAGAAGCGACAAATTATTCAGCGTCCAACATTCAGGTGCTTGAGGGTCTCGAAGCCGTCCGCAAGCGTCCTGCAATGTATATCGGCGACATCAGCGAAAAAGGACTTCATCACCTTGTCTACGAAACAGTCGACAACTCTATCGACGAGGCTTTGGCCGGATATTGCACCCACATCGAGGTGACAATCTGCGAAGACAACTCAATCATTGTGCAAGACAACGGCCGCGGAATACCCGTAGATATTCACGAAAAAGAAGGCGTCAGCGCACTCCAAGTGGTCATGACCGTATTACACGCAGGTGGAAAATTCGACAAAGGCAGTTACAAGGTCAGCGGAGGTCTCCACGGTGTGGGCGTGAGTTGTGTGAATGCCCTCTCCACCCGTATGCTCTCGCAAGTGTTTCGCGACGGAAAAATATATCAACAAGAATACTCAATGGGAAAACCGCTCTACGACGTAAAAGTCGTGGGCGAAACCACTCTGCGCGGCACACGCCAACAATTCTGGCCCGACGGCTCGATTTTCATCACTACCGAGTATAAATACGACATCTTGGCCGACCGTATGCGCGAATTGGCTTTCCTTAACGCCGGTCTCACCATAAAACTCACCGACCTCAGAGCGAAAGACGAAGAGGGAAATCCCAAAAGCGAAACCTTTTACAGCGAATTAGGTTTGCGCGAGTTTGTGCGCTACCAAGATGCCATGCGCACACCGCTCATTCCCCACGTTATTTATATCAAGACAGAAAAAGAAGGCATTCCCATCGAAATTGCTTTTGTCTACAACACCGGGTTTAGCGAAAACCTCCATAGTTATGTAAACAACATCAACACCATCGAGGGAGGAACACACCTTGCCGGCTTTCGCGCCGCCCTCACACGCGTTCTAAAAAAATATGCCGAAGAGACAGCCGCCAAACAAATAGAAAAAGCCAAGATCGAAATCTCGGGCGAAGACTTCCGCGAAGGTCTCACCGCTGTGATAAGCATCAAGGTGGCCGAACCGCAATTTGAGGGACAGACCAAAACAAAACTCGGCAACTCCGAGGTGATGGGTGCTGTCAACCAGGCTGTGGGCGAAGCGTTGAGCAACTATCTCGAAGAGCACCCCAAAGAAGCCAAAATAATCGTCGACAAAGTCATCTTGGCAGCTACCGCACGCATTGCGGCACGCAAAGCCCGCGAAACCGTGCAGCGCAAAAACCCCATGTCGGGCGGAGGACTACCGGGCAAACTTGCCGACTGCTCAAGCAAAGACCCCGCAGAGAGCGAAATCTTCCTTGTGGAGGGAGACTCGGCAGGTGGTAGCGCAAAACAAGGACGCTCGCGCCAATTTCAGGCCATACTCCCCTTGCGCGGTAAAATCCTCAACGTCGAACGCCAACAATGGCACAAGGCTTTTGAAAGCGAAGAAGTCAACAATATCATTCAAGCATTGGGCGTGCGCTTTGGCGTTGATCCCGAAGACAGCAAGGCTGTCAACCTCGACAAACTGCGCTACCACAAAGTGATCCTCATGACCGATGCCGATGTCGACGGACGACACATCAACACGCTTATCCTCACCCTTTTCTTCCGATATATGCCTTCGCTCATAGAACAAGGCTATGTCTACCTCGCCACACCGCCGCTCTACCGCTGCAAAATCGGCAAGGTCGAAGAATACTGCTACAACGACAATCAGCGCATGGAATTTATGCGCAAATACAACAACGGTTCGGAAAAAGGTGTCACCACACAACGCTACAAAGGTCTTGGAGAGATGAATAAAGAGCAACTTTGGGAAACCACCATGAATCCCGCAAACCGTCTGCTCAAGCGTGTCACACTCGAAAATGCCGCCGAAGCCGACCACACATTCTCCATGCTCATGGGCGACGACGTAGACCAACGTCGCGAATTTATCGAGCGCAATGCCAACAACGCCAATATCGACGCATAAAACATTTCCACACACACAGATACAAACAAAAGCCACAAGAAGACAAAACCTTCTTGTGGCTTTTATACTTTAAAAGCAAATGAACTCTCTATCACTGCTCAACAATATTGTTGCAAGCATCACCGACATCTACGACAGGCGCGAAGCACAAGCCATAGCCAAAATCCTGATAGAAGACATTCTCCACCAATCCTACACAAAAGCATTGGCGGGACTCTTGCCCGAATTAACAAAAGAACAGACCCTTGCCCTGAACACAACGATAAAACGCCTCAAAAACAACGAACCCATACAACACATCATCGGCCACACATATTTCTGCGGACTGAAAATAAAGGTAGACAAAAGCGTATTGATACCGCGTCCCGAAACAGAAGAACTCGTCGACATAGCCACACGGCTCTTTTCACCCAACGAAACTCCCACTATCATGGACACCTCGACCGGCAGTGGTTGCATTGCAATAGCCATGAAACACTCACGACCAAAATGGGATATTGCTGCGAGCGACATCTCAGACCCCGCTCTTGAAACAGCAAAAACAAACGCCACACAAAACAACACCGAGATAGCATTCTCACACTTCAACCTGCTGACAGACACCCTCGAAAACAATCTATACGACCTCATCACAAGCAATCCCCCGTATGTGATGAAAAAAGAAATCTCCACGATGAAACCGAATGTTTTAGAACACGAGCCCCACCTTGCCCTCTTCGTTGACGACAACAATCCGCTAATTTTCTACGACGCTCTTGCACACCACGGCAAGACTGCACTCAAGTCCAATGGCTTTCTGCTCATGGAGATAAACCACCTGCTCGCAAGCGAAACAAAAAAACTGTTCGACAACTACGGCTACCACAACACAACACTATTCAACGACTGTTTCGACAAACCCCGATTTATATTATGCCAAAAATGAAGCAACCGCTCAGTGAAGAAGAAATCTACCAAAGGCTGTCTCGTCGATGCGCCATGTGCGAATACGCCCCCCGAGACATCATACAAAAAGCCCTGCAACTCGGAGCCACCCGCAGCACTGCCGACCAAATCACCAATCGCCTCATCAGTGAAAACTTTATAAACGAACAACGCTACGCACGCTCCTTCACCCACGACAAGTTTACCTTCTCCCACTGGGGCAAAAACAAAATCATCGTCTCCCTGAAGCAAAAAGGAATTTCCACAGGTGTCATCAACAATGCGTTGACCACAATCGACCCCGAGCAATATCTCGAAACCCTCAAAAACATTCTCACGCAAAAATCTCGTCAAATCAAAGACGAAGACCCCTTTGTGCGTCAGCGCAAACTCGCCTCCCACGCAATTACCAAAGGCTTTGAACCAGAAATCGTTTTCAACGCCATTGAGCGACAATAAAAACAAATAGCAATCTTTCCGCTAATTGTATATCACCATGCGGTTGGGGTCGGGCAGGCTGATATGGTAGCGTTCGAGAGGTCGACCGGGGTCTCCCGATGAAATCATGCCCATGTTGTTGAGGCTGTAGGTGCGCTTGCAACGCTGACAATAGGCAATACCGTTTTCCTTGAGGGTGAGGTCGCGCTTAATGGCATCGTCATGATAGCAGTTGGAGCAAGCAAGGTCGTAGCACACTCTGTTCATCTCATCTGCGCCCATCTCTATCATATTGGAATAGCCCACAAGCAAGCCCGATATACATACATATTTCTGATAGTAGGCATTATCACCCACATTGAGCGAAAGGCTGTTGTTGAGCGAAGTGAATACCAATTTCCCGGTGGCCGTGAGTTTTATTGTGCAATAAATTCCGGGCGAATAGAGTGCTTCTCTCAGCGGAGTGGTGGTCTGCACATAGAAGAACGCAAAATCTGCCTTATACCTGCTATACTTTGTATAGGTTTCATCGCCTCCGCACCCCCACATAAGGAAAAATGCGGTAAGAAGTATAACACCATTTCTCTTTGTCGTTATCATATTTTTTTAATTTTATTATCATTATTCGCCCCCACGGGGGCGGAGGGAGGGAGGGTATTTGCTCTTGGTAGGGGCAAGCCCCTACCCTATTTTAGTAAACCCCTACGGGGATTGAGTACCAATTATTTAAGCCCCGAAGGGACGCACGGTATAACATACTAAGCCCTGAAAGGGCGACATAACATAGCATAGGGGCTTGCCCCTATGGACATGGCGATCACCACCAATCCAAGCCCTGAAAGGGCGACATAGAATAGCGTAGGGGCTCGCCCCTACGAAAAGAGGCCATCAAACAACCCACGCCCCTGTAAGGGGCGAATAGACAAAGCGACGAAGATGGAGCCTATTTCACATTGAGCAAATCGGCTTCGGCCTTTTTGGTGTCGGAAAAGCCGAATTCATCGTAGAGTTTGGTCATCAAGTCGGCCACTTCCTTGTTGCAGAGATTGCCAATGGACCCCTCGTGGGTGTGGTGAATATTTTTGTTGGGCACAAAAGAACCGGCCTCAATCTCCAACCCCACCTGCTTGTAGGAATCTCTGAATGGAACACCCTCAAGCACCCTGCGGTTTACCTCCTCCACACTAAACATAGCGTCATAGCGTGGGTCGTCGAGAATTTGGCGATTTACCTCAATGCGCTCAATGATATATGTGGCCATATCGAGACAATCTTCAAGTTCATCAAACGCCGGAACAAAGAGTTCCTTTATCACCTGAAGGTCGCGAAAATAACCACTCGGCAGATTGTTCATAATGAGCAAAATCTGAGACGGGAGTCCCTGCAGTTTGTTGCACTTGGCCCTCATCACCTCAAAAACATCAGGGTTTTTCTTATGGGGCATGATGGAGGAACCTGTGGTGCACTCGGCCGGCAATTTGACAAAAGCAAAATTCTGAGAGTTGAACATACAAGCATCGAAGGCCATCTTGGCAAGCGTGCCTGCCACTCCGGCCAAAGCCCCACACACGTTGCGCTCTGTCTTTCCACGTCCCATTTGACAATAGACCACGTTATAGTTCATCGACGCAAAACCGAGCAGACGCGTTGTCATAGCCCTGTCGAGTGGGAACGATGAACCATAACCCGCCGCCGAGCCAAGAGGATTGCGGTTGGCCATCTTATAGGCAGCCTTCAAAAAAAGCATATCATCAACAAGACTCTCGGCATAGGCTCCAAACCACAGTCCGAAACTGCTCGGCATGGCCACTTGGAGATGGGTATAGCCGGGCATGAGCACATCTTTGCATTTCTCGCTCTGTCGTTGCAAGGCATTGAAAAGTGTCATCACCTTGTCTACGATTTGCATGAGACGGTCGCGTGTGAAGAGCTTGAGGTCGACAAGCACCTGGTCGTTGCGCGAACGCCCCGAATGAATTTTCTTGCCTATATCGCCCAACTTGCGCGTGAGCATCAGTTCTACCTGCGAATGAACATCTTCCACATCGTCTTCGATAACAAAGTCACCCTTTTGGGCTACATCGTAGATGTTGCGCAACTCTTTGAGCAAGAGAGAGAGTTCGTCTTTGGAGAGCAGTCCGATAGATTCGAGCATGGTGATATGTGCCATCGAACCCATCACGTCGTATTTTGCAAGGCAGAGGTCAAGTTCGCGGTCGCGCCCCACGGTGAAGCGATCTATTTCGGCGTTGACCTCCACATTTTTTTCCCATAGTTTGTTTGCCATTGGCGGAATATTATTTAATAAGGTATACGGGCCAACATCTCGGCAATGCCATCAACTGCCTGTTGCAGAGGTTTGCTGACCATGGATTTGATAAAGAAATTTAATTCTGCTCTCAGAACCACCCTGAGTGCCGACGCATTGTCACCATTTGGCAGGAGCTGTATCCAGAGGTTGAGGGGAATGGGAGTGCCACGTCCCTCCATCTTCACACACTTAGGTTCGTCGCGCTCAACAATGGCAAGACACACGTTGCCCACCGGGCTGCCACCAAGCGTGATAGAATCGGCATCAAACGTGACATTGTCGATATATTGTGCCACCTGCTCCACTTTTTCTTCGCCCATCTGTTGAGCCAGGATTTTGCGAGCCTCGGGATCGGCAAACCGCTGTTTGAGAGACTCAAGATTGCTGAGATCGGAAATCTTGGCATAAACAGCCGTTTGAGAAGCGGCGATTTGCTTCACTTCACTTTTAAATTCACTCATGATGTTGATGTGTTTGTGGTATGTGTTGTATTATTTCAAGTCGTTGCGCCAGTTGGCCGGGTCTTTTCTCCATTGGTCGAGCGTGGGCTGTTGGTCGGCCGTGATATAACCGGTTTGTGTAGCAACCGACACCACCGCCTGATAGTTTGTCAGCGTGAGCAACTTGACGTTGGCTGCACGGAATGCCTCTTCTGCCACGGGGAAACCGTATGTGTAGGCTGCCACCATGCCGACCACTTCAAAGCCGGCTGCACGCAGAGCCTCCACGGCCTTCAGACTGCTACCCCCGGTAGATATAAGATCTTCCACCACAACCACTTTGCTGCCCTCGGGCAAAGTGCCCTCGATGAGATTGCCCATGCCGTGGTCCTTGGCCTTGGAGCGCACATAACAGAACGGCAGTCCCAACACATCGCTCACCAACGCACCCTGGGCGATTGCTCCGGTGGCAACTCCTGCCACGGCATCTGCCTCGGGGAAAGAGGTTCGTATCATCTCGGCGAGATTTTCCTTGACAAAGGTGCGCAAAGACGGATAAGAGAGCGTCTTGCGGTTATCGCAATAGAAAGGTGATTTCCATCCACTTGCCCACGTAAAGGGGTTTTCGGGTTGCAATTTGATTGCTTTCACTTCGAGCAGTTGCTCGGCAAAGGCTGTTTCTACGTTTTTCATGAGAGGATATATATTGTTTTGTTATTTCAGAATTTTAGAAAAGCAAAAAGGAAGCCGCGAAGAATTGTAATGAATTGCAACACATAACGTTCATTCGCAAATTGCCTCCTGCTTTTCAATGGCAAAGTTAATTATATTTATTTAAACGACAAATTTAGGTTCTGCTTTTTATAACTACATAATAAAACGCAATAGCAAGCATACATTTAGCGTTTCGACGAGCCCGGCAATTTATAAACTATTACACGGCCGGTGCGATCGCAGTCAAGTTTTCCCTTCTTAACCAATTCGCCCAATAGACGACTGGCATAGCTTTGAGAAATACACGCAGTTTCTGCAAAATGACGCTGCAAGAAAAAGCCCATTTCATCGAATAGTTTTGTCGCCACTGCCATAGCCTCTTCATCGCTCAGCGAACGCGACGGAGCCACCTTTTCATTGACGATCTTAAAGTCGGCAGTCTCAACACCGCGGCGCAAAACCGACTTGGGCATGAAGTTTATCACCGCCTTGCCGTCGGTCACCACTTTGCGACCACTCTCATTGGTGACCACCTTGCCTTTTACGTCGAGCGAAAACACACCCAAGCCCGGCACCTCGACCGTGTGACCCAGTTCGAGAAACCTCAACAGCTCGGTGCACACACCATCGAGCACCGCCAGCACCTGTCCGCGCGGCAATTTGCCGTTCACCTCCATGCTGTCCACAAAAGCATCACCGTCGATACGACCGGCGTCAATCACTGCCGGATAGGACAAATCTTCTGATTGGAGAAATCCACCGACGGATTTCAAATAACAATTAATCTTCATATTGGAATTATATTATTCATTAAAACATTACTAATTCACGCAATTTTTATTCACACTCTGCAAAGGTAATATTTCCGGCCGGAAATCTTAGTATCTCCGGGCGGAAATCTTAGTATCTTCGGCCGAAAATCTTAGTATCTCCGCCCGGAGATACATCGTAAAGTCCGCTCGCGCGAAAATTTGACGTGTACTGATTTTGGTTGACAGTTTTGTTTGTTAATACTATTGTTGTTTACACTCTTATTTTATAATTCCTATTATGGTTGTCAGTTCATGTTTTTATTCCTAATATAGGTTTACATTATTATCTTATTCCTAACT
>JAQXTH010000035.1 GCA_029219385.1 Prevotellaceae bacterium | reverse complement strand
GCTCCTCAGAAGGGTCAGATTTATGTAATCGACGGCAAGACCGTGAAATACTAATCTTCGGAAAAATTCAGGATTTAACCTAAGTCTGATGTTTGATTTGGGTTAAATCCATAACAAAACAGCCGGGAGATGTCCTCACACGTTGAGGTGCATCTCCCGGCTTTTGCTTTCTGTTTTCGTCTACATCACCACAAAGCAATTTCTCCGCCTATGCCTTTCGCTCAATTCTTCCTTGTCAGTCTCAATATGCCGGTTTTACCACCTCTATCCTCATTCCAAGGGCATTTATGATGCGGTAGAATGCACCTACACTGGGTATAATGACACCGTTCTCCACCTTGGATATATAGGATTTGGTGGAATTGATGCGTTTTGCTAACTCTGTTTGGGTCACTTTTGCCTCCTTGCGTGCATTGAGTAGTATTTGCCCCGAATAGAAAGAGAGTGCATCTTCTTCAGCTTTGATACGCTCGGGAGTTCCCTCCTTGCCAAATTTCTGGTCAAGAACAAGATCGTAGTCAACGATTTGATGATTGTTTGTCTGCATAATATGCCTCCTTTATTTTTAATGCTTTTTCTATTTCGTTTGGCGGAGTCTTCTGGCTGGGATAACCGCTCTGTTTTATTTCACTCCTTCAGTTTTTTTATTTTATTATTATGGGAAGAGTGACAGGTTTTTAGGGGGGCGACATAAAGTACCCTCTATTCCTTAATGAGTTTCTGAATATCGTTGAGAGTGTTGAGGGCCTCAATGGGGGTGAGGTTGTTGATGTCGAGGTGTGTCAGTCGGTCTCTCACTTGTCTCAGCACAGGGTCGTCGAGTTGGAAGAAAGTGAGTTGTGCTCCCTCCTTGGTGCTGTTGATGTCTTGTATGTTGGGTCGTGAAACCTCTTTGTCGTTGTTGCTTTCAAGTTCTTTGAGCACTTGGTTGGCACGTTTCACAATAGTTTGGGGCATACCTGCGAGTTTCGCAACATGAATGCCGAAAGAGTGTTCGCTGCCTCCCGACACGAGTTTTCTCAAAAACACGATGTGGTTGTCGACTTCCTTGACCGACACGTTGTAGTTGTGCACGCGGTGCAGCGATTTCGCCATTTCGTTGAGTTCGTGATAGTGGGTGGCAAAGAGGGTGCGTGGGTGGCCTTTGGCGTTGTCGTGGAGATATTCCACGATGGCCCACGCTATGGAAATGCCGTCGTAGGTAGAGGTGCCTCGTCCGAGTTCGTCAAACAACACGAGGCTGCGGTTGGAGAACGAGTTCATAATGCTGGCTGCCTCGGTCATCTCTACCATAAATGTTGATTCGCCCATGGAGATATTGTCGCTGGCACCTACACGGGTGAATATTTTGTCAACGAGGCCTATGTGTGCTTTGTCGGCAGGCACGAAGCTGCCGGTCTGCGCCAGGAGGGTTATCAGGGCGGTTTGACGAAGCAATGCGGATTTTCCCGCCATGTTGGGGCCTGTGATGATAATAATCTGTTGGCTGTCGGTGTCGAGGCGCACATCGTTTGGCACATAGTGTTCGCCGGCTTTCATTTCGGTTTCGATCACAGGGTGGCGGCCTTGGATTATCTCCATTTGGGTGGAGTCGTCAATGGTCGGCCTGACATATTTGCGCTCCATTGCAGTGGTGGCAAAGGAGAGCAGGCAGTCGAGTGTGGCGATTTGCGTTGCGTCAGTTTGTATGGTGGTGATATACTTTTGTGCCGCGTTGATGAGGCGTGTGTAAATTTGGTTTTCAAGAATGAGAATTTTCTCTTCTGCCCCGAGTATTTCCTCCTCATATTTCTTGAGTTCCTCGGTGATATATCTTTCGGCCTGTGCGAGGGTTTGTTTGCGTACCCATTGGGGCGGCACGAGGTCTTTGTATGTGTTGCGCACCTCAAGGTAGTAGCCAAACACGTTGTTGAAGCCAATCTTGAGGCTTTGAATGCCGGTGTTTTCCGTTTCGCGCTGTTGTATTTCGAGCAGATATTCCTTGCCCGACGACGACAGTTTTCTCAGTCTGTCGAGCTCGGGGTCTATGCCGTCGGCAATGTAGCCACCCTTTGAGGTGAGAACGGGAGGGTCGGGTCTCAGGGTGTTGGCAATAGCCTGCTTCAATTCGAGACAAGGGTCTATTTTCCCTGCAATTTCTCTCAGAGGGGTGAGCGACACATCTTTGAGAGTGTTGTGTATGGGTTGCAGTGCTTCGAGGTCGTAGCGCAGTTGTTCGGTTTCGCGAGGTGAGATGCGTTGCGAGGCAAGTTTGGCCACCAGTCGTTCGAGGTCGCCGATTTGCTTCATATAGTTGGTCAGTTTGTCGTAGATGTCGGGTTGGTTTATTAAGAAGTCCACGCAGTTGTGTCGCCGATTGATTTGGTTGGTGTTACACAGCGGAAAGGCGAGCCAGCGGCGCATCATGCGCGAGCCCATGGGTGTAGATGTGCGGTCGGTGGTTTGCAGCAGGCTTTTGCCCTCGGGGTGCATGGGCTGTAGAATTTCGAGGTTGCGCATGGTGAAGTTGTCGAGACGCACATAATTTTCTTCTTCGATGCGCTGAATGGAGGTGACGTGGGATATTTGGGTGTGTTGCGTGTCGTCGAGATAGAAGAGAATGGCTCCGGCGGCAGTCAAGGCGGTGGGCATGTGTGCCACGCCAAATCCTTTCATGTTTCTCACGCGGAAATGTTTGTGGAGGCGGTCGAGACAGTTTTTCTCGGCAAAGTTCCAGTCGTCGAGTTCAAAGATGAAGAACTTGCCTCCAAACAGTTTGGTGAATCGCTCGCGTGTGCCTCGCTCTATGAGCACCTCTTTGGGGCTGAAGTTTGAGAGCAGTTTGTTGATATATTCTGCAGAGCCTTCTGCCACGGCAAACTCGCCCGTGGTGATGTCGAGCAGCGAGAGGCCGCAAGCACCTTTGTTAATGCAGACAGCCGAGACGAAGTTGTTTTCTTTTGGGGTGAGAACATTGTCGGTGAGGGCAACGCCGGGGGTGACAAGTTCGGTGACACCTCTCTTCACGAGTTTCTTGGTCAGTTTGGGGTCTTCAAGTTGGTCGCAGATAGCCACGCGGTGGCCGGCTCTGATGAGGCGTGGCAGATAGGTGTCGAGGGCGTGGTATGGAAAGCCTGCCATCTCAATGGCAGACTTCGCACTCTTGTTGCTGCGGTGTGTGAGCGTGATGCCCAACACCTGGGCGGCAATGACGGCATCCTCGCAATAGGTCTCATAGAAATCGCCGCATCTGAAGAGCATTATTGCATCGGGGTGTTTCTTTTTGAGGTCGCGAAATTGCGCCATCATGGGGGTAAGTTGTTCTTCTGCCATTGTTTATGATTTATTGTATTGTTTACAAAGGTAGTGATTTTTCGTTTAAAAGTGGCGCAGGCTGTGCATGTTTTAATGAAATTCCGAAATTTTGCGAAAAAGAAAGGGGAGCAGACGACCTTTTGTCTTTGGTCTGTCTGCTCCCCTTTGTATGTAGGGCTGATATAGGTGGGCTCTGTAAATTCCCTCCTTTAAAGTTTTGTAAATTTAAAAGCAGTTTTGCCGGCTTTTATGATGTATGTGCCGCGACGAAGGTCGGTGGTCGATATGTTCAGCGAACCGTCGGCATCGGTGTATGCCTGTTTCACTATGGTGCCGGCTGTGGTGTAGACTCTCACGGTTGTGCCCGGCTTGAAGTTTTTGAGGCTCACGCTGTTTAACTCGGTGTTGATGCCTTCCTCGGTTTCTACGGAGTTTACGCCCACTTCGTCATCGGTGAAATAGATTTGCCTCACGTCTTTAAATTTCAGAATTTTTGCCGTTGATGCCTGCACCACCACAAAGTTTCCTTTGAAAACCATCTTGGGTGTTTCGATCAGTGGAAACTGTATTGTTTCGCCGGCGGTGTTTTCAATGCACAGCATTGTGGCGTTTTTCACACCGGCCCTTGTTGCCAAGACACCGAGCGTGAGCAATATTGCTAAGATTGATATATGTCGTTTCATGTGTTTGATACTTTTGAAATGATTATGCTGTAGCGTTGCAATGTGCCAATATGGGGCAGTGGATTATGGAAGCAGCACGCTCTTGAAAGCGTCCACGAGAATGTTGGCCATTATCTGATAGCCGTTGTCGTTGGGGTGGAGTGCCACGTCGATGGAGAGTTTGTCGAGGTTGCGTTGGCCACCGCCATATCTGAAGAAGTCGGCCACGGGCAGCGATTCATATTCGGCAATTTGGCGTATGATTTTTACATAGTCTTCGAGATAGATGCCATTTTTTGCGTCATACCAGTGGGCGGGCAGATAGGTGCCGAATCCGTATGCCTTGCGCGGTGTGCAAAGCACGATCATGGCCTTGGGGTTGGTGGAATAAATCTTGTCGATGAGTTCGCGGTAGCTGGCGGCAAATGTACCGTTTTTGGTGTTGTTGAGATAGTCTTCGAATGTGCCTACGGGAACGGAGTTGCCCCAGTCGTTGATGCCGTGTTCAATGGTGTAGTAGTCGGCTTTGATCACATAGTTCTTTGCGCTCGAGAGACAGCTGGCGTTTGCACCGTTGTTGGTGAATTTGGAGAATTCTATTTGTTCCAACACGCGGGTTTGATAGCCCTTGGTGAATGCCGATGAAACATTGCTGTTATACCAAGAGATAGACGTGCCGAGGCTGAGCCAATGACCGTCTACGGCCAACACGTTGCCATTGCCCTTATATTCGTTGTTGGTGGCATTGTTGCTGGAGAAGATAATGCTGTCTATATCGCTCACGTTGAAGCCCACCGAGTTGGCTCCCTGGTGAATGTTTACACTCTGTGCTGCACTGTAGATTGTTGCGGCAACGATTGCTATGATAAATGTGATTGTTCTCATTGTAGTATGTGTTTAAAGAATTGTTTATGTTAGTATGTTGATTGATTGTTTTATTGTTTAGAAGTCATCTTCGGCCACGGGGTTGATTATTTCGTGCACGAGAATTTTGCGCATCTCTTTTATCAGCACGTCGGCCATGAGTTGATAACCCGGGTCGTTGGGGTGGAGTGCCACGTCGATGGATAGTTTGTCGAGGTTGCGTTGGTTGCCGCAGAGACCGAAGAAGTCGGCTAAAGGCAGCGACTCATATTCGGCAATTTGGCGGATAATGTCGGCATAGTCTTTGAGGTAGATGCCGTTGAGTTCCGCGTCGCACGAACTTGGCAGGTAGTTGCCGAAGCCATAGCCCTTGCGCGGTGTGCAAAGCACCACCTGAGCATTGGGGTTGGTGGCATATATTTTGTCGAGCAATATGCGGTAGGTGGCGGCAAAGGTGCCGTTTTTGGTGTTGTTGAGATAGTCGTCCATTGTGCCCACCGGAGTGGAGTGGCCCCAATCGTTGATGCCGTGCTCAATGGTGTAGTAGTTGGCAAAGGTCACCTGTCCCGGGCAGCCGTCTATGCAGCCTCCGCTGATACCTTTGTTTATAAAGCGTTTGAAGGGAAGCACCTCGCGCACGCGGCTCTGATAGCCTTTGGTGAATTTGCCGCCCGAGGCCTCCACGTTGTTGTTATACCATGTGATAGAGGTGCCGAGGCTCTCCCATGTGGCGTCGATATAGGCTACAGTGTCTTTTGGAGCAACTATGTCGGAGGGAATGGAGTCGCCGGTTATGCCAAACGATTCGAGCAGGCCTTTGTTGACAGCCACGAGTTCCCAGTCGTGGTAGTTGTAGGTGGAGTTGAGCGGTGCGCCACAGTTCACGCTGTTGCCGTTCCAATTATAATAGGTGCTCTGTGTATTGTCTTTCCAGTGGTAGATAGCGTCTTTCACCTTGTCAAATACAATCCAGGTGTCGGTTGGGGCAGTGGTGCTCACGTTTACCTGGCCGTTTTTGAATGTGGTGACAAAACGTCCTGTGCCGAGGTTTTGCATGGTATATTTGTTTTCCCCGGTGCTGCGTATAAGGAAGATGTCTATTTTCTGGTAGGTGTTGGTGTGGTTTTTGAGGCAGTCTTCATCGCTTGAGTCATAGACAACCACATTGTCGCCCACATAGGCACTGTTGTAGGCGGAGCGAATGAAATAAAAACCATTGGCAACGCTGTCGGGGTTTACCGGGTCAACCGGGTCAACCGGGTCAACCGGATCGACGGGGTCAACTGGGTCAACCGGATCGATCGGGTCAATGGGATTGTCGTCTGAAATGCCGAGTTCTTTGAGCAGCGAAGCCGGCACGGCCTCAACGGTGAAGTCGTGGTAGTTGTAGGTGGAGTTGAGCGGTGCGCCTCCGTTGAGGGCAGAGCCGTTCCAGTTATAATACCTTGTTTGCTCGCTGTCTCTCCAGCGATAGATGTCGCCCTCCTTGTCGAAGACGATATAGATGCCATCTTCGAGTTTAGAACTGAGCAAAACCGAGTTGGTTGCGACAAATTTGATGACATAGCGGCCTGTTCCCGCGTTTCTCACGGTGTATTTGCCCTCTTCTGTCTGTTCAATTTTAAAGATGTCATACTTGCTGTTTTCACAAGTGTGAAACTTCACATACTCTGTCGACTGTGGGTCGTAGATGCTTGTGTTTGCCGCCGCATAGGAATATGCGCTTTTGATGAAGTAATACCCGTCTGCGATTGACTGTGCCACCGTTGCCTTGTTGAAGGCAAAGGTTGCAGCGACAATCAACAAACAATAAAGTAGTTTTCTTTTCATTTGCTGTATGTTTTAGAGTGATTATTATTCTTCTTAATGTTGGGGGGTGATTGAGTTGAGAAAGATAGTGTTTTGATACGTTTGCAAAAGTAAACAAAGTTTGTTAGACGTGTGAAAAAATGTGGCAACAAAAATGTGCTGTAAAAAAGATTTAGCATTTGTTTGAATAAAAATCCCATTATCTTCTACAAGACGTTCCACTTCTTTTGTCCTTATTTCAGAATATCATAATGAGACGACTCCGAAACTTGTCTTGCGCGACAATGTTTCGGAGTGATTGATTTCCGTCAAATAAGCAGTCACAATCCGGTTGACATTTAGACAAAACTAACAGGAATTCTGACGTTAGATATGAAACTGCCTCACACGCTATTCCGGCGTGTGAGGCAGTCTTGTATTGTGTGGGTGGGGGTTATTCTTCGGGCAGGAAGAGGGGATCCCATGCAGGCAGGAGGATGGGCTTCTGTTTCATCATCTCAGTGAGTTTGGGCGAGACATATTTCTTTGCCACCACAAGGCGGAAGAGATATTCGTCGAGCCATTTGTCGCTCATGATGATGTGACCTTTAAATCCGGAGGTCGGTCCCCAAGAGTTTTCCACCATCCATTTTTTGGCGTTGCCCTGTTGGTCAAGGTCTACTGCCATGAGGGTCATGGCGTGGGTCGAGCCTGAGGCAAAGGTCGAGATGCGCTCTTTTTTGTTCATGGGGAAGTCTGTGCCGAAAATCTCGCCATAGTTGTAGACATCGGGGTCGGAATAGCCACGCTTGGAGTCGTTGCATTTGCCCACGTCACACGACATATACATCATTGTGCTGTCTTTTATGGAGGCTATGGCCATTTCCTTGATGTCGCTCATCGGAACGTTGAGGAACACCCAGTTCTGACCGTCATAACTGTGTCGGTCGAGGTCTATCTCGTAGGTTTTGTAGTATTCGCGCGAGGGGTCGTTCATAAACATGAAGTAGTTGTTGCGCAGGTCTATGCCGATGTGTTCTTCATAGAAAGACTTGGGCGTATATTCCTTGGTGCTTATCACCTTGCCGGCAGCGTTGCGCAGGGTGTAGGTGAATTTCTGAGGCGGAATGCCGAAGCAGCGCACCAACATCTTGTAGACCACACCGAGCATCTCAACTTTCTTTGCCATGACCTGTTTCTCGTTTTTCCCCTCGGCAATCATCTTGCGCAGGGTGAGACCATATTCACGCAACTTGGTCTTTAGCAGCATGGAGTAGGTGCCGGTGCTGTTAGACGAGTAGGTCTCGGGCATCACATCGCTTGGCACAAGTCCGTATTTGGCAATCACGTCGGCCACTCCGCAGAATGTGCCACCGTCGCTCAACGGGTTGTGGAAGAGCCAGTCAACCGTGCGGTCGTCCATGGGCTTCTTGCCATTGTCAATGATGGCCTGGAGGAAGAGGTTGCTCTTTTCCAACTGGTCGTAGAAGAAACAATAGTTTTGCGAAAACTCCATTGCTCCGAGTTTGTATTTGTTTATCATGTCGGCTCTCAATACGTTGAGACCGGTGAAGAGCCAGCAACGTCCCGAACTCTTTTGGTTGGTGATGCCCTTTGAGGGCACTTTGTTTGAAAACTCGGTGTCAAACTGTGCCATAGTCTCGTTGTTGAGGGCCAACACTTTTATCTCGTTGGCAGCCACAGCATTGTCGAGAGCCTTGTCTGCCCCTGTTGATTTGTAGCTGTCTTGGAATTGTTTCAACATTTGGGGCGTGATTTCCTTTTGGGCAGAGGCCGAGGAGGCGGCAAGACAGAGAGCCGCTCCGATTAAGATATGTTTTGTCATGCAGATAATTTGAAAGAGGGTGTTATTTGATATATTCGGCAAAATCGGTGAGGCGCATGTCGCCTTTGCGCAAGAAGGTGTCGTGCATGGCAAATGCCGCGCTGAGGCAGTGGTGTGTGTGGCCTCCGAATTTCTCGGCATGTTTGAGATAGTCGCGCAAGAGTGGACGATAGTCGGGGTGGGCAACTTCGATAATGGCCTCTGCTTTTTCCATGGCACACTTGCCACGCAGGTCGGCCACGCCATATTCCGTGATGATGGCATCGATGAAGTGGCTGGTGTGGTCGATGTGGGAGCAGAAGGGAATGATGCTCGAAATGGCTCCGCCCTTGGTGGTGCTGCCACAAGTGAAGATAGAGAGATAGGCATTGTTGGTGAAGTCTGCCGAACCGCCTATGCCGTTCATCATCTTGGTGCCGCAGATCTTGGTGCTGTTCACATGGCCATAGATGTCGGCTTCGATTGCTGTGTTGAGCGAACATACACCGATGCGGGCAATCACCTCGGGACAGTTGGAAATCTCCGACGGGCGCAACACGAGTTTGTCTTTAAAGAAATCCATGTTTGAGTAGATGTCTTTCAGACAGTCGTTGGTGACGGTCAGTGAGCAGGCCGAGGCCGAGAGCACGCGGCCTTGTTTCATCAGTGCCACGGGTGCGTCTTGCAATACTTCGGTATAGATGTTGAAGTTTGGCACTTCAGGGCATTGGCCCAACGCACCGAGCACGGCGTTGGCACCCGAGCCCACACCGCTTTGCAGGTTGAGGAAGGATTTTGGAATCAGTCCCTTGCGCAGGTTGTAGAGCAAAAAGTCTGCCACGTTTTGACCGATCTGTGTGGTGATGGGGTCGGGGTCTTTAAAGGAGCGTGCCTCGTCGGGAATGTCGCATTCCACCACGCCCACAATGCGATTTTTGTCGACCTCCACATACGTCTTGCCAATGCGGTCGGAGGCTTTGGTGATCATTATGGGGGTGCGATAGGGGTGGTCTTCTATTTCGTAGACATCGTGGATGCCGATTGACTCTTTGCTATGGAAAGCGTTGAGCTCTATGAAGATACCGTTTTTAGCAAGGCGTGCCACGGTGGGGCTTATGCCACCGGCGGCAGTGAGGTAAATGCGTGCTTTGTCGCCCACTTCCTCCACTTCGCAGGCTTCGAGTATGGCCCAGTGAATGTCGCCCAGATAGCCTTGGCGAATTTGGGTGGCCATGTTAGAGAGGTTGAGGTCGGTATATGATATTTCGCAAGCGTTCACGTGTTTGCGGAAGTCACCGTTGGTGGTATAGGGAGCGCGCAGTCCGATTGCCTGTTGGTTGCTGAGTTCTCCGTCGCAACTTTGGCCGGTGCTGGCTCCGGTGAAGATGTTTACTTTAAAAGGTTTTCCCTCAGCGTGTTCGGTGGCAGCTTTTTTTGCCAATTCTGCCGGAATGCTTTTGGGTGCGCCTGCCGGTGTGAAACCGCTAAGACCGAGCGTTTGCCCGTTTTGAATGAGTGAGGCCGCTTCAGCGGCGGTAATGCGTGTTAGTGCCATGATTGTTGTTTTATTGTTCTTGTTGTATGTTTTGTAATTATGAAATAAGTCTTTGTTTTTCTTTTGTGTAAAGCAAAAATACGCATTTTTCTTCAGAGAGCGTGTTTTTACCTCTTGAAAATGCACTTTTAAGGGTTAAGTGTGCGAAAACACTAAAGGAAACAATCTGAAATCTGTCTATGGGAATGCTTTGAAGCCAATTTAATATTGCGCTTTCATGGGGTTTTTCAGTCCGCTGTGGTTGGTGAGAAAGGCTTTGGCCGACCCAAAATTGAGGTTCATGTCGAGGCGCACGGGAATGTGGTTGCTGTCATCGCTCACATAAAAGGTGATCACTTCTTTTTCCTTGTTGTTGCGTTTCTCGACAAACGAGAGTTTCAGACAGCGATATTTTGTGCCGTTGTTGCGTATCTTGATTTTCTCTGTGCCGCGATAGATGAGGGAGTGGTTTTTCACTCCGTTGCCGTCGGTCATGAGGAAGTTGATGCGTTTGCCGGGCTTCCACTGCGAGGTGTTGTAGTTGCGAGCGTTGAGAAGAATGCTGAGCATATCGTGTATTTGCGCCGGGTGGGTCTCGTCTTTGTTGGTGACGCTCCCGTCTTTGCGCGTATATCGCTGAATGGCGCGGCATCGGTTGTCGGAATAGTGATACCATGCCTCGCGTTTGCGATGGGAGGAGCCCTCTATGTCGTTTTTTTTGTAATAGAGCGGTCGGAGATTGTCGGTGGCGACATGGCTCATCAGTGTGTCGCGCAAGACGAAGTAGTTGTCGGCCTTTTGCGAACCCCTCATCAGCAGTCGGGTGAGAAAGGTGGGGGTGTTGTTGAAAGAAGAACGGGTGATGGTCATTGTTGCGCTGCCGGCTTTCACCCAGATGAATTTCCAGTTATAGTAAAGGCTGTATTGCAGTGTTTCGCCCGCCTTGAATGCCGTCTGTGCCTTGGAGGAGGCAGTGGTTATGGCGAGCAACAGGAGAATTATTGTCGTGTGTTTGAGGATTTTGGTCGTCATGGTCTGTTTTGGTGGAAGTTATTTCCATTTCTTGGCCCGCTCAATGTTGCGGTTTTGAATTTTCTTTTCCTTGTCGGGCTTTTGTTTGGTGATGGCCATGGGTTTTTGTTTGCCGAGCGGTCGCGATGAGAGATTCCATGTCTGTTCGAGATCCCACTTTGCGCGCAAACGCAGTGGTGAGTGGTAGTAGTAGACCTCTTCGGGCTGTAGGTTGAGGGCATAGTTTCCTTCGTCCCACTTGCCGTTGCCGTTACGGTCGGCAAATGCGCGCATATAGTAGGTGCCCGGTTTCATGAAGAAGAAGTCGGCCCTGCCCTCCTTGGTGCGCTGAGTTCTGACAGCGCGGTCGGAGTTGTTGAGCAGTTCGACTATCATGGTGGAGTCGTTGCGCCCCTCAATCACAGCGGTAAATGTGCAGTAGTTGTCGAGCGGAGGAATGGAAAATCTCAGTTCCTGAGTTGCTGACTCCTTGCCGTAGATGCTCTTAAATGCCGCCGAGTCGACGATGAGGGCATATTGTTGTTCGGGTCGCCATTCTCCATACATGGTATATTTCATTCGGCTGTCGGCGTTGCGCTCCACTATGTGGGGGGCAGGCACATAGAGAGTGTCTACCTTTATATATAGGTGAAACATCGAGGTGTCTGCGCTGCTAATCGGTTCGGTTGACTCAAAGACAATGTTTTTGTAGAGGTCGAGCGTTGTGCCACACGAAATGCTGAGGTTGAGTCTCTCGGGTGGCATCTCTGTCTGGTAGGGCAGGTTTTTCTTCTTGCGCTTTTCTTGTTTCTGCGCCCACTCCTTATAGGCCTCCTGCTCAAACTTTATTTGTCGCGAACGTGGCAATCGGCTTATCAGATCGAGTTCCTCGGTGCGTTCCACGAGGTTGCCCACCGAGTCGTTTTCCATAAAGGTGAGTGTGGCGCGCAGTGTGTCGGTATGCACAATGGCGGTGTCGGCAATCCAATAGGTTATGGTGTCGTTGTTGATGGAATATTCTGCCAACAGTTTGCTCTCGTCGAAGTTTAGTCCTTTGATGATGGGGTGGCGGTCGGAGGGACCGGTGAAATAGATTTCAAAGTGTTCGGGCACTTTGCGCTCCGCCTTCAGGAGGTGACGGTCGAGGGTGGTCTCGCCAAAGGCGCAAAGCACAATGTCGTCGGGCACGAAATGTGTGTAGTTCACCATCTTTATTGAATCGTAGTGGGTGGAGTCGCGCCAAACGGTGTCGGCTCTCATGTCGGCAAAACAGCGAGGTCTCACGATTTGGTGGCTGAATGCAATTTTCTCGCTTTTTTGGTTGAAGGCATAGTTGCCGTCGGCATCTTGCAGGGCATAGATGCGATATGCGCCCGGTGCCACTCCCTTTATGGTAAACTCTCCGCTGCCGTTGGTGCGTGCCATGCGGTCAAAGGGTTTGGTGGTGAAGGCGGTGTCGGTCGTGTCGGAGTGAAGGCCCACGATGATGCCTTTGATGGGCTCGAGGTTGCGTGCGTCAACCACCTTGCCACTCACCTCGAGCGTGTCGAGTCTTTCGCCCGTTGAGAATGTGTAGGTGTATTTGCCCATGGGGTTGCCCTCGTTGTTGTCGACAATGGCATCGCCAAAGTCGATGGTGTAGGTGGTGTTTTGCTGTATGGTGTCGAGCAGTTTAACTTTTATCTTGCGCCCCGACGCAGATATTTCGGGCATGTTGATTTGTGGGGGCGAAACAACTATTTTTTCGGCTGCTCTCTCGAGCTTCACATATTCATCAAAGAAAATATCTATGTTTTTTGAGCGGCTGTTGGTGGCTCCGTCGGCGGGTTGTGCGCCCGTCACGCGGGGTGGGGTCTCGTCGTAGGGACCGCCGTCGGGAGTGCCGGGTCGTGCGCAGGCCCACAGGGCCAGTGCTGTTGCCCATAGGATGAGGCGAGAGATTATGGTGGTCGTTTTCATTTTCATGGAAAGCGTTGGCAGAAGATGGGGTGGAGTGGTGTTTGTTAGTTGTGGTTGTTGTTAATCATGGCCAATACTTCGTCGATTATCTTGCGGTCGTTGGCCAGTCGCGGCACTTTGTGTTGTCCGCCCAACTTGCCTTTGCTCTTGAGCCATTGGTCGAAGAGGCCGTTGGGTGCCACGACGATTTGCAGTGGCTGCAGGGTGATGTTTTTAAATCGTTTGGCCTCGTAGTCGGAGTTGATTTTTTGCAGAGCCTCGTCGAGAGAGGTGGCAAAGCGGTCGAGGCTGTCGGGCATTTTTCTGAAGTCTATCACCCATTGGTGGCTGCATTTTCCGTTGGCATCCATAAAGATGGGCGCGGCGGTATATTCCGCAACCTCTGCCCCGGTGGCGCGGCAGGCTTCTTGCAGTCCTTTCTCGGCATTGTCGACCATGAGTTCTTCGCCAAAGGCGTTGATGAAACTCTTGGTGCGTCCGCTGATGATGAATTTATATGGGTTGAGGCGCGTAAACTTCACCGTGTCGCCAATCTGGTAACGCCACAAGCCGCTGGTGGTTGAAATCACCATGGCATAGTTGCGCCCTGTCTCCACCTGCCATATCGGCAGGGTGGTGGGGTTGTCGCTGCCCACCTCTTCGAGCGGAATAAACTCATAAAACACACCCAGGTTGGTCAGCAGCAGCATGGAGGGGTCGTCGGGCTCGTTTTGCACTCCAAAGAACCCCTCGCTGGCGTTGTAGGTCTCCATATAGTGCATGTTGGGCGATGAGATAATCTCGCGATAGCGCTCGCGATAGGGGGTGAAGGCCACTCCGCCGTGGAAAAACACTTCGAGGTTGGGCCATAGGGTGCTCACGTCGTTGGTGTTGCCCAATTCCATCATGCGGTTGAGCACAGAGAGCATCCACGATGGCACTCCGCTTATGTTTGTCACGTTTTTGCCGATGGCTTCGCGGGCAATCTTGTCGCGCTTCACCTCAAAGTCACTAAGGAGGGCGGTCTTCTTGGCAGGCACTCTCACGAGGTTTACCAACGGACTGATGTTTTCAATCAAAATTGCGCTGAGGTCGCCCACGAGACTTTCCTTCACGTCGTAGTTCTGCTCGTGGCTGCCACCCAAGATCAGAGAACGGCCGTCGAAGAGGCGGCTCCGGGGATTGTTGTGGAGATAGTAGGTCACCACGCAGCTGCCGCCTTTATAGTGGGTGTCTTTCAGTCCGCGACTGCTCACGGGAATGTATTTGCTCTTGTCGTTGGTGGTGCCGGAGGATTTGGCATACCATTTCACCCTGCCGGGCCATAACACGTCGCTTTGACCGTGGCGCATACGATCGATGTCGCCTTTCAGTTGCTCGTAGGTGTTTACCGGCACACGGGCTTTGAAGTCGTCGTAGTTTTTGATGTCTTTGAAGTTGTGTCGGCGGCCATATTCCGTTTCTGAGGCGAGACCGACCATTTTTTGCAGCAAAGCGATTTGTTCTTCCTTGGCGTGGAGTTCGCTGTGGCGCAGTTTTTCATACCTCTTATTAAATATAGGTAAGAGAAGTTTTGTTATGCCCATTTGTTTTGCGAGTTGATAACGTGCAGTTGTATGTTTATGGGTGGCAAAGTTATAAATAATAATTTGAATATCCAATAATTATAATCCCAACTCGGTCACTAAGATTCAGACTTGGCTTGTTTTTCTTGGGTTTGATATATGAAGTCAATGGCTTTTTGTTTTTGTGCTTTGAAGTGTTTTGTTGAATGGCAGGTTTCATAAATTCCTGTCTGAGGAGTAGGAGGATTTTTTAAGTCAGTGGGTTTGTTGTCGTGGCGAATGGATAGACGAAGGCGTTTGCAATCGGGATTTTTATTCGCTTTGGCTTGAAAAAATTTTGAGCGGACTTCTCTATTTATTTCCGGCCGAAGATACTAAGATTTCCGGGCGGAGATACTAAGATTTTCGGGCGGAGATACTAAGATTTTCGGCCGAGAATAAATCGTTGGGTCGTGAAGCATTGAAATTTTGACGTGTTGCGGCTGATTTTTGACGCCCTGCATTCAAATTTGTATAATTGTCATTTATTTTTGGTCGCGCGGAGTCTTTTTGGCAAATAAAAAAAGCAGCCCTCGAGGACTGCTTTGGTATATTTATTTGGAATAGTGACAATTTATTCCGGGCGTAAAGCGGTTGTTTTTATGAAACATGTTATAAAGGCAATGCTTTTTCACTTAACTTGATAGCCGATTTTTTGTAAAATCTGTATTAAACAATTTTATTTTATTTTTTGTGTAAGAATATAATAGTTGGGACTGTCTGAGGAAGAGGTAAAAATACGTTTAGATTTTTGGTCTAATAGAGTTGTGTCTACGTATTCTTTTAGTTCTTCTCCGGTTAGACATGTGTAGAATGTGTTGTTTTTAAAATAATCCCAAATCGGGAACTTTTTTTCATCAGTACCAAGTATTATTTTATGTTTCTTAGTTTTTAAATCTAATAAAAGAGTTATGAAATCTTTTCTTAGTGGTCCCTCTTTTACTAAAACTGCAACTTTGTCATTACTTTTAAATGCTCTAAGAGGTAATGATTGTTTACACTCAAAGAGAAATAACTGTTTGTTATCAATGCCATTAATATTATCATATTCTGCTTTTAAGAGATTCTTATTCCCGAAATCAAGCGTAAATTCAGGCTTAACATTGTAGTTCTTGTTATTGATTGAATAAAAAGTGTAATTTAGGCATGGGAATGCAATAAAATCTGTGTCGCTAAGACATTGTCTTTGCATTGTAAGTTCCTTATATTCTGAAGGGCATGGAGCGGAGTGAACAATTTTTTCTATACTTGAATCGTAGATGTATATTTTAGGCTCTCCATCTTCGTTTGGGCATAATAGGAGATGTTTGTCTTCTGATAAATCACAAATATAGTTGAACAGTGATGAATTGTAATCTGTGTTATTGAATTTAACTTTTTTTATGAAGTTGAATTTGACATCGTAAAACATTATGCCGTCAGGAACAAGAATTTCAATTTTGTTACTGTATTGGTTAAGAGAGTAGGCTAAGCATAAATAATACTCTCCTTTTCCCTTGCCATGTATTTTCTTGGAATTTGAAATGAAAGCACCGTCATTTGAAAACAAAAAAAGTTGATCCTTTGAATCTCTAATCAATATGTTATTGTCATAATATTGTATGTTGTCCACTTTTTCAAATGAAGCATTGCAGTCATTAGATAATGCTATGATACCTTGACCTTCTAAAGCGTCTTTTGAGAAAACTTTATCAACTTCTTGAATGTTGAAAATTACACCTTTATTAGTCTTTCTGTTTGAGTTACATGAACTGAAGACTATCATGTTTGTAATAATGATAAAAAAGAGGATTTTTTTCATGTTAATTCCATTATAAAGTATAATATTTCTACAAAATATAATAGGCTTTCAAAAAATAGTTATAAGAAAAGATGGTAAAATGGGTCGTAATTTTATTTGTTCTCAGGGCAATTATTGTGTTATTATAATATTCTTATCAATAATGCTACAAAAAGCCAATTGATCTTTTAAAAGGGTAATGGTTGATATGAACTTAAGATAATTTTAGCAAGGGTGAGTACAATTGTCGCTTGTTGATTTTGTCGCAACACATTCTATATATGTATGCTCTCCACAAAACTTCAACTCATTTCCTTTTTTCCGGCAAGGCCTTTTTTTCTCTCTATCACCACATACAACAGTAGATCCTTAGAGTTATTGATTATAGTTTGGAATTTCGGATTTTATTTTCAAGCGCAAAGATATAGAAATTTTTAATAAGACCATTTCTTGAAAGAAAAATTTGGTGTTTTATGATTATTTGTTGATTTTGTGCATGACGATCGTTAATTATTCTTTTCTGAAGACCGATTATTTTAGCAAAATATAGTCATGAGATCGCAGTTTTATTGCATTGCAGCAAAGTTGTGAATAAAGAACACTGCACCAATGGTTTGATTGGCTGATGTCGTTTTAGTTGTTGTTGTGATGTTTGGCAGACTTAATAATTTAAAAAATCATGAGCAAATGGTTCTTGCTTTGGCTCTAACGGAAAATAAGGTCAATCACGAACGTTTACGCTATGCGTTACCACTCCATCCGTCAGATATTTCACATATTCTTCAAAAACTTACGAAGATAGGTTTGCTCATTTCTGAAGGCTATGGGCGTGGTACAACATATCGTTTAAGCAGTTGTAGGGATAGTGAAACCTTGCAAGATAAAGATGAAACCTTGCAAGAAACCTTGCAAGCTAAGGATGAAACCTTGCAAGAAACCTTGCAAGCTAAGGATGAAATCTTGCAAGGCTTGGAAGATGTTGTTATTCCTAAACGAATGACGCGAGATGAGATGATAAAAATAATATCTAAATTTTGTTTAGAATGGCGAACGGCAGAAGAGATAGCAGTTTTCTTGCACCGCAGCAAGAGATATATAACGAATGAGATTCTACCTGAAATGGAAAAACAGTTGGATTTGCTTTATCCGCAAGTTCGGCGACATCCCAATCAGAAGTATCGCAGCAAAGCTGTGAATGAAGAACACAGCACCAATGGTTTGATTGGCTGATGTCGTTTTAGTTGTTGTTGTGATGTTTGGGAATGGATATAAAAAAACGGCAAGCCGAAGAGACTTACCGTTTTTTATTTAAAAACATGTTATTATCAGGTGTTTTCACCTCCACCTCTTGAGCATGGGGAAGAATTGGTGCATTTGTTGCTTGTATTGTTCCGGGGTGATGGGTGAGGGCAGGTGTTTGTTTACCTCGTCGATGAATTGGGCGCAGTGGTCGATCATCTGTTCCATGGTGAGAGATTGGGTGAACCGACCGTCTTCGCGGCAGTAGCGGCAGTAGTCAAAGTCGGTGGAGCCGTCGGGGTTGGTGGCGCAGTTGTCGTCTTTGGTGAGTGGCATGGCGCAACTCTGGCAAAATTGTGGCAGTTGGCCTTGTTGCAGGTGTTTTTCCTTTTTTGGAAATCCTGCCTCGTATTGCTCAAACTCTTGGGGCTTGGCATTGGCTACGAAATAACCCTTGGGCGGTTGATAGGTGCCCTCGATACCGGCGAGATAGCCCTTTTTGAGTTCTTGGGCAAGGAAGTAGGGCACTTCGCTTTCGCGTGGTTCGGCATGGTAGTGTATCTTGAGTGTTGAGGCCAAGACAAAGCCGGCGTGTTTGTAGAAGTCTATGTTGCCCTCCATGCAGAGCAGTGCCACACCCATTTTGCGTGCTTTCTCGAGCGAGTGATTGAGCAATTTCAGTCCATAGCCTTTGCGCTTGTAATCGGGGTGAATACTGATGGGGCCAAAGGTCCACGCCGGCAGAATGTTGCCGTTGTCGCAAACGATCTGCGCCTTTGAATACATCACATGACCGATTATCCTGCCGTCGTTTTCCATCACGAAGTCGAGCTCCGGAATGAAGTCGGGATTGCTGCGATATTGGTTTAGCACAAAATGCTCCGTGCAGCCCGGTCGGTAGACGTTCCAAAAGGCTTCGCGAGTGAGGTTTTCGACCTCGCGATAGTCAGAGGGCATTTCGTTGCGTATTGTCATGGGGTGTTATTTTACAATGATAAGGTAGTAGTTTTTCTTGCCTTTTTGTGCGAGCAGATATTTGTTGCCGAGCAGGTCTTTTTGTTCGATGGTGAGTTCGGGGTCGGTAATTTTTTCTTTATTGATGCTTACTCCGCCACCTTTCACCATTTTTCTGAACTCACCCTTTGAGGGGAAGCAGTCGGTTGTTTCGGCAAGCAGGTCAACGGCTTTGCTGCCCAAGACTTGTTCGCGTGTCAGTTCATATTGAGGCACGCCCTCAAAGACGCTGAGCAATGTGGCCTCATCGAGTTTGAGGAGGTTTTCTTTTGTGGCCTTGCCGAAGAGCAGATTGGAGGCTTCGATGGCTGTTTCGTAGGCTTCGCGTCCGTGAACGAGCACGGTGACTTCTTCGCCGAGGCGTTTCTGGAGGGTGCGTCGTCCCGGGTCGGCGAGGTGTTGCTCGATGAGGCTGTCTATGGTTTGTTTGTCGAGCGAGGTGAAAATCTTGATGTAGCGTTGTGCGTCGTCGTCGCTGACGTTGAGCCAGAATTGATAGAATTTATATGGTGTGGTGCGGTTGGCATCGAGCCACACGTTGCCACTCTCGGTCTTGCCAAACTTTTTGCCGTCGCTTTTGGTGATGAGGGGGCAGGTGAGGGCGTATGCTTCTCCGCCCGTGGTGCGGCGAATTAGTTCGGTTCCGGTGGTGATGTTGCCCCATTGGTCGGAGCCTCCCATTTGCAGTTTGCAGTTTTTGTGGGTATTGAGATAGAGGAAGTCGTATCCTTGGAGCAGCTGATAGGTGAACTCGGTGAAACTCAGTCCGTCGCTGGCCTCACCGTTGAGGCGGCGTTGCACAGAGTCTTTGGCCATCATATAGTTTACTGTGATGTGTTTTCCCACTTCGCGTGCAAAGTCGAGGAAGGTGTAGTTTTTCATCCAGTCGTAGTTGTTGACGAGTTCAGCGCGGTTGGGGGCATCGCTTTCAAAGTCGAGGAAGCGGGCGAGTTGTGACTTGATACATTCCACATTGTGGCGCAGGGTTTCTTCGCTCAGCAGGTTGCGCTCCTGACTTTTGCCCGAGGGGTCGCCAATCATGCCGGTTGCTCCGCCCACGAGTGCCATGGGTTTGTGGCCACATCGTTGGAAGTGGCGCAACATCATCACTCCGCAGAGGTGTCCGATGTGGAGGCTGTCGGCGGTGGGGTCAATGCCGACGTATGCGGTGGTCATTTCTTTAGAGAGTTGTTCTTCTGTGCCGGGCATCATTTGGTGTATCATGCCCCTCCATTTGAGTTCTTCTACAAAATTCATCGAATGATTAAATGGTGTGATTATGATTAGTAATATATTTGTTTTTTGTTTTGTGTGTGCAAAGTTAAGTATTATTATTTAATAATTTATAATCTTGGGGATTGTAATTGCTTTAAAGTGGCTGGCGGAAATTGAAGACGGGCGTGAGGAATATTCGTTTATTCGTTTTGTTTGACATAAAGGAGGGGTAGTGATAAAAAGAAGCGTATAAATATGTGGTTATTCGGATTTTGTGATTATTTTTGTGGTCTGATATGTAATATAGAAAAATAAACATACAATAATATGAAGAGTATTTTCAAAAGAGTGCTGTTGTCGGCTGTCGGCATGTTGTCGACTGTCGCTTTTTATGGCCAGAACATTGAAGTGGATTATTCCAAATATCCCGATGCAAATCCTTTTGCCAAAGGAGTGGTGAAAAGCAGTGAGAAAAAGACAGAGGGCGGAGTGGCGCGTAGTTCCATTTATGGCTCGACGCGTCCCGACCATGTGAACAATGCGTTGCGTAAGTTTTATCCGCCGGTGTTTAACCAGAGTGGCGGCTCGTGTGGCTCTGCCCAGGCCGTGGGCTATTGCATGACATACGATATGAATGCCTATCGCAACGCCGATGCCTCGTTTCCGGAAAACCAGTTGCCCACCCATTTCACCTGGCTTCACACTTACGCCGGCATTGACAAATATCTGATAATGAACAAACACGGAGTGCCCAACGTGGTCGACTATGGCGGGCGCACATATAGCGAGACTTTTGGCAATCAAGACACCAAAGACACCAACTATGGCTATATGCAGGGCTATGACAAATGGTATCGTGCCATGTTTAACCGCACGGTGGGCGGCGATACTTTTTGCGACGACAACCAAGCCACTGAACTCGGTCGCGAACAACTGAAGCAGTGGCTTTGGAACCATTGGGGCGACGAGTCGTTTTATGGCGGTGGAGTTTCGGGCATCGGTGTGGCGAGCGGTGGCAAGTGGGGCAAGATTCCCTCTACTCCCACCAACCAGCAGATTGGTGTGGCTGGAATGTATTGCGTGAGCAGTTGGGGCAAGACCTTCGACCATGCACTTTCCATTGTGGGCTATGACGACCGCATTGAGTTTGACCTTGACTCCAACGGGGTCTATGGCGAGAAGGGTAAAGATGAGACCGGCGCATGGATTATCTGCAACTCGTGGGGAGACGGCTGGTGTAACAAGGGTTTTATTTATTGTCCTTATAAATTCAGTTATGCCATTGGCACCAACACGCTGCCACTCAACTCGGGTCACTACACTTGGCGCAAGGACTATGAGCCCAAGCGGGTGTTTAAGATTTTGATGGACTATAGCCACCGCTCGGAGATAAGCATTGCGGCAGGCATTGCTGCCGATACTTCTGTCCTCAAACCCGAAGTCACGGAGACCATGCCGTTTTTCGACTATACGGGCGATGGCTCCAAGGCCAATCCCGCACCGGCAGTGCCCATGCTCGGCAAGTGGCGCACAAAACTCAACTACGACCCTATGGAGTTTGGATATGACGTGACCGACCTCAGTGAGAGCTATGACCGCACCAAACCGCTGAAATATTTCTTGTGTATCAAGTCTAAACCCACTGCCATCGGAAGTGGAAATATTTATAAACTCTCGCTCATGGACTATGAAATTGAGAAAGAGGGTCTCGAATTGCCGGCACGCATAGACACGGTGGCCATTCTCAATGGGGGAGAAACTACGCTGGTTTCCGTCACGGTGGCGGGCCGCCAGATTTATGAGCCCCTCAATGCTTCTCTCTCGGGCAACAGACTGACGTGGAGTGCTCCCAAACCATCGAGCTATGACATAGTGCGCTATTATATATATAAAGGTAGTGAAAAGGTGGCGGAGGTGCCTAGTTTCAGTAATTCTTATATAGTAGACAATCCCGAGGCAACATATTATGTTGCCACGGCCTATGATTATAAAGGCAAGCGTCTTGTTTCGACCAAGAGCCGTCCGGCGCGCAATGCCATTCTTTTTGAGCCGGGCGAGACAAACAATGTGTTGTCGCTCACCAATGCCGCGCTGACATTGCCCGGAGTGATTGGCGAGAAACTCAATGAAGCGACCATAGAGTTTTGGATAAAACCGACTATGCTCGATGGCTTCAACCAGCAGATCGGTGAACGATGGGGCTCGTTTTTGTTTAGCATGAGCAAGAGCGGACAGATTTATTGTGGTTGGGACACTTCAAATCGCATTTCTACGACTGCCAACACCGTGAAGGTGGGCATTTGGTATCATGTGGCCATTGTTGTTGACAGAAATGTTATGACTGTCTATGTGAACGGCATGAAGAAAGGTTCTTGCACTTCAGACAGTTTTTCGGGCATTCCCGCTTTGAGCGCGTTTCATATCGGCACCACCGACGGCCTTATGAATGCCGAAATCGACGAGTTCCGCATTTGGACTGTGGCACGCACGCAGAAGGAGATCTTCACCAACCGCAATATAGAGGTGGCGTGTCCGTCGGGCCAGTCAGACTTGTTACTCTACTATCCCATGGTGAAAGGTGAAGGTGGCGAGGCCTTGTGGCTCAGAGATATGGCCTCGGGCAACGATGTGGAACTGACCAGTGGTGAATATGTGGAAAATGCTACTTTGCTCAATGGAAACAATGTGATGGAGAGTGCATTCTTTACATGGGGCGACGGAGAGGTGTATGCCGGAGAGCCCGTGCAGTTCAGGGCGGCTTCGTCTGTAAATGCAGTGGCATGGGAATGGAGTGTGCCCGGCATTGCCGGAGGAACGAGCAAGGTGGTTTCACCTTATTTCACCTTTAACGAGGCGGGCGACTATCGCGTGTCGCTCTCGGTGACAAACAACAAGGGAGAAATTCTTGACAGCACACTGACAGTGACAGTGGTGAGCCCCAATGCGCCAAAGGCAGACTTTGACATTGCCGTCGACACGCTTGCCGAGGGTGAGATGTTTAGTTTCGCCAACAAGTCGGCAGGAGCCAACTGTAAATATAAATGGAGCTTGCCCGGAGCCGACGTGGAGGAAATCAACAGTGTGAATGCCGGTGTGACATACAGCCACACGGGTGTCTTTCCCGTCACCCTCACGGTGACAAACGCCGGCGGAACAGACAAGATGACCAAATATGTCACGGTGTCTCATTCAAAACCGGCTGTGGCTTTCTCGGTGGATCCGTCTTTCATAATGCTTGGCGAAACGACATATCTTATCGACGAGACGCGCCACAGTCCGCAGGAGTGGCAATGGAGCGTGACAAATGGTGTTCACACTACGAACATCACGGGTCAACACACATCGTTTACACCCAAACATCCCGGCATCTACAGTGTTTCGCTCACAGCCGTCAACGATATGGGCTCTTCAGAACTCACTGAGAGCAACAGACTGATTGTGAGCAATGCCGACAGTCGCAACGGACTGAATTTCACGGGTGGGCAGCAGTGTGTTTCAACAAAGAATCTCTTTGAGTCGGGCACCAAGGCATTTACCATTGAGTGGTGGATGAACCCCACCGCCACCATGGGGGCTTTGGGCATGGTGACACAAAACGACCAAATAAAAATCACCACCGATGCCGATGGTGAGATGACCGTTGAGGTGGGTGGCAAATCTGTAGGTTCCGAGCCGGGCTTCGTGGTTGCCGGCGAATGGCACCACTATGCCGTGACGTTCTCTTTCGGCATGGTGAAATTCTATCGCAATGGAGTGCTTATCTCTTCTCCGACCACTCGCATCGGCACATCGACCACCGACTGGGGATTGCTCACCATTTCGGGTGGCGACGATCGTTTCAGCGGCCAGATAGACGAGTTGCGCATTTGGAGCAAGAGCCTTTCGCTCTCGGTGATGAAGGGCTATATCAACGCTCCGCTGGCAGACCCTGCTTCGCTTGCGTCGGGGTCGGGCCTTGTGGCTTACTACGACTTTAATCAAACGGGTGGCAGCGTGGCAGACCGCTCGGGCAACGGCATAGACCTTGAGCGCGTGGGCTTTGGCCCCGATGGCGACGCATGGGGCTTGTCGAGAGGCGTGTTTACACTCGATTTCGACACGACAACGCCGGCCGAGGAGGATATTGATGCCGATGGTCTGACTCATGTCTACGAGTCGGTGGCAGCCGGCAAGACAGGAAAATATATCGGTGTCAACGGGGCCATACGTTTTGCCATAGAGGGCAGCGAACAGGTTGTGATTTACAACGCTGCCGGACAGTGTGTATTCAACGACACGGTTGAGGGCGTTCATGTCATTCCGTTCGCCCCGGGTATTTATGTTGTCAACAATGAGAAAATTCGTGTGAGATAGCAAATAAAAGATTTGGGTTTATTTTTATTCGCTTTGTGTGCAGACGCGTTTTGGCGCGGTCTGCACACTTTATTTTATTCTATATTTTTTTGCTGACAAGGGTTTATGCAAGGTGGACTTGTCAGTTTTGTCTTCTCCGGAGTTCACACGCGACTTTGGGTGTGTATTTTTCTTGTCGTGGAGGGTGAAATTAAATAGAAATGTTTAATTTTGCACAACAAAAGGAGTGTGTGCAATTTCGGGGCGCATATATTACCTTAAAAAGTTTTGTCTCCGACAGATAATATAAAATATTATGTCAACATCAAAGAAAAAAAGTCTGCTCATCGACGTAGCGCGCAAATTGTTTGCCCAAAAGGGACTTAATGGTACTACCATGAACGATATTGCCAACGAGTCGGGCATTTCGCGGCGCACTCTCTATGTCTATTTTGCCAATAAAGAAGAAATCTATTCGGCAGTAATCGAAACTGAGATCGAGCGACTTTCCGAGAAGATGGACGAGGTGGCCTCGCGAGACATCGACCCCGAATTGAAGGTGGCAACATTGATCTACACACACCTCAACGCGGTGAAGGAAACCGTGGTGAGAAACGGCACTCTGAGGGCGGAGTTCTTTCGCAACATCTGGATGGTGGAAAAGGTGAGAAAGGCTTTTGACCATGAGGAATTGGAGTTGTATCGCCGTGTGATACAGGAGGGCTGCGAAACGGGACAGTTTCATGTGGAGAGCATCGACCTCGTGGCCGACGTGATACACTATTGCATCAAGGGACTTGAGGTGCCATATGTCTATGGTCGTCTCGGCAACGGCATGACGCTCGACGAGAGCCGTCCCATAGTGGTAAACATGGTGAAGCGCATGTTGGGCATCAACACCATGAAACGCTGGGACGTTACCAAGTTTATAGAATAATTTAATATCCAATATCATTATAATCTAAAAAACTAATTATGGGACTTTTAACAGGAAAAACCGCACTTGTGACCGGTGCGGCTCGCGGCATTGGCAAAGCCATTGCATTGAAGTTTGCCCAAGAGGGCGCAAATGTGGCTTTCACCGACCTCGTTATAGATGAAAACGGCAAGGCCACCGAAGCAGAAATCAGTGCTTTGGGAGTGAAATGTGTGGCTTATGCTTCAAATGCTGCCGACTTTGCTCAGGCCGAAGAGGTTGTCAACAAAGTGAAGGCTGAGTTTGGCTCAATCGACATTCTCGTAAACAATGCCGGAATTACCAAAGACGGCCTCATGATGCGCATGAGCGAGCAGCAGTGGGACGCTGTGATTGCAGTGAACCTCAAGTCGGCTTTTAACTTCATACATGCCTGCACCCCGATAATGATGCGCCAGCGTGGTGGCAGCATAATCAACATGGCTTCGGTTGTGGGTGTTCACGGCAATGCCGGACAGTGCAACTATGCCGCTTCTAAGGCCGGTCTTATCGCTTTGGCAAAGAGTATTGCCCAGGAGTTGGGCTCGCGTGGCGTGCGTGCCAACGCTATCGCTCCGGGCTTTATCGAGACCGCAATGACGGCAGCCCTTCCCGAAGATGTGAGGAAAAACTGGATTCAGAGCATTCCTTTGCGTCGCGGTGGTCAGGTTGAGGATATTGCCAACACGGCTCTTTTCCTTGCTTCCGATCTCTCGAGCTATGTCACCGGTCAGGTGATTCAGGTCGACGGTGGCATGAATATGTAATTTTAGGAAATAATCCGTAAAGTGACCACACACTCCTCCTTGGTTTGCGCAGAGGGTCGGCAGTGCCGATATTTAGTCGCAATGCGCAGACCAAAGAGGAGATTAGTCGTTTGAAAAGTGTGATATGCAGATACTCTACGAAGACAACCATATTATAATAGTCAATAAGAAACCGGGAGAAATTGTGCAGGGCGATAAGACGGGCGACCGTCCGCTGAGCGAATTGGTTAAAGACTATATAAAAGAGAAGTATGCCAAGCCCGGCAATGTGTTTCTCGGTGTGGCTCACAGGTTAGACCGTCCCGTGGGCGGTGTGGTTGTCTTTGCACGCACAAGCAAGGCTTTGACACGCCTCAATGCCATGTTTGGCAGTGGCAAGGTGGAGAAAACCTATCTTGCCATTGTTGCCAACCGACCGCAGAGCGAAAGAGGGGAAATCGTTTCGTGGCTCACGCGCAACGAAAGGCTCAACAAGTCGTTTTCGTCTGACAAGCCTGTGGCAAATGCTAAAGAGGCTCGTCTGAGATATGCTCTTGTTGCTTCGGCCAACAACTATCATCTCGTGGCAGTGAGATTGCTGACGGGTCGCCACCACCAAATCAGATGTCAACTTGCCTCGACAGGTTGTCCGATAAAGGGTGATTTGAAATATGGAGCGCGGCGCAGCAATGCCGATGGCAGTATCTCGCTTCTGGCATGGAGGGTGAAATTTGTGCACCCTGTTTCTCAAAAACAAATAGAGGTTTTTGCACCGTGTCCCGACACCACTTTGTGGCACGCTTTGACAAACAATATCGACCACTCTTTAACAATATAATCTATGTCTCATAAAATTTCTATCATTATACCTTCATACAACGAGGGCAGTGGCATTGAATCGATTTTGGTCAAGTTGGGCACTGTCGAAATGCCATATAATTACGAAAAGGAGATTGTTGTGGTAGATGACGGCTCGACCGACGACACGGCCGATTATGCCAAAAACTATATTGGCAGCAATCCCGACCAAAACATACACTTTGTGAGACACAAGGTGAATAGTGGCAAGGGCATGGCCATACGCACGGCATTGAAACATCTCACGGGCGACGTGGTGGTCATTCAGGACAGCGACGACGAACTTGACCCCAACGATATTGCCGTTATGCTCAAAAAGATGATCGACGAGAATTTGCCGGTGGTCTATGGTTCGCGTTTCTTGAAGAAAGACCATACGAAATCGCATTATCGCTCGTTTTATTATGGTGCGCGTCTGCTTTCGTGGTTGACCAATGTGTTGTATGCCCAGCACATCACCGACGAGCCAACCTGCTACAAGATGTTTCGCTCGTCATTGTTGTGTTCGTTGAGGCTTGAGTGTCGTGGGTTTGAGTTTTGCCCCGAGGTGACGGCAAAGGTTGCGCGCATGAAGGGTGTGAAGATTTCAGAGGTGCCAATCAGTTATTTTCCCCGCACGATAGATCAGGGCAAGAAGATACGCGCCAAAGATGGTCTCAAGGCGATATGGTATCTTTTGAAATACAGATTTGTGAAATAGTTTGCAGACAGGAGATGCAGATGTGAATGAGATACAAAAAAAGGAAGATTGTTCTTGTGAGAGCAATCTTCCTTTTTTCGTTGAAAATAAAAATAAAGTTGGGAAATCTCTTTAGTGATCTGTAGACCTGATTGAGGTTTAGTCTTGTAGATTGGAAATTAGTTTTGACTTTTGTCTGACCTCGGGCAGCAGGTCTTCGACAACGAGACGTATGAGTCTCATTTGAAGCAGCGAACGCTCAAAGTTGGGTGTGCGCTTCATGGCAGCGAGGGCTTTGCGAGCGGCCTCTTGGTGGCTTTCCTTTTTGGAATATCCTTTGCCTTTGGCGGCTATGCGGCCTTCTATCATCACTGCGCTGCAAAAGGGCGGGCGGTCGCGTGTTGGCACGTCTTCCCAAATGCTTATGATTTTCACTTCGGCATGGAGTTTCTGTCCCCATTCGAGTATCAAGCTTTTGAAATTTTCTTCCACCCGGGCGGTTTTGGCCATATTGATGAAGCCGTTGGCGATAAGTTTGTCGATAAATGCGCGCGCAGCCTTCATTCCACGGTCGAGATAAATTGCTCCGACGAGGGCTTCAAAGGCGTTGCCTCCGATGTAGCTGTTGTGGTTGTCTTGGAGTGGGTATTTGATGTCGATTTTCACAAACTTGTCGAGACCGATCTCTTTAGACAGGCGACCGAGATTTTTGCGCTCCACGAGTTTGCTGCGCATGGTGCTCAGAAACCCTTCGTTGCGGTTGGGGTATTGGTGGTAGAGAATGTCGCTGACGATTGTTTCTATCACGGCATCGCCCAAAAATTCCAACCGCTCGTTGTTGTAGAATTTTTTCTTGTTGTCTTTTGTGGAGTAGGAGCGGTGTGTGAGTGCCTGGCGATAGATATTGATATTGCGTGGGGAGAAACCGAGGGTTTTCTTTAAATAATAATAAAGTTCCCCCTTTTTGCAAAAGAGGAACTTTATTCTTTTTAGAAATGAGGTCATATAGGTAGTCCTATATTATTCTTCGTATTTCTTAATTATAACGCAGGCGTTGTGACCGCCAAATCCAAAGGTGTTGCTCAACGCAGCGCGTACGGTGCGTTTTTGAGCCTCGTTGAATGTGAAGTTGAGATTGTAGTCGATCTCGGGATCTTCGTCACCCTCGGCGTGGTTGATTGTGGGCGGCACAATGTCGTTTTTCACGGCAAGCAGGCTGAACAAGGCTTCGGCAGCACCGGCGGCTCCGAGCATGTGGCCGGTCATTGACTTTGTTGAACTGATGTTGAGCTTATATGCTTGTTCTCCAAAGAGTTCTTTGATAGCCTTTACTTCAGAGATGTCGCCAACGTGTGTCGACGTGCCGTGAACATTGATATAGTCAATGTCTTCGGGCTGCATATTGGCATCGGTGAGAGCGGCTTGCATCACGAGTTTTGCTCCGAGACCTTCGGGGTGGGAGGCGGTGATGTGGTGTGCGTCTGCGCTCATGCCCGAACCTGCAATTTCTCCATAGATTTTTGCACCGCGTGCTTTGGCGTGCTCAAGTTCCTCAAGGAAGAGGCAGGCAGAACCTTCGGCCATTACGAAACCGTCGCGGCTTGCGCTGAACGGACGGCTTGCTGTCTCAGGCGAGTCATTGCGTGTGGAGAGAGCGTGCATTGCGTTGAAACCGCCCAGACCTGTGGGCCAGATTGCGGCTTCGGCACCACCGCTCAGAATGCAGTCGGCTTTGCCCAAACGAATGAGGTCGACAGCCGAGGCAATAGCGTGGGTCGACGATGCACAAGCAGATGTTGTTGCATAGTTGGGACCGTGGAAACCATATTTGATTGAGATGTGGCCGGCTGCGATGTCGGCAATCATTTTAGGAATAAAGAAAGGACTGTATTTGGGGCCAAGTTCCTCTCCGGTGAGAGCATATTGGCTTACTTCTTTTTCAAAACTGTTGATACCACCGATACCCACGCCCAAAACTACACCAACGCGGTTTTTGTCGAGCGTTTCCATATCGAGGTTTGCGTCATCGACGGCTTCGGTTGCGGCAACCATGGCAAACTGGGTGTATAAGTCCATCTTGTTTGCTTCTTTGCGGTCGATATATTTTTTAGGATCGAAATCCTTTACCTCACAAGCAAAGTGGGTCTTGAATTTTTCGGTATTGAAACGTGTGATAGGAGCGGCACCGCTCTTACCTGCCACGATTGCAGCCCATGTGTCGGCTACATTGTGGCCAAGTGGGGTAATGGCACCCACACCTGTTACTACAACTCTTTTCAGTTCCATTATTTATTTATGTAGTATTGTGTTGTTTTTATTAACGAAAACATTCCCACCTCAAGGCACTGTGCTCCATCTGAGTGGAGGTTTGCGCTTTGGGGTGGGAATAAAACAGCGGATTATTACTTCGCGTTAGCTTCGATGTATTCGATAGCGCCACCTACGGTAGAGATTTTTTCTGCTTGATCATCAGGAATAGAAATTCCAAATTCTTTTTCAAATTCCATGATGAGCTCTACGGTGTCAAGCGAATCTGCACCGAGGTCGTTAGCAAAAGATGCTTCGTTCTTTACTTCACTTTCGTCTACGCCAAGCTTTTCTACGATAATGGCCTTTACTTTAGCTTCAATTTCTGACATAACTTTAGTTGTGTTTAGGTTAATATGTTATTTGTTATTTGCGTGCAAAATTATTACATAATCTTTTTACGACCAAGAATTTGCATGGAAAAATGCACATTCGGGGCGAAAAAGTGCATTGACGAAGGTGTTTTGTATAGTGGACTTGATAAAATTAACTAATAGAGAACACACTAACTGCATTGCCGATTTGAGTATCGTGGCGGCGCGGCTATGGTGTTGTATTGAACAAAATTGCGATATTTGCAAACACTAAATTGCAAATATCGCTGAATTGTTGCCTCTATATTAAAATAATGTTTAAGAACAAATAATTATCTTCAAAATTTGGATTAAAATCCCTCATTCAAAAAGTGAGATTTCTTAACTTTGCTAACGAAAAGTCAAAGACAGAACAATTACTAATCTTTATAATATCAACAAAACAAAATGGCAACATTGGATTTAACTAAGTATGGCATCACCGGCTCGACCGTGATTGCCCACAATCCCTCTTATGAGACTTTGTTTGAAGAGGAGACAAAGGCCGGCCTCGAAGGTTTTGAGGTGGGTCAGGTAACAGAACTTGGTGCTGTAAACGTGATGACCGGCATCTTCACCGGCCGTTCGCCAAAAGACAAGTATATCGTAGACGATGCTCAGAGCCACGATAAGGTTTGGTGGACTTCTGAGGCTTATAAAAACGACAACCACCCGATGTCTGAAGAGGTTTGGGCACAGGTGAAAGCTCTTGCTGTTAAAGAACTCTGCAACAAAAACCTTTATGTTGTAGACGCTTTCTGCGGCGCAAACAAAGACACCCGCATGGCAGTGCGCTTCATCGTTGAGGTGGCATGGCAGGCTCACTTTGTGACCAACATGTTTATCCGCCCCACAGAAGAGGAACTTGCTAACTTCGAGCCCAACTTCGTGATCTACAATGCTTCTAAGGCTAAGGTTGAAAACTATAAGGAACTCGGACTTAACTCTGAGACTTGTGTGGCTTTCAACACCACAAGCCGCGAGCAGGTAATTATCAATACATGGTATGGCGGTGAGATGAAGAAAGGTATGTTCTCTATGATGAACTACTATTTGCCTCTCCAGGGCATGGCTTCAATGCACTGCTCTGCAAACTGCGATATGAATGGCGAAAACACCGCTATCTTCTTCGGTCTCTCCGGCACCGGCAAAACTACTCTCTCTACCGACCCGAAACGTCGCCTTATCGGTGATGACGAACACGGCTGGGACGACAACGGTGTGTTCAACTTCGAGGGTGGCTGCTATGCAAAGGTTATCAACCTCGACAAGGAGTCTGAACCCGATATTTATAACGCTATCAAGCGCAACGCTTTGCTCGAGAACGTGACTGTGGCTGAAGACGGCAAGATTGACTTCGCCGACAAGTCTACAACCGAGAACACTCGTGTTTCTTATCCTATCAACCATATCGCAAACATTCAGCCGGGTTCTTCCGCACCCGCTGCTAAGCAGGTGATCTTCCTCTCTGCCGACGCTTTTGGTGTGCTTCCTCCTGTGTCTATCCTCACTCCCGAGCAGACACAATATTATTTCCTCTCGGGCTTCACTGCAAAACTCGCAGGCACAGAGCGTGGCATCACTGAGCCGACTCCTACCTTCTCGGCTTGCTTCGGTCAGGCTTTCCTTGAGCTTCACCCAACAAAATATGCTGAGGAACTCGTTAAGAAGATGACAAAATCGGGTGCTAAGGCATATCTCGTAAACACAGGTTGGAATGGCACCGGCAAGCGTATCTCCATTAAGGATACACGTGGCATTATTGACGCAATCCTCTCGGGTGCCATCAACGAGGCTCCGACCAAGAAGATTCCTTTGTTTGACTTTGAGGTTCCGACAGAATTGCCCGGTGTAGATCCTGCAATCCTCGATCCGCGCGACACTTATGACTGTGCTTGCAAGTGGGAAGAGAAAGCAAAAGACCTCGCTGCCCGTTTCATCAAGAACTTTGGCAAATATACTACCAACGAGGCAGGTCAGGCTCTCGTGGCTGCCGGTCCGAAACTCTGATATACTCAATAAAAGTTTGTATTTATATTACAGACGGCCTGCAACAGAGATGTTGTGTGGCCGTCTGTTTTTTTTATGTTAAAAAAGGAGATGTTTTAGGCTCTGTTTGTTTTTGTTTGACTAACTTTGAACGGTGAACAGGGTGTTGGCGCAAAGCTTATGTGCGACACGGTGCGTCTGCTTATGAGTGAAACAGAAATAACAAGATAAAAAGGAAAAAGAATATGTCGAATGTTTGGATTAGTGCCGTGGGACTGTGCGGCTCGTCTATATTGGGTTCTCTCTTGGGATTTTTCATTAAAAATCTGCCACATCGTTGGAATGATACGATATTGGGTTTTTGTGCAGGAGTGATGTTGGCTGCTTCCACCGTGGGATTAATCTTGCCGGCTTTTGAGCAGGTCGGTGGTATTGATGCTCTATGGGTGGTGTTGGGAGTGATTGGCGGTGGATTGTTTCTCAATGTGTTGGATTGGCTCACGCCCCATCTGCATACAATCACGGGTCTTGACGTAGAGCAACATCGCAACAATCATTCGCTCAATCGCGTGTTGTTGTTTGTCATGGCGATAGCCCTTCATAAATTGCCCGAGGGGTTGGCTGCCGGTGTGAGCATGAATGGAGACGTGAGCGAGGGTTGGACGGTTTCGATTGGTCTGGCCTTGCAAAATGTGCCCGAAGGAATGGTGATAATTGTTCCTCTGCTTTTGGCCGGCGTGTCGCGGTGGCGCACTTTTGTCATTTCGTTGGTTATAGGATTGCTTGAGATTGTCGGTGTGTGGCTGGGCTATGGCATAGGCGCAGTGTTGATTTGGTTGTTGCCCGTGTTGCTGGGTTTTGCCGGAGGGGCCATGCTCTATGTCACGTCAGACGAGATGATACCCGAGACACACGCTCACGGCTATCAAAAGCAGGCTACCTATGCGCTGTTGCTGGGTTTTCTGACGCTGGTCGTTTTAGAGAGAATTGTAGGCTGAAAAACTGTTGTCTTGTCATTTTTCTGACAAGTCTTTCACTGTGAATTGCAAAATTGTGTGGGCGTTTCTCACGCGATTGGCGTTGGGTGAAGGCAGGTCGGTAATGAGTCGCCTTGAGGTGAGATCTTCTACGCTTACCCCGGAGGAATCAATGAAACTCACGCCACGCCCGAAGGTGTGGATTGCGCAAGGATAGGTGTAGGTTTTGCTGGTCACGTCGCGGCTGAACTCAAACTGCCGGTGGTCAATGTCCATTTGTCCCAACAAGGTGGCTGCGAGGTCTGTTTGGTTGCAAATTTTGTTGATTTCCGTTGCGTGTTTTATTGTTCCGCCAATCCAAAGCAGGGGAATGTGGCATTTTTTGATGTCGGCCTCGGTGATGTTTTCCGGATATGTAATGCCGTGGTCGGGAATGAAGATCACAAGCAGATTATCCCACACGGGGTGTTGACGCAGTTTTTCAACCAAGTTGCCAATGCAGTTGTCGAGGTAGGCCATTGCATTGGTTTTTTTGTTGTCTAAGCGGTGGTAGGGCACTTGCCAATCTTCGTGGCTGGCAAGTGTTTGGCAGGTGATGAAAAACGGTTTGCCCGTGGAGTATTGTCGACAGATTTGGTTATAGAGAGTGTCGATTACAATATGATCTGTCACTCCCCAGGAGTGGGTGTGTCTCACGGACGAGGGGAAATGTTCGTCACCCATCACGCAGTCATAGCCGGTTGAGAGCAGATAACTGTTGGCGTTGGTGAAGTTTTTGTCGCCGCCATAGAGATAAGAGGTGGCATAGCCCTTCTTTGAGAGAGAACGGGCAATGGAGGGCAGGTCCATCGACTTCTCCGGCATTTTCATGACCGACAAATCGGGAAAGGCAGGATAGCCACTCAAGGTGCAGATTGTGCCTCGGTCGGTGCGATAGCTGTTGGCATAGCAATGTGAGAACAAGACTCCCTCACCACACAGTTTGTTGAGGTTGGGGGTCACGCCTTTCTCTCCGCCCAATGGTTCCACAAATGTTGCGCCCAGTCCCTCCATCAATACCAACACTACGTTAGGGCGTGTGGTGGTGAGCAGAGTGTCGGGCTCGGTTGTGAGGGTGGAGAACTGTAGTGTCTCGAAGTTTTCTTTACATTCATTTGCGGAATAAAAATGATAGAGTTTTTCGAGGTTCTTATATTTCAGCGAGGAGTAAATGAGGCTGAATGCCGGGTTGACGGCCGAGTGGTTTAGAAATTGGTCAGACGAATAGTAGACATAGCCCACGTTCATCGTGGAGCGTCCCACACCGCCTCTGATCATAAGAAACATGCAACCACCCACCAAGACAAAAGCACATAAAACTTTGCTTTTCTTTCTGCACTTGTTGAAGACCGGTTTACAAGTTTTGCGCAACGCAAAGATTAGGCCCGTGCTCAATGCAATGATGGCCACCGTTGCAGCAGCGAGAAACAGGCCTGACACGTTCACCACAATGTCTTTGGGACTGTCGAGATAGTTGAAAATCGTGGCATCGATTTTGAATTGCCAAAATTTGTAAAGCACGCAGTCGCCTATCAATATCAAAACCAGGAGTGGCGAGATGATATAATAATATATGTTAAGTAGGGCAGACAACCATTTCTTTTGAAACCATATCGTGGTCACACACACAGCCCAGGGCAGCACAGCGAGATAGGAAACGGTGGAGAGGTCTTGGGGCAGTCCGTGAGCAATGACTGCTATAATGTCTGCAATGCGAAAATTGCTATGCGGTGAGTTGTAGACATAGAAAACGATTTTCATCACTGTGAAAGTGATGAGCAACACGGCCATGAAGCCGAGCAAGAATAGAAGTCTGGATTTATGTGTTTTCGTAGTAGTGTGTCTGTTTTGGGTTGCCTTAAAGTTGTTGCATATCGTTGAGCTTCTTGTAATAATTGCCCAATTCGATGAGTTGGTCGTGGGTGCCGCTCTCCACTATGCGCCCCTCGTGCAACACATGGATGCAATCGGCATTTTTGATTGTCGACAGGCGGTGGGCAATGGCAATGGTGGTGCGTGTTTTCATAAGTCGTTCGAGAGCCTCCTGCACCAATCGTTCGCTTTCGGTGTCGAGAGCCGAGGTCGCCTCGTCGAGTATCAGAATGGGTGGGTTTTTCAATATGGCGCGGGCTATGCTGATGCGCTGTCTCTGGCCACCCGACAGTCTGCAACCGCGATCGCCCACGGGGGTGTCATACCCTTGTTCCATTTCCATGATAAATTCATGGGCATTGGCAATCTTTGCCGCTTCAATCACTTGGTCGGCAGTGGCGTTGTCAACACCAAAGGCAATGTTGTTAAACACTGTGTCGTTAAACAAAATGGCTTCTTGGTTTACGTTGCCTATTATGGAGCGCAGTGAGTGGATAGATAGTTGGCGAATGTCTGTGCCGTCTATTTCTATTTGTCCGCCTGTAACATCGTGATAGCGCGGAATGAGGTCAACCAATGTTGATTTGCCCGATCCCGACTGCCCCACCAAGGCAATGGTCTGCCCTTTGCGTATGGTGAGGTTTATGCCGCTCAAAATCTGCTTGGTGTCGTTGTATTGAAAATCTACGTTTTTGAAAACAATCTTGTCTTTCAGGTCGTTGATTTTCCGGGGGTGCTCAATTTCCTTTATGTTGTTTTGTGCATCGAGAATTTTGTTTATTCTTTCCATCGAGGCCATGCCTTTCTGAATGCTGTAGCCGGCCTTGGAAAGGTCTTTGAGTGGCTGCAATATGGTGTAGAGTATCACGAGGTAGTAGATAAAGGTGCTTGCGTCTATGGGCGAGTTGCCCGAAAAAATGAGATAGCCGCCAAACCACAACACCACCACAATCATGCAGGTGCCCAGAAATTCACTCACGGGGTGAGCGGCCGACTGGCGTATTGCCACCCTCATCGAGGCGTTGCGAAACTCGTTGTTTACCTTGTCGAAGCGATTGCTCATCTTTTTCTCGGCAATAAAGGCTTTGATTATGCGCAGTCCGCCCAGCGTCTCTTCTATCTGACTTATGCCGTCGCTCCATTTTGATTGGGCGTAGAGCGATTTGGCTTTGAGTTTTTTGCCAATGCTGCCAATGCCCATGGCCATGAATGGAACCACGAGCAGGGTGAACAGTGTCAACTGCCAACTGATAACAAACAAGGTGGTGAGATAGATAATTATGAAAATAGGGTTTTTGATAACCATGTCGAGCGAAGAGGTGATAGAGGCATCCACCTCGTTGACATCGGTGCTGACCCTCGCCAAGATGTCGCCTTTGCGCTCTTCTGAGAAGAAAGAGAGAGGCAGGCGCAGGATTTTGCGATAGACATCACGGCGTATGTCTCTCACCACTCCGGTGCGCAGCGGCATGAGACAAGCCGAACCGCCAAAATAAGTTGCCGTCTTAAACAAGGTGAGCACTGCCAACACAATGCCCAACACCAACAACGTGGTGGCAGGGCCATGGTTATCAATCAACACCTGTGAATAATAATACCCATTGTTTTTCGCTGTTTCGAGAAAATCGCCCGTGCCCCACTCAATAAAATGATAGCGCTCGGTGTTTACCTTAAACAATATTTGCAGAATGGGTAGCAACACTGTGAAGGAAAACACGTTAAACACAGCGGCAAGGATGTTGAAACCAAAAGTGCCGATGATGTATCTTTTGTAGTGGGCAAAATATTTGCCCATGATATGGAAGAAATCTTTCATAGGGAATGTTATTTACGGCCAAAGTCGGCGGGAATTTCGCCCCAGCGGTCTGTGTGCCATTTTAAAAGGGGAATGTCGTCATATCTATTATTTTGCAGCCATCGCTCGGCGCGTTCAATCAATTCATAGACCTTGGCGGTTTTGTCGTTGCGCTCCAGCTTAGTCTTGCATTTTTTTGCCTTTATCCACATCAGGGCATTGCGGCTGTCGCTATAGACGGGTCGGTTTGTGCCTTGTTGCTTCTGGAGGGCAAGAGCGTGAACTATGGCGAGAAATTCGCCGATGTTGTTTGTGCCATAGATGGGACCGAAATGAAACAGCCTTATCTTGCTCATCACGTCGACACCCTGATATTCCATCATGCCGGGATTGCCACTGCAGGCGGCATCTACGGCAAAGGCATCTTCGATGTAGTCTTTGGTCGGCTCACTCTTGGGCGCGGATTTACGGACGCTTGTTTCGGGTGGGTTGGCGTATGCCTCGCGTGCTTCCTCCATAGAACCAAAAGCCTTGTAGCGCGAGGTCTTCACACCGATTACCTGCTGCCGACATTCTTCCCAGGTGAGATAGATGCCCGGCTGCTTGCCGCTCCACACCACGTAGAATTTGGGTTTTGGTTTCGCCATCCGTAATTCTCTTCTTGTCTTTGAGCCAAACGGGAGAGGCTTACATTCTTTCAGGCACCTCTATGCCAAGCACTCCCATGCCGGTTTTTATCACCTTGCCCACTTCTCGCGAGAGTGTGAGGCGCAAGAGGCGTTTCTCGGCATCCTGCTCGCCCAATATGCTGTAGTCGTGATAGAACTGGTTGTATTCCTTCACGAGGTTGTAGCAATAGTTGGCCACAGTGCTGGGACTGAAGTCTTGGGCAGCCTGCTGTATGGTGGCGGGGAATTGAGATATTATCTGAATGAGACGCTGCTCTTTTTCGTTCACCGCGGTAGTGGCGGCAAGAGGTGCAGCCATGGTGTCACCGGCTTTGCGCAACACCGAGCGAATGCGAGCGTAGGTGTATTGAATGAATGGTCCGGTGTTTCCGTTGAAGTCTATGCTCTCTTCGGGATTGAAGAGCATGTTTTTGCGCGCATCGACTTTGAGTAGGAAATATTTCAATGCTCCGAGCCCCACAATTCGTGCTATGTCTTGTTTCTCCTCATCGGTCATGTCGTCAAACTTGCCGGCTTCCTCGCTTGTCTTGAGAGCAGTGGCAATCATGCCTTCGATGAGGTCGTCGGCATCCACCACGGTTCCCTCGCGGCTCTTCATCTTGCCATTGGGCAGTTCTACCATGCCGTATGAGAAGTGCACAAGGTCTTTGCCCCATTTAAAGCCAAGTTTGTCAAGCAGGATAGACAACACCTGAAAGTGGTAGTTTTGCTCATTGCCCACAACATATACCATTTTGTCTATGGGATAGTCGTCGAAGCGCAATTTGGCGGTGCCGATGTCTTGTGTCATGTAGACAGAGGTGCCGTCTGAGCGCAACAGGAGTTTCTCATCGAGCCCCTCGTTGCGCAGGTCGGCCCAAACGGAACCGTCTTCGTGGCGAGAGAAGAGCCCCTTGGCCAAGCCCTCTTCCACTTTGGCTTTGCCCACGAGATATGTGTCAGACTCATAATAGATCTTGTCAAACGAAACACCGAGAGCCTTGTAGGTCTCGTCAAACCCTTCATACACCCAGTTGTTCATCTTTTGCCAAAGAACGCGTATCTCGGGGTCGCCCTGCTCCCATTTCACGAGCATATCGTGGGCCTCTTTAATCAGCGGTGCCTCGTGTTTGGCGGTCTCTTCGTCCATGCCCTGTGCCACGAGGTCTTTTATTTCCTCACGATAGTGTTTGTCAAAAGCCACATAATAGTCGCCTATGAGGTGGTCGCCTTTCTTGCCCGATGTCTCGGGAGTTTCGCCGTTGCCCCATTTCTGCCATGCCAGCATTGACTTGCAGATGTGAATGCCGCGGTCGTTTACTATGTTGGTCTTCACCACGCGGTTGCCTGCTGCTTCGAGTATTTGGCTCACAGCCCACCCCAAAAGGTTGTTGCGCACATGGCCGAGGTGGAGAGGCTTGTTTGTGTTGGGCGAAGAATATTCAATCATCACCAAGGGCGACTGTTCGGTTGCTTTCTTTGTGCCATAGTCGGGGGTGGTGGCAATGTTGTTGAGCAGCGAAATCCAATATGATTGAGAAACGGAAAGGTTCAGAAATCCTTTGATTACGTTGAATTTCTCTATGGCGGGTTCGTTGGATACGAGCCATTGGCCAATCTCCTGTGCCGTGTCTTCGGGTTTTTTGTGTGAGATTTTCAGAAAAGGAAACACCACAACGGTGTAGTGTCCCTCAAATTCTTTTTTTGTTTTTTGCGGTTGTGCCAAAGAGGGGTCTATGGCTGTGCCGTAAAGGGTCTCCACGGCTTTTGCGACCGCCGACTGTATAGTTTCTTCAATATTCATGACTTTCTATATAATAAATATGGTTTTAATTTGCAAAATTACTTCTCTTTTGCCTAAACACCAAATAAAAACTCGAAAAACGGCACAACGCCCATGTGCGACACACACAAGCCACATACTATCTATAAAACCGCCCTCCCTTTCGCCCACCTTCGCGAGTTATAATTCTATTCTTTATGTGCCATATTCTCACTTTCTTCGATAGTTTGCGATTTTATTTTAGTATAAAAATGGCAATAGACTTTGATTACTGCCGTTTTTATATTACCTTTGTGGTCAAAATTGTACTTTAAAAACAAGATGGACACATACAAGAATCTTATACTGCAATACTCAACAAAGAAGGACTCGTTCTCTTTGGATGACCTCTGGGGGTGGCTGTCGGCAATGGGCCTGACAACCCGCAGCACCATGAACTGTATGCTTTCAAGGATGGTGGATGGGGGAGAACTTGTCCGCATAGCACGAGGTGTGTATGCTTCGGCAGGACACAAGAACCTATTCACTGTTGAACTTACACCGGAGGAGCAGGACTTGGCGAGGAACCTGAAAGAACGTTTCCCTTTTGCTCCCTTATGTATATACAATGGCAAGAGTATTGCGCCCCTGCAGCATCATCTGTCAGGCAACAACATGACATACGTGGAGACAGATCGTCAGGCAATGGAGAGCATATTTGAGTATATCAAGGAACATACCGGTAAGGGAGTGTGGCTGATGCCTGACGCGGATATGGTCTATCGCTACATTAGTCTTGAAAAAGGAGGCATAATCGTCAAGCCACTTGTTACCGAGGCTCCCTTGCAGACAATGGAAGGAGTTTCTGTACCCACCTTGGAGAAACTGCTGGTGGACATAAGCAAGGATGCAGACTTCTCCTACCTGCATGGTGCGGAGGCAGAGCGGATGATGGACAATGCCAAGGAACTTTATATTATTAATACAACCCGTCTGAGACGCTATGCGAAAAGGCGCGGATTGAAAATCGAAGAGAAATCATGATTGACAACAAATGTTTTACCACCGAGTGGATAGAGGCAAAAGCCAAGGAACTGAACTATTCAGACACCAACCTCATTGAGAAAGTCATCCGTGCGCTTTCCCTGCTGGATATGCTTTCCCGTTCAGGATGTCCGTTCCACTTCAAGGGAGGCTCATGCCTGATGCTTCTGCTACATGACACTCCCCACCGTTTGTCGATAGACATCGACATCATGTGTCCACCGGGTACAGACATCGAGCAATACCTTGCCTCGTATGCGGATTGCGGATTTATTGATTATAAACTTGTGGAACGGAAACAGGCTGGGAAGGATGTGCCCAAAAGTCATTCCAAGTTTTTCTATCAGGTGGCATTCAAGGCAGATATGGATAGGACATCTTACATTTTGCTGGACGTACTGTATGAGGACTGTCATTATCAACAGGTGGAGCGTGTGCCAATCCAGAGTGAGTTGATAGAAGTTATTGGAGAATGCCCATTGGTCAATGTCCCGTCCATCGGCGACATCCTTGGTGACAAACTGACCGCCTTTGCACCTGAGACCACAGGTATTCCCTATTACAAGAACGACAAACTGGCGACCCTTGAAATCATTAAGCAATTGTATGACGTAGGAAGACTTTTCGATCGTGTGGATAATCTCACCATCACAGAAGCTGCATTCTCAAAGATTGCACCTGTAGAGCTTGGCTATAGGGGGCTGTCCACGAGTGATATGTCTCTCATCTATGAAGACATCAGGCAGACGGCCCTGAATATCTCCACAAGAGGATTTGTTGATAAGGAGAAATTCACCTTGCTCCAGAAAGGCATCATAAGCATTCGTCCGTTCATGTACCGGCAGAACTATAAGATAGAGGATGCTATCGTAGACGCAGCCAAGGCGGCCTATCTCGCAACCCTGTTAGAAAAAGGCATCCATGAGGTCAGACACTACGATGGCAATCCCTTGTCGGTATCAGACATGATTATAGGTAACCGACGCACGAAGCAAGAGCAGAGTCGAACTTGCTCGGACTATGCCTTGCAAGAAGGAAGAAGACCAAAGGCCAACGGACTGACTACAAAACTGAACAAGTTGAAGATGAGCAATCCGGAGGCTTTCTTTTACTGGTCACTCACTGATACATTGTTATAGTTGATAACAACACACATCATCTTACAACACAAAAATGTCCCGAACAGTTTGTGAAAGAACTATTCGGGACACATGGGGTAGAGAGAAAGTGTATTCTTACTATAAAGAGAGATCTACTTTTTCATATCTCACGTTGTTGGGACCGATAAATGCGGAGGTGCTGATGATAGAGTAGTTATTGTAGCTTATTGGAGTTCTTTCTCAGATATGCTGCAAGCAGTGAGCGAAATGCTTAATGCTACAGTGTTAAGATGCCAAAAAGCTTGTATAACTTTATTATCAGTTGTTTTTAGTAGTGTTTCTCTTTCTCGGCGCAAAGCTCAGTTTCTTCAGTCTCTCGACAATGCGCTTGGTCTTTTCGATGGAAGACTCTGTGGAGAAAATGGGTTCTGTGATGTTGGATTTTAGAAGATTAATGTTTATGTTACTATAAGTGTATTCGGCTTCAAGATACACATCTCCTTCTTCCGTTTCCCAGGATTCTCTGTAGATCTGACCCTCAAAACCTTTGGAGAAACTTGCTTTCAACACATAGTGTTCCTTATCTTCAAAATTGTCTTCTTTTGATGTTCCGTCTATAATAATTTTGTTTGGTAAATTGTTAGTTCCGAGTCCAAATAAACCTACATACGCAAGAGGTTCTTCTAATAAACAAAATTGTTGTTTATATGTGTTTTTTTCAGTTCCGTAAGTAACGTTTTGCGTTTCTTGATATTTTTCAGTCGGCTTACTTTTATTTGTTTCGTAATATATGCCATTGTGGTTTGAAGAAATCATATTACCGTTCTTCCATACGAAAGAAGTTGTTGCTTCGCAATTTTCGACATAATTACCATATTTAGAATCTTCATTTTCTGACCATTTGCCATTTGCAGACAGCATATGTCCTTCGCCGTCATAATTAAATGAAAATTGTACGTAACCATAATATTTATCACCATCTTCAGTTACGTTCCATGAACCGTTAATTTTGGTGATATAACCTTTACTATTGAACGAAATGTCTAAATTGTCCCAACCATCCCAATTCATTTTTCTTTTGTTGTAGTCAATGTAGAATTCTTCAGATTCGTAATTATAATCTTCTACTTGTGTACATCTATATGGTCTGATTCGGACGTCGTAATCGTATTTATTTTGTTCTTCACCATAATGCCCCGTTATGTTTGCTTCAGTCAATAACATATGACATTCGTTAAATAGAGGATAATAGATGTCGGATTTTACGATGTTGTTGTCATCATTGTCATCGTCTTTATCACCATTGTTGTTGTCATCATTGTCGTTATTGTTACCCCCATTGTTATCTCCTTGTTCGGTATCATTATCCTCATTGTCATCACTGCAAGTGAAACTTGAAAGACTAATTGTCAGCACCATTAAAATGCACAATAGTTTGTATTTATATTTATCCATGATAATAATGTTTTTGTGTGCCTATCAACCCTCCGAGTTTTGGCGTTAATAAGATTTTGAAGTTTTGTTGGGTGGACTATTAACGAAAAAAGCGTGGAGAGTCTTATCGGTCACTCGCTCCACACTCTGAGGCTCTGGCATTTGCCCATCCGGTCAAGAACGAGCAACGCACAGAAACCCACGCCGATGAATTCATATAAATATATATCTTTCTCTCTTTCGCTATACCTTATATACATCGTATATAGTTATACAGAAAGGAGATGATAATTTATAAAGTCATCCCATGAGCATCTATCGTTGCCTTGTAACGTGACCGGATTGAAACTGCCAGATTTCAGAGTGTCATGAAACAAAGCGCACAATAAACGCTTTTCCCAAAAATAGTGACTTCCTTTTTCCCTGCCACAAAACTCGCAGACTACTCTGCATCGTCTTGCTCGGCGTGGTCTATCCAAGGTGTTGTCGACATAAAGGCCTTTTTCGGATAGTTTCAGAAGTCAATGCAAAGTTAATATAATTTTAAGAAATGTAAGAAATTTTTATATGTATTTTTTAATAACAGAGTTTTTTTTGAAGTTGCCTTTGTTAAATTCCGTGAGAGTAATAGAGGTTGCAAAGTGTGGGGGCATATCTTTTAAGGTTGCTTGAGGGGAACTGCGCGAGTTGAAATTGGTGGCAGGGCATAAACAAAAAACAAGGGTATGCCTCAAATGATTGTGTGGCATACCCTTGGAGGTGTGTTGTTATGTCTGAAATTATTGCGTGGAGAGTTTTATGCAAGTAGACGGCTCATACCTCTGAGGAGGTGACGGGTGCTACTGATGAGTTGCTGACTCTCTTGCACGATGTTGAGCGATACGAGGAGGGTGTCGATCTTGCTTTGCTTGTTTTGCATACGGTCGAGCAGTGTTTTGCGGAAGGCACCCAATTTGAGTTGGAGGTTGTCGCCCTGTTGACGGAGTTGCTCGGCGCGTGCTTCAAAGGGGCCGTCGACAAGTTCCGACTGAATGAGTTGGAGGGTGTCTTCGAGCAGTTGCAAGATGTGTTCGCGTATGTTGATGAACTGGTCGCAGATGTCGGCCGGTATGGGTGTGAAACTGTTGCTCACGTGTTCGAGACATGGGTCGCAGGTGCGTTTGAGACAGTAGAGCACTTGCATGAGCGAGTTGTTTTGGAGGAAATACCATGTGTTGCGCTCAACGGCCATCACGGGGTCGAGTCGACGGAAGGCGATTATCTCGCGGCGACGCATGAGTTTGAGGTAGGCTCGTTCATCGCGCAGTTTGTTGACGCTGCGGCGCAATTCGCGGTAGTCGTTGTTGAAGAACCCATCGGTGATTTGTCGATAGATGTTGGTGGAGAATTTCAGTCCGTGGGTTGCACTCTCTCTCACATGGGTGCCAAGCAGTTGCCATACTTCATTTTTATCGTAGGATTGAAGTATTTTGGAGAATGTGAGGTCGGAGGGTGTGGCATTTTTCTTGCGCGAGAATTGACGGTTGCTCATCACCACTACCACTACTCCTATGGCTATCAGCAGGCCCATTGCTATGTAGCCACCGAAATACATGGCGTTGGTGAGCAGGAAGCACACGGTGAAGGCTGCTCCGGCCGTGATGAACCAACCACCGATTACGCTCAACACGCCGGTGATGCGGTAGACGGCACTCTCGCGGCTCCAGGCACGGTCGGCCAGCGATGCTCCCATGGCCACCATAAAGGTGACATAGGTTGTGGAAAGGGGCAACTTGTGGCTGGTGCCGAAGGCAACGAGCAAGCCTGCCACTACGAGATTGACGGCGGCTCTGACGAGGTCGTAGGCCGCACCGCTCTCTATGTCGCTTTCATTGCGCACAAAGCGGTGGTTCACCCAATTGCGTATATTGAGGGGAACAAAGCGTGTGATTGTCTTTGATGTGTTGGTGGCCATGCGCACCAATACGCGTGCGGCTGCCGATGAGCCAAACATCTCGTCGCCCTCAGAGTGGGCAGACAGTCCCACTTCGGTCTTGGTGACGTTGCGCGACTTGCGCGAGAATATTAGGCTGACCACCATTATTATGCCTGCCAATATGAGATAGAGCAGAGGTGTCTGCGCACTCTCGTTGAGTGATGTCATCATAAACTCGGAGGGGTTGCCGTTGCCGTGGGAGGTATAGTCGATGAGAGACTCCAGACCGGTGAGTGGCACACCGATAAAGTTTACAAGGTCGTTGCCGGCAAAGGCCATGGCGAGCGAGAAAGTGCCCATCAACACCACTATTTTAAGAACATTGACTTTGAGGAAATGCAATGTGCTCATCACAATGGAGAAGAATGCCAAGCATACTCCGAGGATAATCCATGTGTTTTGTGAGATAAGGCTTTTGAGGTCATCGGTCATGAAAGCCGAGTGTTTCAGTCCGTTGATGAGAAGAAACCAGATGATTGCGGTGGCTGCCACTGCTCCAAATATGATTGTGCGTATGGTGGAGCGTTTTTTGTAGGTGAAAGAAAAGACCATGCGTGCCACCCATTGAATGAGCGAACCAAGCACAAAGGCTATTGCCACGCTCAGGAATATGCCGATAATGACGCTGAGGGCTTTCTCGGTGTTGAGCAGGTCGCCAAAGTCGAGTGGTATGCCATTGGCATCGGTCAGTCCGCTTGAAATCTTTATTATGGCTATGGCAAAGGCTCCGCCGAGCAATTCAAAAACCATTGACACTGTTGTTGACGTGGGTAGGCCGAGCGAGTTGAAAACGTCGAGCAATATCACGTCGGTGATCATCACTGCCACAAATAGGCACAACACGTCGTAGAACGAGAAATAAGTGGGCGTGAATATGCCGTGGCGTGCAATGTCCATCATTCCGTTTGATATGGCTGCGCCCGCAAAGATGCCCACCGAGGCCACTGTGATGATGGTGCGAAAGCGTGCGGCCTTGCTGCCTATGGCCGAGTTCATGAAGTTTACGGCATCGTTGCTCACTCCCACCGAGAGGTCGCAAATCGCCAGCAAAATCAAGGTGGCGACGATAATAATAAATAATGTGTCCATGATATAGGGTGTTTATTGTTTTGTGGGTGTAGTGTTGTCGCCGGTTGATATTTTAGGCGAGGCTGTGCACAAACGAATTATTTGCGAGGGCTTTATTATGTCATCGCAGTTGAAGTGGTTGATTTTAAAAGGCTCATCGGTATTGTCTTTTTTGCCGGTGTTAAGCCTGAGGATAGAAAAAGGAAATGGTAAAGGCATAATCTTGCAGTTGGAAAATTAAACTTTTGATTTCTCAATGCAAAATTATGCCTTTGAAATTACGAAACGGTGAATGGCGTGATTAGTTTGTGTTTCAAATTCGTTAAGAAGATGTTAAGATTTTGAGGGATTGGCGGCTTGTGTGTTTTCGTGGTTGAGAGTGAAGCGAAATTCCAATCCACCCTCGGGACGGTTGTGTGCGCTGATTGTGCCACGATGGAAGAGCACGGCGTTTTTCACTATCGACAGTCCGAGGCCGGTGCCTCCTTTGTCGTTGCGCGTGCGTCCTTCCTCTATGCGGTAGAAACGCTCAAATATTCGGTTGAGGTGGTTGGGGGCAATGCCTTTGCCGGTGTCATAATAAACAAAGGAATAGTGGGTGAGGGTTTGGTCGGTGAGAATGATATGTATTTCCGTGTTGCTGCCTGCATAGCGAATGCTGTTTTCAACTAGGTTGCGGAAAATGCTGTATATCAGACTATAGTTGCCGTTGATGTAGAGTCCGTCGGGGAGGTCGGTGTGGAGTGTCATGCCGTTTTGCGTAATGGCTGTGCTAAATTCTTCGGCGATCTCTTTCACTATGTTGTCAATGCAGATTGTTTCGCGAGGCAGTAGGGTAGGGGCTTCTTCCATTTTGCTGATAATGGAGACATCGCGTATGAGGTCGGTGAGTCTTTCGCTCTGCATCAGAGTGTGGCGCAGGAAGTGTTGCTTGCGCTCTTCACTGAGGTTGGGGTGTTTGAGCAGTGTCTCGATATATCCGTGGATAGCGGTGACGGGGGTGCGCAGTTCGTGGGCAATGTTGCTGGTCATCTGTCGTTTCACGGCGTTGGCCTTTTCGCGCTCCTTTGTCTTGACATCTTGCACGGTGCGCCCGAAACGGTCGCTCATGTAGAACAAGATGCCAAATGCCACTGTGAAAGCAAACATGAAGACCCATAGAAAGAGGTTGTCGCCCGACTTAATGAAATGTTTCACCGGAATGTCGAAGGGCAGGGCCACGCGCACTATGCGCCCGTTGTAGCGTTTGGCAAAATAGAAGAACTCTTCGCCGGTGGTGGTGCTTTGGCGTATGTTGCAGCCTTTGCCATGTTTCAGGGCCTCGCTTATCTCGGGTCGGTTGATGTGGTTGCCCATTTCTTTCACAGAGAGGTTGGCGTTGGTTTCAAACAACACCTTGCCATCGGTTTTTATCACGGTGGCGCGCAGATGGGCCGGTATGGTTGGAGGAGTGAGGGTGTCTTGTAGAGCAATGATGTCGGCATAGCCTTGAAGTCGCGCCTCCAACAATTCTTTGCGAAACTCGCGTTCGCGTTGCCATTGAAACACTATCAACACAATGGCAAACACGGCAAACAGCGCGCTAAACTCCAACAGAAATATTTTCTTGTATTTCATCGAGAGGCGCGTGTTTATACTTCAAAGCAATAGCCATAGCCTTGGCGATTGCTGATTTGATTGCCCAAGGCTCCAAGTTTTTTGCGTATGCGCGTGATGTGAACGTCAATGGTGCGGCTCAACACAAAAGCTTCTCCGTGCCAAACGGAGTCGAGTATTTCTTCGCGTGAGAACACTTTGCCGGGGTGTGTGCAGAGGGTGATCAGAATGCCAAATTCCTTGGGCGATAGTTTAAGCACTTCGTTGTTGACCACCACCACCTTGCGTGTCTTGTCGATGGTCAGTCCGCCGATGGTCATGATGTCGTCGGCAGGAGTGTCGGCATCGGCTTTGTCTTGAGAGGAACTTCGACGCAAGATGGCTTTCACTCTGGCCAACACTTCTTGCAAAGAGAAAGGCTTGGTGATATAATCGTCACCACCTCTGGCAAAACCGGTGAGCAGGTCGTTTTCGCGGTCTTTGGCTGTGAGGAAGATAATGGGAATGTTGCATTTGCGCTCTTTTCTCAAAACGTCGGCCATGCGGAAACCGCTTATGCCGCCAAGCATCACATCGAGCAAAATCAGCGAATAGGTGTTGTCTAATTTGTCGAGAGCTTCTTCTGCCGATACTGCTTCTTCCACTTCGTAGCCGGCGGCCTCAAGGTTGCAAACGAGGATTTCTCTGATGTCGGCTTCGTCGTCGACCACCAATATGCGTTGTGTCATAAATAGATAAATGTTTTGAAACTGTTGCAAAATTATAGAAAATTCTTTTTCTCGCTCTTGTTGAGGCTGTTAAAAGAGTGTTAAAACTTGTTGAGGCAAAAGGGAAAAAAAAAGAAGAGCGCGAAGCGGGTGGTGACGTTGTGTCTCTTTGGCTTCGCGCTCCTCTGTGGGGGCAAGGTTTGTGTCGGTATGGTTTGTTTGACTAAGAGTTCATGCTGAGCAGGAACTCTTCGTTGTTTTTTGTTTTTTCCATAAGGTTTTTCACAATGTTCATCGACTCCATGGGTGTCATCTCGGCTATGTGGTTGCGCAACACCCACATGCGGTCGAGTGTCATTTTGTCGTGGAGCAGGTCATCGCGTCGTGTAGACGAGGCCACGCAGTTGACAGCGGGGAATATGCGTTTGTTGCTCAGGCTGCGGTCGAGCTGCAACTCCATGTTGCCGGTGCCTTTAAACTCTTCAAAGATAACTTCGTCCATGCGGCTGCCGGTGTCGATAAGTGCGGTGGCGATAATGGTGAGTGAGCCGCCGCCCTCGATGTTGCGTGCTGCACCGAAGAAGCGTTTCGGTTTTTGCAGGGCGTTGGCATCCACACCACCGGTGAGTATTTTGCCGCTGGCGGGAGCCACGGTGTTGTAGGCGCGTGCCAGTCGGGTGATAGAGTCGAGGAAGATAACCACGTCGTGGCCACATTCAACCATGCGCTTGGCTTTTTCGAGCACTATGCCGGCAATTTTGACGTGATTGGAGGCCGGTTCGTCAAATGTAGAGGCTATTACTTCTGCGTTGACGGTGCGCGCCATGTCGGTGACTTCTTCCGGGCGTTCGTCGATGAGCAACATCATAAGGTAGGCCTCGGGGTGGTTGGCAGCAATGGCGTTGGCGATGGCTTTCATTATCATGGTCTTGCCGGTTTTGGGCTGGGCCACAAGCAATGCACGCTGGCCTTTGCCGATGGGGGCGAAGAGGTCTACGATGCGTGTGGAGAGAGAGTCTGAACCGTCGCCTTTGCACAGATTGAATTTCTCGTTGGGAAAGAGCGGCGTGAGGTGCTCAAAGGATAGGCGGTCGCGCACTTGTTCGGGTGTGAGACCATTGATGCGTGTCACTTTGACGAGGGGAAAGACTTTCTCATTTTCACGCGGAATGCGCACGGGACCCTCGACCACATCGCCGATTTTCAGACCATAATATTTGATTTGCTGGTTAGACACAAAGATGTCGTCGGGCGAGGGCAGATAGTTGTAGTCGGCTGAGCGAAGAAAGGCTTGTCCTTCCGAGGTGATGTCAAGCACTCCGCGCCCGATGATGCTTTCACCAAAATCATAGGAAGTGGTGCGGGCAGTGTTGCGCTCGTTGTAGTTGTCGTTTTTGGGCGAGGGCGTGATGGTTGGTATAGTTGTTTCCGGGGTGGAAAAGTCGGCCGACGTGGTATATTCCGGTTCGAGTGGCGGAATGTCTTGTATGATGATAAAGTCGGTTTCGGGTTCTTTTTCCGATTTTTTATCAGAGGTTTTCTTGGTGGGGGCTGTTTCTTGTTGGTCAAACAGTGAGGGCTGTTGTTGTGTTTCCTCTGCGTTGTAGGTGTTGTCGTTGGCAGGTTCGGCTGTTTTTGCAGTGTTTTCGGTTGTTGTTTCTTCTTCTGTGTTGTTGCCGGTGGCAGCCGTTGCCTTGCGTGTTCTGCCTTTGCGCGGTTTCTTTGTTTCCTCGGTTGTAGTTTCGGTTGTTGCGAGAGTTTCAGTTTTGGTCTCTGTTTCGTTGTCGGTTTCAGCAACCTTGCGTGTTCGTTTGCGTCGTTTTTTTTCGCCTTCAGGTGCAGGGTCGCTCGTTTCGCTATCGACTGAGGTTGATGTCACTTCGGCTGTGGCCTTTTCGGCTTTGGTCGTTTTTCTTTTCTTGGTTTGCGAACCCACGATGGCTTGCTCGTCTATTATAAGGTATGCTATGTCTTGCAATGTTTGAGACGAGTTTGTTTTGATACCCAGGCTTTGGGCGATAGAGCGTGTCTCGTCTATTGACATAGAGAGCAGCTCGTCCAATTTGTAGTTTGGCATAGGGATAAAATATAAACATACGAATGCCCGCAAACGCGACAGATTGTCGGGCAAAAGATGTCTTGAAAATGATTTGTTGAATTTCTGTATTAGTTGTGATTGCAAGTTTTGAAACACAAGCGTGTTTACTTGAAATCATGCGCAAAAGTAATTCTTTCGCTGCTTTTGACCAAATTATTTTACGATAATAATTAAAAAACAACGCCGAAGAAAAAGAAAAATAGTATTTTTGCAGAATAGAAGTAAGATTTTTTTTAATTGTGAGCATGAAACAAAGCAATTTCGCAAGTTTGCTTTCCGAAACGGTTGCTAAACTCTCAGACTATTCTTCGGCCGAGAAGCGGGGGTTTGTGCATGAATATAGCGACAGCGACTCCATTCCTTCGGCCAAGGTTTTGGAAGAGGTTGTTGAGTTGTGTAGGTCTGTTTTCTTTCCCGGTTTTTATGGGCGTTCGTATATCTGTTCCGACACCATTGGCTATAATATGGGTGTCACGTTGGAGCGCATCTATATGTTGCTGAAGTCTCAGATAGTCGCTGGCATGAGTCTTAACCGCAATGGGGAGAAATTTTCTCGCAAGGATATAAAGAAGAGAGCCAAAGATGTGGCAGAGAAAGTGATAGCCTTGTTGCCCAAGATAAGAGATGTGTTGGTGACCGACGTGATGGCGGCTTATAGGGGTGATCCCGCTGCCACCAATTATAGCGAGGTGATAAGTTGCTATCCGGTTATAAAGGCGTTGTCAAACTATCGGTTGGCTCATGAGTTGCACAAGTTGGGCGTGCCCATAGTGCCACGTCTGCTCACAGAGATGGCTCACAGCGAGACCGGCATCGACATTCACCCGGGGGCGCAGATAGGTGCATATTTCACAATTGACCACGGCACCGGTGTGGTGATAGGCGCAACGTGTATCATAGGCAACAATGTGAAGCTCTATCAGGGTGTGACGCTAGGCGCAAAGAGTTTTCCTCTGGGTGAAGACGGCTTGCCCATTAAGGGAGTGCCTCGCCACCCGATTTTGGAAGACGACGTGATTGTTTATTCCAACGCCACCATTTTGGGGCGTGTCACGATAGGGCGAGGTGCTATTGTAGGTGGCAACCTGTGGGTGACGGAAGATGTGCCGCCCGAGGCAAGATTGACTCAAAATAAGAACTCAAATATATAAATTCCATTTCTACACGTTCATACTAATGGAACAGTTTAAAATGATTGTGAAAACCCTCCAAGGTCTGGAGGAGGTGTTGGCAAAAGAATTAAGTGCGCTCGGAGCGCAGGAGATTGAACCCGGACTGCGCATGGTGTCGTTTGTGGGAGACAAAGAGTTGATGTATAAGGCAAACTTCTGTCTGCGCACGGCTTTGAGAGTACTGAAACCTATCAAGACTTTTGAGGCGCGTGAGGCGGAGGATGTCTATAAGGCGGTCTCTCAGATTGAGTGGAGCGACTATTTGGATCTCAAGACTTCGTTTGCGGTCGACTCGGTGGTTTATTCTGAAGATTTCAAACACTCCAAGTTTGTGGCCTACAAGGTGAAGGATGCCATCGTCGACTATTTTCGTGAGCACACGGGGCAGCGACCCAATATCAGCGTAGCCAATCCTGACATTAAACTCAATATTCATATCAGTGGAAACAGTTGCACCCTTTCGCTTGACTCGTCGGGTGAGAGTCTGCACAAACGTGGATACAGGGTGGCCACCGTAGAGAGCCCAATCAGCGAGGTGCTTGCCGCAGGAATGCTGTTGCTCACGGGCTGGCAGGGAGAGTGTGATTTGTATGACCCCATGTGTGGGTCGGGCACGATTGCCGTTGAGGCCGCATTGCTGGCGCGCAATATTTATCCCGGTGTGTTTCACACGTCGAAATATGCCTTTGAGAATTGGAAGGATTTCGAGCCCGAATTGCTTGAGAAAATATATAATGACGATTCGGCCGAGCGCGAGTTTGTGCATAAAATCTATGCAAGCGACATCGACCCCGCTGCCGTGGCAGCAGCGAGAGCCAATGTGAAATCGGCCGGTGTGGCAGATGTGGTGGAAGTGGCAGAGAAGTCTGTTCAGCAGTTTGAAAAGCCGGAGGGCAAGGCGGTGATGGTCACAAATCCTCCCTACGGTGAGCGCATCACTGCCCCCGACCTCTTGGGGCTTTATCGTGCAATCGGAGAAAAACTCAAACATCGCTTTGTGGGCAACGACGCTTGGATTATCAGTTATCGTCAGCAGACTTTTGACCAAATCGGATTGAAACCCAGTGTCAAGATACCTCTCTATAATGGGTCGCTCGATTGTGAGTTTCGCAAATATCAGATTTTTGACGGAGAGTTGAAGACTTTCCGCTCAGAAGGTGGAAACATAAAGACCGACGATGATATTCGCAAGATGAAAAGCAAGAAGCCTTTGAAGCCTCGTCGTGATTTTAAGGATGCAATGTATGGTGAGCCGGAGAGCGACAACGACGATATACCGGCATATCTGCGCATTCGCCATCGCTCGTTTATGGCTTCACAAAAAGAACGCGAAGCCCAAAACGAACGGCGTCGCACTGATTATGATGGCGACCGCGAAAGTTTTAAAGATGGTGGCAGGCATAAACACCGCGATGAACACAGACGCGATGAACGCAAATCAACAGACCGCAAAAATCGTTCGCCGTGGGCAAAAAACTCGACTAAAAAACACAGATATGATTAAGAACAGATTTTTCTTCCTTATTTCCTTATTATATATAGTCACAATGGTGTCGGCTCAGAAGAAATTGTTTACCCACGAAGATTTGCAGCGAGGTGGTGGCCCCACGTCGTTGCCGGTGCTTAATGCCAAGTGGTGGGGAAACACGTTGGTCAAGACCAATAGCGGTGAGTGTGTTGCCTACAACTTGAAAGCTCAGGCCAAGGTGGGAGTGTGTAGCAATGCCAACGATATTAAAACGGGCGACACGTTGTTTACGCTGTCTCAAGTCAATGAGGTGTTGCGCAAGGGTTCGCTCGCAACGCAGAAATCTCTCAGGGGGGTGGCTTTTCCTTATGCCGACAAACCATTTGCAATGTTTGTGACACCGGCAAGACGAGTGATGCTCGATTGGAAAGACAACAAAATTATATGGACGGCAGAGCGTGTGAAGGGAGCGTCGGGAGAAGATTGGAATGCCTGCTCGCGCAACCTTGCATATATAAAAGATGACAACCTCTATGTGACAGACGCAGAGGGCAGACAGTTGCAGGTCTCTGTCGATGGCAGTCGTGAGTTGGTCTACGGTCAAAGTGTTCACCGCAATGAGTGGGGCATCAACAAGGGGACTTTCTGGAGCCCCGATGGAATGAAGTTGGCCTACTATCGCATGGATCAATCAATGGTGACCGACTATCCGCAGGTGAATATAGACAATCGTATTGCGCTCCATGCTCCCGATAAATATCCCATGGCCGGCATGACGAGCCACGAGGTGAGTGTAGGCATATATGATGTTGCCAACCAAAAGACGGTGTGGCTCGACCTCGGTGAGAAAAAAGACCATTATTTCACGGGCATAGCATGGTCGCCCGACAACAAGTTAGTCTACGTCACTATTCTTAATCGCGACCAAAATCACGATGAAATGTGGAGCTTCTCGGCAGAGACGGGTCAGCGCATTGCCAAAATATACGAAGAAAACAACGAGAAGTATGTTCACCCCGAATATGCGCCCATTTTCTTGCCTTGGGATAGCGAGAAGTTTGTATATCAAACCGAAAACGAAGGCTTCAGCCATCTTTATTTGTTTGACACAAAGGGGAACAAATTGAAAGACCTCACCGACGGCCCTTTTGTAGTTACTTCCGTTTTGGGTTTTTGCAAACAGACAAAGAGTGTCATTGTCACCACAACCGAGGCCCACGATCTGCAACACAATATATATGCAGTAAATGTGGAGAACGGGCGGCGCGTGTTGCTCGACAACGGCGAGGGTGTTCACAATGGAGTCTTGTCGGCCGATGGGAGCATGGTGCTCGACACATGGTCGTCGCCTGCGGTGAAAAGACAGTATGATGTTTTGTCTGCAATAAAACCTTCTGCCACCTCTTTGTTCCGTCCCGATGATCCTTGGAGAGACTATGCTGTGCCAAATATCACGAGCGGCTCAATCAAGGCTGCCGACGGAGTGACCGATTTGTATTATCGCCTCATAACTCCTCCCGACTTTGATCCCTCAAAGAAATATCCCACCATTGTTTATCTCTATGGCGGGCCACACACACGCCTCGTCAATGCTTCGTGGGGCTATAACTACAGAGGCTGGGAGATCTACATGGCTCAACGCGGCTATGTGATGTTTGTGATGGACAACCGCGGTAGCAACGAGCGCGGACTTGCTTTTGAGAATGTCACACACAAACATTTGGGCGAAGTGGAGATGAAAGACCAAATGTGTGGCGTGGAGTTTCTGAAATCGCTGCCCTATGTTGATGCCGACCGCATGGGTGTTCACGGTTGGAGCTTTGGTGGGTTTATGACGACAAACCTCATGGTGTCCTATCCCGATGTGTTTAAAGTGGCAGTGGCGGGCGGTCCGGTGATAGATTGGAGCCTCTATGAGGTTATGTATGGAGAGCGTTACATGAGCACTCCACAAAAGAACCCCGAAGGATATAAGGGTAGCAACCTTTGTTTAAAAGCCGGCAACCTAAAAGGAAGGTTGAAAATCATCTTTGGTTACAATGACCCGGTTTGTGTTCCTCAACACACTCTTTCGTTTGCGCGCGCCTGTGCAGATGCCGGCACGCAGATAGATCTTTTTGCCTATCCCGGAGCCGGACATAATATGTCGGGACACGACAGGATACATCTCTACGAACAGATCACTCGCTATTTTGACGATTTCTTGAAACGATAAATAATAACAATATAAAAGACATGAATATCTTATTGCTCGGAAGCGGAGGGCGTGAGCACGCTCTCGCATGGAAAATATCTCAAAGCCCCAAAGTTGACCAACTGTTTATCGCACCCGGTAATGCCGGCACTGCCACTGTGGGCAAGAATGTTCCGCTCAAGGAAACCGATTTTGAGGCGGTTGGAAAATTTGTGGTTGACAACGAAGTGAAAATGGTGGTTGTCGGTCCTGAAGTACCTTTGGTTGAGGGCATTGTTGACTATTTCAAGTCTCAGCCCTCATTGGCAGGTGTGTCATTGATAGGTCCGTCTAAAGCCGGGGCACAACTTGAGGGCTCAAAAGATTTTGCCAAAGCTTTTATGATGCGCCACAATATTCCAACGGCCGCCTACAAGACGTTCTCCGGCGGACAGTTGGCAGAGGCCGAGGCGTTTTTGGAGACGCTGAGTGCGCCCTATGTGCTGAAGGCCGATGGCCTTTGTGCCGGCAAGGGTGTTCTGATAGTCTCTAATCTCAAGGAGGCCAAAAAGGAACTTGGCGAAATGCTTGGTGGAAAGTTTGGCAACGCTTCGGCGCGTGTGGTTATCGAGGAATATCTTGACGGCATAGAGTGTTCGGTGTTTGCACTGACAGATGGTAAGCACTATGCCATATTGCCCGAGGCAAAAGACTATAAGCGCATTGGAGAATACGACACCGGTCTCAACACCGGTGGCATGGGCAGTGTTTCGCCCGTTCCGTTTGCCGATAAGGAGTGGATGAAAAAAGTTGAAGAGAGAATTGTGAAGCCCACGGTCGAGGGTCTGGCTCAAGAGGGCTTGGATTATAAAGGTTTTATTTTCTTCGGTCTTATCAACTGCAAAGGCGAGCCCAAGGTGATAGAATATAATTGTCGCATGGGCGACCCCGAGACGGAGACTGTCATGCCGCGTCTCAAGTCTGACATTGTGGAATTGTTTGAGGGCGTGGCCAATGGCAATCTCGACCAATATAAAGTGGAGTTTGACGAGCGTGCCGCTGTGTGTGTGATGATTGTGAGTGGCGGTTATCCGCAGGAATACAAGAAAGGTTATGAAATCGAGGGTGTCGATACAATCGAAGACAGCATCGTGTTTCATGCCGGCACAGCCATGAAAGAGGGAAAACTGGTCACCAACGGTGGTCGTGTAATTGCCGTCACTTCTTATGGCAAGGACAAGGAAGAGGCTCTTGCCAAATCCATGGAGGGAGCAAAGGCCATTTCGTTCACCGATAAATATTATCGTCGCGATATAGGCAAAGACTTATAGTCATGTGCGAAAAAGTGTTTTTAAACCTGAGTTTAGTGATTAAGTCGGGTTTAAGACTGATTTGAGTTAAGACAAACAAAAAAACGGTTCGCCAATTCAGATGTGTTCTGATTTGGCGAACCGTTTTTTTTGTCTCTGTATGTGCAGCAAATTTGTTTATCGTGGCAGCATAGAAAGTCTTTTAACTCATCGCGATGTTTTCCGAGTGTATGTCTTGTTGCAGAAATCTGATGGCAGTGGCATCAAATTTGTCGGTATTCTCGGTGGTGAGACATCTCAGAGTAGAGTTGCGCGTTATGTTGCGCTCTATTTCCGGATGATTTGAAAGATAGGTTTCAAGACTGCGAGCCACATATTCACCCTGCGAAACGATAGTGATGTTGTCGGGCGTATATTTTTTAATTTTTTTGATGAGCAGCGGATAGTGTGTGCAAGCCAAAACGAGTGTGTCTATCTTTGGGTCTTTTTCGAGTATTTGGTTTATGCGCAATCTCACGAAATAGTCGGCTCCCTCAGAATCAAACTCAAAGTTTTCGACAAGTGGCACCCACATGGGGCAGTCCTGACTGTTCACTGTGATGTCGGGAAAGAGTTTCTTTATCTCCATGTCATAAGAGTGAGACATCACGGTTCCTGTGGTGGCGAGAATGCCCACATGGCGCGAATGGGTGATGTTGCCCACCACTTCGGCCGTGGGCCTGATCACTCCGAGCACTCTGCGCTTGGGGTCGAGTTTGGGCAAATCTGTCTGTTGAATGGTGCGCAAGGCTTTGGCCGAGGCTGTGTTACACGCCACGATTACAAGATGACACCCTTGTTGAAACAAAGTGGTGACGGCTTGGCGCGTATAGCGATAAACCACGTCAAACGAACGTGTGCCATAGGGTGCTCGGGCATTGTCGCCCAAATAGAGGTAGTCATATTGGGGCAGATGCTTGCGCAGTGAACCGAGAATGGTTAATCCCCCATAGCCCGAGTCGAAGACACCGATGGGACCGGCTTGTTGTGGCAACTTCATCAAGAGTTGTTTTTGTTGGTTTGCCGTTGTGGCTTATTTTGCCTCGTTCAGAGGTGTTGAGAGAACTTGCTGAATGTTGGTGGGTGTTGCTTCGTTCACGGGCAGTGGTTTGCCTGCCAAAACCAATTCCACGAGTTGTGTGATGTCTACGCCTTCTTCGGGGTTGATGAAAGGATAGGCGTTTTGGTCGGTGTTGGCCACAAACGAGAGTTTGCGTTCTTTTGCCACGGTTGCGATGGCGTTGTTGAGTTTTTGCTCAAGAGGTTTCACCAATTCTGCCTCGGCTTGTTGAAGGAGTTTCTCTGCGTCTTTGCGGAAAGTGATGCCTTGCTCCATTGCCACCTGAAGTTCCTTCTGTCGTTTCAGCATAATCTCTTCGGGAAACGATTTTTGACCTTGAATGTATTCCGAGTATAGTTTGAAGAATTTGTCTTCATTATATTCGGCTTCTTTGTCATATTGTTCGCGCAGCATTTTCACACGCTCTTTTGCCGTGGCATAGTCGGGCATATTTTGCAGAATGCTGTTGTAGCTGAGATAGCCGAACGAAAGTTTTTGTGCAACGGCATTGACAGAAGTTCCCACAATGGCGAGTGTGAGAACCATCATAAGGTTTTTGATTGTCTTTATCATTTGTGTAGGTCTTTAATAATTAGGTTTGTGAGACGACAAAGATAACATTTTTCTTTCATCAAGCCTTGTTTTTTTCAAAAATAGTGTTGATGGCGTTGGCTGTGGCTTTAAATTCTTCGGGTGTGAATGTTGTGTGTTGCCTCAGTTCGTCCTCTCTGTCGATTGGCACGAGGTGGATGTGTGCGTGGTCAACTTCGAGGCCTATCACTGCCTGTGCCACTTTGCGACAGGGGAACGCTTCCCTTATGGCTTGTGCCACTTGTTTGGCGAAAACCTGCATACGACCAATCTCATCGTCGTCGAGGTCGAAGAAGTAGTCAACTTCGCGCTTGGGCACAACGAGCGTGTGGCCGCGTTTTATCGGGTTGATGTCGAGAAAAGCATAAAACTCATTGTTTTCGGCGCATTTGTAACTTGGAATTTCGCCTCTTACGATACGGGTGAACAGTGTTGCCATACTTATATAGGTTTTAGGGTTGAAAATCAGATGGAGATGCTGAGTATTTCGAGTTCTATCTCGCCGCGTGGAATTTTGATAGTGACCACGTCTCCCACTTTTTTGCCGAGCAATCCCTGAGCGATGGGCGTGGTCGATGAAATCTTACCCTCTTTAAGGTTGGCTTCCGACTCGCTGACGATGGTATATTTCATCTTGGTGCCGAGTTTTGTGTTTTTCATCTCTACGGTAGAGAGAATTTGCACGGTTTCGTTACTGAGTTTCGAGGGGTCAATTATTTTTGCCTCGGCCAGAGTTGCTTTTAGTTTGTTTATTTTCATTTCGAGCATGGCCTGTGCTTCTTTTGCCGCGTCGTATTCAGAGTTTTCAGACAAGTCGCCTTTGTCGCGTGCTTCGGCGATGGCTGCCGAGGCTGCGGGGCGTTCGATTTGTTCCATGTGTTTGAGTTGGGCTGAGAGTTGTTCGTAGCCCTCTTTTGTCATGTATGCCATAGTGATTAGGTTTATTGAATTTAAGTTTGAGATATTAAAAAATAAAGAATCCCAATGCGTGTCGGCACCAGAATCCTGCATCTTTGTTGTAGTATTTTATGTGTTATGATGCAAAGGTAGTGATTATTTTTATAACGTGAGGTGTTTTTTGTGTTTATTTTGCTTTTTCTTAGTTTTGGTGTTGCAACATACAAAAGAGTCGAAGCGTGGCTCCGACTCTTTAAAGTAATTATGTATTGTTGAAAGATTATCGGCTACGCATATATGTCAGTTCATAGAAACAAGGGTAAACATTTGATATTGCGCTGGTCTGACCTGAGGAGTGGGGCACTATTATTCTGACTTTGGCAATCTCTTGGTCGTCGGTTTGTCGGCCGATGTTGATATAGCGCAAGGGAATGAGCCAGCCTTCGGGAACCTGTGCTGATGAATAGGTAAATTTCATGAGGCCTTGAGTGAAGGTGCCGGTCAGTGTGCCCGAAGTGTTGCTCACAGTCATCTCGTCGAGCATGGCAATGTTATAGGCGTTGGTGTTGCGCGACTGAATGCTGTCGCCCGATATATTATATTCGGTATAGCGCACGAGTATCGGTGTGGTTTCGCCCTCTTCCAATTTTTTGCCTGTGCCTTTGCGTATAATCTGCATATAGACACCTGTGGAGGCAAATTTCACATATTCGTTGTCGGCGAGATTGGTGGTGCTGTCTTGTTGTTCAAACTGTTGCTCTGTGATTTCTTTTATTGGTTCCACATAGAGCAGTGTGTCGCCCAACTCACTGTCCACTTGTAGTGTGCCGTTGCTTATAAATGCACTGATAGCCCTGCGCTCGGCTTTTTTCTGCTCAGCGTAGGTTTGCTCGTCTTCACACGAGGTCAGCGTGAGACCTGTGAGTGTGGCAACGAGAAAAAGTGCCATGAGTTTTGTGTAATATGAAGCGATTGTTTTCATTTGGCTGCAAAGGTAGGCCTTTTATTTCGTTTATTGTGGTGATATGTCTTTAAAAATCATTAAATCAGCAATGAACTATACTCTTCGATGGCTTTGAGCGCGGTTTCGATGGCTTGGCTGATAGGTTTTGGCAAGGTGCCGCCGGCAGCGTTGAGATGACCACCGCCATTGAAGAACTCTTCTGCCATTTTGTTGCACGGAAAGTCGCCCACCGAGCGCAGCGACACTCTCACCAAGGGCTTCTCTGTGTCTTCGCGCAGTGAAATGCTCAGTCGTGTCCCCCTTATTTGGAGTGGCAGGTTTACTATGCCTTCTGCATCGCCTCTCACGAAGTTGTATTGTCTCATTTCTTCGGTTGTGAGGGTGAAGACGGCAGCATGGCGGTTTTTAACATAAATCATGTTGTCTTTGAGGATATGCCCCAAGAGTCTCATGCGCGACTCGCTATAATTGTAGTAGACGTTGCGATATATGCGGTCGCGGTCGATGCCGGCTTGCATGAGCAAAGCCGTGATGATAAATATTTCGGGATGGTCGGAATTATAGGCAAAGGCACCCGTGTCGGTCATTATGCCACAATAGAGGCAGGTGGCTGTTGTCTTGTCTCTGAGGCAGTCGGGGTCAAGTTGATATAATATCGAGGCGACAATTTCGCATGTGGCCGAGGCTGAGGTGTCTGAGATAATCAGGTCAGCCTCTATTTGTGGGTTGATATGGTGGTCGATCACTATGGCGGGGGTGTTGAGTTGCGATATAATGGAGGCAAGGTCGTCAACGCGGTTAAGCACACTGAAATCGCAGTAAATAATCAGGTCACACGCGCGTAGGGCCGTCTCGGCTTTATTGTCGGCTGTTCCGGCTTGCACCACAGTTTCAATGCCGGGCAACCATCTCAGGAAGTCGGGACACGGGTTGGGAGTGACGGGAGTGACGTGTTTGCCTTTAGTTTTAAGGTAGCGGGCGAGCGATAGAATAGAGCCCATTGCGTCGCCGTCGGGGCCCGAGTGACCCATCACGACGATGTTGTGGGCGTTGTCGATGAGTTTGTGCCATAAACCTTGTGCCTGTGTCGAGAGATATTCTTTTGGTTTCATTTGTGTGGAATATTTTTATTTTAGCGGCAAAGATAGTGCTTTTTTATATGAGCCTCTTGTCGGGGCAGTGTTTTTTGCGTAAATTTGCGCCATAAATACACAAATGTATAAGATTTTTGTTTATGAAGACACCGTTAGTATCTCCGTCGTTGTTGTCGGCTGATTTTTGTAATTTGGAGCGTGATATTCGCATGTTGAATGAAAGCAATGCCGATTGGTATCATCTTGATGTGATGGACGGTGTCTTTGTTCCCAACATTTCGTTTGGTTTTCCGGTGATGGAGGCAATGGCCCGTGTTGCCGAAAAACCGCTCGACGTTCATCTCATGGTTGTCGAGCCCGAGAAGTATGTGGAGCGTGTCAAGGAGCTTGGCGCAAAGGTGATGAGTGTTCACCAGGAGGCCACTATTCATCTTCACCGTTTGCTCGACCGCATACGAAAAGAGGGCATGATGTCGGGCGTAACGCTCAATCCCTCCACTCCCGTTTGCATGGTTGAAGATGTGCTTGACGAGGCAGATGTGGTGATGCTCATGAGTGTAAATCCCGGTTTTGGCGGACAGAAGTTCATAGAGCGCACGGTAGAGAAAGTGAGAGCGTTGCGCGAAATGATTGACCGTCGCAATCTCAAGACACTGATAGAAATCGACGGAGGAGTCTGCCGCGACAATGCTCGCAGATTGGTTGATGCCGGTGTCGACGTGTTGGTTGCCGGCAGTGCGGTGTTTAAGGCCGCCGATCCCGTTGAGGAGGTCGATGTGCTCAAGAGATGATAGCTTTTTCGCGAGAGTTTTATGACAGGATAGTCGGTGGTTCACCGGCTTTGAGATTGCTTGTGCCTTTGGTGGTGGGCATTGCTTTGGCCGAGACCGATGTGATTGGTCTTGGAGCGAGGTGGTGGGTTGCAATGGTGGCGTGTCTGCTTGTCGCAACAATGATTTTGTTTCTTAAAGGCAAAAAGACAATTACTTCTGCAATATGCAGCAGAGGTTTTGGCATTGCTGCGTTTGGAGCGTTGGTGTGTGTCGGAATGTTGTCTGATTTCGTTTATCGCCTTGCCCACACCACCGAGTGGCCCACCGGGGAGTATTGTTGGCAAGGCGTGGTGGCAGAACCTCCGCGTGTCACGGCTAAGACCTGTCGTTTCACGATGATTGTGGCCGGCAATGGGCGCGAGTCCAAGGTGATGACCACGGTGTTGAAGAAGGCTTTGCCGTCAATGCCCGAGGTAGGCGACGTGTTGCGGTTTCATGCAGAGATTACGAAACCTCACAATGACTTTCCCAAGGGCGAATTTGACTATGCCTTGTGGCTGAGACGGCGCGGAGTGGAGGGCATGGCGTTTGTGGCCCGCAAGGCAGAAACGGTGTCGGAGCCCCGGGCAGATGCTTTTCGCAGTGGTTTGTCGTTTCTTGCGGGCTTAAAGATAAAGGCATTGTGTGTGCGCCATGAGTTGTTGGAACATTTCGACACTTTTGAGCGCGACACAACACGACGTTCGGTGCTTGCGGCCATTTCCTTGGGCGATAAATCAATGTTGGACAAATCGTTGAAGTCTCAGTTTGCCGATGCCGGGGTGAGCCACGTCTTGGCGTTGTCGGGGTTGCACCTCGGCATAATTATGATGTTTCTCTTGTTTATGTTTCGTCCGTTGAGAATGTTTGATTTTGCGCGGTGGGCGGTGCCGTTGGCGAGTGTGGTGTTTTTGTGGTTGTTTGTGTTGCTGACGGGTTGTGGTGTCTCGGTTGTGAGGAGTGCGTTTATGTTGAGTTGTGTTTTGTTGTTGGGAATGCGTGGCGATGTCTTTTCTTCGTTCGGCAATGTGGTGTTGGCAGCGTTGGTAATATTGTTGTTCAGTCCTCCGAGTTTGTTTGACATCTCTTTCTTGCTGTCTTTCCTCACGGTTGGTATGCTTGTTTTCCTGATGCCCTATTATCGAGAGAGCCATTGGCGTTTGTCGTGGGGCAGGTTTGCTTTTGTTGCAGACTTTGTTTATGTCTCATTGGTGGCATGGGTGATGTCGGCTCCCCTTGTGGCCTGTGTGTTTGGCAGGGTTCCGCTCTATTTCTTTTTGGGCAATGTGGTGGCAATTCCGTGTGCATGGTTGATATTGGTGGTGACTATGTGTTTTTTGTTGTTGTCGTGGTTGCCGGGTGTGGCAGAGTTGTTGGGAATGTTGATCGACGGCTCTTTGGCGGTGTTGCTTGGTGCGACAGATTTTATCGCCGGGTTGCCGGCGGCGAGTGTGGAGGTCTCGTTGGGTTTGGGTGGGTGTCTTGCGCTTTATATGATGATAGCGTCGGTGGTGTGTTTCGTTTTGTCCCACACCCGTGTTCATCTTTATTTGTTGCTGTTGTCGACCGGCTTGTTTCTCTCTTTCCTGTTGTGGGGAGTGTGAGAGGGGTGATATAAGAAAGGCGGTGTTTGGAGATAATAAAATAGAAAAAACGCCTTTGTCGTTAGGTAACTCAAGCAATTCTTTTATTG
>JAQXTH010000034.1 GCA_029219385.1 Prevotellaceae bacterium | reverse complement strand
GTTGCAAAAATAAACAAGAGAATCCGACGATAGACATGGCAAAAATACTAATTAAATCTGCCAATTATAACAGGAGACAATCCTTTTTCTCAAAGGTTTGTCTCCTGTTTGGCTTCTTATAGCTATCTACTATTTGTAGTGTATTTCAAAATTATATGCCTATCCCCACTAAATTTCTACTGACCCGCGTTTTTCCATGGAGAGACAAGGCAGAACTGAATTTTCTATCCCCTCTTTGTAGAAAGGACAAACTAAAACATCTATAAGGTTTTTGCAGACACCGATAAATCATTTCTTTATAATGAACAATTTTTTGTTTGTAGATAGGAAAAAATCAAAACAATGAATAATATAATAGCATTTAGTTTCCTTTCTCCAAAAGATGTCGCTTTGCAAATTGCAGAGAGGGTGAAGGCCGGACAACCCAAACTTAACTCACCCCAAAAAAGTTTATATACAGTTGAATATTCATTGCATATCTCTTGCGACAATGAATACTATGTAGAAAAAGGCCCTTTGTATAATGCCTTATCCGAATATTTTTTCTAAATTTGCATTCAGAAAGACAAAGTCTAAGAGACTAAGAGTCTAAAAGTCTAAGAGTGATAAGACAATTAAACAACCAAACAAAATGAAAAAATTTACAAACTTTTTTATTACCATGTCTGTTATTGTGGCAGGAATGTTTTCTTGCAACAATTTAACGGCACAGACATACCAGACCAAAGCCGACACTGCTTGGGGAAACTGGTGTTATAAATTCCAAAACGGAGATTTTTATTCCAAACAAGAAACCAAAGGCGTGATAACGTCGCTGTCCACGCCATCTTCAGGGCTTAGTCTTGTCTATTATCTGCGCATTCCTGAAACCGGAGCGCGCGCCGATTTTGTCTATACGCCCAAATATGCGCGTATGCCAAAAGTATCACTTACGGTCACTCGCGTGAGCACCGGAGACACCCTTTGCACCGCAGAGACACAAAACACTACACTTGCCCTGACCGGCAAAGAAATTAAGGCTGACTTGCTTCCTCACACAAATTTTCCCGCCGACGAATATTATCGTTTTGAATTGAAGTGTGACAACTGGTCGTATATCACCAACGTGAAATATTTCATTTTTCAACGCACTTCGGAACTTCCCATTCTCCAACACCCCCAAGGCGGATATGGGCAACACCTTTTCACATGGGCTTCCACCATACCCGATGCACCGACAGGACAAGCCTACGACTGGGCCTATCAAGAGGTGCTCGTGCCTCGCGCATATCAGCACCCCGCCGACTACTACTGCACCATTGCCACTCTTCAGTGCTATATGGGCATACAGACGTTAGGACGTGTGGGCGACGGCTTTAACCGCACTGTGCTCTTCTCGTGTTGGGACTCGGGAAATACAGACGAAGACCCCAACCTGCCCCACTATCTGCGTGCAAAGGTATATGACTATAACCACCTCGGAGTGAGCGGACATGGTGGCGGCGAGGGCTCTTCGGGCACCATTCAGCTCAACAACGAAACGACCTGGTGGCGTTCGGACGAATGGGTGCAATTTCTTGTAAACGCACGACCGGAGAGTGCCACCGAAATAGAGAAAAACATCAACTCGGGTGAGTATGAGGCCCACGATGTGGAAAACACCCTGCTGACCGTGTGGTATAAGATGGCTTCCGACTCAGCGTGGACTTATCTTGCCACCATTCGCGAAGCCTGCAAGAATGAGATGATGGGCTCGTGGTATTCGTTTATAGAGAATTTTGGCGGTAGCGAGGGACACCAACCCCACAAGGTGTATTATCGCCACGGTTATATGCGCTCAGCAGCTTCGGGAAAGTGGTATAACCGCAACAAAGTGGGCTTCAATCACTATGGTGACCGCACCACGCGCACCGACCGCTATAGCGGCACGACCAACCTATATGAAAACGCTTTCCAGATGACCTATGGCGGCTGGGGACTTGCCACCGACAGCGGCAACGTGGCAGGACTGCCCAAAACAGACATCGCTGTTGACACAATTAACCTCGACCCACTCAACAAACGCATAGACAAGGCAGCACAACTGTGGCGTCATTTCTCACTAAACGAAGAGTTTAACAGAAACAGCGAAGAATATCCCTATAGCAATTGGACTGTGGTGAGCGCCACGGGATCGGGAGGCTCAAGCCTTCTCAACGATAACAAATATAGCTATTGGGAGTCAACTTCGGCCGGAGGCCATGAGATTGTGTTTAAATCCAACAGTGGCGAAGTGCCAATCAACTCTTTCCGCATTCATCACCCCGACGGCTATAATTCGCGTGTGCGCTATGTCGATGCCTACACCTCGGGCGATGGCGAGAATTGGACACTCGGAGCAAAAGATGTGTTTATCAACAACGAAGACGACAACGAAGTTACTCTGCCTGTCACCATCAGAGGCCAATATTTCAAACTTTTCTTCCACGAGCAAATAAACTCCCATGCTTCGGCAAGGCTCAAAATTTCTACTCTCGCTTTCCGCGGAGACTATGATCTCGACAAAATCAAGGCTGTTGCCAAAGAGATTATTGACAATGAAAACGCTCTTCAGTTTTACAAGACCGAAGACATCGCCCGCCTTAAATATATCTATGACAACGGCTCATGCACCAACGTGGATTTGCTCTCTGCCGAAATACGCCGCATCTACCGTGATTGCTTCCCACTCATGTATGGTCGCGCGTCAGCCACTTCCTACATCACAGCCACCAAGGCTTATATGATGCAAAACTGTGCCGGCTATGGTTTTCTTTGCGCAGACATTCAAAACGGTCTTGTTGCCAAGGGAGCCTCTGCCGCCACGGCTCTCGACTACGCCAAAGGAAATGCTTCTGCCACCGAGCCGCTCAACACATGGCAAATTGTTCGCAGCGACAAGTTTGAAAATGTATATGTCTATAACATTGGTTTGAAGAAATATCTCAATCCCGAAAGCCAAAACTGGTTTAGCGACGAACCATACCCCTTTGCCGTTGGTATTTCGGGCAAGGGCTGTTCATTACGTTCTGCCAAACAGGGTGCTGCCGAATTTAATAGTTATTTAAATCTCAACACTTCGCTCGCCAACCCATTTTCGTGGGGAACGCTTAACGACAACTCACGATTTTATCTCCTCGAAGACTACTATATGCGCCCCGACAATGCCGAGGCACTTGCCATAGTTGAGAAAAGTTTCACCAATGAGCGTCTCGAGGCTGCCAAAACACGTTTCGTGTCGCTTCTTGATGTCCCGGAGGGGCGCATTGGCAGCATAGAGTCTGAAACCAAGACACGCCTTGAAACCCTCTATAACGGTGGTGATGTTAAAAGCGAAAACATAATGGAGTTTATTGAGGGCGTAGAAAACATTAAGTTGCTTGAGCTCGACACTAAAAATGTTTACAAATTCACTTCTGCTTCTGCCACGTCTGCCACAAACCTCGGCATGACATCCACCGGCCTTACTGCCACAGCTTCAAGCACCATCAAGCCCGGAATGGTGTGGAAAGTGAACTACTCGGGCGAAGGCGTGATCGTTTCTTCTCAGGGCAAAAGCCTCTCCATGCTTCCCAAAAACACAACCGGAAGTCCTAAGGGCGGTCCCATTCCCACCACGACACCCGACAATGCCGCCAAATATTATCTCACAGAAAAGTCGCCGGGCATATTCAATTTCTCCGACCACTCTTATCCCACATACGCCGTAGGTATCAGTGGCAGTTCTGCAGCCTCTGTTGCTGCCGGAAATGCAGAAGCGTTGTGGACCATCGACAAGGTGAACGAATATACTGTGCGCACAAACAACGTGGGCGTTGCCCAACTCTATGTGGATTTTGACCTTATCGTTCCCGAAGGCAGAGAGGTTTATGTTGCCTATAGAGTCACCGATGATGGAGTGGTGAAACTAGCTTCCGTAAAAGACACAATTCCTGCCCTCACTCCAATACTTATAAAAGGAAACCCCTCTGAAAACATTGTATTTGGCATTGTGTCGAACAATCAGCAAACCTATGTGGGCAAAAACATCTTTAGCGGTTGCCTGTTTAAGCCGTCCACACTCAAGAAAAACGAATACTACGTTCTCACCACCTCCAACGGCGAAGCGAAAATGAAGCGCGCGCTGCTCAGCAATATCGTTTCCGACAATGAGATATATATAGCCAAGAGTGCCGAAATGCCCGATTTGCAATACTACACGTTTGATTTCGACAATCTTATAGATGGTGTCGAAGATATATCTGCAATGGTTTCTTCAGACAATGAAAAAGTCTATGACCTTCAAGGCCGCAGTGTCAAGACACCTGAAAACGGACTTTATATTATAAACAACAAAGTGGTTAAGAAATAGTAACCTACAAACGCAAACAGTGCCGCGGGAAATATTTTCTCGCGGCACTGTTTTTATGGCTACAAATTAGTTTTTGCCAATAATAATATTGTATGTAGCAGTAACATCGGCAGAGTTTACAGTTCCGTCGCCGTTAATATCAACCCGCTTTTCATCAACGCCCGATGTTGATGGATCTATGATGAAATTATATATTGCAATGATATCTGCCGAATTGACTTTACCATCGCAGTCTACATCGCCTCTGCCAAATGGGTCGTCAAGTGTTACGCCGCTGTCGGTGAGCCAAAAGGTTGTATAGGCATCAATCCCCAGATTGGTGATATATCCGCCCTCAATAACATATTTCTCAACCGGACTCCAATTGGAATAACCCGTTTGTTGTGCTCCAAGGTGAAGGCGATATTCTCCAATGGGCAAATCAGACGGCACGGTTCCCGAGAAATCATATGTGCGTGCAAGATAACCATAAGTATTGAGATTGTTGATGTTTACTTTATTTCCGAATGTGGCAATAGTTTTGTCGTTGTTATCGGTGATGAGCATTTGAACTACTCCATTGAATGTCACGTCACCCATGTTACACAGATTTGTTGCCGACATCTGAAAACTGTTTTTGCCTGAACTTGCGACTTCCACTTCGGTGGCCATAATTGAGGGGTAGAAGAAATTCTTGTTGTTTGTGAGGGCTATCGTAATGGGATTATTGCCACACGAAACGCGGCTCTCAGTATCGCTGCCATCGGGACAAGCATATACTTCGAGTGTATATTGACCATCGTCCATTGAATTGGGAATGTTGCATTGAATACTCTCCATAGATGCAAAATAACTTGTCTTTACGTCACTGACAGCAAATGTGTATATTGTGGTTTTGGTATTGCCGGCATCGCTCAAACAGAATTTGATTTTTCCGTTAAATGTTTTGTTGCTGCCGTTCATCAAAGTGTCTAATTTGAGAGTGAGTTTTTCACCTGCCCCCAAGTCTATCGTATTTGAGTTTGGTTTTAAAGAACGAATTTGCAAAAAGCAAACGTTGTCCTCCTTGTTGTTGTCGGGCATGAAATTGGCGATTGTCGAAACATTGAGTATATAGTTGTCGTCTACGTCTTGTCCGTCGTTCATGTTGTTCATCTTAAAAAATCCGTCGGCATTACCTTTCCAACCCCAGTTTACATGATAAAACGGATAGTCTCCCTCATCGGCCTGATAGCCATCGATAATAAAAGCGTGACCATAACCTTTGGGTGTTTCGGCAGAAAACATCAATGGGCGATATGAATCAAGTTCACTCAACAAAAGGTTGTGCCATTCGTTTTCGGTCATGAAATCCTTGTGGGCGATATACATATCGTTATCATAACCAAAATATTTTGCCAAAGCATTCATGTTGTCAGTGTTGGAACTACCGCTCTCGGAATCATAGTCCATATCCACGCTCACGCCACAAGTGAGCATCAAATCGGCAATAGCCTCAACTTCCTCCTCGGTGTTTCCGTCTGCCGGATAAGAATTTTTCAGCAAATCCCATTTAAACGTAGTGGCAGAAAAATCCTTGCTCATAGAGATATGATGAGTGGCGGTGGTATAAGAGTGTGAACCGGTGCCTGAGGTTGGGAAACGATAATAGTTCATTGCCTGAGCCATTGAGGTTGCCACACAGCCGGTTACCGCTTGTCTGCCTTCTGCATAATAAGGACAGAGCGCATTATAAGGAAAACTTTGTCCCCATTGAGTAGACAAAAGCGGTGCAAGATAATCGTCGGATTTCACATACTGCTTGTTGAGAGTATGTGTTTGAGAATCCAGACTTTTTGCCTCACCGATATATGCCAGCAACCACGCTTTGGCGTTGTCGGGCAAACTGTCGAGATTGAGATTGCCTTGATTGGAATAGGCCAACACGGGAGACATGCGCTCATCGCCCGACACGATAATAAAACCATTGTCGCCGTCAGCATTATAAACATAAAACGCCTCGGCCCCCGAAGCATTTGCCGTGGTGTTGAGTGATTTAATGTCACTTGCCGGGACAATAGCATTTGCCTTTTGAGAAAAACTTTTGCTCTTCAGTGCATCGATGGCTCTATGGCCCAACAATTTGTTTCCGCGTGTTTCTATAATATTCAACACATCATTAATATCACGTTGTTGTGCAACAGAGACAAGGCATAATTGCCCAACAATGACAAACAGCAGTAATTTGTAGAAGGAAAAACAGACTTTCATAATGTTATGGATTGTGTTATGTGCAAAAATAGCAAAAAATGCTTAATGCAAAAGATTTTATCTCTCATTTTTGCGAAAAATCCCTTTTTGCCGCTTCGCTATGAATAAAAAAATTTTGGCGCGTTCAATACCACGGCAAATCAAAGATAATTATTTAAATTTGCTGTCGAAAACATTCTCATCAACATATTTGTTGACACTAATCATTTTAAAACACAAATATTATGGACGTAAAAGAAAAAATTCTTGAAACAATGAAGCAGGCCGGCACACCGCTCAACGCCGGCAAGATTGCCGAACTCAGCGGAATAGACCGCAAAGAGGTAGACAAAGCCATGAAGCAGATGAAAGAAGAGGGCACTATTGTGTCTCCCGTGCGCTGCAAATGGACTCCTGCCCAATAATCCCAAATCGGTCGATAGATTTCCTATTAGTTTTATCTAAACGTGCAGCGGATTGCAACTGCTTATTTTCGGGCAGTGTTATCACTGCAACCACCATCAACTCTGACGGCTGCGTCATATCTGTAAAAAGATTTGTCGCAGCCGTCTTTTTCTTTATAAAAAGAGAAGATCAGTGTCGTTGTCGGCGGGCAGAGAAACGAGGCTTGGTTGCGCTGTTTGACGTGCCGTTTGACTGCTCGCGTTTCAATTGCGAGCGACTTGACGTTGACTGACTTTCTGTTTTGCTCTGTTTCTTTTGTGAGGTGCGAGCCGGCTTGCCACTTTTCGCGATAGAATCCTGCTGAGCAGCCAAAATAGAGTCGGCTTTGGCTTTCGCCTTTATTTTTGCGGAGTCAATGCCCCACACGTGGTCTTGCAGTGTGCGTATTTCCTTCTCTATGCGCGTCTGCTCTTTCACAAGGTCGGAGTCTGTCTCGCAGTAGTTGGCCAACACTTTGCCCTGCAGGTTTACGGTCTTATATATTTTACCCTCATATTGATTGAGTGTGAAATAGTCGTTTGCCGAAATTTTTGAAGCATTGTTATAGTTGGAGTTCATCACGGTGAGTTTGGCGAGATAGGGGCTGACTTCAGCATAGTCGAGCCAAAAGAGAGGTGTGGGAGCCTCTTCACCATATTCTCCAAATTCTCCTATGTTTCTGCGCACAGGGCAAATGGCAGTCACCCTTGTTTGGAATTGGGCTGTGTTTTGGTCATAGAATGTGGTTTCCTTTATGTAATAGGATTTCACCTGAGCAGAAGGAATATCGGCATCTTCCACCCTCACTTTGTCGCCATTTGTCTCATGGGGAATTTCAAAGCGCGTGAGTATCACGGTAGGTTTCATCGCATTTTTGTCAGTGAAATGCTCGTTGCCGTCGATAGTATATTCGTATGCCTTCACCTGCTTGCGCAACACGAGTTTAAACAGATAGGTAAACAAGTTCATTTGGTCGCCCTGAGGTTCTTCGGGATAATAAAGCACTGCGTTGCGGTCTTTTGACAAGTCGAGCACTTTATATACGTCTCTGCGCCATGCCACATCTTCGGGCATAGCTCCACTTGTGGGAAATTCGAGGGCTGCTCGTTCGCTAAGGGTTGTTGTGGGGCTTTGCGTTTTGCTTTTGGTGTCTTGTGAGGCAGCCTGTTGACGCAAGCGTGCGGGTGGTTGCGCCACCATGCCCAGCGACATGATTGTGAGCGAAAATATGATTAAGGTGCGTTTCATGACTGTATGATTGTGTATGGTTGTTTATATCTGTTGTTTTATTATCTCACGATTACTTCAAGGGCTTGTGGCAGGTCGCGTTGTATACCGTCGGGGCCGAGTGCTTTCACGCGGTTGATATAGAACCGTTTGCCTGCCGACAACCTGCGAAACATCTCGCGCTGGCGATCGGAGAATTTCGCTCCTGCCGATTTTTCGGGAATTGCATTACCCATGTTGTCGAAGAATGTTGTTTCAAAACTTATCACCTGAAACGAGATGTTGAGCAATCCGTCGTCAATGGCGGCTCCTATGCCTTCAGTGCGGAGCAGGGTCGTCTTGGGGAAGGTGCGTCCGCCCATAAAGTGTATTTCGTTTCCTTTGTCGTCTTTATATGGAATAAAGGCAGTCGGGTCGGGCAGTTTGCGCACTTTGAATGTGAATGCTCCCATCTGTTGTGATTTTCCGTTCACAATGCCCGTCACGTTGAAAGTGACATCCTGCCCCACCGCTGTAGGGCGTGCTATATAGTGGCCGTTGCCACCATTGGGTGTGAGCGTGCCACCATTGATGCTCAAACTGATTTTGTCGGGCGAAATACCGCTGGCCGACACAGAGACGGGGTTGTTATAGCCGGCATACAACACATTCATCATGTCGGCGGCAACAGTGGCTCCCGAGGGTGGCATAATGACGTTGTATTTCTGTATGAACTCACGGCGTATCACGTCGCCGGCTGCATTGGGCATGGTGATATATCCTTTAAAAGAATATTCGCCGGGACCGCCCACGCGAAAGTTGTATGTGCCGTTGGGATTTATCTTGTTGCCGTTCACATATATCTCGGGACGTTGGGTGGTGTCAATGGCAGCCATGAAGATACGGCTGCGAAACTCGTCGCCCGGAAACAGCGTGGTGGCTTCGGGCAAGCAATATGCAGCAAGTTCGTTCACGCGAATGTCCTTTATGTCGATGTTGGTGATGAGTTCGCGCAACACTTCGCTCTCGGCCTGGCGCACGTCGGTCTGAAGTTTGGTGAGCATTGTGGTGGCAGCAATGGCAGGCATGGTCTCAAACATATACTGCTGCCAATTTTTGCCCGGAGTGGCTTGGTTTTTTGGAATCTCGGTTGATAGATTTGACGAGATAATAGCTATTTGTCGCTTGTCGGGAGTGAGTCTCACCATGAAGTCGCGATAGCTGTTAATCATCTCATAAAGTTTTTTTCCGTTTCCCCGACCCGGAGCGAGCATAATCTGTTGTGCAGCCTCGAGGTCTTCTTTGTTGACAAGATTATCCGGATTGGCGTCTTTGCCGTCGGCTTCGCGGGCAATGGCGATTTTCATTTGTTGCGCGAAGTTGAAGATCTCGTCGCTTCGTTTTCTTATTTCCTGAGCTTTGTCATACCAGGGCTTCACCTTCGACGGATTTTTGCTCATCTGTTCGGCAAAACTGTCGTAGAGGGCCTTAATTTCCGACTCTGCGTTTTCCGACGAGCGTTTGAGGCTGTCGCTGACAAGTTGCAGACCTTTGAGCACGTCGTTTGACACATTGAGCGCCAGCATTGCCATCAACACCACATACATGAGGTTGATCATCTTCTGGCGGGGTGATATTATTTTCTTCTTGATTGCCATGTTAAGCAGTTGTGAGATCAGTCGCCCATTGATGTGGCGGCATTTTTCATATTTACGGTGAGTGCTTTAATCATGCGTGAGTAAACGCCGTTAAGTTCTTCGATTTGTGCTGCCATCTTGCGCGTTTGCTCATTGATGGAGTCGATGGTGCCTATTTGCTGGCTCACGCTCTTGAGTTGCAGTTCATAGACGGTGTTAATGCCGGTGAGTGTGCGGTTGAGGTTGGTCATCTCCTCACTGTCGGTAGTGAGGCGTGCCGACTGTTTCTCTACGCGGTCGAGCGTTTCGGTGAGCAACTGCAGTTTTTCGACATATTGTTTAGAGGCCTCTTCCATTTCGGGAGTGAGCGAGGCTTGGGCGCGCTGCAGCAATTCCTCGTTAGCAAGACGAATAATGTCGAGCAGGTTGGTCGAGTCGATACCCTGTCCGCTCGCTGCGGCCTGCAACCCTTCTGAGGGTGTGAAGACACCGGGCTGTTGTATTGCTTCGCCCGAGACAGCGTTGTTGATACCTCCGCCTATAACGATGGTGCCGCCACCGCCAATAACTGTGCCGCCGCCATGAGTCGGCTCAGATGTTTCGGTATTGTCGTCAACACACTCTTCGGTAGCACTATTTGCTGTTGTGGTTGCAACAGAAGTTTCTGTTTCTGATGACTTCTCAAAGGGGCGATCGAATGCCGAAAGGAAAAACACCACGACCTCGGTGCCCATACCGATAAATAGCATCAGGTTGGCTCCCGGCAGGTGGGTGAGTTTAAACAGTGTGCCGAGAATAACGATTGACGCGCCCCAGCTATATGCGTAGTTAAGAAAAGTCTGGCCTGCCTTGCTGTCCATCCAGCGTTGCAGAATTACAACTATATTCATGATATGTCAGTGTTTTTTTTTGTAGGTTGCTTGTATATGATGAGTTTGTTATCTTCTTGCTTTGCGAACAGAGAGACGTGGCGATGAAGAACCGCCTCCACTCTTTGTGTTGCCGGCTTTGGTGGCGCGTGAGTTGCTTGTCGAAGCGAGCGAACGCACGCAGCGGAAGCCTATGAACGAGCGCGGTTGATTCTGATATTCCTTTTGTCTCCAAGCAGAGCGTATCATCGACTCGGGGTCTTTCCACGAACCGCCTCTCACCACTTTTTGTTTCAAGAAGTAGGGGTCTTCTTGTGCTGCCTTGTAGGTGAGTTCGGGGTTGAGGTCGCTCATCATCTGCACTCCGGCCTGAGTATAAACCGTAGAGGTCCATTCGGCCACGTTGCCCGCCATGTCATAGAGACCGTTGGAGTTGGCTCCATAAATGCCACAGCGCGATGTGATGAGGTTGCCGTCTTGTGTATAGTTGCCACGGTCGGGCTTGAAGTTGGCATAATAGCAGCCTTTTTCGTTTACCATTGTCGAGTCGGTCCATGGGAAAGGATTGCCCTCTTTTCCGCGGGCGGCATACTCCCATTCAATCTCGGTGGGCAGGCGGTAGCGTTGCAACTGACGAGCCTCTTTGCCCAAACCTTTGAGAAGATATTCCGTGCGCCAAGCACAAAAAGCGGTGGCCTGTTCCCAGGTCACTCCCACAACGGGATAGTCGTTGTAGTCGGTCGACGAGAAATAGAGTTTTGTATATTTCTCATTGTTGGCATTGGCAAAATCGTTGATCCAGCAGGTGGTGTCGGGATAGATATTTACAATATAGGTATTGAGAAAATCATAGTATGAAGTGAGCGGACGGGTGATGGTCTGTCTCACAATGTTGCCGTCGTCGTCGATATAGGCCGTGTCTTTGGAAATCATAATCACCTCGTTGGGGTCGGTCTTGACATCGGTGTTGAGGTTGCGCTCGGCCGGATTAAGACGATATTTGCGCATTGAGGCCTTCTGATAGTCATAGATTTCATAGCGATAGTTCATCTGCGAGGCATCGAGCATTTTCTCTCCTGTCACAGGGTGGATGGTATAGACAGAGTTGATGGCCAATTCTTCAGCCTCGGTGAGGTTTTTATAGGGAATGCGCCGTGTCCAATCGAGATAAGGCTTGTCGAGCGGATTGCCTTCTTTGTCTTCTTGTATCTTATATGCCTCGTCGCCGCCATAGTTGGGGTCGGCAAGACGTTCGCGTATGATGGAGTCGCGCACCCACATCACAAATTGGCGATATTGCGAGTTGGTGATTTCCTTTTGGTCCATCCAAAATCCGTCTACCGATATTTCCTTGCTTGGCACATCGGCTCCCCAAAGAGTGTCGTTTTCAGACAATCCGACTTTCAGAAAACCCTTTTCAACCTTTATCATGCCATATGGGGTAGGCTCTACAAAGGCTTTGCCCGGCACTCCGGTCACTTCGCCTCCCTGTTGCAGACCTCCGCCGCCAAAGCAAGAACTGAGAACCATGAGGCTCACTATGCCGATTGTAATGTTTCTAAGTTTTTTCATATTTATAGAACTCTGTTTTTGTTGTGATTTTTATATTTGCTGTTGTCAGAGCAGGCGCACGCTTTTGTGGCGGTTGCGCCCTTTCTTATATATGTTTAGCGGGGTTTGGTAGGAAAGAATGATTTCGTGGTTTCCGTTGCCAAAACCAACGCCCGAGGTGAATGCCTCATAGGAATAACTCAACACCACACCGTGGAATTTGCCGCCCGCTATCAAAGCCACCGAAGTTGAAGGGCTGTAGCTCAGTCCTCCAAACAACATTTTTCCGTCGTTGTCGTATTGCAAACGAGCGTGAATATATCCTTTGTGGTCTACACCGTCATACATCCAAAAGACATCGGGGTGTATGCTGAATAACGGATTTTTAAGTGGGATATTGTATCCTGCGGTAAAATAATATGCTCGTTTAACGCTTATTTCGTTTGTCTCGCCCAATAGAATGGTGGGAGCAGTGAGATGTTTTGCCGACAGCGACACCCTGAGGTCGCGCCAACAATAAGACAATCCTATAGAGGCATCAAATTTGGAACCGGTCACCGAACCGTTGGCAAACGCTTGGTCGCCCGACTCGTCGAGGTCAAGTTTCGAGCCATCAAAACTCTCGTTGAGCAAATCGGCCTCAACACCAATGCTTATTGTGCCACCAAACAATTTGCGATGGTGTGCATATTGCAAAGCGATGGTCTTCATTGAGAAAAAGCCGGCCTCGTCGTTCATGAAATATGCCCCCATGCCATGTTGCGGCCCCACAAAAAACATGGGCAAATCAACCGAAGCCAACATGGTGTTGGGCGAGTTTTCATAGCCTGTGAGTTGGGCGTTGTATGCACCCACTGCCCTGAGCAGGTTGCTGTTGCCCACTGCCGCAGGATTGTATTGGCTCTCTACCATCCAAAAATGTGTGAATGCGGGGTCGTATTGAGCCTTGGCAAAGATTGTCGTGCAACAAAGGGTCACACCGACAATGAGTGTCTTAAATATGTCGTGTATTGCAATTTTCATAAAAAGTCTATAACTCATAACTGAAACAGGTGCTTTTTATTGTGTGGAGAAAGCGATTTTTTGTTTGTGGCAATGCTAAACAGCCATGCTGACAATATGGTCGCGCCAAAATATATCAGAAGCGAAAGGTAGACATGGTAAATGCCGTCGCGCATGGCAATCTTTATGGTATAGGCTCTCACAATGGGGTGAAGAGCGAAGAGCCAGGGTGAGATTGTGCCGAGAAAGGAAAAGACGTGACGCCATGAGATACTATATGTATTGTCGACAACAGGCGAAGGCTTTGACTCATTACCGAAAAGAGCTATCACAATCATCAGAATGCCCACCGAACTGATGCACCATATTCCGGCGTTAAACGCTCCGACAATCAAGATTACTGTGCCCACAAACGGTGACCAACGCCCGCGCAGCCACTCCAAATCATAGCGCGAATGGGCCACGCCGAGACCAAAAGCCAACATGGAGCAGGGGAAATTATAATGAAGATAACACACCGTTGTGTCGGTCGAAACAAGATTGCCACGCTCAATCCAGGTGACTGCAATTTGAGCAATCAGACACAGAGCGATGACCGCATAGAGCATCTTTTTGCCCCGGCCACAAATAAAAATGCGCCACACCACATAGAGTTGCATCATCAGTCCAAACCACCACCACGGCCCCAATATCAAATCGCGCTTCACCTGCAGGTTGCTATAAAAACCCAACAGCGGCAAAAGACGATCGAGGGGGCGGTTCCATGTGCCACGATACATCTCTATTGCCAGAAATATCAACACGGCCGGTATCATGAGTTTCCACAACTTCACGGCGTGTCTGAATATAAAGGCAAAGAATTTTGGCCTTTCCTCGCCGGGGCGTTCATATTTCTTTGTCAGTCCATAGCCACTCACAAACAAAAATATCGCCACGCCATAGTGGCCGAAATGACTCATGATATTGAGCAACACATGGGGTCCCCCCTGCTCCAGATATAAAACCAATTTGTTGATGCGCTCAACGCTGAAGGTATATTCGTTTTCGTCCACACACTCGGGCAGCCAGTGCGTATAGTTGTGGGCGATAATGAGCATTATGCCGATACCTTTGAGCAATTGAACGGTTTGTCTTGACATTATTTCTTTTGGTTTATTATATCGTCGTAGGTGAGATTGAGGTTTTTCACCTTGCGCGGGCGTTTCTTGAATTTTGGTGAGAGAATATCGCGTTGAGGATTATAGTATTTGCAGTCGATTCCGGCCAGACGGATTATTGTGTGTGGCAGGTCGTCAATCGAGCAGGGTTTTTCCTGTGCCTCGCGCAGGGCAGCGATGAGTTGCGGAGAATCTTTTTTAAGCAAAGGAGTTACGAAAAATTCGAGCGGCACCTCAAACTCGGCGTGCATTATCTGTGGCGAGGGCTGCGCGCTGTGGTTGCGACCAAACATCTTGATGTTGCCGTCGTAGACCTCTTCGCCGTGGTCGGCAACATAGATTATCACGGCTTTTTTGTCGGCAAAGCGTTGATATACTTTCTGCAACACACGATCGTTTATGAGAGTGGCATTGTCGTAGTCGGCAACAATCTGCCTCTCTTCGCGAGTGAGGTCGCGGCGTTTGATGTCGTCGACCTTAAACACGCCTTGATTTTTTGGTATTCTGTCGGCGTAGGGCTGATGTTGCCCGAGCAGGTGGAGGATAATAAACTGCTTTTCGGGCAAAGGGTCTTTGGGTATCTCTCTCAACAGTCCCATGTCGTAGAGATAGTGTTTTGTGTTTCGCGAGTCAAAACACAGGCTGTCAAACGGCTGTTTGTTGAGAAAAAACGAACCGTTGTAATCGGCTGTGGTCTGGCGATTTGACTTGTAGAACTGATTGCTGAAAAACGACACGCGATAGCCACCCTTGCGCAATATGGCGGGAAAGAGAACGCCGTCGGTCCACGGAGCCTTTTCGTCGCTCGAGCGAGTGGAAAACATTTGTTTGAAAACCATCGAGGTGACATTCCACGGTGTCACGGCATTGCTCATGGCCACCATGTTGCCCCCTTCCACCATTTCGCATTGAAAAGGCGTGGTGGGCAAAGCATATCCATAAACAGCCGAATGGTGTTTGTTGTGGCTCTCGCCCACCACCAAAACTATATATGGAACACCATTTTTGCTCTCGCCCACAGAGATCTGTTTCATGTTATGGGCAAGGGTTTGCATTTCGCATTGTGTGAGCCGGTCAAATTTCAGAGCATAAACCATTCGCCATTGCGTAGAATGAAACACAGAGTAGTTAATGCGCTCTGCCTTGGCAGTTTGGTCGAGACTGAGAAAACGACCTATCTCAATTTGTGTGGGCACCCATTTTATGAGACATAAGGCCACGACAACCGTGAGGCTCCTCTCTACCCACTCTTGAAGTCTTATCTTGCGACAAAAAATCTGTATGGCAATGTGAAAAACCAACAATCCACCCCACCACGCCAGTGTCTGCCAAAATTTCGATGACGATATGCACAAATTGAGAAAACCACGCGTCTCTTCGGGTGTAGTCTCGGTGAGCATGGCGAGAGTCTGGGGAGTGATGTGGCAATAATAGCGTTGATATATATATGTTTCCGTGAAACCACTGATATAGACAATCAGATAAAACAACAAGAGAGTCACACCGCGCCATTTGCGTGGCAGCAAACACACAATGAGCGTCAAGACATAAAGGTCGCCCACCAATGCCGGCAACCACACCCACAAACTGTCAGAAGTCCAGTTGGTGAGTTCAAACACCAATATCCACGCCAATATGCCTACCACAAAAAAAGTCTTGCAGTGTTTTGCCGGCAACAGAAAAAAATCAGCGAGGCGTGAAATTGTGCTATGATTGGTTGTGGAATGCCGTGTGTTCATTCTTCTTTAAAATCGCTTGACTACGCGCGCGAGTTGTCTTAAATATACAAAGGAATAATTTTTTTTTGAGTCAACAAAAAAAACTACCCTTAAATCTGCTTTCGCCCCACCCGTTGCCAAAATACGGAGTTAAGAAATTATTTTTAAACAAAAAAAACGATAATTTAACGCGTCCATTTCATAGTTCGCTACGTTAGCGAACTAAAGCACCCTAAATTAGCGTGCTATAACACCCTATACTAAGAAACTATAGCACCCTAAGTTAGGCAACTATAATTTCCACAACCCTCGCAACAGCAATATTGCACAAACTACGCGCTGTTTGTGTTTAAATATTTTGAAAAACGGGTTAAGATTTTGAAAACATCTAATTTTTTAAAAATATGCTCCGTTACACATTATTAAATATTGACATTTATTACTAACTTTGCAATCGTTTTTACAGATGGCTCCTTTGTTTCGACCACGAAACCGGGCTATCGTCGCAAAAAAGCAAAATAGGAATATATATTCACTAATAAACTCATAATTCTCTTTATAATCATTATGACAACAGTAATCATAATTGTATTTTTGGTGGGTTATCTTTTCATCACTCTTGAAAATAACCTCAAGGTCAACAAGACAGCCATCGCTCTGTTGCTGAGCGTGGTGATGTGGTCGCTCTTCACATTCAACATAGACAACTACCTGCCTGCCGGCACGGAGTTTGGCGAAATGTTTCTGCGTCATGTGGGCGACACGAGTGAAATCATTTTCTTCCTCTTGGGCGCAATGACAATAGTCGAAGTGGTCGACACCAACGGCGGCTTTAACTTCGTGCGCAACAAATTGGCATCAAAAAGCAAGCATTCGCTGCTATGGAAGATAATCATCATCACCTTTTTCTTGTCGGCCATATTGGATAACCTCACCACTTCGATTGTGATGGTCATGGTGTTGCGCAAACTTGTGAGGAGCAAGGTGACCCGTATGCTCTATTGTGGCATGGTGGTGATTGCTGCCAACGCGGGCGGAGCGTTTTCACCCATTGGCGATGTGACAACCATTATGCTTTGGATCAAGGGCAACGTAACTTCGCTCGGAGTGATAAAAGAATTGATTTTGCCTTCGCTGGCCACAGTGCTGATTCCGGGCCTCATCTTGCATTTCAACATGAAAGGAAAACTTCAGCCAAGCGACAACACCTCTAACGAGGGCGAAGAATATGACTTTTCGCTCACCCAACGCAACGTTGTGTTTTATGTGGGAGTGTGCGGACTGATGTTTGTGCCTTTCTTTCGTGGCATTACAGGACTGCCCCCATTTATGGGCGTAATACTGGTGTTGAGCCTCTTGTGGGTAATCACCGAATGTTTCTACAGCAGACGGAAAATCGAAAGCAACCGCACCAAGCGCGTGAGTCGCATTCTTAAAAACATAGATATGTCGACCATTCTCTTCTTCCTCGGCATATTGATGGCAGTCTCCGCACTCGAAGAAACCGGCGCACTCAAACAGTTTGGCATTATGCTCGACCAAATGACCGGAGGCAACCACTATCTCGTGAATGGCATAATAGGTGTGGCATCATCGGTGGTTGACAATGTGCCGCTGGTGGCAAGCTGCATGGGTATGTATAGTGCCGACATGGGCGTGGATTTCCAACCCGACGGCATCTTCTGGCAACTCTTGGCCTATTGCGCCGGCACGGGTGGCAGCATTCTCATCATCGGTTCAGCAGCCGGAGTGATAGTAATGGGATTGGAGAAAATCAGTTTCGGCTGGTATCTCAAACATTTCAGTCTGCTCGCCTTTGTGGCAATGCTGAGCGGCATGGGAGTTTATTTCCTGCAAAGACTGATATTTTTCTAAGCATCGAAACATATAAACACAGTTAATACACACAGACTTCTCGTGCGTCCCTCTATATACTAATACGCTCGAGAAGTCTTTTTCGGACACCTAAACCCAAACTTTTTTTGAGAAAAGTGTAACTTTTTTTGTTTTCAATCGTTTTATCATCAGAGAGCACCGCAGAGCAATGATAAATTTCAACAAAGACGTAATGCCGCTGAAGAACAAGTTTTACAGACTTGCATTGCGTGTCTTGCACAACCACGAAGAGGCACAAGACGTCACACAGGAAACGCTCATCAGGCTTTGGCGACGCTCCGAAACCCTGGCAAATGCCGACGAGGCAGAAGCCCTGGGACTGACCATTTGCCATAATCTGGCAATCGACACCTACAGGCGCGAGGGAAGAGACCACGACAATCTCGACGACGACCAAATCAATCTTGCCGACACTGCCCTTTCGCCTCTCGAAACAATCTCTCGAAATCAGCAGCGGCAATTGTTGTTGAAACAAATCAACACCTTGCCCGATCGACAGAAATATGTGCTTCAACTGCGCGACATCGAGGGACTTTCCTACAAAAAAATTGCCGACGCGCTCAACATGAGCGAAGAACAAGTAAAAATCAATCTTTTCAGAGCACGACAGGCATTGAAAAACTCGTTTAAAAACAAAGAAAGAGATGGACTATAAATACATTGAAAATCTTGTGGAGCGATACTTCGATTGCAAAACCACATTGATAGAAGAACAAATCTTGCGCAGTTTTTTCATGCAAGACGAGTTGCCCGAAAACCTCGTGCAATACAAACCCTTGTTTGAAACTCTCAACCAAGAGAGCCGCGTGGAATTGCCCGACGATTTCGACAACAAGGTGATGGCAGAAATTTCAAATTTGGAATTGCAACAAAAGACTTCACCTTTCACCCGCAAATTGAGCAATATCAACCTCACTTTGAAACCTTTCTACAAAGCAGTGGCCTCTGTTGCACTCATCATCACAGTGGGCATGAGCGCATCTGAATATTTCAACTCAAAAGAGGGCGACACGGTGGAATACAACTATGCCAAATACCACGACACCTATTCCGACCCACAAGTGGCCTACAGCCAGGTGAGCAGTGCGCTCAACGACCTCAGCAAAGCGTTTAAGAGCAACAACATCGGAGTGACCGACACCACCACCATTTCAGAAGCCGCCACCGGCAAACAACTGCAATAACAGGCCAAACCAACCGACAAACAAACATGAACTCAATATTAAAACACTTCACAACGCTCCTGTTGTTGCTCATGGTTGCCACTTCGGCCCAAGCCGGCAAAGACAACGACTTTGTGGCGCGAATGATGAAAGAAATCTCAGGGCAGCCCTCTCTGTATCAACCATCAGAGTATAAACAAATCACCGTGAGCCCCACAATGATGCAAAGTGTGGTCGAAATGCTCACCTCCATTGAACAAAATGGTCGGGGACAAGAGTCGGCCAACCGCGAGATTATCGGCAAACTGCTCAAAAGCGTGAAGAGCCTGAGAATTTTTGTGGCATCAGAAAATATAGACTCATATCGGCAGTTGGTCTACAAAACTGCACAAGACAACAAACGCATATATAAAATATTCAAAAGTGAAAATGCTACTCCCGACGCTGCCAAGACACATATCTGGACCCGTCGCTCGGGCAACAAAGTGGTTGAGATAATCACCATGCTCGACCCCGATGCCCAATCGCCCGAGATGCGCATTCTCAATCTCACCGGAGTGTTTACAAACGATTTTGTCGACCTCCTCAATATGTTGCAAAACTAAAAGTCAGCTTCATTCATATTTAGACATACCACGCAGACAACGAATTATTAAAACCAAACATACATTCATAGGTTTCAACTCTCTCAATAAAACCTCAATGCTTCCTGTGAGGGGAGCGAAAAACCTTACAAAACAATCTTCAATGGGGTGCAGTTCTTTTCTGAATTGCACCCCATTACTTTTGTCTCGCTTTTAAAAGACAACAAACCAATTTTTAACATAATAAAAATACAGAAAAGTTTTATTCATTGAAAGAAAAGACGTTTCTTTATGAGGGTGTGTCAATATAAAGATTTTGGCTATTATAGTAGAATGGTGTCCTCAACAATTCTTATGCAAATAATCCGAGTGATTTCCTGCCAGATTTCTCGACCACCCAACATTTTCGCCTTATGGCTTGCCAGATAAGAAAATAAGCATTATTTTTGCCATTACAAAAATGTTGTAACAAAATTTGTGTAATACAAAATGAAGCAAACCTACGAAAAACCGGTTAATCCTTTTGTGTTTCAAGGTTATGAAGGACCTGATTATTTTTGCGATAGACAAGAAGAAACACAGACACTGCTCTCCCACTTGAAAAATGGAAGAAATGTAACACTCGTTTCTCCACGCAGAATGGGAAAAACAGGACTAATAAAAAACACATTCCACCATTTGCAAAAAAGCGACAACAGCGCCGTGTGTCTTTATATCGACATCTTTTCCACAAAAAATCTGAATGATTTTGTGAGACAGTTTGGCACAATGGTCATAAATGATTTTGTCACCAAAAACTCTTCACTCACGCAAAAGATTCTTTCATTTTTTGGCTCTTTACGACCGGTGTTCAGTATTGATACCCTTACGGGTGCCCCCAATGTTTCTATTACCATAGAACCGGCACAAGAAGAAATCACCCTACGCAATGTGTTTGACTATCTCAACATAAGTGGCAAAGAAATTTATATTGCCATCGATGAGTTTCAACAAATAGCAGAATATCCTGAAAAAGGCACAGAGGCATTATTGCGTTCCTACATACAGTTTACCCGTAATGTTCACTTCATTTTCTCGGGAAGCAAATTTCATCTTATGTCAGAAATTTTTGGTTCTCCAAAACGCGCCTTTTACCAAAGCACAGAACTCTTAAACCTAAAAGCCTTGAAGCGCGATGTGTATTATGACTTTTGCAAGAATTTTTTTGTAGACAAAGGCGGAGACCTTGCCGTCGAGGTTTTTAATTATGTCTATGATATGTTTGACGGCCACACTTGGTATGTGCAGTGTGTGATGAACCGTCTTTATGAAATAGAAAACCGAGTGGACAATGTCGATCAAATAAACCACTCACTTTTGTCTATTGTCAATAGCAGAGAGGCGCAATATGAAACTCTTACGCAGTTTTTCACTGCAAATCAGTTTGACCTTCTCAAAGCCATAGCCAAAGACAGCATTGTTTCCCAACCAACATCTGCCAAATTTATTGCCTCCCATAGGCTCAGTGGAGCAAGTAGCACAAAGGCTGCTCTCAAAGTGCTTGAAAACAAAGAATTGGTGTATCGCACTCCTCAAGGCTATGTTGTTTACGACAAATTTATGGACTTATGGTTGAAACGAATTTAACCCAAGCAGATAAATATTTGCAACAATAAAAATTCTATTGTCTGTTTCGGTGAAAAAGACTACTATATGTCATTTCTTTTATTAAAACAAGGTGAGAGTTGAATATTTTTATTTACTTTTGCCGACGCTTAAAACGATGTTCCTATATAATAAGGTAGGAAATCACGGAAAACAGATAATAACGAAACATACTGAAATATGAAAAATCTTGTTATAGTGGAGTCGCCCGCCAAAGCCAAAACGGTGGGCAAATATCTTGGCGACGATTTTAAAGTGATGTCGAGCCATGGACACATACGCGATTTGAAACCACACTCTTTCAGCATTGATACCGAGACTTTAATGCCCGAATATATCATACCCGACGACAAACTGAGCCTTGTGAAAAATTTGCGCGAGGCTGCGAAGAAGTCAGACAAGGTTTGGCTCGCGTCTGATGAAGACCGCGAGGGAGAAGCCATCTCATGGCATTTAGCAGAAGTGTTGGATCTCGATGTCGACACTACCAACCGCATTGTGTTTCACGAAATCACCAAGCAGGCCATTCTTGCCGCTATCGAAAATCCGCGCCACATAGACCGCAATTTGGTGAATGCCCAACAAGCCCGCCGTGTGCTCGACCGCATAGTGGGTTTTGAACTTTCGCCCGTGTTGTGGCGCAAGATAAAACCGGGTCTGTCGGCAGGCCGTGTGCAGAGTGTGGCAGTGAGACTGGTGGTGGAGCGCGAGCGCGAAATAGAAAACTATGAACCCAAGCCCGTGTTTGTGGTCAGCGCCATATTCGAGCCTTCAGACGCTCCCAGCACAACAGTAAAGGCAGAACTCAACAAACGCTTTGAAACCGTTGAAGAAGCCACTGCTTTCTTAGAGAAATGCGCGGAAAAGGAATTTCACATCGAAGCATTGGAGAAAAAACCGGTGAAACGCTCACCGGCACCTCCTTTCATGACATCAACCTTGCAGCAAGAGGCTGCACGCAAATTGGGTTATTCCGTGAGCCAGACCATGCGCATTGCCCAAGGATTATATGAAAAGGGTTATATCACATATATGCGTACCGACTCTCTCAACCTGAGTTCTTATTGCATTGCTGCCACAAAACAAGTGGTGGTAGAGACAATGGGCGAGAAATATTCAAAATCGCGTAATTTCCAAACACGCGCCAAAGGTGCACAAGAAGCCCACGAAGCCATTCGCCCCACACAACTCGACGTAAACGAGATAAGCGGCACTCCACAAGAGAAACGTCTCTATCGCTTGATTTATATGCGCACATTGGCATCTCAAATGGCCGACGCTTTGTTTGAAAAAACCGTTGCGACAATCGGCTTTGACGGTTGTGAGGAAAAGTTTGTGGCCACAGGCGAAGTGATGAAGTTTGATGGTTTCATAAAAGTATATCGCGAGTCTTCGGAAGAAGAGACTGACGGTGAAACGCCTCTCCTGCCCAAACTGAAGTCGGGCGGCACACTCAACGCCTGCAAAATTTTTGCCACACAAAAATTCGGACAACGCCCGGTGCGCTACAGCGAGGCTTCGCTCGTACACAAAATGGAGGAACTTGGCATTGGCCGCCCCTCTACATACGCCCCGACCATCAGCACCATTCAACAACGTGGCTATGTAGAAAAAGGCAATAAAGAAGGAGTGAAACGCAATTATGTCTACTTGGAACTTGCCGGAAATACAGTTAAGAACTCACTAAAAGAAGAAACCACCGGAGCGGAAAAAGGAAAACTTTTCCCCACCGACACAGGCAAAATTGTAAACGACTATCTCATAGAATGGTTTCCCGCCATTCTTGACCTTGAGTTTACGGCAAAGGTGGAAAAAGACTTCGATGCCGTGGCCGAGGGTAAAAAAGACTGGAACAAGCTTGCACACAAATTCTACAACAATTTCACCCCACTTGTTTCCAAAGCTTCTGATAAACAGACAGAGTTGCGCGTGGGCGAACGCCGTTTGGGTGTTGACCCCGCCAGCGGAAGAATATTGAGTGTCAAGATAGGTCGCTATGGCCCGGTAGTTCAAATGGGACTTGCCTCTGACAAAGAGAAACCCCGCTTTGCACGCCTCACAGAGGGAAAAAGCATGGGCTCCATTACCCTCGAAGAGGCTCTCGAACTCTTTAAACTGCCACGCGTGTTGGGCAAGGTAGACGACCGCGAGGTGATTGCCAACGTGAGCCGCTTTGGTCCTTATATCAGTTATAATCACCGCAATGTATCAATACCCAAAGAGATAGACGTGATGGAAATCACGCTCGAACAGGCCATGCAACTGATAGAAGAAAAAGACGAAGCAGAAAAGAAACGTGTGATCCATTCCTTTGACGATGGCATTGAAGTGATGAACGGACGCTATGGTCCATATATCGCATATAATGGAAAGAACTATCGCTTGCCAAAGGCTTTGGCAGAAAACCTTGATGTCATAACGCCACAACAATGTCGCGAGGTGATAGACAAAGCCGTCGAAACAGGCACTCGCCGACGCAAACATTCATAACCCTTTCATTCTATATAGGTTTTAAAATGAAAAACATTATTCTGATAGGATATATGGGAGCCGGCAAGACTTCGGTCGGCAAAGTTCTGGCCCGCAGGCTTGGAATGCAGTTTTATGACCTCGATTGGTATATAGAGGAACGTTTCCGCAAAAAAATCTGCGACCTTTTTGCCGAAAAAGGCGAAGAGGGATTTCGCCGCATTGAGTATAATCTGCTCCACGAGGTGGCCGAGTTTGAAGACGTGGTTTTATCGCTTGGCGGTGGCACTCCTTGCTTTTTCGACAACATGGACTATCTCAACGAGAGAGGCATTACAATTTTTCTCGATGCCTCACCCTCTACCATTGTGCAACACCTCAAGATAAGCCACACGGTAAGACCCCTTCTCAAAGACAAACAAGGAGACGAATTGCTCGACCATATTTCACGCCAAATAGAAGAACGCAAACCTTATTACACGCGTGCACAACTCACGGTGAATGTCGACACGCTCGACAATTTCGACAAAATAGATGCTCTCGTCGAATCAATAGTAAAACAATTAGATTTCAAACAATAATATTTTAACCTTAACAAATAAAGAGCACCCCACGCCCACAATCCCCACCGGCAGGCATTGGCTCTTTGTGACCAAATCTCAAACACAGAAAATGGCAAAATGGAGAATTGAAGACTCTGAGGAACTCTATAATATAGGAGGATGGGGAGTCAACTTCTTTGGAATAAACAAAAAGGGTCATGTCTATGTAACACCCTGCAAAGACGGAAACCGCATTGACTTGAAAGAACTCGTAGACGACCTTGTGGCCAACCGCACGGCAACACCCATGTTGCTCCGCTTTCCCGACATACTCGACAGTCGCATCGAAAAGACAGCCGACTGTTTTGAAAAGGCTGCCGCCGAGTATCATTTCAAGGGAGAGCATTTTATCATTTTCCCCATAAAGGTCAATCAGATGAGACCCGTGGTGGAAGAAATCATCAGCCATGGCAAACGCTATAACCTTGGCTTGGAAGCCGGCTCAAAACCCGAACTCCACGCGGTGATTGCAGCCAACATGGACTCCGACAGTCTGATTATATGCAACGGCCACAAAGACCATAATTTCATAGAATTGGCCCTGCTCGCACAAAAAATGGGCAAACGCATCTTCCTGGTGGTAGAAAAGTTTGAAGAACTTGAAACTATCGTCTCTACCGCCAACACCATGAACCTGCGCCCCCAAATAGGCATACGCATAAAACTTGCCTCGTCGGGAGCCGGCAAATGGGAAGAGAGCGGTGGCGACGCGAGCAAATTTGGCCTTGATTCTTCTGATTTGCTGAGAGCACTCGAATTTTTGCACAAACACGAGATGCAAGATTGTCTCAAGTTGATGCACTTCCACATCGGCAGCCAGATAACCAAAATACGCCGCATTCAGTTTGCGCTGACCGAGGCCGCACAATTCTATGTGCAACTCCACAAAATGGGATTTCCCATTGAGTTTATAGACTGTGGAGGTGGCCTCGGGGTCGACTACGACGGCACCCGGTCGTCAAACAGCGAGAGTTCGGTCAACTATTCCATTCAGGAATATATCAACGACTGCCTCTATACGTTTGTCGAAGCCTCCGACCGCAACGGTATTCCCCACCCCAACATTATTTCCGAAGGTGGCCGCTCACTATCGGCTCATCACTCGGTGCTAATACTCGAAGCGTTTGATTCGACCACACAGCCCTCAATGGACGAGTCGTGGGAAGCTTCACCCGACGACCACAAATTAGTGCGCGACCTCTCTGAAATATGGGACAAGGTGTCGGCGCGCTCCATGCTTGAAGATTGGCACGATGCCGAGCAGATACGCGAAGAGGGACTCGACCTTTTCCGCCACGGACTGATTGACCTGAAGACACGCGCACAAATAGAAAGCGTCTATTGGAGCATCACCCGCGAAGTCAATGCCATTGCCCACACACAAAAACACATGCCCGACGAGTTGCGCAAGTTAGACAAAATTCTGGCCGACAAATATTATTGCAACTTCTCGCTGTTTCAGTCTATGCCCGACTCGTGGGCAATAGACCAGCTGTTCCCAATCATGCCCATACATCGCCTGGCCGAAAAACCCGACCACAACGCCACAATCCAAGACATTACTTGCGACAGCGACGGCAAAATTGAGACTTTTGTATATAACGGCCGCCAAACAAGTTATGTGCCACTCCACGGACTGAAAAAAAACAAACCTTATTACATAGGCGTTTTCCTTGTGGGCGCATATCAGGAAATCCTCGGCAATATGCACAACCTCTTTGGCGACACCAACGCGGTTCACGTTTCAGTCAACAAAGACGGCAGCTACACTATTGACCAGATAATCGATGGCGAAACCGTGGCCGACGTGCTCGACTATGTGCAATATGACCCCAAACAACTTGTAAGACGTTTGGAAACATGGGTCGACAAGGCCATAGAAGAGAAGCGTATCACACCGCGCGAAGGTAAAGATTTCATATCCAATTTCCAAAGCGGTCTTTACGGATATACTTATCTGGAAAAATAATAGACAGTAAATTTAGACTATAAAATGAAACAATCACTCACTTTAGTCAAAGTTGGCGGAAAAATAGTGGAAGAACCCGAGTCGCTCGCTACTTTGCTTGACGGTTTTATAAAGATAAAGGGACCTAAAATGCTTGTGCATGGCGGTGGACGCACAGCCACCGAGATTGCCGGTCGCTTGGGCATAGAAACTAAAATGGCAGGAGGCCGTCGCATCACCGATGCAGAGATGTTGCGCGTGGTGACAATGGTATATGGCGGTTTGGTAAACAAGAATATCGTGTCTTCTCTTTCTGCCAAAGGCTACAAAGCATTAGGACTCACCGGAGCAGACATGAACGTGATACGCTCTCACAAACGGCCCGTCACATCCGAGGGTATCGACTTTGGTTTTGTGGGAGATGTCGACAGCGTAGACCAAGATGCCATTGCAATGCTCATAGAGGGAGGTGTCACACCGGTGGTAGCTCCGCTTACCTTGGGCGAAAACGGTTGTCTGCTCAACACTAATGCCGACACTGTGGCAGGCGAAACCGCCAAGGCCATGAGCCGACTTTATGACGTGACACTGATGTTTTGTTTTGAGAAGAAAGGCGTGTTGCTCGATGGAAACGACGACGACAGCGTCATACCACATATTGATACCCAACTTTACGAACAACTCAAAGCCGAAGGCATTGTGAGCGGAGGAATGTTGCCAAAACTCGAAAACAGTTTTGCTGCCCTTCGAGGCGGAGTGAACAAAGTGGTCATCACCCGTGCCGACCGTTTGGCGCAAGGTGGCACAGTTATAACACTCTAATATTATTTTCTAACCAATCATAAAACCACAAAAACCTCTGTTTATAATGAAAAAAACAATGCTGATGAGCGCATTCGCCATCATTTCCATGCTTTCTTTTGCCATAGAACCGGCAAAAGTGAAACCTGTTAAAAACGTTATTCTTATGATTACCGATGGCAATTCCATCGGTGTGCTCGGTGCCTCCCGTTGGCTTCAATACTATCGTGACCCCTCAATTACAAGTCTCAATGTTGACCCTTGGGTGAGTGGCACGGTGATAACCTGCAACTCCGACGCTCCAATTGGAGACTCTGCCCCCACCACATCGTGTTACATGACCGGCCACCGCTCTCGCGCCGGATATGTGGCCACATTTCCGCCCTATAAGGGAAAAGCAAACATTGGCTTTGTAGATTCCACACGGGCATACGCCCCAGCAGCCACACTGCTTGAGGCAGCCACGCAACTCAAAGGTAAAAGTGCCGGACTGGTGTTTACCTGTCAGTTCCCCCATGCCACTCCGGCCGACTGTTCTGCCCATTATTACAATCGCTCAGAATATGGCATCCTTGCCGACCAAATGGTTCACAACAATCTCGACGTGGTGATTGGCGGTGGCACAAGTTATCTCAACAAGCCAAACGAAGAATATCTCAAAAATCACGGAGTCAACGTCTATCGCGACGACATTGCCGCCATGCGCAAGGATAAGAGCAATAAGATGTGGGCTCTGTTTTCCCCCGCCGACATGGATTATGACATCGACCGCAACCCCAACGAGCAACCCTCTCTTGCCGAAATGACAGAGACGGCAATCTCCAAACTCTCTAAAAACAAAAACGGCTTCTTCCTTATGGTCGAAGGCTCAAAAGTAGACTGGGCTGCCCATGCCAACGACCCCGGAGCATTGCTCAACGACTTTCTTGCTTTCGACAAAGCCTGCGGAGTTGCATTAGATTATGCACGCAAAGATGGCAACACCGTTGTTATCATAACTTCCGACCACGGCAACAGTGGTTTCACCCTCGGTCGTTATGGACTTGCCGACTATAGCCGTTTAAGCGTGCAACAATTGTTTGAAACAGTCTCAAACTTCAAACTCAGTGGCGACGGCATAGAAAAAAAGATGAATACCCTGCCATTCGACAGCCTCAAATCTATTTTCAAACAATATGCCTCTATTGACCTCTCAAAAGAAGAAATAAATCTGCTTGTCAACAACAAAGGTTATAAAAACAGCCCGATACCCGAAGAGTTGCGCACACCCGACAAAGAGTCACCTCTCTATAGCAGTTATCTTTCGGGTGTAATCACCAAGATACTATCTGCCCACACACCTTTTGGCTGGACATCGAGTGGTCACACGGGCGAAGACGTCTTTTTGGCTTGCTATCACCCAAATGCCTCTCAACGCATAATGGGAGTCAACACCAATGTGCAGTTGGCAGAATATATGCAGGCCCTTTTCGGTGTGTATGGCAAGATGCAGCAATTCAACGACCAAATCTTTGCACGCCACGCAGATGTCTTCAAGGGTTATGAAATAGAAATCGTCAAACCGGAAAACAAAAAGTCATATCCTGTTTTGAACGTGAAAAACCCCACGTCGGGCAAGCGTCTCACCATACGCCCATTTACAAACAGCATTGAGGTTACAACAAATGGCAAAACCAACGTGGTGGAACTGCCAAGTGTCATCACATACGTAGACCGCAACAATATGTTTTATCTGCCTGCCGACCTCACTAAATATCTGAGATAGCAAACTAATCAAACAGTCATATTCATAAGACAAAACAAAAAATCTCACCCTCCACAATAGTTTTGGGTGAGATTTTTTTCTTATTGTTTATCGAACGCCAATATGTTAAATTGGCAAAGGTTGCAGGGAAAAATATTTGTCTAATCATGTGCTACAATTTCTCGCAAAAAAATTAAGATTTGATAATATTTTTTCACCAAAAACATACGCATTAAGAAAAATTTTGTATCTTTGCTCACAGATTACCATTGTTGTTATTGCTTCAATAGCAGATATGCAACAGGTCCACGCCGTGCCAAGTGTAGTGCTTCGGTAATAACAATTACAACAAATTCACAGATAATCTACACAAAGCGGGTATTAGGTGGGAAGAGGTAGTCAAAAGACATATTGAAGGCGTTTACCGACGCGGTGTTTGGGGTTCCTGTTCGAATCTAGCAAGTTCATTTAGGATCATAGTTTCTCAGACCAAGTCAGCGGTAGATGTCCCGGGTGTGATAGCATCAACCCCGTGGAGACCTTGTAAGCATACGTTGCATGTTTGTTGTTTTATCGTACAAGCAAGCACAAATTGTTGTTTACCGAGGTCTCTTAACGGTAGGTATATCATATCGGCGTGGACACCAACGTTGTTTGTTCTACTATGATTGGCATTTGCTAGAGCCGGAACAGGAAGAATAAACAACAAGAGGTCTCCACGCTTTTTTGTGTTTTATATTCTAACAAGATGCCATCACGATATAAATATGTATTGCACCACATCAGATATAAAATTCAATGGAGGTAGAAAGCAATCCCCTCCCAATGTAGGACTTACCTCCTGCGTCCTCCCTGAAATTAATACCTCACAGGTTGGAAACTTATATACAAGGGTATCCACCAATAGTGTATCACATAAAAGAAAGAGTCATAAATCAAAAAACACTTCTTTTGACACACTTTGTTGATATGCACCCATAACAACCTTTGGACTAGAAAGAAAAATATACAACTATATTGTAACTCATAATGTTATAGTTTTTCTTCCCACAATCAGGAGTTTAAAACAGAAAATATGGCAAGCACAGAATTATCGAATAATCGCGCATTCCAATATAAAAAATATAAGAAAATGAAGAATTTAGTAATTACATTAGTTTTTGCATTTACAACTCTTAGTGTAAGTGCTCAGTTCTATGGGGGGTTCTATCATGCAGATCCTGACGCTTGGGTTGATAAAGAACCCTATTTTGCATGTAAAAATTCTTATGTGTATAATGGTTGGGGACAAAATCTTCAAAATATCTCTCTTGTGATTAATGGAACCGATATGTATGCTTTTCCTTTTGTATGGGAATATGGAAAATATATAACCATAGGCAAAGCAAATGGAATTAACTTCACATTCGGGGACACAGTATCTCTTTATTGGGGAAATCAATGTATTGGAACCTGGAAGTATATACCTTCTTCAGCTTCATCGGGTACAAGAATAAGAGGCGGTAAGAATGCAAGTAAAGTGTTTAAAAGTGTGTGGAAATATATAAGAAGGATTCGATAATATTAATATAGTTATTTATGACAGACTGGAATGATTTCAAAAAGCGGCTTAATAATGACACTGATTATTATGCCAATAAAGAATTGGCAAAAATGGTTGTTTCTAATGATACTAAGGCCGTGTTTTATTATTTAACAGAGATAGGGATGCCCATAATGAAGCATATAGAATATTCAATAATGCATCGCGATATAACAGCCGAATATTATATGTTTTTAAGTTTTCCATACGATAAACAAGCAGAAAAGCCTTTATGGCATCGCGTTGATTTATACAAAGGTATCAATTGTTTATTAAGTACTTATACTTCAAATATTACTTGTAGGTATTTTTGCAAATTGTCAAATAAAGAAAAACGAAAACTAGAAAAAGACGGAGAATTGCTAGAATATGTAGATTATGAGTCTCTTATTAGATGTGAGTCTGCATTCGACGAAGAAGATGATATGCAAACGAAATGTGTTAGAAAAGCATATCAAATGTTATCAGAACGCTATCGTTTAGTTTTACACTACTTAGTTATAGAAAAGATGCCTGCATTAGATGCATTTCCTCTGTTGGAACAATATATACACCCAAGACCAAAAGACGGACTGACATCTGATGAAGTCAAACAATCATGGACAAACAAACAACGTCAAGATGCTTTGTCTCTCTTAAAAGGATATGCACTAAAGCATTTGCAAGATAATTTTAGATCAATAAAAAATGAGTTTTAAATAATTATGGGAGTAGATGATATTACATTTTGTCGTTTTGTGAATAATGATCTTCCACAGGCAAAGATGATTGAAATTGAAAAGACATTAATTAAAGATGGTGAAATTAATGTTTCGCTTCAAGCAAGTATATTAAACCATTCAATTAACAAAGACTATGCTGATGATTTGTTAGGAATAGACGAAAAAAGTATTACTACAAAAGATAGAACATCACTATATAATGACTCAAAAGAAACAAACAACAACAGTTTAATTTTAAAAAATTCAACAATGGAAAACAAATTATCTAAAGAAGAAATCTTGAAAGTTCAGGATCTTGTAGTGAATTTTAATGAGTCTTACAATTCAGAATTGTCTCTAAAAGAGAATTTGGTGACGTTTTATCTATCTCAGCGACCAGGAGCACTTCTTGAAGATGCACATGCTATCACCAATGGTTTGGAATCTGGCATTGTTTCATTCAATGCTAATTTGAAGAAAGCATTGGAAAATGGAGAATTTGATTACGCAACCGAGTTGAAAGAGTTAGCTTCAGAAATGCCAATTAATGAGAAGTATGAACTTTATATCAACTTCCTTGCGGCATTACAAACTCTAAGCGTTGGCAATCTCTCTACAGAGCAAGCTTCCCAGATAGAGAATTTTCAAACAATTCGTCAAAGATTGATTGTTAAAGATGAAGTTACAGAGGAAATGCTATGCGATGTAGAAGACAAAATTGGTCAATTGCTTAAGAACAATAATTTCTGTCTGGGGTCTCTTGAAAGCCTTAAGGAACTAATTGATGAATTGCCGAACGGTTCTGAAGCGGTTGAAAGTGTTGTAATTAATTCCGAACAGGATATGCGAGAAAAGATGATTACATCAATGGCAACCTACATTGCATATCAGAATGAAGAATTAGAATCGCTCAGAGGACAGGAGTTGACTCCGGAAGCAATTGCTATTTCCGTTGCAGCAGGAATTGAAGAAATGCATGTCATGAATGACTTGAATTCTGGACGAACAACTGTAGATAAAGCCATCAAGGTTCTGAAGATTATTGGAGGTATCGCATTATTCTCGTTACTCGCATATGTAGCTTTTAATTGCATCACAGCCATTGGTACACTATCTATGGTGATGTTTATGGTAGCTTTTGGTTCTACAACTATTGCAACAATTGGTGCTTTCCTTGCTTCTTTGTTTGTCGTTTGGTCCTTGACTAATAGTGCATTCAATGCTGGAGAAAAAATCATAAACTGGTCTTCTCGAATTTTTGATGTTGTTGTTGACACATGGAGAGAAACTGTATGGCCAAGCATATTTGTGGTACTGCGAGGTATCAAGGATTGGTTTGTTTCGCTTTTTCAAAAAAAGTCAATAGTTGAGGTGCAACAGAATGATGATAATGTAATAGTATCAACAATGTAATCTTTAATAATGCAATTATTATGAATAGCCACAACACCCTTAGAAGTTATATATGCACATTTTAAGGAGTGTTGTGGCTATTAATTTATATTTACTATGATAGAAATTGGTATAGCATTGTTAATTGCCGGAGTCTCGTATGCTCTTCAATATGTATTTGGAAGAATTAGATTTTGGAGAGAAAAGAGAGAATATATCCAACAAAACAGTGGGTATATAGAGCAATTGGAAAAGATGGACGCAGAATATCGTCCAGAGAAACCAGATGTGGAAATGGCATTAAGATGTAAAGAGTATTTATATCAAGTTTTTCCAAATGGCATAAACGAACGTACTCAAAATATGTCAAAGGAAGAGTTGTTAAGTCTTTTTGAAAGAATGGTAGAAGATGCTCAACAATTAATGGATGTAAATGTTGGAACGGTTGATTTTTATTCAACGGATGAACCACCAACTTGTGGCTATTGCGGTTATTATAGCCATTCTGACAGATCACTTCATATCAATGTAGCATTTATTTTATCCGGAGAGCCAAAATTGATAGAAGAACAAGTTTATACAATATTCCATGAGTTAAAGCATGCTCGCCAATGGGCAGCAGTAGAGGGAAAACTTAATGGTATAAAAGACTATGGCTATTCGGACGAACAGATAAAAATCTGGGCAGAAAATTTCAACCATTACATCCCGACTTGTGTGAGTGATGAGTTGTATCGAAAACAACCTGTTGAATTCGATGCTTTTGGATTTGAAACGATACTCAAGGGAGAAAGACAATTTGAAGTTATATAATAAATAATAGAATATATGAAAATTATTAAATATATACAGTTGTTCAATTATTTAGTAACAGAAGAGGATGCTAATCCGATCAATGCTTGTAGAACAATACAGAAAATTCGACAGTTGCCAAACGAATTGAAACTTGCAGTTTTGGATGTTATTGAAGGAAAGATTCCATATGTGGAATATCACGATATTTCTTTGGAGGAACTTATCAATAATGATAAAATGAAACCGATAAGAGCTATTCTTATGTTGGATTGGATTCGCCGTGAACCTGCTATTGCTATGAGGTATATGGAAATAGAGCAACACAAAGCACCTCAAACTGTAACAGAATCTGACAAAGAAATGTTAGAAAAGGTTCTGGAAAAACTCAATTCTAAAGAATCAAGCATTGATGAAGAAGAGAATAAAGAAGATATTGAGATTATTGAAAAATAATATAATGCAATGATGGAGTTTAATAAAACACAATTGGGTCGTATGCTTGAAGATGTAAAAAGAGCAATGCTTGCTCATACTCCGATAGTATATATTCCAACAGATCAATTGGAAATAATACAAGAACTTCTCTATGGGAATGATTGTATAGATTCTTTAGTACCTCGTGTATGCTCAAGAAATAATGAGATAACTAAACTTGAGGTTAATGAAATTGCTGAAATTGACAATACTAATGGTACATTCAAAAGTATTGTTGATAACTACAAGATAGGAGGAAATTCTGATAACATAAAAATTCCATCTATCATTGTGTCATATATCAGTGATTGGAATAGTGTATCCAATAATGTTAAGAACTATATTTCGCTGTATTTGGGCATTAAAAAATCGGAGAATCAAACCAACCCTGGTATTACAGATGCAGTTAAACGATCGTTATACATTGTGGTATCTCCTAAAGAAGAAGTAATCCCAGATATGTTTGCTCCTTATGTTCAGATAGTCAGAGTGCCTGCTCTTAGTGACGAAGAAATAGAGGCCATAACATTAAATAAATTGATGGTTGAGAATATACCTACAGAGGTAATAAGTTCTCATCTATTAAGTCAAATGATCATAAGTTTCAGAGGATTTAGTCGCAACAAAATTCTCCAACTTTTGAGTTTGATGATTGCTGAACAATACATAGAATTCGAATATGTAAATGCTAGCGAAGTCTTGAATATTATCCGTTCTGCAAAAAAACAGATGTTGGATAATAGTCAAGGGTTAAAATGGGAAAAATCAACCATATCAGGAGTGGCTGGATTAGATAATATTACAAGGTGGCTATATGCAAGAAAAGCAATATTTGAAGATCCTGAATTAGCGAGGAGACAACACATGGATATTCCTAATGGTGTGCTTATTTCAGGTATTCCGGGGTCTGGTAAATCGTTAATGGCTAAAACTGCATCTACAATATTAAATATGCCGTTGATATCACTTGATATGGGAGCACTATTAGGAGGAATAATGGGAGAATCCGAACACAATATGATTAATGCCCTTGCTATGGCAGAGCAGATGGCTCCATGTGTACTATGGATAGATGAGATAGAAAAGGCTTTTTCTGGTTCATCCCAAGGAGCGTCATCGAGTGATGGCGGTGTTGGTCGCCGAATGTTTGGTAAATTTTTAACATGGATGCAAGAGAAATCAGCCGCATGTTTTGTTTTTGCTACATCAAATGATATAAGCTGCCTACCCCCAGAGCTGTTCCGCTCCGAACGCTTTGATAGAAAATTCTTCACTTTTATGCCAACTGCAATAGAATGTGCAAAAATCTTTGCAGCAAACATAAAAGCACAAAATAAAGCGTATTATGCAGAAATCGAGAATATGCCTGTTAGATTTCGACATAAGCAAGCTAAACAGTTGTTTGCTACAGCATTGGAAGAAGAGTCGTTTTGGCTTAAGATTATAAATGAGTGTTGTACTTCAGATACTGCTGCTTGTATTTTGAAAAATATCAACGAGGGGATAAAGGATGAACATGGTAATGAAAAGTCGCCTATATATATGTGGAGTTCATCTTCTAAACCGAAACATAAATTAATGACAGGTGCTGATATTTCTGCGTTGATAAAGGAGGCTAAATTCCGTATTTACCCGGAACCAAAGGATAATAATAGCACTATCATCTACAATGAAACCAATATGGGGAACGCGGTGAGAAATATTTTTAAGGAAGGAAATTATAAACCCTATGGAGAGACTAACCTCAAAGACATTGTAAAGTGTTTTTTGAAGCTTCATGAAAATGAATTTGTTCCAGCAGGAGGTAATTGTATCCTAGATTTTGATTGCTATGATACAGATAAACGCTTGTACATTCATGATCCGAACTCTGCAAAAAGATGGGAGAACGAATATGACAAGGTTCTATATTATACAATTGTAGGTGCGATAAATCATTATTCAAAAGAATTACGAACTGTTTAAGATTTGAGGAAAATGAAACTAAAGAATAACCTGATAGTAACTCTTCCTGATTTTGCCAAACATTTTGATTACAATGAATTCTGGGAAAATAGAAGACAATTTATCCGTGATATGCATCCATCTAAAGTTTATTATTGGAATAATGAACTTCTAAATGCATATCATAATATTGTCACCTGGATTAATGAAGATAAAGATGCTGAAGAATCAATAATCCAAAATGGGATTCACGCTTTGGAGGTACTTATAGATCGTCCTATTAGAAATGAGGAGATAGAAGAGCATGAAAGTATTCCTAATTTATCAAACCCAATTATTAGAGTTCAGGCTGGCACAAGATTGGATTTGCCGTCATATACCAATGAAACATTTGATAATATAAATCTTCGTTACCATAAGATAGAAGTATATGGAATTTCCAATAAACCTGCCATAATAACAATTGGAACAAAGGATAGCATTACCCTATACGCTACAGATTTTACTTATGTGACAGAGGTTGAAAATTTATTTATAGAATTTATGCCTACACACCTACAAAATAATCTATATGATTTGAATTTAGTTTCTGAAGAAGGTAATTTCTTTTCATCACTGAATGTTAAAACTATATTCACAGGAAAACAGATGCTATATAAAGATGTCATATCATTTGCTGTAACAGACGATGGATATATTTATATTGACTCACATGGAAAACCTAGAATAATGAGCGATCGAATTATGCAACAAAAATTTATATTTGAGCAAAACAAAGAGGCTCTTTATATAAAAGCAAAGGGGACTGATATTATGATCCTGTATAAAGATGGAATACTTAAGTCAACAAAAATAGAACCTAACAATAAAGTTATTAGTGCAAGTTTTGATGAAGAATGTAATATTAATGTAACATATATGTAGGATATATTATTGTAAAATAACATAAAATAAAATAAATTAAAATTATGGCAAGAAGAATCGGAATAGATTTTGGTACAAGTACTACTGTTGTACGGTATTGTAATGATGGTGATAACGAAACAAAAGAGATAATAGACAGTAATGGGAATAAAATTATCCCTACTGCTGTTTATAAAAGTGCTAATGGATATTATGCATACGGTCATGAGGCTATCAGTGCATATATAAACGACCACGCTTTTGTTTTTAATCAAGAAGAACCGCAAGGACAACTATTTATAAATTTTAAAATGGATTTGCTTCAGCCTAAAAATTCACCAGAAAGAAAGCAAGCGGAGGATTTAATACTAAAATTTTTTAAAGAACACATCTATAAATTAGTAAAGAATCAAATACCTGATCTTGAATATGAGCCCTATGAGTTAGCATTTAGTTTTCCTGCAAAATGGAAGCATAGTATGAACGATGCAATGGCGGATATTATTAAAGAAGCGGGATTTAGGCCTCTAAATGAACCAATTAGACAAAACGAGCCAAATGCTGCAATGTTTAATATGTTGCACAACCATAAACGTAGTCTTGTTGAGAGCAAACTGTTGCAGGTTGATAAACCTTTACATGTTTTCATGCTTGATATGGGAGCAGGAACGAGTGACATTACTATCTTCAGATTTTTAGTAAAAAATGATGGTGAATATACACTTGATCATATGCTTCCATATCCACCTGTTGACAATCCTTGTTTAAATGGTGGTAGAGAAATAGATCAACTACTCTACGATTATGTTCATCAATATTGCAGAAAATATAACGTAATTTTAGAAGAAGGTGATTTCGAAGAACTCTCTGCTAAAAAATGGAAAGATGGCTTTATGTCTAACGCTCTAAAATTAGACAACAAATCAAACCTTCCTGATGATTTTGTTAAATTACTTAGATGTAAATCAGGAGGTCACGATGTTAATAAATCATTCTATTTTGACCGCGCAGTATTTGAATCTCTTACGCAACAACATTGGCGCAATCTATATGGGCTGATTTGTTCGGCAATTAAAAAATACCAATCATTATATGGGATTGGTGCAAAAGATATAGATTTGCTGTGTTTAACAGGTGGTCACAGTAAATGGTATACTGTTCAAAAACTATTCAATGGGGAAGGCGTTTTTGGTTCTATTGGGAAAATAAAAGATGATGATAATAATAATAGTGTCAGCAACGTAAAATTTGAAAAATTAATAAAAGAACCATATCGAATCGAACGCTTTTTAGATCCTAAACCACAGGAAAGTGTCGCTAATGGATTATGTTATATTGATGACACAATTGAAATCTGTCCTTCTGCTGCAAACAATATATGGATGCAATTAGTAATTAATGATAAGGAAAGCGAAGTTATTGAGGTCGTAACACAAGGAATGGTGCTTCCATGTGAAAAAGAGGTATCAGTAAATCTTGGTTTAATCCAAACAGATTATCAAGTAAAACTTAATAATGATTTCCGGGGATACTTTAAGGTTTTTACAGGAGAAATTTTAAATAAAGATATATTTGACAAAATAGATATAAGCTTAAATTTAGGATTAATAGAATTCTTCTTCGGTGGTAATAAATATGACGTAACGTCTACGAGCAAAATTATAATAGACGATGGTAAACCTATCAACATTAGTGGTGAAGTTATTTTTATAGGTCAAGATGGTTTTTATCATCCACGAAAAGTCGTATCATTTAAAAATTAATTAATATGAGTAGATTCTTAAAAAGATTTTTTGGAAAAGACTGTTTTAATGTTCAAGATAGTATTGATAACTTAAAGCAAAAGCAAAAACCAATTTATGAATTACCGGTAGATTTAGCAAATCCACTAATGGACTATATGTTAGAACGTTCTTATTTAGAAGATGTATCACAAAGAACGGATTTTAATATTATAGAATTGCCAGAATATGAAGAAATTGGTTGGATTCGTATAGAACGGTTACCTGTGTCTCCGTTACGTATAGACGACTATGATTTATTATCAAGATGGCAAGGAGTATTATCCTCTTTGCATGCTTGGAAACAAAAATTGATATTCCTTTTGCAAAGACGTAACGGAGAAACACATTTGTATCTTGGAGTAAAGGGTAATAATATATCTGAACAATTAAAAAAATGCAAATGTGCATTGGTCGGTTCTATGCCTGGAATTGATTTGAAAGAATTATCTCTTGGCGATGATGTTTCCAGAAAAGATATTAAATCCATAAATAAACAAATTTCATATTCTGCTTGTTGTGGTGCAATTACAGGTATTCCCTCTTTTCGTAAAGGGACTCAATTTGGAGTGCTCCAAACATTAGACAAATTAGCATTTGGTTTTAAAAATACTAATGGTATTAATGCAAATTACTCACTAATTGTAATCGCAGATCCTTTAACAGATAGTCAAATAACCGATATAATAGCAAAATATCAACAATTAGGTAGTGATATACATTCTGAAGTCACACGTCATGTTACTGAAAGTAGCAGTCACTCCTACTCTGAAGGTAGTTATACTGGTATGAACGGAGGTTTTGGATTTGGATTAGGACAAGGTAATTTAGGCCCTTTAACCAATCTTGTTACAGGTGCATTATTATCCGCCAATCCTGCGGCATTAGCTGCAAAAAACACAATCAGTGTATTCATGCGAGCGTTAGGCATACAAGGGAATATTGGATTTAGTAGAAGTTTATCCACAAGTAATAGTGTTTCTTATAGCCAATCTGTAGCTAAAGACTATTTAAATAAGTTTGCTCAATATTCTGAAATGCTTACAGACAAACATTGTGAAAGATTGCGTTCCGGTCGTGATATCGGTTTTTGGAATGCAGGTGTTTACATTTTAGCTGACACGCTTGACAATGTAGATTTAATAACTGGAACATTACGTTCGGTTTACTCTGGAGATTACACAAGAGTTGAACCAATACGTACACATATATTCAATTCTAAATCTGCTTTAGATACAATAAAGAATTTTAACTTAATACCCATCTTAAATCCAGATGCAAATGAATTTGTTAAAGATGAAGATGAGTGGCATATGTTTGGTAAAGCATATCAATATGTTAGTACTCCTGTAAATACCGAGGAATTATCGCTTTTTACATCTTTGCCACGTAAGGATGTGCCAGGAATCCGTTTTGTGAAAAATGCCGTACGCTTTGCAAATAACCCTGGTAAAAATCATACAAACGAGGAACTTGTAAAAATAGGAAATATTGTAGATACAGGAATCGTACAAAATAATCCTTATACCATCTCGGTCAATTCTCTTGTTAGGCACGCATTAATAGTTGGTTCTACAGGATGTGGAAAAACTACAACTTGCAAGACACTTATAAATGCTGTTCTTGAGAAACAGAAACCGGTGTTGATTATTGAACCTGCCAAGGATGAATGGGTACGCTGGGCAATTAAACAAAATCAAGAAATTGATAAATTAAATCTTCCTGAGAATGAGAAAGCAAAACGAAGAATAACAATCTTCGAGCCGGGATTATCAATGTTTGAGGGAACAATGTTGTCAAACCTTCGTCTAAACCCTTTCCAACCGGCAGCAATTGATGGAGCTCCTATAGATATGCAAACCCGGTGTGAAAAGATTACAGCATTGATTAATGCGACATTGCCAACAGGAGATATTCTTCCTGTTATCATGGATGAAGCATTATATGCTTATTTGAAGGAGAAGGTAGATGATTTTGAAGAGGAAGAAATGGATCAGTTGCCTAAATATCCATTGTTGGAAGGAGCTTTGGGTGTAGCGAAACGTATACTGCAAAATAGAGGATATGAGCAACGTGTCACAGATAGTTTTGTAGCAGCTCTTGAAACCAGATTCAAGTATTTAACAAGAGGCAAACGAGGTAAAATATTAAATGAATATATTTCAACTTCATATACAAAACTATTCAATCAGAATTGTGTTATCAATTTAAGTAAAATACCTAATGCCAAAGATAAGGCTTTAATCATGTCAATGATTCTACTTTCATTGTATGAATATCGCACATCTGCATATTCGTATGATGAACAATATAGGAAAATGGCACAGGCTAATGAACTAATGCACCTAACGGTTATAGAGGAAGCTCATAATGTATTATCAAAGCCAAGTCTTGCTGCAGAAGGTTCAGGAAATCCTCAACAAGTTGTAGCTGACCTATTTTCAAATATGCTATCTGAAATTAGGTCGCTTGGCGAAGGCTTTATGATAATAGACCAAGTTCCAACTAAGTTAATTCCTGATGTGATAAAAAATACCAATTACAAAATTTGTCATAGAATGGCAGCTATTGACGATTGTGCTGTAATGGCTCAATCTCTCGCATTGAGAGATGACCAAAAAGGCATTATTCCAACATTGGAACAAGGTAATGCAATCATTGCAGGAGATTTGGATGATGCAGCATCCTGGGTAAAAATTGCGAAACCAATTATTAACTTATAAATATAGTCATTATGTCAACAAATTCAATTAATCCAATTTGGCCTGTTTTGGGAGGACTGTTCGTTATTGGTATAGGGTACTGTATAGTACAATTTTATAAAAAAGATAAATTAAGGAAGAAAAAAGTCATACAGACTTCACAAACAGGAACACAAAACAATAGTATTGTAGAACTATTTTCATTACATATAAAACATTTTTCTGGAACAATGAATAGTTTATGTGACATTATAAATGGTTCCTCTGAATTATATATTGCTGAAATTAATTTTAATAATCTTGAGCAAATTATTGCGGCTCGCAACAATGAAGAACTAAAAAAGTGGTTTTCTATATTTTCAAAAGATAGAAATACATGGGATATTGTACTCTATAAGGACAAAGCAACTGAGATAATGAATATTTTATTAAAATGCGGTATTCGTTCTCAAAATGAGAAAACAATCACATGGAGTAATCAATCCATTAAAAAATATTACAAACCAACATCTGTTCAACCTGGTCAGGAATGCATAGTTGAAGCACCTTATTGGACATATAATGGAGAAATTTTTGAAAAAGGGCTGGTAACAGTGAAGTGAATCTTATTATTTAAAACATACTAAAATGGGTTACGAATTTCAAAACATGGAAGAACTCAATAATAATATTGAGTCTACAAACCAAGATGTTAGTCAAGAAATTATTGACAACACAAAAGAGATGAGAGCAATGACAGGAGGTCAAGCTGGAGCAATTGCGTATGGAATACAGCGTATTTCTGATATCCCTGCGGTCAATGAAAAAATTCAAGACTGTAAAGAAGTGTTTAACAATGCTATGGAAAATGCTAAAGAAACGATTGTTGAATTTGGCACAAAAGTGTCAGAGGGAATAAAGGATTATTGCTGTGGTGTGTACGAGAACGTTAAAGATTTTTTTACACACAATGAAAAGAAATCCTTATCTGATATTCAATTCCCAGAGACTGCAAAATTAAATGAAGGCATTACAGAAGGACGCGAATTTGGATTAGAGAAATGTTCTGAGGCAGCTTTGGAAATCTTCAATCCTGGTGTTATTGCCGAATGGGGCAATATGAGTCCTGAAGAAAGAAAGGATATTGCTTGCATGTATGCAGAAAAAGTTGCTGAAGCATTTGAATTGGAGAATTACAAAGGCGTATGCATTGAAGAGATGGAACCTGGCGTTCTCGGTTCAAATAATGGTGATGGTGTGATTCATATATCTGAACAACTTATTGGAGAATATACAACACCTTTCCAAATTTTGGATACTGTTACTCACGAATTACGTCATCAATATCAAAGCGAATGTATAAATGGTTATCATGATGTTTCTGACGAAGTAAGAAATGAGTGGGCTGTGGCAACTGCTATATATAATTATGATGAACCCACATGTTTCGATCCTTGGGGGTATTCATATAACCCTCTTGAGATTGATTCTAACTATGCAGGCAACACTGTCGTTAGAAATGTTACTAGTCAAATGTTTAATGACGGAATTAATTTAATGGCTTAAAAATATGAAAACAATAGATAAAAACAATTTGAGACAAAGATTGATTGATTGTGGATATATTCCCGAGTTTGGTTTAGATAATACTGTGGAAAACCTTCTCAATCTTAAAAATATTGAAAATCCCGATGCCTATGCAATGCTTGAGGAATGGTTGGAGACAAATAAGATTCGAAAATTCGAACCTATTGAAGGCATCGACGTTAAATTCCTTAGAGATACACTTAAAATGAAGGATCCCGCTATAATCTTAGCATATGGTATGCTCCTTCATGATCCCAAACGAAACGCAATGTTCTTAAAACGTCAAGTTAATAAACGAAATATTTATAATATAAAATAAATACTATACAGACTCTTACCATTGTAAGTATACATTTGGTAAGAGTCTGTTTCTACAATTATAATTTTTTTAATCAAATCATTATGGGAAAATTTAGTTCATCTAAAATATTTTATAATTGTGACAGCTATATTGATAAAGTAGCAAAACAATTCTCAGAACAAATGCAACAAGAAGGTTTTGATATAAATGCTCAAAAAATCTCAGATGGAAAATGGAATATCACTATAAAAAAAGGAGGGATGTTCAAAGCTATTCTTGGAATGAAATCTGCGCTAAAAATAGAAATGCATTCGACATCACCTAACGTACTCGTTAAAACCGGAGTTGGTATTTTTGCACAGCAAGCAATTCCAACAATGATAACAATGCTGGTTCTATGGCCGGTATTATTGGCACAAATATGGGGTATGATTAAACAATCAAAATTAGATACTCATGTAATGGAGGTTCTTCAACAGGATTTCTCAACGGCAATGGGACAAACTATTTACACCCAAGATGTAGAATAAAATTGTATGGAAGATTTAGAGCAATTCATATTCCTTATTTTCGATAAAACATTTCCGAATGAAGGCATAAATAGATATTTATCTCTTATTAAAAAGCAATATGCTTCTAGAGTGACTGTAAACGCATCATTTGAAAAAGCATTGGTTTTATTTCAAAGGTTAGGTAGAATGCCTAATTATGAGATTTATGCCCATTTCCCTAATGCAATTGAGTTATTTCATAAAGCAACATCTGAAGAATGTAGAAATAGGCAATTATTAGCGTATTTGGGTGAAATGATATGCTATTGGTATCAAAGAGATTATAATAACGTTAGACAGTTGCAAAAAAATATAAACACCATACAGTTCAATTCGTCTTGGTGGGAACGAAATAAAAAAGATGTCACGGGTATTGTTGGAGGTTTACTAGCAGGCGCGTGTGCTCTCGTAGGAGGTGCTTCTACTCAAGTTGCAGGAATGGGCGGAGTGAAAAGTGGTCAAGCACTTATGGATGGAGTTTCAAGCATTGAATTTGAAGAAAACCAATTTCATCAATTAAAAAACGCCATTTGCAAAATCAATTTCTCAAACACATAACTAAAGCATGGGAAATGGGGATTCTATAATGTTTATGGGGCATAAAAGATTTCTTGTAAATATGATGGAATATGGACTTTCGAAAGCGACAAATGCAAGGTCGGTGAAAAACAAGCGATACCATGCTATGGCATTATATTAACACTCATGGCAATTATCTGAAAGAATACCCAATAAGTTATTATTTTCTGACTATCTATGATATAAAATTCATCTGTGCACACTCTAAATAAGCAGAAACCGATTTCGTTAATATTATGACAACAATTATTTGTATCACTATTCTTGCCTATTGCATCATGGGCAAGGACATCAAAGAACTAATGAAGAAAATTGGAGATGTGGATTGGAAGCGTAAGGCTGATGAAGTAATGAAATGGATTAGACCATATGCTATCAAAGTGAGACGTGTGGCAGCGAAGCCGTTGCTGCAATTCTACTATGTTATGACCGACGAAAAAACTCCCACCCTCGACCGCGTTCTTGTCTATACTGCTATTCTCTACACCATCTCTTCCGTGAGCCTCATTCCGAGTGCTGTGTTCAAGGTGCTTGGTGTTCTTGACGAGGGTGCAGCCATGCTGTTTGTTTATAAAAAGATAAAAGAGCGTATCACTCCCGACGTCAACTATAAAGTTGACAATACTCTAAACGAATGGTTTGGTGCTGAATATGAAATTATTAAAGAATAAAATCATACCAAAGAGTTACTTTCACAAACAAATATTCATAAACAAATAGATAAACAAAGCAAGTAAAAACTAAAGATTGTGCCCGACACAGATCAAGGGTATAAAACAATGAAAAGAGAACCCCGTCTTGAAGATAAACTAATAAAAAACGTAAGGAGGTGGAAATACTTCCCTATTGAAAAGGGTGCAACAATTAGTAAAGGATTTTTTGTTGACAAAAATCTAATCGACTTTGGTTCGCGACCATATATTATGGACAAATCATATTGCTCAATCAGATGGAATGAAATCGAAGATATTAGTTATGACAGTGAAGAATCGTTGTTTATATGTCTAAAACTAAAAGACGGAGGTGAAGAAGTCTTTTCTGTTTCTGAAAAATCATACAACCTAATTGTTGCATATTGGATAGACTCTATTACCGGCAATTTTGATTGGTCTAAAGTAATGCTCAACATAAATGAAAAAGAAAAATTCTATATTCAATACAAAGAACTTATAATCATTTTAATTGGTTTAGCCGGTCCTTTAGTATTACTTTTAGTATTACCTTTAGTATTATATCTGTTATCACTTCTATATAAACTATTTTTTGACGTATAAACACAATGCTACTCTCAAAATTTAAACTATGAAGCATCTCTTTTTTCTTACAATCACGTTATTTTGCCTATTGCCTCTCAAGGCACAAAACGACTACTATATCAAGCAAGCACAATCCTATCAACGTGAAGCAGAATACTATACAAAACAAGCATTGGGATACGAACGCGAAGCAGACTATTACAATCGACAAGCACAAGGCTATCTAAGAGAAGCCGAATACTATTCAAAACGCAAAAATTATGATAATGTAAAAACCTATCAACAACGTGCAAAGAATGCAACAGACAAAGCCGAAGATTATACTCGAAAAGCAAAAAATGCCCGTGAGCGCGCACAAGACTACATGAGAAAAGCAGAATATGCTTTGAAAAGGGCAAAATGATTTTATTCTGACAATATAGTTTATAAAAATATTTACTATTAAAAATGACAGTATAGGAGATTGTACAATCTGTTCAGATTATGATTCAGACAAGTCTCGTTTAAACTTTGATAATTATTGGAACAATTGGAAAGATAACGATAAAAATATCTTATATACAGTCAATGTGGACAGTGGTACAATTAAGATTAATGGAAATGATTGTTTATATAAAATTTCAAAACACTATATAAATGGTGTGTATGTATATTGGCGCTTTTATTTACTCTTTAGCCCAACAGGAAAAGTATTCCTTGCTTCTTTCTACGACATCGATAAGTCTACAGAATATGTAAACGAATTACTTAATTCTGTGCGATTCAAATAACACTTAATTGTTTAATTTTTAAAATTTATTATTATGACAGATGAAAGAACCGAAAGAGCCGGTGTTATTGCTCTGATTTTTTCCTTCTTATTTCCTATCATAGGAATTATTTGCTATTTTGTTAATAAGGACAAAGTTGAAAATGCTTCTGCATATTTATATTCCGCATTAGGAGGCTTTATTTTAGGATTAATTCTCAACTTTTCTACATTTAACTAATTTGAAAAGGCTGTGTCGTAATTGAGTTTTACTGCACAGCCTTCTCTTTTAATATTTAGGTGAAAAATATTTTCTTTATGGGGTTACTTGAAAGGCTTTTGTTACATAAACAGACAAAAAAACATTTAATAACAATTTAAAGGTTGCGCACGACACAAATAAGTGTAATCAACAATGAAGGCCTCTGTTTTATTTAAGACAATTTGTTTAGCAATTATATTTGTTGCTTCGACAAGTAAAGTTAATGCACAGTATTATGTCCCTGATTATGTCTATGACTATAGTCCCGGAGGTGTTATATGGTGTGCTCAAATGGACCAGCGAATAACTTCGATGCAGATAAAAAACAATATTATGCGTCAGCAAGTTTTAAATTATTACAGACAGCAAGCTGCTACTGCCTATCAATGGTTGCAAACCAATCCGGTTACACCAATGCCCGGAGTTATGACCTATGATGGAACCTATGTGACACCTAACACTGTAAATGATTATCACAAAGAAAATGTGACTTGTGAACATTGCGATGGCGGTTACAATTATCGCACAATTTACATGGGTGACGGAGAAACACAACAAATAAAGAGCAGATGTAATTGGTGTTACGGTAAAGGATATTTGACAAAAACAGTTAAAAATGAATAAAATAGAATCCAAATTAAACTCACTGTTTGACATAAATCAAAGAACATTGAACAATTAGAAACGCGTAGAATAACACTCTTATCATAACACACACTTACCACTCCTTAATTTATCAATCGTCCATTGAGAAATTACAATCAACCCTCCGATAATCTGCGAAAGTTTCGTTTTTTTTCAAACTTTCGCAGGCTATCGGAGGGTTTTTATAAGAAATATCACTACATTTGGCATGAAGAACGGAATGTATAGTGACCAAATAATAGCGAAAATAGACGTGGACACACTTTTATAATATGTACAAAATATTATATCATTATAATAATAATAAGGTATGAAACAAGATTCAGAAAAAAATGTGGGGAAATCATCTTTTAATCCAAAAGATATGGTTGACAAACGAATACCCTGTGTGTACGGTCCACCGGAATGGTATGACCGTAATGGAAATTTAGACGATAACCATCCTTCCGCACGGAGATTCAAAAATAGAATTCAAGAAATCGAAGAGCGCAATAGACAAAGGCGTATGCAGCGCGAAAGGGAAACACAAGACTGTGATGAACGAATACCCAATGTGTACGGTCCGATGGCACCCTCATCAACAGAAAATAGTATTTCCGAGAAAAAAATAGATGAACTTGTTGATATGCCAACAGAGGACATCTATGGCCCAATGCCACCTATTACAACTATAAAAGATGTTATTCCTAAGAAAAAGAAAACAGCCGAAGATATAGAAAAATTTGTAGAGGAAAAGAGAGGCTTTTTTGGCCGACTTTTTGGGAAAAAGCGAAAGAAATAACAGGTGTACTGTGATTTGATTTCCTCCTACGAAATTAAACATACGCTATATGACTATTGAAGAATTTGTGGAGACAAGAACCCGCAGACAACTGCTGCAAGAGGTGTTTTGGGAATGTACTTTGCGCTGCAATCTGAATTGTAGGCATTGTGGAAGCGACTGTCGAAAAGACGATATGCCACAAGATATGCCCTTTGCCAACTTTGCCCGAGTGCTTGATGATATTGCTCGAGAGAAAGACCCGTCTAAAATCATGATTATCACCACCGGAGGTGAACCTCTGGTGAGAAAAGACATCGTGGAATGTGGCAGAGAAATAAGCCGAAGAGGATTCATTTGGGGAATGGTGTCAAATGGGATGCTACTTGACGACGAGAAACTAAATCAACTAATCAATGGCGGACTAAAGACTATTGCCATCAGCTTAGACGGATTTGAAAAAGAACATAATTGGATGCGCGGAAACGACAAGAGTTTCCAAAAGACAATAATTGCTATCGAAGCATTGAAAAAATCAGAAATCACATGGGATGTCATAACGTGTGTCAATGCACGAAACTTCTCCTCCCTACCCCTTTTCAAAGATTTTTTGGTAAAACTCGGAGTAAAATATTGGCGTATATTCACAGTTTTTCCAATGGGTAGAGCAAAAAACGACAAGGAATTACAGTTGACACCGGAACAATTCCGCTATCTTATGGAATTTATCAAAACAGAACGTGAAAAGGGCGACATCTGTGTGTCCTACTCCTGCGAAGGATACCTTGGAGGTTATGAACTGAAGGTCAGAAACTATCCATTCTTCTGCGGTGCAGGCATTAACACTGCTTCGGTACGTTACGACGGTGCTATTTCAGGGTGTCTGAGCATCAGGAGCCACTTCGACCAAGGCAATATCTACAACGACAGTTTTATGGACGTATGGAACAACCGCTTCCAACTGTTTCGCGATAGGAATTGGATGAAGCGCGATGAGTGCACAGAGTGTAAAGTGTGGAATGTATGCCGTGGCGGTGCGATGCATCTGCGCGAAGAAGACGCAACGATGAAGGGCTGTTCCTACAACAAACTCCTCATCGGTGGCATGAGCAAAAATTACACAGAGTAATATCAAAAGAACGTTATGAAGATAGACGAAAAACCAATCATGTTTATAGTTCATACAAATCGTCCAATTGAACTTCAGCCTGAACATCTGCTCGATATTCATTCCGAGTTAGACCATCAGTAGTAACCATAATAGAATGAATGGCCTTTTTTGTTCCTGTAACAGCCTGAAACACGTTTCGTTTGAGAGCTAATTTATTAGCATAATCCGAAGTAATGGTGAAGGAATCCTTTGAATATTTCATTTCACAAACATCAATTATTCCGTCACTACGGTCTATTAAAAGATCTATCTGAACTCCTAATCGACCAACATTCTCATCCGGCAAGCAACGCCAAGCATATTCATTTGTCAATATTCCACTAATACCAAGTTTCTTTTTAATCTGGTCAACATGCCATAGACAGGTGCGTTCAAATGCCAAGCCACACCACTCCAAATCTTTTAGAATATCAGAAAAAATTCCATTGTCTTCAAATCCTCCACCCGATAACAATTCTTGACGCGTCATACCCATCTTCTTTTTTGCCAATAATTCAATGACACGAATATATGCATCCGGCTTTTTAAACAATGAGGCATATAACATTTCAAACTCATCATGCAACTCCCCATCCGGTGAGAAAATCAGTCTGTCAACCTCAGTAGTTATGCTTGTTTACACCACAAAGATAACACCTTTTTCGTTAGTAAACCAGCGGAATGTCGTTAAAAAACTCACATTCCGCTGGTTTACTAACCAAATTTTTATTTTGATTGTTATTCTATGCCCTTCTGAATTTACTGTAAACCATAAAACAACAAACCCAAAAATCACCATTAAGACAATAACACTGATTAACAAAACATAGAAAAGCGAGACTGAGCTGCAAGAGTAAATGCAGCCCGGTCTCGTTTTTTATTTTTCAAAAGTTGTGTTACTTGTTCAGTTTCCAGGTAACACCGTCTTTGGTGTCTTTCACCTCAAAGCCGAGTTGTGACATGCGGTCGCGTATAAGGTCGCTGGTGGCCCAGTCTTTGTTGGCCTTGGCCTTGGCGCGTGTCTCGAGCAAAAGGTCCACGGCAGCAGAATAGGCTTCCTCACGATCGTTGCTGCCGTTGGTCTCGGCCTTCAGTCCGAGAATGTCGAAAGCAAACGTGTGGAACACTTTCTTAAGGGCTTCGAGTGCCTCAACAGTGATGGTCTGACGGTGGTCTGCTACTTGATTTATCACTCTGCAGGCATCAAACAAATGGCTGATGACAATAGGCGTGTTGAGGTCATCATTCATTGCATCATAACATTTCTGCTCCACCTCATTGGCATACTCTATCTTGACATCACCGTCGGCCACACCGGCAAGACGGTCAAGCTGCTTGATGGCATCAAACAAACGCTCCATGCCCTTGCGAGCAGCCTGAAGAGCCTCGTTTGAGAAATCAACCGTAGAACGATAGTGTGCCTGCAAGATAAAGAAACGTATGGTCATGGGACTGTAGGCCTCCTGTAATTTCTCATGACTGCCCTCAAAGAATTGTTGCAACGTGATGAAATTGTTATACGACTTACCCATCTTCTTGCCCTCAATGGTAATCATATTGTTGTGCATCCAATATTTCACCATGTCGCTGCCCTGCGAAGCCACCGCCTGGGCTATCTCACACTCGTGGTGAGGAAAGACAAGATCCATGCCTCCACCGTGAATGTCAAACTTGTTGCCAAGATACTTGCGGCCCATGGCAGTACACTCACAATGCCAACCGGGGAAACCCTCGCTCCAGGGCGACGGCCAACGCATGATGTGGAGTGGCTGCGCTTTTTTCCAAAGAGCAAAATCCACCTGGTTGTGTTTCTCGTCCTGACCATCGAGAGTTCGGCTGTGGTTAATCACATCGGTGAGATTGCGATTTGATAAAACACCATAGCGATGGTCTTTGTTGTATTTCTCCACATCAAAATAAACACTGCCTTCGCTCTCATAGGCATAGCCGTTGTCAAGAATTTCCTTCACCAACTGCTGTTGCTCTATGATGTGGCCCGAGGCATGGGGTTCGATGCTCGGTGGCAACACGTTGAGTGCGTCCATGGCTTGGTGGAAACGGTTTGTGTAGTATTGTGCCACCTCCATGGGTTCGAGTTGTTCGAGACGAGCCTTTTTGGCAATTTTGTCTTCTCCCTCGTCGGCATCGTGCTCAAGGTGGCCCACATCGGTGATGTTGCGCACATAGCGCACCTTATAGCCTATGTGTTGCAAATAGCGAAACAAGATGTCGAATGTGATGGCCGGACGGGCATGACCCAAATGGGCATCACCATAGACCGTGGGACCACAAACATACATACCCACGCGCCCCTCGTTGACGGGACGAAACAGCTCTTTATTTCTACTGAGCGTGTTGTAAATAAGTAATGGTTGCATAATTATATAATGTTTTATTTTTAGTTTTTATAATTCTTGATGTAAACATCGCGCTGTGGGAAAGGAATCTCGATGTTGTTTTCGTTGAGCGTGTTATAGATCAATTCCTTTATCTTTCCGATGGTGGCAAATTTCTCTTCCACCAATACCCAGCAGGTGAAAAACATGTTCACGCTGTTGTCGCCAAACTCGTCGATAACCACCTCTATCGGCTTTTTCACGTTAATCGTGTCGCGCCCGTCTTTGGTTTTGGAATAAATCGACGTGACGGCATTGGTTAGAATTTTGCGCACTTTCTCCACGTTGGTGCCGTATGCCACACCAACAGGCAATTTCACAAACTCATAGCTGCCCGTGCGAGTGAGGTTTTTGAAGTTTTTATTAAACAAGGCAGAGTTCATGAAAGCCATCACCGACCCATCGGCAGCGGCAATGTGAGTGCTCTGATAGGTGATGCTCTCCACCTTTCCCCTCACTCCGTCGCACTCTATATAGTCGCCTACCCTCACACGACCGCTCATCAGCGAAATGCCATAGAAGAAGTTTTCGAGCAAGTCTTTCATCGCAAAACCAAGACCTGCTGCCAAACCTGCCGAAACGGTCTCTATCGCGCCTGCCGGAATGCGCAACATTATCATGCAGATGATTATGTAACTGCCCCACACCAAAATGCTGATAATATTATTGGCAAGCGTGAAATTGGGCTTGTTGCCTGTCTTTTTGTTTTGTTTTTTATATTTCTTGTAAAGCGACTTAAACAAATAGCTGATATAGCGAAACAGAAACCACATCGACATTGCCATTACAATCTTTTGAAGCGAAAGTGAGATTACACCCGGAATGTTGAGGAAATTCAAAGTGAAATATTTGGCTATCGACTCTGTGAGGTCAAAGACATCGGCAGCCCACCATATAGACCACATTATCGACATCACACCGAGTATCGGCACGAGAGCCTTGTATATCAAATCGAAAAACCATGTCTTGTCAATGTATGCTCCTTTATTGTTTTTCAGTTTATCGACCGCCTTTGCCATTATCTCTCTACTTATGTTTTTTTCGCGCAACTGTTCGGCCGGAATGAGTCCCTTGATGTTTCTCACAATATGATTTAGTTCATATATGCCGAGCAAGTCAAACAGACAGGTGATGGTCTGAATGCTCGTGAGTTGAAACAGCCACCAAATCAATATCTGCACTGCCATCAGCGTATAGCCCGACCACGAAGCCACCGTGGAAACAATTATCATAATCAGCGAAATCCATGTATATATAATATCGCTCTTGGGAATTATCTTGCCACAACGACGCATTATGACAAAATTCCACACCATCACCGCCAACATTATGGGTGGAAAAATAAGGTTCACCAAATTATTTGGAATAAAAATAATGCGGAAACTAATCACCACAAAACCTATCAACATTATGGGAGCATATATATGGAAACCGCTCTTTATCTGATTGCCGTTGAGACGTATCAGCAGCGACATCAATATCACACCCACCAACCACGAAAACTCTATCAACAGTCCGCTCGCCATGAGTATGAAGTTATGGTGACCCATATACAATCGCACCACCGACAGCACCAACGCAAATATCACTATTGCCGCCATGAGCATTATGCACACCTTTTTCTTCATAAACTCCTCGGTGCGCAATTTCTTTGGCACAATCCATTTCATTATTGCTCCACTCAATGCAGCGGCAATCGTGAGATAAAACAATATGAACATTGCCAAAAACAACACTATCGGCCCACGCCACTGCGAATTGATACTCACCTTGTTGCCATCGGCCGTATCGATTGTCTCAGAGCGATATTTTTCGGTTGCATCGGTTTTGGCCTCGTTATACGACCGTTTCAAACTCTTCAAAACAGTGAAATAACTGTCGCCGCCGTTAATGAAAATGCTGCGCTGAATATCCCCATAGCGTTTCACGGCATAGTCGTTGACCTTCTTCAAACGTTTCTCTATGCGTGTGTAATATTGTTTGTCTTTTTCTATTCCATTTTTCATTTCGAGCAAATTGTCGCGCAACTTGGTCGCCATCTCCACACACTCGTCGCGAAAGCGTTGGTTCTTTTCGCTCAACATGAAAGGAGAGTTCTTTTTTTTCTCCACCACTTTTTGAGACATCTTTTTGTTGGGCGGCAAATTTTCGAGTGTTTCAATGAGCGAGTTATATCGCGTAATCTCGTTTTCGAGACGCTCCGTTATTTTGTCAAAGGGCATACGATTGAATTTGAAATCGCGATATTGCTCTGTGGCCTCATGGCAGGCATAACTGAGGTCAAACGTATAGTCCTCTTTCTGAGAATATAGCATGAGAGAAATTTGATAACTGCGCTGCATTATCGCCACCATGTTTTGGTGTTGCGTCTTTACTCTCTGATAATAGCGCGTCATGGTCTGCTCTTGCTCTTTCAAGGAATTTTCGAGTTCTGCCCTCAGCACCGAAATGGTTTGGTTGAGGTTTTTCTCTTTGAGCACAGCCTTTCCACTTGAAAAAATCAAGACCATCAACAAGAAAAGTAATGTTTTCTTTATCATAGTGACAAATATATTTTTGCGTTATTCTTTATTTCACAAGCAATTCGCACACACGGTCTTGAAAGTCGCGTCCCTCTGCCGAGTTGAGAATGCCTTGGTTGAATATGCAGAAAGCCAGGTTTGTGCCGTTGGGACTCTTAGTATATCCCGCCAGAGTGCTGACTTTTCTCAGAGTGCCGGTTTTGGCATGAATCAATCCGTATGCCGGAGAATCTTTCATTCTGTTTTTCAATGTGCCGTCCACTCCCGACACGGGCAATGTGGGATAAAGATGATTGAAGATGTTGTTGCGTTTAAAGGCATATTTCAACAGCCAAACCACCGATTGCGGAGTGAGATAGTTATAGAGTGACAATCCGCTGCCATCTGCCACGGTATATTCCGCAGGATTAAGCCCCAATCGACCTATGAGTTCATAGACCTTGTCGGCCGATTTTTTTGTGGCGGCGTATGGATTTGATTTTGCAGCACCGAGTTGATAAAAGAGTGATTCGGCATAAAGATTGTCAGACGCTTTCATCATTTGACCCATCATTTGGTCTATCGTGTGGCTTCGTCTGTCAATCAAAACCACATCATTGCTGCTTATGTGGTTTAACCCATAGTTCAAGGGGTGTTTCACGCATTGATTTGTGAGAAATTTCATAAAATTCGGCATAAACACGTCTTTTCCCTCATAAATCAAAGGTGTGAGACTCACCTCCTTGTCGTCCCAACACCAACCTTCACCCCATTTCAGAGTGTCCTTTAGTGAAACATCGGCATAAATATTTCCATCGATCGAAAATATGCCTTTTTGTTTCATTTTGCTCACAAACGAATACATATCGTCGGTTCCAAATAATGGGTCGAAACCTCCTTTTATATATATGTCGCCGTGCAACACGGAGTCGCAAATCTCACCTTTATAATATAATTCGGTCTGAAACAAATAGTCATCACCGAGATTGTCGAGTGCCGCACAGGCTGTAAACAATTTCATCACTGATGCCGGTCTCATCAGTTGTCGCCCATTGTGTTCATACATCACTGAGTCGCCATCGAGGTCATAGACCATTATGCCCACCTGCGAACGTTCAAACATATTATTTTCCAGCAACTTGTCTATGCCATGAGTCATCGACTCGGGCCACTCTAAAATTATTTCTTTAACTTCGGCCGTGTCTGCACAAACCACACTGTCACTATCGGCCACGTTGTTTTTCATCACCACTCTTCCAACATTCAAAGAACCCTTTCCAAAAGCAAAAGTGTTGGCAACGAAAAACAATACAACCGCCAATACAACCGTTATATGTCTCAATTTCATCATTATCATGTTTTAAATGTGGGCAAAAATACTAAAAATCTACCAAACAAAAGCCCTTTGTTCAAAAATAAGAGTACCTTTGCAGCATAACAGCGAAAATAGGCTGCAATAATATAGTTAATTATTTCATAATTATTTTATTGAGAAAACATAATGATACGCAAATTTGATTTTCTTGTGATAGGTTCGGGTGTTGCCGGAATGTCGTTTGCCCTCCAGGTGGCTAATGCAGGAAAAGGAAAAGTGGCTCTTGTCTGCAAAACCACTATCGATGAAGCAAACACAGCAAAAGCACAAGGCGGCATTGCCTCGGTGACCAACCTTGAGGTAGACAATTTCGACAAACACATTAAAGACACTATGATTGCCGGTGACTATATCAGCGACCCCGCTGCTGTAGAACAAGTTGTCAAAAACGCACCTGCCGGCATAGAACGGTTAGTTGGTTGGGGAGTTAATTTCGACCGTAAAGAAGACGGTTCTTTCGACCTCCACAGAGAGGGCGGACACTCTGAGTTCAGAATACTCCACCACGCCGATGACTCGGGCTTTGAAATACAACGCGGACTGATTGAAGCCGTAAGAAAACATCCCAACATAAAAGTGCTGGAAAATCATTTTGCCGTAGAAATCATAACACAACATCATTTGGGAGTAGAAGTAAATCGCCACACACCCAACATTGAATGTTATGGTGCCTACATTCTCGACCCCGACACCGGAAAAGTAGACACTTTCCTCTCTAAGGTGACACTGCTCGCCACCGGAGGCATAGGTGCAATCTATAACACCACCACCAACCCCAACATTGCCACAGGCGACGGCATCGCAATGGCATATAGAGCCAAAGCCACCGTAAAAGACATGGAGTTTGTGCAATTCCACCCCACCGCTCTTTATCATCCCGGTGAAACCCACCCTGCTTATCTCATCACCGAAGCCATGCGCGGCTATGGAGGCATTTTGCGTCTGCCCAATGGTGAGGAGTTTATGCAAAAATACGACAAACGTCTCTCTCTCGCACCGCGCGACATAGTGGCCCGAGCCATTGACAAGGAAATGAAAATACACGGCATTGACCATGTTTGTCTCGACGTAACCCACAAAGACCCCGAACAAACAAAAAATCATTTTCCAAACATCTATGCAAAATGTCTCTCCATTGGCATTGACATCACAAAGGAATATATTCCCGTCACTCCTTGTGCCCACTACCTGTGTGGCGGCATAAAGGTAGACCTCAATGCCGAGAGCAGCATAAAGAGACTATATGCCGTGGGCGAATGTTCGTGCACCGGGCTCCACGGTGGCAATCGCCTTGCCAGCAACTCACTGATTGAAGCCGTTGTCTATGCCGACGCTGCCGCAAAACACGTTTTGAGCATGATTAACAACTATGACTTTAATAACAAGATACCCGAATGGAACGATGAGGGCACAATGACTAATGAAGAAAAAGTGCTCGTGGCACAAGATATGCGCGAAGTGGGGCAAATCATGTCAAACTATGTAGGCATTGTGCGTAGCGACCTCAGACTTCATCGCGCATGGATTCGACTCGATCTTATATATGAAGAAACCGAAGAACTCTTTAAGCGTGTGAAAGCCACACGCGACATCTGCGAATTGCGCAATGCAATCAATGTGGGCTATCTCGTCACTCGACAAGCAATCGAACGCAAGGAAAGTCGCGGTCTTCACTACACTATAGACTATGCCAAACACGCATACGACTATAAATAACTATTTACATTTCTTCTTAAATCATTAAAAATGGTGTGTCATAATTTCGACACACCATTTTTAATATCCTTATAATTAAACGATAAACAATTCATACCGAAGTCGAAATATATTTTTTATTGATACCAAAAAATTTAATTAGTGCATAAATAAATTTTTATTTTAAAAATATTACAAAATAAAGAATTAAGATAATTCATTCTTCATATAATTAAATTTAAAATGTCAATAATATATTTTATGACACTCTAAAAAGTTTATAATTCATCAATAATTTCACAGAAACGCACTTAACGATTTATTCTCGGCCGGAAATCTTAGTATCTCCGGGCGAAAATACTAGTATCTCCGGGCGGAAATCTTAGTATCTTCGGCCGGAAATAAATAGAGAAGTCCGCTCAAATTATTTTTATCTTTATTCATATCATAATAACATTAAAATGGAAATTTATATACCCCGCTTTAATTTTACTTTAGATTGAAGTCCAAAAAAATTTTATAAATCAGTTTTTCTACTATTTTCTATAATAAATATATTTGACCTTTTCACTATTCACATCACGGTGGAAAACCATGTTTATAAGTGGTGGAAAATCTGTTTACACACACACCTGAAAGGCTGTTGATGTTTTTCCACAACAAATCACAAGCAAAACTCACTTTTCAATAGCGTTATAAACAGTTATCGACAGCCACAAAAATATACAAATATAACTTTTAACGATTTATCTAATCCTTGTGGAAAAATATATTTTCTATACCTACAACACATAACAAGATCAGTATTTTACAAACCTATTAAGCTGTTTATAACCGGTTGATAAAACAACCATATATGTGGACAATAAAAATAGAGAGTCAATACATATACAGACTTCAACAGATTCAACCGCTATATTATTAACAATACATCAGTATCATTAAAAAATAATATAAAAATAAAATGAAATATAATATTGTTATGAGATGTTGAAAACACTTTATCTTTGTTTGACTTCGCTACTTTAAATGCCAAAGTCTTTATGTAATTTAAATTTATTGTTTAATTTTCAATCATTTTAAAATAAATCACTAATTTTACACCCTGATTATACCTTATATATATTATAGAGATGCCGGCTGCCAAGATATATGTGGAAGATTTGTTTTATGCTAAAGAAATAATAGAACGTGACCAAAAGGTGACGTGTTATTATCTATACAACAAATGTTATCCGCTTTTCAAATCAATCTATGACAATTATTATACCGATTGTGAAACGGTGGTTGAATTTATAAATGAGATCTACACTCTTATAATCACTCCCAACAAAGAAACCGGTCATTGCCAGTTGCAGAATTTCAGAGGAGAGAGTACTCTCGCCACATGGCTTAAAACAACCTGCCTCTTCTATTGTTACAGAAAGTATAAAAGAAGAAAGGAAATAGACATTATAGATCTAAGTCCATGCGATAACGACGATGATGACTATGGTGATAGAATTTTAGAAAATTCTTGCTCTACAACCTTTGACATGAGCAGCATAAACCACATGGACGTAGAGACTCTTTTAAACCGTATGACCAACAAGCGCTATCGTGAAATAATAAGGTTGCGCTATGTAGAGGGCATGGACAACGAAGAGACTGCCGAAGCTCTGTGTATGACCATGGCAAATTTCTATAATAAACACAAACTTGCCAAGGAGCAGTTTATTTCTATATTAGGAAAAGAAACCGGAACAAAATAGCATGATAAAAATGAATGACATAAGTATAGAAAGTTTTGCTGCATTTCTTGACGGCAATCTCAGCGAGGACGAAATGCAGAAAGTGGCAGACTATATAGATGCCGATAATGATTGTTCTGATATTTTGAAAGATGTCATGAGGGTTGATCAACGAACAGATTTTTACACGAGTTATCCCGAGTTGCTGACAAACGAAATGCCGGGCATGGACATTGAATTGCCGGAAATACTAAATACAGTCGAAACTGAAACTGTTGATTTGGAATATGCCATTGAAGACAATTGTTGCATTATGGAATGTGATGAAGATGCTGTTCATTTGTCTAATGTTTCAGAATTAAAATGTTATAACTACATAAAAAATCCGGAAGATATTGATTTGAAAGATTTAATAGAAAAAGAAAATAACGATTTAAATCAAGACAATACAGATGAAAATGTCGACGATATGTCGGGCGACGATTTTTTGATTTAAAGAAATATTATAAAAATGAATATAGGAGAAGAAATAATAATAGGGCGCATGGGCAGACAACCCATGCACATAGCAGACCAGAGTGTAGACCCTCAACATGCTATTTTGCGCAAAACGGGCGAAAGAACATATCAGATAGAAGACAATAATTCAGCAAAAGGAATTTTTGTGTTTGGAATGCGCATTAAGCGCAAGACAATCAAAGAAGACACACCATTTATTTTGGGTACGTTTAAAACCACGGTGAAACAACTGTTGCAGGATTTTTCAGACATAAACCTGGCTGCAATATGGGATAAGTATGAAAAAGAAAAAAGACAGTGGGAAAGAAAGTCTATGCTCGTGAACTATCTCAGAATTTTGCCTTCTATAATCACTATGTTGTTGGGAATGTTTGTAGGTCAAAATCTCGACAACGGACAAAGAATGGGCATAACTATAGGCATGACAATATTTGTTTTGATAGTTTCCATGATTGTGAGTGAAAGAATTGTGGCAAGAAAAAATATCAGAATGGCTGAACTCAATGCTGAGATGCAAGAGAAATATGTGTGTCCTCATTGTCATAAATTTTTGTCTCTGACTCCCTATAAGATATTGAAACAAAACAGATATTGTCCAAATCCGGTTTGTAATTGTCCGTTGCCATGAAAAGATTTTCGTTGCTTTTTTTATTGTTGTTTGTCTTGATTGTAACAGCCTTTGGCAGAACTATCTATGTGGTATCTGTGGGTATATGCGACTATAAATATATTAAGGACTTGCGCAACACAGAAAACGATGCAAAAAACTTTTCACAACTCTATCTCACTCATACTAAAAACATAAAGACATTGCTCGGCAGTCAGGCAACTCACGATAATATTCTCAACACCTTGAGGGAGAGTTTTTCAAAAGCCTCAGAAGACGATATTGTGGTTTTCTTTTTCAGTGGTCACGGTGGTAAGGGAGGTTTGTGTGCCTACGACACAAAGGCCGCCAACACAATGGTAACTTATAAAGAAATTCAAAAAGTGATGGCCGGTTGCAAATCTGCCAACAAACAATTATTTATAGATGCATGTTTTTCGGGAGGATTGAGAGACAACAACAAAAATACGGGCAAAAGTAATTCCACACCACTCATGTCTGACACAAAAGGTGTGATGCTTTTTCTAAGTTCGCGCACCGGCGAGACTTCACAAGAAAATATTTGGGCAGACAATGGTTATTTCACTCAATACATTTTAAAAGGACTAAAGGGTGCAGCCGATGTTGACGGCAACCGAATTATAACAGCCAAAGAAATTTTTAATTATGTATCTACAAAGGTTTCTGAGCGCACCAAAAAGAAACAAAATCCCGTGATGTGGGGCAAGTTTAACGACAATATGCACATTATGAATTGGAACCCAAAGAAATAAAATAAAAAAATTTTCATCCCACTGATATATTCTTTTTCCATAATAATCTATAACACCATAAGAAGATTATTAACAATAAAAAAACAACACAACTATGACTTCAGGAAACAACGACACTCTTTATGCAGGCAATCAGAAACAAAATCAGCCTAACGAAGAAAAGACAAAGACAAAGAATGCGATGATTGCAAAAATACTCGCAGGCACGGGAATTGGAATTTTGGCAGGTGCAGGAGCAGCATACGCAGCCAATCATATCACAAGCGGAGAAGAATTGGCACAATCTGCCACTGAAGAAGAAAATCAAAACAATAATTCCGCAAAAAATTCTAATTCTTCACAATCAGACGTAGATAAAAAAATCGCTGAATTGGAAGAAAAAGAGCGTATTCGCGAACAACACGAACAAGAGCGTCAGCAACGTGAATTGGAACGCCAACAGCGCGAAGAAGAACGTCAGCGTCAAGAGGAAGAGCGTCAGCAACAAAGTCAGGAACGCCACGAAGAAAACGGTGGTAAGACTGAAAATGAATTTTTAGAGCAACACGATGTGAGAATTGATGGTGTTGAAGAATATACTCTTGAAAATGGTAGCAGAGTAAATGTATATTCGGGCACTGTTGACAATCATCAAGCCGTGTTTATGGAAGATGCTTCTGAAGGGCGCATTATCACCGCCATGGTAGACACCAACGATGATGGTCAACCCGAAGAAAGCGAGTTGATTGATATGCGTCAATACAACATGAGCGGTCAGGATTTGGCCACACATCAGGCTGTGATAGAAACACCCGAGATGAATGTTATTGCTGTTTCTGAAGATGTTGATATGAATGGTCAGACTGTCGATATGGCAGCCGTCACGATAAACGACCAAAATGTTGTTTTGATAGATGCAAGCCAAAATGGCGAGGTAGACTTGGCAATATCCGACCAAAACAATAATGGCGAAATAGAAGACAATGAGATAGCCGACGTGAGAGAAGCACATATTCCCATGCCCACAGCCGAAGATATTACGGGTGGAAGCGTTGCTGCCATAGATGATGAAGTCAACGACTACTCAAACGATGCTGATGTCACTTCTTATGAAGTTTAATAATGATCAACAATGAATATATCCATTAAATGTCCCCATTGCGGAGGGGAATTACAAGTAACCTCCGCAACGGGGCTCGAAGAAAAAAATGCCGCTTGTCCCAAGTGTAAGAAATTATCGGCCATAAAAGACTACCTGCCAAAATACAGTCTCAAGGTTGATAATAAAAACTATCAGTTGCACTTTGGCAGACAATGGATTGGAAGAAAAACCGAGACAAACGATGCCGAGGTTCAAATACCTGATAAAACATGCTATATGAGCAAGAAACATGCCATAATAGAACTTCGCTGCACTCCCTCAGGCGTGGAATGCACTTTTGAGGAGCATGGAAAAAATCCTACCGACAAGGAGGGTATAGAACTTATTAAAGACGATATTATCTATCTCAACGTAAACGATTGTCTCACTCTCGGAGGAAGAAAGATGTATTTAGACTATAATTTTGAATAACTTCTGCTATTTCAAAATTATCCATCAGGGGTGTTTTATAATATACCCTTAACACATAAAATATTGCAACATGAAGATAAAAATACAACAACCTCTTGCCTATAGTGAAATAGGCGGAAAACCAAATCAGGAAGATTCTATTTTTCCTCTTCTTGGCGAGGCTACAAAAGAGACGCGTGTTTTCATTGTGTGCGACGGTATGGGCGGACATGAAAAAGGCGAGGTGGCAAGCGATTGTGTGGCAAAGACCATAGGTGGAATAATGGAGGGAAAACCTTTGTGTGACACTGCCGAAATGAAAATCACGTTTCAGAATGCTCTCAAACAAGCGTATGAAAACCTTGACAAACTCGACAATTCGCAGTCTCAAAGAAAAATGGGCACTACCCTCACCTTTATGGCTCTTTGCTCAGACGGCATATTTGTGGCTCATATTGGCGACAGTCGCGTCTATCAGTTTCGCAAGGGAGAAGGTGTTGTCTTTCAAACTCGCGACCATTCTTTGGTGAACGAACTGATTGCTGCCGGAGAGTTGAGTGAGGAAGACGCAAGAACCTTTCCGCAGCGCAATGTTATTATGCGTGCCATTCAGCCTCATCAGGATTATCCTTGCAAAGCAACATATAATATAATAAAGGATGTAAGAAAGGGAGATGTCTTTATGTTGTGTTGCGACGGTGTTATAGAGCAATTGGAAAACAACGACTTGTCAGAAATATTGCTCGAAGACTGCTCTTTAAACAATCGTTTGCTTAATCTCAAAAATGAGTGTCTAAAAAGAAACACTCGCGACAACAACACGGCATATATCATCGAGGTGGAAGATGTGGAGGGTTTGGAAAAACCGTCTGCAATGGTCATGCTTGATGAAAAAGAAACAAAAGATGAGGTGAGAACTTTTGTTGTTGAAAATCAAAAGAAAAACAAAAATTTGATTTGGATTGTTTTGTCTGTAATTGTAATAATTGTTACTTTTGTATGTATTTTCTTTTTATTTGCTCCGAGCAGTGATAATCCGGTTTTGAAAAAAGATAATACGCAGGGTACAATAAAACCTAGAAACAAATAATAAAAAACACATAATGGCTGACAATATTCAGAAAGAAGGTATGCTGAAGGTGGGCAGCACACTCGCCAACGGCAAATATCGCATAGACCAATATCTTGCGTCGGGTGGTTTTGGCAATACATATGTTGCCACCGACACGGCGTTTGACGATAAGGTTGCAATAAAGGAATTATTTATCAAGGGAGTTTGCGGACGCGCCGATGATTCTTCCGAAATATCCATAAGTCTCACCGAAAACAAACGGGCTTTTTCGGCACAGCAGGAGAAATTTCGCAAGGAGGCCAAGAGAATACGCAAACTGACCAATCCTCATATTGTCAGTGTGCATGACCTTTTTGATGAAAACGGCACTTCTTATTATGTGATGGACTTTGTGGAGGGCGAAAGTCTCTCCGCCCGCTTGAAACGCACTAAAAAACCTATGAGCGAGTCGGAACTGATGTTAATTCTTCCGCAAATTCTCGATGCTCTTGAGTGCGTACACGCCGAGGGAATTTGGCACCTTGACCTGAAGCCTGCCAACATCATGATCAACACTAAGGGAAACATTCAGTTGATTGACTTTGGTGCCAGCAAGCAGTTGAAAAATGCCAATGGCGAAAACCTCTCCACTTCATCAGCCATGGCATATACTGCCGGTTATGCCTCGTCGGAACAAATGGAACAGAATATTGAGAAATTTGGTCCGTGGACCGACCTCTATTCTCTTGGTGCCACGATGTATAATCTGCTCACCATGCAACAACCACCCTCGCCCTCCGACATTGATGAGGATTCGCGCTCGGCTCTCAAATTGCCAAGCGGCATAAGCAAGAAGACCGAGAAACTTATTTTTTGGCTCATGAAGCCCAATCGCAAAATGAGGCCGCAGAGTGTGACCGACGTAAAACAGTTTCTTGTTGAGGCACAATATAATACTGTCCCCGAAAATAAAAAGGTTGAAGAAAACAATGACGATGACAATGACGACACCGTTATTAAGCATAAGAAGAAACCTATTGAAATCAATACCGGAGGTAAAAAAAGCAATAGTGGCAATGGTGAAAAGATTTCAAAGAAGTATTCCAACAAGATTGTGATTGCTGCGGCCGTATTTGCTTGTATCTCTGTTTTGTGTCTGGTGGGTGATTGTGGTGGCGGAAATAATAATTCAACCGGAGACAATGCTAATATAGAGACCACTTATGCAGTGGTGGAAGTAGAAAATAAACTGATAAAGGTATCTTCGGGTCCAACCAATATGCGTGAATATAAATATAGCGGCGAAATAGGTGATTATGAAGGTGCTGTTCCTAATGATGTTAAGGGTAAGGCTGTGTTTGAGAAATATGGCGATATTCCCGGTTCATCATATTATGGTTATTTTGTTAATGGTGTTTGTGAGGACAATACCGGCGACGCTGCCATGACTTTCAACAATGGTGACAAATATGTCGGCACGTTTGTTGGTGGTTATTATTCTGAGGGCAAATACATTCTCTCCGACGGTGCTTATTTTGAAGGCACTTTTAAAGACAGCAAACCATATAACGGCACATGGTATTCACCTTCGGGCACTGTGGACGGCACCGTGGTGAATGGCAGAGATGTGGATAACTAATAATGGTGAAACATCACATGACTAATTTATATAATATACCATAAGAAATTGTATAAATAGAAATCAAATGAAAATAAAATTATTTTTTCTGATGTTGTTGATCAGTTTCTCAACGGTGAGTGTTGTGGGACAAGGAATAATCAAGCGCGAGAAGTGCAAGACCTGCGGAAAGGTTATTTCTCTTTGTCCGTATAAAGGAAAACACCCGAAACCTAAGCAAGAGGCTAAGCCGAAGCCAAAACCAAAACCTAAGTATGGCCCAAATCCTAATGCCAAGAGATTTATTGCCAATGGTGTGGAGTTTTATATGGTGCCGGTCGAGGGTGGTACTTTCCAAATGGGAGCTACTCCCGAGCAACAGGATCCTTATGATAACGAAAAGCCTGTTCATCAAGTAACTCTCAGCAGTTACTATATTGGTGAGACCGAAGTGACGCAGGCCTTGTGGAAAGCTGTGATGGGAAACAATCCTTCTAATTTCAAAGGTGATAACAAACCTGTGGAGCAAGTTTCTTGGAACGAATGTCAGGAGTTCATTACTAAGTTAAACAATCTTATGGGTAAAACTTTCCGTCTTCCCACCGAAGCGGAATGGGAGTATGCTGCCAGAGGCGGAAACAAGAGCAAGGGTTATCAATATAGTGGAAGTAACAATATCGGTGATGTGGCATGGTATGGTGATAATAGCGAACTCGGTACGCATCCTGTCAAGACTAAACAGCCTAATGAACTTGGCATATACGACATGAGTGGTAATGTCTATGAGTGGTGTCAGGATTGGATTGACAGTTATAGCAGCAGTTCTCAGACCAATCCTACCGGTCCGTCCACAGGCGCTAACCGCGTGGATCGCGGTGGCAGCTGTTACAACTACGCGAGGAACTGTCGCTCTGCTAATCGCGACTGCGATACGCCCGACAAATGCTACAGCGCCACTGGGCTCCGCCTCTGTCTCTCCGAGTAACAATCGTATTCTTTAAGTCAATGAAATCCATCTTCTATAAAAAGACATTCTAAGCAAAGAAAAAATGAGTTGTCTCGGGAAATTCAAAAATGAGGGCGGTGTGTCATAATAGCCAATTTGCTGCGTTGTTATCGTCTTCAGGCTTGGTCATGTACTTCAGTACACTTCTTGAGCCCTCAGCCTTAGCGCCTTGCATCTTAACCATTTTGACACACCTTCCGAAAAAGGAAATTCCCAAGACAGCGAATAAAATAAAGGAACATAAAGAATTGCGCGGAAATCGGAGTATTCTCCGATTTTCGTGCAATGTTTTTTGTAGTGATCTCCCTATGTTATTCGCCCACTTACAGGGGCGATTTTAGTGGTGATTGCATTTTTCATAGGGGCGAGCCCCTATGCTGCTTTATGTCGTCCTTACAGGACTTGGTGTTGGTGGTGACCTTCTTTCATAGGGGCTCGCCCATATGCTATTCTATGTCGCCCTTCCAGGGCTTAATAAATTGTATTTCAACCCCGTAGGGGTTTAATAAAATAGGGTGGGGGCTTGCCCCTACCAATGGAGGTTCAACCCCACCACCCCACCACCCCCAAAAAAATCTTATTATGGTAGTGTAGCAGATGCGAACAAATATACAACGAAATGTAGTGTAGTGTTTTGGGTTAAACGAAACAAAATTGTTAATTTTGCAATAGTAATGACGTGTTGCGGAATTTCGCTTCGTGACATAGCGAAAACGATAAAGGAATATAAACAAAACACAAGACGGGAGAAATGCAAAATCTGAAAGTTGGTTCCACACTTCAAGGTGGCAGATATAAAATAACAGGCATACTCGGGCAAGGTGGTTTCGGAATAACCTATCTTGCCATTCAGAGCGGACTGGAGCGCAAGGTGGCCGTCAAGGAGTTTTTCATGAAAGAACTCTGCGAGCGCGACGAAACGACAAGTCATGTGACAATCGGCACAGAGGGAAGCCGGGAGACTGTAAACCGCTTTCGTGAGAAATTTCTCAAAGAGGCACGCCACATAGCGAAGTTCAACCACCCAAATATTGTGAGGGTGATAGACGTGTTTGACGAAAATGCCACGTCTTATTATGTGATGGATTTTGTTGAGGGTGAAAGCCTTTCTGCCCGACTGAAACGCACGGGGAAACCCATGAGCGAGGCGGAGTTGATGCTCGTCATTTCGCAAATACTCGAAGCGTTGGAGTGTGTTCATGCCGAGGGCATTTGGCACCTTGATTTGAAACCTGCCAACATCATGATAGACAAAAAGGGAAATGTGCAGTTGATAGACTTTGGTGCCAGCAAGCAGTTGAAGAGTGCTGATGGCGAGAACCTGTCCACTTCTTCTGCTATGGCATATACAGCAGGTTATGCTTCATCGGAACAAATGGAACAGAACATAGAGAAGATTGGTGCGTGGTCTGACCTCTATTCTCTTGGTGCCACGATATATAATCTGCTCACTATGCGAAAGCCACCTCTGCCTTCTGATATTGAAGAGGATCCTCGTGAGGCTCTCAAACTGCCTTTGGGCATAAGCAAGAAGACTGAGGAACTGATTTTTTGGCTCATGAAGCCTAATCGCAAAATGAGACCGCAGAGTGTGGCGGAGGTCAAGCAGTTTATCGCTAATGCGCAAGATAGTTCTTCCACCGATAAAAAGGAGGCAGATAATAAGGCATCTGATAACAAGACCATAAGCGATAATGACGACACCATTATAAAGGAGACCGAAAAGAAGAAGAAAGAGGAAGCACAGCAATCCGAAAAGCAGAAGAAGAAAAAAGAAACACCGGCAAAGCCTAAGATTAAGTCTCCGTTCAAATTTAAGCGTACATTTTTATGGGTTGCTGCCATTGTTATTGTTGCTATTGCAGGTGTGTTAGTAGTAAATAATATTGGGAAAAATGATATATTTGTCTTAGAGGAAATAGTTGGAGACGACAAGGTTTTCACTGTTGGCGATGTGGAGTTTGTGATGAAACCCGTTGTTGGCGGCACATTCACTATGGGTGCAACACCGGAGCAGCAAGATCCTTATGATAGAGAAAAGCCTACTCACCAAGTCACATTGAGTAGTTATTATATAGGTGAGACCGAAGTGACGCAGGCATTGTGGACTGCGGTGATGGGAAATACTGTTGAGCAGATTGCCGAGGCAAATGGCAGGGAGACATGGGGAGTTGGAAAAGATTATCCTACGTATGATATATCTTGGAACGATTGTCAGGAATTTATTTCAAAGTTGAATAGTCTCACGGGACAGAAATTCCGTCTCCCCACCGAGGCGGAATGGGAGTATGCTGCCCGTGGCGGAAATAAGAGCAAGGGCTATCAATATAGCGGTAGTAATAATTTTGATGATGTTGCGTGGTATGGTTATAATAGTGTTGATAAGACACATCCCGTCAAGACCAAACAACCCAACGAACTTGGAATATACGACATGAGTGGTAACGTATCAGAGTGGTGTCAGGACCGGTATGGCAGTTATAGTAGTGGTTCTCAGACCAATCCTAAGGGACCGTCCACAGGCTCTGACCGCGTGATTCGCGGGGGCAGTTTGGGCAGCTTCGCGAGGGACTGCCGCTCTGCTTATCGCTACAACTGCACGCCCGGCGACCGCTACCCCGACCTTGGGCTCCGCCTCGTCCTCTCCGAGTAACGACTTCGTCCGCATGGCAAGCCCCTACGCTGCTTTATGTCGCTCTTACAGAGCTTGGTTTTTTGGGTGATGTCTATTTTTCGCAGGGACAAGCCCCTGCGCTGCTTTATGTCGTCCTTACAGGATTTGGTGGTGGTGGTGACCTTCTTTCATAGGGGCAAGCCCCTACGCTGCTTTATGTCGCCCTTTCAGGGCTTAACAAATTGTATTTCAACCCCGTAGGGGTTTAATAGAATAGGGTGGGGGCTTGCCCCCACCATGGAGGTTCAACCCCACCCCCACCCCCAAAAAAAATCTTATTGTGGTAGTGTAGCAGATGCGAACAAATATACAACGAAATGTAGTGTGGTGTTTTGGGTTAAACGAAACAAAATTGTTAATTTTGCAATAGTAATGCGAAGATAGGCTGCACCTCGTCTTCTTCGAGTAATGATTATATTATTACAGTAGTATGTATTAAAGAATCGTCTAATCATTATAAATATATTTTTAAGCACGTTTTCATCGGGCAAAGAGTTTGTCGGTGGAGACGTGCTTTGTTTTTGTGGCGGACAACGAGGGATTATCAAAAAGAAAGTTAAATATGTATAGAATAAAAAAATTTTGTTTTATTTTTGTAGGTTGATAATTATACACTTTGAAAGAATGCTTTGAAAGAGTATCGGTTTGACGCAACCACAGCGAGCGATGCGCGCATTGTGATAACAAAAGGAAAGGCAGACATTTCCGAAGTAAAGATAGAAGGATTAAAAAAATAATTAAAAAATAAATACAGATATGAATATAGCATTGATTGGATATGGCAAGATGGGCCGCATGATTGAGAAAGTTGCAATCGAAAGAGGCCACAAGATTGTATGTATAATAGACATCGACAATCAGGAGGATTTTGACAGCAAGGAATTTAAGTCGGCCGATGTGGCGATAGAGTTTACCACTCCTTTTACGGCCTACGACAATATTAAGAAATGTTTTGAGCGCGACATAAAAGTGGTGACCGGCAGCACGGGCTGGCAAAAAGACCATGGTGAGGAGATTTTCGAAATGTGCAAGTATGGTCTCCACACATTGTTTTGGAGCAGCAATTTCAGTTTGGGAGTATATCTGTTTAATAAACTGAATGTGGAGTTGGCCAAGATGATGTCGGGACAAAAAGAGTATGAGCCAAGAATGTGTGAGATTCACCATATTCACAAACTCGATGCCCCTTCGGGCACTGCGATAACCCTTGCCGAATCGTTGATTGACAATTATGAGGGAAAGGACTCATGGAAAAAAGGCAGTGTCACCCTTCCCGATGGCACAATAGAGGGCAGCGACGAGGCAAAGAGCGACGAATTGGTGGTGAGCAGCATTAGGGAGGGTGAAGTGCCGGGAACCCATATCATCACCTACGAAAGCAATTTCGACAAGATAGAGATAAAACACGAGGCAAAGTCGAGGGGCGGTTTTGTTTTAGGAGCAGTGATAGCCGCCGAATATGCCCATACCCACGAGGGTCTGCTCACCATGGATTGTTTGTTTAAATAAACGAGATGTGATAAGATGAAACTGAAGAATAGAAGAAAAAAAGAAGCCACACAACATGGTATTAAATATCGTGTTACGATGTGTGTGGTTGTCATGGCATTGTGGATAGCGTTTTGCGTGTGGGTGAGAAGTTGGTTGGGCGTGATAGTCTTGCCGTTTATCTATGATGCTTATATCACTAAAAAGATTCCTTGGAGTTGGTGGAAGAATGCCAAAAATCCATTGGTGCGCAAAGTGATGAGTTGGGTCGACGCCATTGTGTTTGCCTTGGTGGCAGTTTATTTTGTAAACCTCTATTTGTTTCAGAACTATGTGATACCGAGTTCGTCGCTCGAAAAGAGTCTTCTCACCGGTGATTATCTTTTTGTGAGCAAGGTGAGCTATGGGGCACGCAAGCCGTTTACCCCCATTCACATGCCACTCACGAGCCACACCATACCCATTTTGGGCTGCAACAGTTTCTCCGAGATAATCAGCTGGGGATATGATCGCGTGGCAGGCGTGGGCAAGGTGGAGCAAGGTGAGATAGTTGTGTTTAACTATCCGTCGGGCGACAGTGTGTTGGCCAAATATGAAAACAAAGATTATTATACCGAGTGTTACCAGACGGGCAAACTCGTGCTTGCTCAAATGCAAGGTAAGAACTATATCGACTTTCTGAACGACGAGAAAAATTCTTCGCTTCAGGAGCAGTTGGAACTCAGCGAATTGGAATATCAGCTTGGGCGACAGTTGTTTGAGGAAAACGAAGCCGAGGTGGGCAAGATAAAATATCGCCCCGTCGACATGAGGGAGCACTATGTGAAGCGTTGTGTGGGATTGCCCGGCCAGACTCTTGAGATAAAAAACGGCATAGTCTATACGGACGGTAAGAAAGTTTTTCAACCCAAGAATGTGCAATATAGTTATAACGTGACACTAAATCAATCGTTGCCCGTAGAGCTGTGTCGCGATTTGGGTATAAGCAACGAAGATCAAAGCGAAGTGATTTCGGAAGACGGAAGGGTGTTGCGTATGCCACTCACGGCAATGGCAAAAAAAACTCTCGAAGAACGCAAAGACCTGGTCGAAAAGATAGATAGCAGTGAGCCGGTAGACAGCTATGTGCTCTATCCCCACACCTACAACACCGGGTGGACAGCAAACGAGTATGGTCCGGTTTGGATTCCCAAGCGTGGAGATACTGTTGAGTTGACAATGGAAAACGTGGCTCTTTACAGACGCTGCATAGAGGTGTATGAGGGCAATAAGTTTGAGTTGAAAAACAATGTGGTCTACATCAACGGAAAGCCTTCAAAGAAATATACCTTTAAGTTGGATTATTATTGGATGATGGGTGACAATCGCGACAATTCGGCCGACAGCCGTTTTTGGGGATTTGTGCCAGAAGACCACATAGTGGGCAAGCCCATATTCATCTGGCTCTCGCTTGACCCGGACAGAGGGTGGTTTGACGGAAAGATAAGGTGGAATAGATTGTTCCGCTTGGTTGACAGCATGAGATAAAAAGGAAGTGCAACATGAGGAGGTTTATTAACATATTGTTTTTGTTGTTGGCAGCAGCGGCCGAAGCAAAGGCTCAGAAGAGTTTTGAATTGCCGGTGTGGCAGTCCGGAGAGTGTGTTGATGCAGATTGTGTTGATGCCCGCCTTTATTGTTATCTGCCCGAAGTTGCTAACGGCAAAGCCATGGTGATTTGTCCGGGCGGAGCTTATGAGTTTCTTGCCATGGACCATGAGGGACATCAGTTTGCACCGTTGCTCAACAAGGAGGGCATGGCGGTCTTTGTGTTGAAATATCGAATGCCTAAGGGCAGACACGAGGTGCCTTTTGCCGACGTGGCCCAAGCCATGCGCATAGTGAGGGCTCATGCCAAAGAATGGGGAATAAAAAAAGTGGGAATAATGGGCAGCTCTGCCGGAGGTCATTTGGCAAGCACACTTGCCACCCACTATGCAGACTCGATCACCAGGCCGGATTTTCAGGTGTTGCTCTACCCCGTTGTCACCATGAACGATAAATATACCCACAAAGGGTCGCGCGACAATCTTTTGGGCAAAAATCAAACACAGGAACTTGTGGACAAATATTCAAACGAACTCCATGTGCCCGACAAAGCTCCCGAAGCCTTCATTGTGTTGTCGTCGGCCGACAAGGTTGTAGTTCCCTACAATTCATTGCAATATGCCCAAGCCTTGATAAACAAAAACATAAAGACAGACCTACATATATATGAAGGAGGTTATCACGGCTTTGGATATAACACTTCATATACAGAACACAAACAATGGATAAATGAACTCCTCTATTGGTTGAGGAAGAGATAATAAAGGTAATAAATCACACACTATGCAAGCAATAATATTGGCTGCCGGAATGGGGCGCAGACTGGGCGAATTGACCGAGAGTAACACCAAGTGTATGGTGGCGGTCAACGGAAAGACTCTTATAGACAGAATGCTTCAACAATTGTCAACGCTCGAATTGAAGAGAGTGGTCATAGTGGTGGGCTATAAGGGCGATAAATTGAGAGACCATGTGGGTGACAAATATGGAAACCTCGATATTGTCTATGTGGAAAATCCAGTATATGACAAGACCAACAATATCTATTCGCTTGCCCTCGCCACCGAATATCTTAAACAAGACGATACGCTTTTGCTCGAAAGTGATTTGATATTCGACGACAGTCTTTTGAGAATGATTGTGGACGACCCCTACCCCAACGTTGCCCTTGTGGCTAAATATCAGAGTTGGATGGACGGCACCATGGTGAAAATAGACGAAGAGCGCGACATATTGAATTTTGTGCCAAAAAAGGCATTCAACTTTGAGGAGGCAGACCAATACTACAAGACGGTAAACATCTATAAGTTCTCAAAAGAGTTTTCGCGCCTCAAATATATTCCTTTTATAAACGCCTATTGTGAGGTGTTGGGTCCCAATGAATATTACGAACAGGTGTTGCAGGTGATCACCTCGCTCGACAAGAGTTATATCAAGGCTCTGCCCATAGGCAATGAGAAATGGTATGAGATAGACGACGTGCAGGACCTTGACATAGCCGAAGCGATATTTGCCGAAGAGAAAGATATCTTGCGCAAATACTATGGTCGTTTTGGCGGATTCTGGCGTTTTTCGGGAATGCTTGATTTCTGTTATCTTGTGAACCCCTATTTCCCCTCTAAACGCCTTAAAGACGAACTCAAAGCAAGTTTTGACACATTGTTGACCGAATATCCGTCGGGCATGAAGATAAATAGTTTGATAGCCTCAAAGAGTTTTGGGGTGAAGCAAGACTATATCGTGCCGGGCAACGGAGCGGCCGAACTGATTAAGATTTTAATGGACCTTTTGCCCGGCAAATTGGGTATTGTGCGTCCCACATTTGAGGAATACCCCAACAGACGTGAGGGCGACACGCTTGTCACATTTGTTCCCCAAAACAACACCTATCGTTATTCGGCCGACGATTTAATGGAGTTTTTTGGTGAGAATAGGGCTGACACCTTGCTCATTATAAATCCCGACAATCCGAGTGGCAACTTCATTATGCGCAAAGATTTGCTTCGCCTTGCCGATTGGGCGCAAGAGCGAAAGATGAGACTCGTGGTAGACGAGAGTTTTGTGGACTTCAGCGACTATTGGGAGACAAGTTCGTTGCTCGACAACAAAATGCTTGAGAGCCACAAAAATCTTGTGGTGATGAAGAGTATCAGCAAGAGTTATGGAGTGCCCGGACTGAGGCTCGGCATACTTGCGTCGGCCGATGTGGATCTTATAAATAAAATCAAGTCGGAAGTATCTATTTGGAACATCAATTCTTTTGCAGAATATTTCATGCAGATATACTCAAAACACGAGGCAGATTATAAGACAGCGTGCTGTCGCTTTGTGGAAGAGCGCAAGAAATTTTATGCCGAACTGCAGCAAATCAGTTTTTTGCGCGTGATGCCTACCCAGGCCAACTATTTCTTGTGTGAGGTGTTGAAACCCTATACGGCAAAAGAGATTGTGCTCACCATGTTGAAGCGCTTTAACATACTTACGCGCGATTGCAGCCTCAAACAAGGGCTTAATCCCGACAAACAATATATGCGCATTGCAATACGCAACAGAGAGGAGAACTCGCGACTGACAGCTGCGCTAAACAATATATCAAAACAAAAGAAATGAAAATAATATCTCATCAAACCATTTGCAGTCTTGAGATTTCTCCGCGTTGTTGTGTGGAGTGGATATACAAGAGTTTTGAGATGAAGGCAAAGTCGCAGTTGCCTGCCAAAATCAGTGTGCACCCTGCCGACTATGATTTTTTTACTTCGATGCCCTGTTTGCTTGCCAAACCGGAGAAGATTGGAGAGGGTTATTATTTTGGCATAAAAGAGGTTCATCGCATAGAGGGGGCCGTGCCGAGTCTGGGCAGCGACATGATGCTTTATGATGCTCAAACGGGCGAATTGTTGGCTTTGATTGATTGTGACTGGATAACAACAATGCGCACCGGCGCGGTGGCCGCCGTTTCGATTAAAGCTTTGCGCAAGAGAAATGCCTCGATATATGGTTTTGTGGGTTTGGGCAACACGGCGCGAGCCACAATGCTTTGTATGCTCGAGGCTGAGCCGGAGCGACATTTCTGCGTGAAATTGCTGAGATATAAAGATCAGGCCGAGTTGTTTATGGAGCGATTTGGGGCGTATGACAACGTGGATTTTGAAATTGTAGACGATATTGACGAGTTGGCTCGGACGGTCGATGTCTTTGTGAGTTGTATTACGAGTGCCGATGGATTGCTGGTTGAGAATGTGGATAATTTCAGACCGGGCGTGACGGTGATACCCGTGCACATGCGTGGACTGCAAAATTGCGACATTGTGTTTGACCGCGTCTTTGGTGATGACACCGACCATGTGAGAGGTTTTAAATATTTTTCTCAATACAAAGACTATAATGAGATTGGCGAAGTGTTGGCAGGTCGTGACCCCGGCAGGCGCAACGACTCGCAGCGCATCATAGACTATAATTATGGTCTTGGTCTTCACGACGTGTTTTTTGCCTCAAAGATATATGAGCGGCTGTGTGACACCGACATTGCCGAGGCAGACTATCATAAGGCAACCGACAAATTCTGGATTTAAAAACTTTATTTGATAATACCATATTATAAACAAAAAATATTCTGTTATGATTAGATTTAAGTCACTACTTTTGATGTTGTCGTTGGGATATTTGGCAACGACGGCACAGGTTGCGGACAAGAAGAATGCGGTTGATTTCACCCCATGGGACAAGCCCGACTATTCTTTGGTCTCAAAGGCACAAAGTGCCAAATCGAAGAGTGTCGGGGCAGCGCGTCCTGACCATGTGGACAATGGTAAGACAATCTATTTCGCTCCTGTCTTTAACCAAGACAATGGGTCTTGTGGTTCGGCTGCGTTGATAGCCTATCAGATGGCTCATGAACTCAATGCCTATCGTGGCACAGACGGTAGCTTGGAGCACAACATGCTGCCCACACACTTCACATGGCTGCTCACTTATGGAAACTCTTCAAAAGAAGAAATGGCCAAGGCCAACGGTGTGCCTCCTGTAGATGTCTATGGCGGTCGCACTTATTCGCGGCAGTTGGGCAGTTATGACTGGGATTCGCCCGACGCAGGCTGGATGCAAGGTTACGACAAATGGTATGCCGCCATGTCTAACCGCATACAGGATTTTGTTTCACTTCCTTATGATCTCGGCACGGAGGAGGGTCGCGAACTGTTTAAGAACTGGCTTTGGAACCACTGTGGTGACACATCGTTTAAGGCCGGTGGTTTGGGTCATATAGGCGTTGCCTCGGGCGGCGTTTGGGAAAAAATTCCTTCGACCACTGTCAACAAGGAAATTGGCGTGGCAGGAATGCAATATGTGAAGCAGTGGGGCAAATCGGTTGACCACGCTCTCACCATTGTGGGCTATGACGACCGCATTGAGTTTGACCTTAACGGCAATGGTGTCTATGGCGAGGCCGATGCCGACGAGGTGGGTGCATGGATTATTGTGAACTCGTGGGACAAATGGTGGTGTAACGAGGGTTTCATCTATTGTCCTTACGCATACAGCGGTCCGTATTTCACTGCCGACGATAAGTTTTGTGGCAGTTATTGGTCGCCCGGCTTGATTTATATCCGCAAGGACTATACTCCTCAGCGCACCATCAAGATAAAGATGGACTATTCGCGCCGTTCGGAGGTTTATCTCACGGCCGGAGTGTCGTCTGACTTAAATGCCACCGAGCCCGAGGTTGGCTGTGCTTTTGAACATTTCAAATATGCCGGCGACGGTCACAACGGTGACTCTATTCCTGCTCCCGAGGTGCCAATGCTTGGTCGTTGGGCCGATGGCAAACTCCACGACGAACCCATGGAGTTTGGTTATGACCTGACTGACATCACCAATCGTCTCGATCCGGCCATGCCGCTTAAATATTTCTTTACCGTCACCACTCGCGATGGTGCGCTTGGCGAGGGTCACATTCGTGAAGCCTCTATCATGGATTATGTTATTTCGCCCGATGGCCAAGCCACGCCGTTTGACATCACGGCTCCCGATGGCGTGAAGATTGAAAAAGGTGGCGGCAAGACATATATCACTGTTATTGTGAACGGGCGCGGTTCACAGTCTCCGCGCAACGCTCGCATTGCCGATGGTGTGCTTACATGGGATGAGCCTGTGCGCTCTGGCATGACTCTCACCGGCTATCGCATTTATTCTGGCGATGAGATAATTGGTGAGCAAGGTGTCGACAGTCGCTCCTTTACCCTGCCCGATGAAACAGTGGCAACCTATGCAGTGACGGCTCTGTATGATAAGGTCGAGTCTCAGCGTATTACGGCTGAAGTGCCGGGTGGTGAAACCGTTTATACTGCATTAAACATGAAAAAGAACGGCCTCACCTTGCCCGATGTCTTTGGCACCCATTATGATTGTGCCACAATAGAGTATTGGATTAACTGCACAACTTTGCTTAACTGGAACCAAAGTGCCGGTCCGGGCTGGGGAACATTCTATCTTCATGCCAATTCAGACGGTAGTTATACCGTGGGCTGGGACACAAGCAATCGTTCGAGTGTTTCTTCGGCTTTGAGTGTGGGCAAGTGGGTTCACGTTGCCGTTGTGGTAGAGAATAATAAGATGACCACTTATATCAATGGCGTGAAGAAAAAGGAGTTTACATCTGAAAAATATAGTGGTTTGGGTGGCTTTGGTGACTTTGTGTTTAAATATAGCAACGGCACTAATACCCATACCAATGCAAAACTCAAAGATATTCGTATTTGGAAAACTGCACGCACCGCAGAGGAGATTGCTGCCAACTATAAGTCGGAGTATGGCAACGCCGGTGTTCCCGAAGACCTTATTGCCTATTACAAGGGTGATCTCATCAGCGATGGCGGAGTGATGAAATTGCGTGACTATGCCCGTTATCACCGTCATGGTATCTTCGCAACAGACGACTATGTAAAAATTACGGCTTCTGTTGCCGGCTTTAAGGCTTCTACCGATTTGGCTGTTGATATTGCAGAGCCCGAGGGCGAGATTTTTGCCGGTATTCCTACCAAACTTACTGCCACGACAGGTGCGGGCGTGAAGTCGCTCGAGTGGTTTGTAGACAAGATGGATGGTGACACATTGTCTTGCTTGTCGCCCAGCATTACATTCCCCAATACAGGTACATATAAAGTGGTGGCAAAGGCTTTGGACAAGAGCGGTGAATCTGTGTCTGACACATTGAGTGTGGAAGTTTCTCCGTGTCCTGAGCCCGATGCTTCGTTTGAATTGTCGTCGGCAACTGTTCCGGCCGGCGATCCGGTTTCATTCCGCGTGACAAACGCTAAGTTGGGTTATATTTACAGTTGGCAAATGCCGGGTGCCGTGGTAGAGCATGCCAACACCACCGATGCTGCTGCCACATATACCGACCAGGGCACTTATGATGTTACCCTCACCGTTACCGCGCCCGATGGTCGCATTGCCCAAAAAACTTGCAAGGTGACTGTTAGTGCCACGGCTCCTGTGGCCGCCTATGTGGTGTCGCCCACACTTGTGGTTAAAGGCGAAACGGTTTATCTCACTGACAAATCTAAGTATGAGCCGACAAAATGGGATTGGACTCTCTTCAACGGCAATCATGCCGAAAAGGGCAATACACAATATTGCAAATTTAATCCTACCCGTCCGGGTATATATGATCTCACTTTTACCGCTGCCAACAGCGAGGGTGAAAGCACAGTGACGGAAAAGAATGCTCTCATAGTTTGCAATGCCGATAGCAAGAACGGTTTGATGTTTACTTCTGATGCCAACAGCGTTTCTCTCACCACAGTGCCGTTTAAGCAGTTCCAACGCAACTTTACGATAGATTGGTGGATGCGTCCGACCACTCTTGCAAACAACACGCTCGGCATTGGCGACAAGGCTTCTACCATGATGCTTTCGGCCACATCTACCGGCGCAATGAAAATCAGCATGAAGGCCAAGTCGACTACCACACCGGCCGGATATATCATTGCCGGAGAATGGCACCATTATGCCATGACATTCTCAACGGGCATCATAAAGCTTTATCGTGATGGACAGTTATTTGCTTCTACCAGTGTGACAGGAGCAACGTCGCTGCCTGCAATCAGCCAATATGCCATAGGTTTGGAGAATGCACCAATGCGCGGTCAGATAGACGAGTTCCGCATTTGGAACAAGACTCTGACCGAAGATCAGATCAAGTCTTATTGCAACAAACCCATTGAGGCAGAAAACCTCGCCACGGCCGAAGCCGAGGGTTTGGTGCTCTATTATGACTTTAATCAGTCGGGTGGCGACGTGATCGACCGCAGTTCTTCGGGCAACACAGGTGTGCGCACCGGATTTGGTCCCGATGGTGACGCATGGGGATTGTCGCGCGGTGTGTTTGCCATTGATGTTGATTCGGATGTGACAGATGTTACCTCTCAATATCTCAAGAATTATACTACTCCGTTTGAAAACACCGGCAGGAAATATAATCCATCGGGGGGCACACGCTTCATGGAGTTGAAAGACTGGACACGTGAAAACGAGGGTGAAACTTCTCAATCCACAGGAGCTCACGTAGATACCAACAAGTCCAGCAACTTCACCATTACCACCAATTGGGATGGCTTTGCAAGTTCTATTTCAAATCACAAAGTATATCAGAGCATCACTCTGCCGCAGGGCTTCTATATTTTTGAGGCTAACTATGGTCCCAATGAGGGCCAGGCCGGTGGTTCATATATCGTGGCTGCCGAGGGAGTGGGATTGCCCGACGAGAATGATTTGAAGACCGGTTCGCTTGGTTATACACAAATTCGTGACAAGAGTGACGACAATATGTCTACCACGGTTTCGTTCTACGTTGATAGCGAAAAGACCGTAAGTCTCGGTTTGTTGGTCAATATGAGTGGTTCTACTTGTGCTACATTCCAGTCGTTTGCTTTGCGCAAGGGTTCTCTTTCCGAAATGGAAAACGACCCCACCGGGCTTGAAGATGTGCAGACAGATAAGACCGTGAAGGGTAATAAGATTTACAACCTCAACGGTGTTAATGTAGATCAAATGGACAATAAAGGTATCTATATCAAGGATGGCCGCAAGGTATATAAACATTAGAATGATATAGCGTAATAACACACAAGACGGGGTGCGCCGATTGACGCACCCCGTCTTTTTGTGTTTATATGGAGTTGAGGATTTCAGACTATTGCAGCCTTATTTTTTTGTTCAGATGCCGAGTCGCTCGCTGATGTTGAGCATTTCGTCTATGGGCTTGCGAGCGGCATTGATTATTTCGGGCGAAATCTTCACCTCGGGCCATTCATATTTTAATGTGTTGTAGAGTTTCTCAAGTGTGTTGAGGCGCATATAGGCGCATTCGTTGCAGCCACAGGTTGCTCCTTGGGTCTCGCCATCGTCGGGCGGCACGGGAATGAATTGTTTCTCGGGAGCCATGCGTTGCATCTCAAAGAGAATGCCGCTCTCGGTGGCCACAATGAATTGTTGAGCCTCGCTCTTGACTGCATAGTTGAGCAACATGGCTGTGGAACCGACCACATCTGCAAGTTTGACCACCGGACCTTTGCATTCGGGGTGTGCCAATACTTTGGCAGAGGGATATTGAGTTTTCAACTCTAATATTTTGCCGGTGGAGAAGCGTTCGTGAACGTGGCAGGCACCGTCCCAAAGCAGCATTTCGCGACCGGTCACCGAGTTGATATATCGGCCCAGATTGCGGTCGGGACCAAAGATGAGTTTTTGCTCTTTGGGGAAGGACTCGACAATTTGGCGGGCATTTGAAGAGGTCACCACCACATCGGTCACGGTTTTGGTGGCTGCCGTCGTGTTGACGTATGAAATAACCTTGTGGTCGGGGTGAGCTTTGACAAACTCTCTGAATTTGTCGGCGGGACAACTCTCGGCCAGTGAACACGAGGCGTTGGCATCGGGTATGAGCACCTTTTTGTCGGGACAGAGAATTTTGCAGGTCTCACCCATGAAATGCACTCCACACATCACTATGATGTCTGCTTCGGTCTTGGCGGCTTTGCGCGCCAGAGCGAGGCTGTCGCCGATGAAGTCGGCTATTTCCTGCAGTGGTTTGTCGGTGTAGTAGTGAGCAAGAATAACAGCGTTTTTCTCTTTGCAGAGTTTTCGTATTTCGCTTTTCAAATCAATGTCGGTGGCAGTGGGCTCGTCTACATAGCCTTTTTCTTTCCAACTTTCTTTTATCATGATGAATTGTGTTTGAGGTTTTAATAAGAAGCGGTGGCATCGATGCCGTTTGTCTTGAGACGCTCCACAATGTTGTCGAGTTCCTCGTGAGAGGCTTTTCGGAGTTCTTGGTCGGGAGTTTCACGGTCTATGGTGTAGATCATCACCTGTCGGGGGTTGATTTCTGCCACGGTTTTGAGCCACGGGGCGATGTAGTCGTCAGATAGGTTGGAGACGTCCTGACCGTTCATTGTGCCGTGCATAAACATGGTTTGAATGATGCAATGGCCCTCAAATTGTTTCATTTTTTCTATGAGAGCCTCAAGGTTGTATTTGCCGGTGGGTCGATTGACCGTTTTTATATAGTCGAGGTTTACGGTGTCGAGTTTCAAGATGTTGTTGTCTACCATTTTGAGTGCTTCGAAGACATCGGGGCGTTCTATAAGTGTGGCGTTGCTCAACACCGACACTTTTGCTTTGGGGCAATATTTGTTTCTCAGCGAAACAGTGTCTTCCACAATGCCTTTGAAGTCGGGGTGGGAAGTGGGTTCACCGTTGCCGGCAAAAGTCAACACGTCGGGCAGTTGGTTTTGAGTTGCCATGTCGGCAAGTTGTTTTTCGAGAGCGGTTTTTACCTCTGCGCGTGTGGGTCTTGAGGTATGGGGGCGGCGGTCTGCGTTGTAGCCACACTCGCAATAAATGCAATCAAAGGTGCAGACTTTACCATCGCGAGGCATAAGGTTTATGCCGAGGGAGATGCCCAGTCGCCTGCTATGTACGGGGCCGAATATGGGAGACGGATAAATTATCGTAGACATAACATTGTTTTGTTAAGATAGTGCAAAGGTAGTGGTTTTTGTTTATTATAAATCTGTTTGGCCTCAAAATTTCACAATTCCCTGCACCACGATGTCTTGCAGTGTCGAGCCATTGTATGCTCTGAGGTCTGTTCCCACCGAAGAGCGGTTTGTATAGTGGGTGACGCAGTATTTAAGGGCCAATTCCAAGGGCCCTGTTTTTTTCACAGCCGACAATGAGGAGCGCACTCCGTGGTAGTAGCATGTGGCAGAGCCGGTGCTGTAGATAAGCGAGGGTTCATAAAATCTGAGGGCTTCAGAATAAGAGTCGGTGTGAAACCATGCAGCGGCAATGTTGAGGCGCATGGTTTTGGAGGGTTTGCAGGTGGTTTTGTGGGAGAGCATCCAGCCCGAGGAGTTGTCTTTGTCGGGTTGTGAGAGGAGTGTGAGGTCGGCGGCTGTTGTCATGGTGAATATTCCAATGACATATCTTGCCTGTGCTTTGACGGAGTGTTGTTGTTTGTGGTCGGAGGTGTGTTGTTTGTTGTCTTGCGGTCGTTGACGAAATTTGTAGCGCAACAAAATCGAACAGTTGTTTGAACAGGTGTATTCAAGTTGCATGGACGTGGTGAAGGCGTTTGAGGCTTGGCGGCTTGAATAGGTGGTAAAAGGATAGTGGGCATAGTCGCCATAGATGTATAAATGCAGTTCGGGCCGGAGATATGTGTTAAGCCCCAGAAGCAATCCGTGTTCGTTTTGAACTCGCGAGCCGCTTTTGTAGCTTTGTGTCGAGGTTGAGAGATAGTGGGTGGAATAGAAGCGGTGGAGAGCGACAATTTTCATTTTATACGACGTGCTGTAAAGCAATCTGTGTTGGGTGGCAATTCCTCCTTGGAGCGAGGTGGCTGTTTCGCCCCACAGTTTCAGTTGATTGTGGTAATAGTTATAATAGATGCTGTAGTTGCCGAAGTCTTTGCCTTGGAAATAATATTTGCGATAGAGTGCGGTTGGAGTGATGTATGGGGTGTCGTAGTGGGTGTGGGTGGCCTGCAAAGAGACAGACCATTGCGAGAGATTGAGCGAGGCGGCAACACCGGCCTGCAGGGCATCTATGTTGTTGCGTTTCGACATTTCGAGCGGTGTGCGGTGATAGCCGTTGGTAATGATTGTGGATATACTGTCTTTTGAGAGTGTTGCGTCGAGTTGTCGCCACGAGGCGTAGGTGTGTATGTTTATCTTGCCAAATGTTGCCGACAGTGCACCGCCTCGCAAGAAGAGGGCTTCGTCGGTTGAGGTGTGGGCGGTAAATCCTTGACCGTGGGGATTGTAGGCCGACAATACGTTCATTGCGTCGGGAGCCGACGAACCAATGGTGAGACCGAGGCCGAAATGGGCTTTATAGTCGCCCACAATCCATTGTTTTATGGCGTTGTGTCCCTTGCCAGAGAGATAGAAAGAATAGGAGTCATATAAAGCATTGTCTTTGGAAGCGAAAGGTTCGCCCTCGTCTTTTTGGGCTGTGAGCCCCCAGAACAGGCGGTTGTTGATCGAGGAGCGATAGCGCAGGGTGGTTGACAGATTGTTGCCGAGATATTGTTTGTTGGGATTTTTGTTCAACACTTCGGGGTCGTGTTTCTTAAAGCCTTCGCGCTTGTATAGTGGTATGCCGAGTGTCGACGACAGTTCCGTTTTCAGTTTCTTTTCGTTTTCGTCGTAATAGAGAGTGTTGTGGCTGTTGTCTTGGTGTTTGTCGGGGTTGTAAATGCGTTTGCAGTAGAAGAACAAAGGCATGAAGACAATCTGGTTGTGGTTGAGGTTTTTGACAAAATATAATTCGCCGAGGCTGTACATTCCGCCACTGCGTTGTATGAGGCTCAAGATAGAGTCGGCTTGCTCTTCATTTATGAACGGCAGTCTGAGCAGGTCTGAGCGGTCGGCGAGATTGATGTTTATGGGGTTTTGGTGCATTTCGAGGAGGTCGTCATAGAGGCCTTGTCCGGAGTCTTCACCGTCTTCACCATCGGGGAAAAACCGTTCGGCAAATTCGTCCCATGTCACGTTTTGGGCAGTTGTATCAATGGTGAGAGTGAAGATTATGATTGCAAGAAGTATAAGTTTTTTCATCTGTTAGAGGAGGAGTTTTGTTTTATTTTGTCTACAAATATAGTGAAACTTTGCAGATTAGTTTTAACTTTGTGTTAAAATTGCTTCTATCTGCAACAATGGAACGTTTGCTTCACTATGTTTGGAAAAATCGGCTGATGCCTCGGGAGGGTCTTACCACCACCGACGGACAAAAGATTGAGATTTTATCGGTTGGCATTCACAACAGGGATGCCGGTCCGGATTTTTTTGGTGCCGATGTGATAATCGGAGATGAAGATTGGATGGGCAACGTTGAGATACACACACGCAGCAGCGATTGGTATCGGCATGGTCACGACAAAGATGAGGCCTACAACAATGTGGTGCTTCACGTGGCAGAGACGGTCGATACAGACGTTGTGACTGCCACGGGGCGCAAGGTGCCTCAGTTGGTGTTGAGTGTGCCGGAATATGTTGTTGAAAATTATCAGCAACTTCAGGCGGTAGAGGACTATCCTCCTTGTTATGGCATAGTGGCCGATTTGCCACGGTTGATAACCAAGAGTTGGCTTGAATATTTGGCCGACGAGCGTTTGCAGGGCAAAGTTTCTGAGATAGAGCGTCGTCTTGCTTTTTGTGAATTTGACTGGGAACGCGTGTTGTTTATCACGATGGCTTCTGCCTTTGGTTTTGGCACCAACAGCAGTGTGTTTGAAGAGTGGGCAAGGCAGATACCCTATTCGGGAGCCGCCAAACACAGAGACAATCTTTTTCAGATAGAGGCGATGTTTTTGGGTGTGGCGGGTTTGCTTGATGAGGCGGTTTTGAGCGAGGCGCAAAAGCAGCGTGCCCCCACTGATATTTACTATCAGAGGTTGGTGGGTGAATATCGTTTTTTGGCCAACAAGTTTTCTCTTAAAAGCATAGGCGGATATAGGTGGAAGTTTATGAGGCTCAGACCACAGAACTTCCCTACCCTGCGTTTGGCTCGTTTTGCGGCTCTTTATTGTGGCATGAATTTGAGGCTTTCGTCTTTGGTTGATGCTGCTGATGTTGGTGAAGTGCGCAAGTTGTTGTCGGGCGGAGTGTCTGACTATTGGCAACATCACTATATTTTGTGTTCTCCCGAGGTGGAGGAGTCTGTGGGTTGCAAGATGCAGAAGAAATCGCTTGACCTATTGATTATCAATGGAGTTGTGCCGGTGTTGTATGCCTATGGTCGCTATCGGGGATCAAAGAAACTTATAGAAAAGGCTCTTGCCTGGCTCGAGGCCTTGGAGCCGGAAGACAATAAGTATATACGTCTTTGGAGACAAATGGGGCTTGTGGTGTCTAATGCTCGCGAGTCGCAGGCCGTTTTGCAACAAACCAACCACTATTGTAATCGTCGCGACTGTTTGCGCTGTCGTCTCGGCTATCGTTATATCAAGCAAAAAAAGATGTAATCGCTCCCCACAATTTTATAGTTTCCTAACTTAGAATACTTAAGCACTCTAACTTAGGGTGCTATAGTCCCCTAAGTTAGGAAACTATAGCACCCTAAGTTAGGAAACTATAAAATTGTGGGGTGTTTTTGAAAAAATATTGGTGTCTGTGAAGATTTTGAGAAGGTTTTCGGTGTGCTTTTAGGATAGATACAATTTGGTTGTGAGGGAGAGACTCGGAAATATTATTTTGTCGGTGGTTGGTGGTTGTCAAGAAGTTTTGATTAACTTTGCAGAAAACTAATGATAAGCACATACAGATGAAAGACTATATTTTTAAATTGAGAATGGCGGTGAGAGATTATGAGTGTGACATTGAGGGCATTGTGAACAATGCTAATTATTTGCACTATATGGAACATACTCGCCACCAGTTTTTGCTTACAAAAGGTGTGAGTTTCATCGAATTGCATAGGCGCGGTATTGACACTGTGGTGGCGCGTATCAATGTGCAATATAAAACACCGCTTACTTCTGACACAGAGTTTGACAGTTGTCTCAATGTAAGGAAAGAGGGTGTGAAATATGTGTTTTATCAAGACATTTATCGTGTGGAGGATGAAAAATTGTGTGTCAGGGCTACGGTTGAGGCTGTGGCCGTGGTAAACGGCAGATTGGCAGAGTCGCCTGAGCTTGACATGATGTTGAAGTAAACATAAACTGAAATGATAACCAAAGAGACAATCGATGCCATTGCCTTGAGTTTGATGTTTCCCAATCGCTTGGCTTTGGTGAAACAGTTGTATGAAAAGACCGGTTCGGCTACGGTGGTTTTTGACAATGCGGATTGTTTGGGAGACTTGGTGGCAGACCTTAATGCCAAGTCGTTTTCGATTGAAAAAGAGCAGATTGCTCATTTCAGAGGTCTGGCAGAAGAAGAGGCAGAATATGCTGAAAAACACAAAATTGAATGTATAGAAATAGGGTCTCCCTCCTACCCTATTCGTTTGCGTGAGGTGTGTGATACGGCACCGATTGTTTTGTTTTTTAAGGGCAATGCCAATTTAAACAGTCATCATATTATAAGCATTGTGGGCACTCGCGATGCCACGGCTTATGGGCGCGATATGACGGAGGTTCTTGTGGGCGAGTTGGCACGCAAGGTGCCCGACGTGTTGATTGTCAGTGGGCTGGCGTATGGCACGGACATTAACGCTCATCGTGCGTCGTTGACCAACGGATTGGCCACGGTTGGTGTATTGGCTCATGGACTCAATACGATTTATCCGTCTGCGCATCGCAATGTGGCGGCAAAGATGTTGCAAAGTGGCGGTTTGCTCACCGAGTTTATTACTAAGACAAGGATAGAGCCTTATAATTTTTTGCGTCGCAATCGCATTATTGCAGGATTGGCAGAAGCCACGATTGTTGTAGAGAGCAAGGAGAAAGGTGGAGCAATGGCTACGGCTCGATTTGCCAATGAGTTTTCTTTGGAGGTGTTGGCGTTTCCGGGCAGGGCAAACGATGAAAAATCAAAGGGTTGCAACCGTTTGATAGCAGATAATAGGGCGGCAATGATTACATCGGCCGACGATTTAATAAAGGCGGTGGGTTGGGATTTGCCAGACTTGGAAACAACTGCCCTACCCTCGCTTTTTGATTGTGTTTTGAGCGATGAGGAGAGCCGTGTTTATGCTTGTTTGGCTGAGGAACCAAAACATTTGTCGGTGTTGATTGAAGAGACCGGCCTGGAGGTTTCCATGCTGATGTCGGTGTTGGGAGAATTGGATTTCAAGGGGTTGGCACGCAGTTTGCCGGGAGCAAAGTGGAGAAAGACGACTGTTGTTTAGTTTTTAATTCCAAAAAACTAACGAGCGATTTGGGTTAAATTATTTTGTGCGACTGTTTACATAATCAATATATGCAGTGAGGGCTTGTTTCACTTCTTGATTTTTGAAATCGGTAATAAGTGTTTTGGCTTCATTGGCAAAATCGTTCATACATTTTTGGGCATATTCAATACCACCATGCAGCTTTGTAAACTCGATGAGTGAGGCTATTTCTGTGGGGGTGGCAGTGCCTTGCTTAATTTTGCCTGCGATTTCGAGTATTTCTTTGTTGTTGGTGGAGTTGATGGCATAAAGAGCGGGCAGTGTGAGTTTGCCTTCTGCCATGTCGCTGCCGGTGGGTTTGCCCACGTTATTGTCGTAGTAGTCGAAAATGTCGTCGCGTATTTGGAAACACACGCCGATGATATCGCCCAAACGCCCCATGCGCACTATGGTCTCTTCGTTTTGGGAGGCTGAAATGGCACCGAGTTGTGCCGCCGAATTGAAGAGCGAGGCCGTTTTGAGGCGTATCACCTGATAATAGGTTTCTTCGCTAAAGTCGGTGTGGCGTGTTTTAGTGAGTTGAATGATTTCTCCCTCAGACAATTGTTTTCCTAATATGGAGACATTGTTGACAATGCGTATGTTGTTTGATAAAGAGGCAGTTTCAAGTGCAGACGATAGCAGAAAGTCGCCTGCCAAAACAGCGGCTTTGTTGCCAAACATGGCTCTCACCGAGGGTTTGCCTCTTCGCTCATCGCTTTCGTCCACAATATCGTCGTGAACGAGCGAAGCGTTGTGGAGTAGTTCGAGAGTGAGAGCCGAATAGTAGGCCGGCATATTTACTTCGCCCCACTCTTTTGCAATGAGCAAAACTAAAATGGGGCGCATCAGTTTGCCTTTGCGCTCTTTTATGCCGGAGCAGATTTGTCCGAGCAAACCATCAGCGTTGTTTAGTGTAGACTCAAAGAGAGAGTCAAACTTTTCCAACTCTTTTTCGATGGGTTTGCGTATTTGTGTAATATTATTCACTATTTCAATTTTATTGGCAAATTTAGTAATAATTCGCGTTCCAAGTCGCATGAAATACTTAATTTTACATCAAAATTATGTTGATTATGAAAAAATTGTTTTTGCTTGACGCTTATGCGCTTATATATAGGGCTTATTATGGTTTGATACGCAGTCCGCGAATAAATTCCAAAAAGCAAAACACCTCGGCAGTGTTTGGTTTTGTCAATACTTTGCAGGAGATTTTGCAAAAAGAAAAACCAACTCATATTGCGGTGGCTTTTGACCCCAAGGGCAAGACTTTCAGACATGAGGTTTATCCCGAATATAAGGCACAGCGCGAAGAAACTCCGGAGGATATAAGGTGGAGTGTGCCGGTGATAAAAGATATTATCAAGGCATATAACATTGAGTTGCTCGAGGTAGAGGGCTTTGAGGCAGATGACGTGATTGGCACAATTGCAGTGAAGGCTGCACAAGAGGGCATAGAGACTTATATGATGACCCCCGACAAGGATTATCGCCAATTGGTGGGCGACAATATATATATTTACAAACCGGGCATGGGTAAAAACAGTGCTGAGATTTTAGACGCTCAAACTGTTTGTGAGCACTATGGCATTGCTTCTCCCAAACAGGTGGTAGATATTTTGGGACTGATGGGTGACGCGGTCGATAATGTGCCGGGTTGCCCGGGGGTGGGAGAGAAGACCGCTTGCGGATTGCTGCAAAAATATGAGTCGATTGAAGACATATATCAAGACACATCTAAAATCAAAGGTAAGCTGAGAGAAAAAATCGAGGCTAATAAAGAGCAGGTGTTGTTTTCAAAATTTTTGGTGAAAATCAAAACAGACGTGCCTCTTGATTTCGAAGCCGACAAATTTTTATTGAAAAAGCCCGATACCGACAAGCTTGTTGAGATTTTTAAGGATCTTGAGTTTTATTCGCTCATTAAGAAAATCACGGTCGAGGCAGCGGTTTCTTCAATTGCCAATTCGGAGCATCGAGAAAATGTGCCAATTCAACTCGATCTCTTTGCGACAGATGCCGACGAATTATCGGAAAATCAAAACGAAGCGAATTTAAACGGTGTAGATTTGTCAAAAGCAGAGTGTGAACTTGTTGAAAAAGAAGAAGAACAAGTCGAAAAATTGCGAAAACTTTTGACTTGCGGAAAATTCGCTTTTAGCCTTGCTGCAACATCAATAAATCCTAATGAAGCACAAATTTGTGGTTTCGCATTTTTTGATGGCCAAAGCAAGCCATTCTATCTGCCGTTTGGCGCGAAAGAACAAAAAAATGTTAATTTGGTTGAATTGCTCAAAACTTTGTTTCAGAAGAGAGAAGTGTTGAAAATTTGTCACGATTTGAAACATTCGTGTCGTTTGTTGTCTAAGCGAGGCATTGAGATTGGGGTGGGGGTTTTTGACACCATGTTGGCTCATTATGTTTTGCAACCGGAGTTGCAGCATTCGTTATATCGCTTGTCTGAGGCCTATCTCGGTTCTCCAACAATGGGATATGATTTGGTTTATGGTGCAAAATGGAAAACAGAGCAAGACGCATCTAAACTTTCTTTATCTTTGGCTTCGCAATTTTTTGCGCAAGAGGCAGAGGCAATATATCGTTTATATCCGATTTTAAAAAAGGCAATGCAAGACGAGGGTGTGGCGGATTTTTATGAAGCGACAGAATTGCCGTTGGCTTTTGTGTTGGCCGATATGGAGAAAACCGGAGTAAAAATAAATACAGCTTCGCTGGCAGAGACTTCTCGACTGTTTACTGCGCGAATGACTGAATATGAAGACCGTGCATACAGTCTTTGTGGGGAGCAATTCAATATTTCTTCGCCCAAGCAGGTTGGTGAAATTTTGTTTGATAAACTAAAACTCGACCCTAAAGCAAAGAAGACTAAAAAGGGCCAATATGTCACGAGTGAGGAGGTGCTCGAAAACCTTAGAAGTCTTAGTCCGGTGGTTGATTATATTTTAAAATATCGTGGAATGAAGAAGTTGTTGAGTACTTATATCGACTCTCTTCCTACTCTGATAAATAATTCAACGGGTCACATTCATTCATCGTTTAATCAAGCGGTTACGGCCACCGGTCGTTTGTCGTCGAGCAATCCTAATTTGCAAAATATACCGGTCAGAGGAGATGATGGTAAGGAAATTCGCAAGGCATTTATTCCCGACGAGGGACAAGTGTTTTTCTCGGCTGATTATTCTCAGATAGAGTTGAGGTTAATGGCTCATCTATCCGGCGATAAGAATATGATTGAGGCGTTTCTTGAGGGTGACGATATTCATGCTGCTACTGCCGCCAAAATATATCATAAGAACATCGCTGATGTCACAACAGACGAACGACGAAAGGCAAAAACGGCTAATTTTGGTATTATTTATGGCATCTCTGCCTTTGGTCTTTCACAACGCATGGGAGTGAGTAGAAGTGAGGCTAAGGACTTGATAGAGGGATATTTCAGGACTTATCCGCAGATACGCGATTATATAGAAAATTGCAAGGAAAAGGCAAAGCGCGACGGCTATGTGGAGACGATTTTCAGGCGTCGCAGATATTTGCCCGATATAAATTCTCATAATGCTGTTGTGCGCGGATATGCAGAACGAAACGCTGTCAATGCGCCTATTCAGGGTTCGGCTTCTGACATTATTAAAATAGCAATGGTTAATATATACAATCGGTTCAGAAATGAGGGATTAAGGTCGAAGATGATATTGCAGGTGCACGACGAATTGAATTTCAGCGTATTGCCCGAGGAAAGAGAGAGGGTAGAGGAGATTGTGAGATTTGAAATGGAGCATTCTTATTCCCTCAGAGTGCCCTTGAAAGCTGATTGTGGTTGGGGCGATAATTGGCTTGAGGCCCATTGACAAGATAAAAGGATAAACCACAAAAAAAAGAGGAACTGAATTGGTTTAAAACTCAGTTCCTCTTTGTGTTGCGTTGACGGGGTGGGGCTTCAGAAAAGATTTATCTTTTTGCCACAAATATCAGATAGCAGGTTGTTTGCGAGGCCGCTTGCCCCGATGCGAAATAGATTTTTGTCAAGCCATTCCATGCCCAAAACTTCTTTTACTATTGTATAGTATTTAATTGCGTCGTCGGTGGTGCGTACTCCACCTGCAATTTTAATGCCTATCCGGGTTCCGGTGAGGTTGTAGTATTCTTTGATTGTTTCACACATCACGTAGACTGCGGCCGGAGTAGCACCCGGTTCTATCTTGCCTGTGGAGGTTTTGATATAGTCGGCCCCACTGTAGATTGCCAAAATTGCCGCTTTTTTCACGTTTACAGCCGTTTGCAGGGCTCCGACCTCCAATATCACCTTGAGAGGGGTTTCTTGGCCACAGGAGAGCTTAATTTCGTCTATTTCGTTGTAGACAGTGTCGTAGTCTTCTGCCAAAAAAAAGCCCACGGGCATAACGGTGTCAATCTCTGTTGCACCGTCTTTGATTGCCAAGGCGGTTTCGATTGTTTTTATTTCGGGGAAAGTTTGGGCAGAGGGAAAGCCGCCACACACAGTGCTTATTTCCATATCGTCTGCCTCAAGACTGTTGCTCACGATGCTTACAAAACGTGGATAGACGCAAATGCCGGCAGGGTGGGGCAGGGCAGGATTGTCGTTGGTGAAATGGTTGATTTTTTCCACTAATTGCAGAATGGAGTCTTCGTTGTCGGTTACTTTGAGAGAAGTGATTTCTATTGTGCCGAGCAGAAATTCCATTACATCGGTGGTTTTGTTTTCCTCAAAATGGTTATCAATAATTTTCTTTGTCTCTTCCTGCACTATTTCATCGTGTAGGTGGAGATTGAATTTGGCAAAAGCCTGTGAGTATTTTGATTGTAATTCAGGGTGTTCGTGTTCACAATGATGGCTGTGCTGGTGAAGATGTGGTGTCATTTTTTATAGTGTTTAATTTAGGGTTGTTTTTATGTCTTTGCGAGTCTCTTGCGGTCTTTTTGGCAAATGATTTGTTGAGTGCCTTGTCAAGGTCTACACCGGTTTGGTTGGCGAGGCAAATCAAGACCCATAGCACGTCGGCCATTTCTTCGGAGAGGTCGTGTTTTTCTCCATCTTTAAACGACTGCTCTCCATATTTGCGGGCTATAATTCGTGCGAGTTCGCCTACTTCTTCGGTGAGGCAGGCCATGTTGGTGAGTTCGTTGAAATAACGCACTCCGTGGTTTTTAATCCACTCGTCGACCATTTGTTGTGCTTCGTTGATAGTCATTTAGGGTGCAAAATTAAAGTTTTTATTTCAAATGCGCATAAGAGATTATTCCTTATTGTGAGTGTCCATGCAGATTGTAACAGGACCGTCGTTAAGCAGTTTTACTTTCATGTCGGCTCCAAACTCGCCTGTGCCCACTTCTTTGCCCAATGCAAGAGAGAGGGATTTGCAAAATTCTTCGTAGAGAGGTATGGAGATCTCATGTTTAGCGGCTTTGATGTACGAGGGGCGGTTGCCTTTTTTGTATGAAGCCATTAGGGTGAATTGGCTTACAACAATGATGTCTCCGTTTGTGTCTATTACAGACTTGTTCATCACTCCTTTTTCGTCGTCAAAAATGCGCAGGGCAACGATTTTCTTCACGAGCCATTCAATATCTTCCCTACTGTCTTTCTCTTCTATACCTAATAGTATGAGCAAACCGTGGCCTATTTCAGACTTTGTTTGATTGTTTATGGTGACCGAGGCTTCGGCTACACGTTGTATTACAACTCTCATTTTTGATTTAGTATGTTTTATGGTTGATAATCAGATGTTTGTTGTTGCGTTGAGTGAAGCGAATGCCATAATTTCTCGCCTTTTTTGTTGCCCAGCAGATTTTGTAATTCATAAATATCAGCGTCTTTAATGCGTTTTAGCGACTTGAACTTCTTGAGTAGCAGCTCTTTGGTTGTTTTGCCTATGCCGGGGATTAAATCAAGTTGGGATTTCGTTTGTCTTTTGGCACGCTTTGCTTTATGAAAACTAATGGCGAAACGGTGTACCTCGTCTTGCATTTGGGTGAGGATTTTGAAGAGTTCGGAACTATGTTTTAAACCAATTACAATTGGCGGAAAACCAAAGAGAAGCTCGTTGGTGTGGTGGCGGTCATCTTTTGCGAGGCCGGCAATGGGAATAGTAAGGTTTAATTCGTCTTCCACAACTTTTCTTACGCATTCCATTTGACCTTTGCCCCCATCTGTGATTATAAGGTCGGGTAGGGGAGATTGTTCTTCGATAAGTCGGGTGTAACGCCGTCTCACCACTTCTTGCATTGAGGCATAGTCGTCTGCTCCTTCGACGCTCTTTATGTTGTATTTGCGATAGTCTTTTTTGGAAGGGCGCATTTGTTTGAAGACCACGCAGCCGGCCACAGCATCAGTGCCTTGCAGATTGGAATTGTCAAACAACTCTATTGTGAGAGGTAGTTTTGGAAGATGGAGAGCGTCTTGCAACTCTTTCATAAGGCGTGTTTGGCGTTGTTCGGGATTAAGGTATTCGTTGCGCTTTAGTTTGTCTAATTTATATTGTCGGGCGTTTCTTAGTGAAAGGTCGAGAAGAGTTTTTTTATCTCCTTTTTGGGGCACTGTGATTTTAATTCCCTCTAAAGGAATTTCAAGTTCAAAAGGCGTAACAACTTCCTTGTAGATTATATTGAACTTTCGGCTCATTTCTATAATCGCAAAGCGCAGAATGTCTTCGTCGCTTTCGTCGAGCTTCTTTTCAATTTCAAAGTTGTAGGCTGTAACTGTTGCTCCGTTTACAACGTGCAGGTAGTTTACCATTGCTTTTTTTTCGTCAGAGACGAGATTAAACACATCAACATTCCCTATCGTATTACTTACCACTTCGCTTTTTGCTTGGTATTGGTTAAGCAGGTCGTATTTTTGTTTAAGTTGCTGTGCTTCTTCAAAGCGTTGTTCGGCTGCGAGTGAGATCATCTCTTGTTTCAGGCGTTCTTTTACATCTTTGGTGTAGCCTTTGAGTATTTGGCGACATTCTGCAATGTTTTTTTGATAATCTTCGCGTGATAGTTTTCCTATGCAACAACCACTACATTTTTTTATGTGATAACTGAGGCATACTTTGTATTTGTTTTCTCTTACTTTGTTTTCTTGTAAAATGGTTTTGCAGTTTCTTATTTTGTAGATACTTCTTAAAAGGTCGAGCAGGTTATACATGGCGGGGGCGTAGCTGTAGGGCCCGTAATAATCGCCTCCCTTAGGTGTTTTGTTGTAGGTGTTGAAAATGCGAGGATAGTCTTCGTGTGTTACACAGATATAAGGATAACTCTTGTCGTCTTTTAGAAGGATATTATAGCGAGGCTGAAATCGTTTGATGAGAGAGTTTTCAAGTAAAAGGGCATCGTGTTCTGTTGCGACGTTGATATATTTAATATCCCTTATCTTCGACACGAGCATGGCCGTTTTGTGATTCTGTTCTTTGAGAAAGTAACTCGCCACACGTCGCTTAAGGTTTTTTGCTTTGCCTACATAAATAATTTCCCCGACATCGTTATAGTATTGATAACTGCCGGGGCCTTCGGGCATGTTGGCAATAATGTTTTTTAGTTTGTCGTGCAGTCGCTTTTTTTCTTCAGAAGTCATTTTCAGAGTGTTGTGTTTGGAAATCGAAGAGTTGTGTTTCACGTGAAACAATGCAAACTTAGCGATGCATTAGAACCAGCAACACGTTTATGTCGCTGGGGCTAACGCCGGGTATTCTAGATGCTTGTCCGAGAGTATCGGGGTTTTGCCGAGAAAGTTTTTGCCGGGCCTCTGTTGACAGTTGTGTTATTTTTTCATAGTCGAATACGTTTTTAATGCGAATCGATTCAAGCCGGTGCATTTTAGCGGCTTCTTGTTGTTCCCGAATAATATATCCTTTGTACTTGATGCCAATTTCTGCGGTTTCAATGATTTCTTCGCGTGAAGTCTCGATGCTTTCGCAGATTTTTTTGAGGTGTGGCAGACTGTCTACAAGTGTGCTTATTTTGACATTGGGGCGACTTATCAGCGTGTTGAGTTTTGTGGCCGTGGAAAGTGGGCTGCTGCCAACAGAGGCAAGAAGGTTGTCGAGTTCGCCCGGTTTGACAGTGTATTGCTCGCAATAGTCTGTAATGCGTGCAATGGCTTTCTGTTTTTCTTTGAATAAACTGTAACGATTTTCATCGATGAGACCTAAACTTCTTGCGATAGGAGTGAGGCGCGCGTCTGCGTTGTCTTGTCTTAAAAGGATGCGATATTCTGCGCGAGAGGTAAACATGCGGTAGGGTTCGTCAACGCCTTTGGTGACAAGATCGTCGATTAAAACACCAATGTAACTTTCGTCTCGTTTCATTACGAGAGGTTCTTTATCTTCACATTTCAACGCTGCATTTATGCCGGCAACAAGGCCTTGTCCGGCTGCTTCTTCGTAACCGGTGGTTCCGTTTACCTGGCCGGCGAGGAAAAGGTTTTTAATAATATTTGATTCTAACGAATGGTTTAGTTCCGTTGGATCAAAGAAATCGTATTCTATGGCATAACCGGAGCGATATATTTCTACGTTTTCAAAGCCTTCGAGGGCTTTAAGTGCTGAAAGTTGCACTTCGGTGGGGAGGCTTGAAGAAAAACCGTTAAGATACATTTGATTGGTGTCAAGTCCCTCGGGTTCCAAGAATAAAGGGTGATGGTCTTTGTCCGGGAAGGTGTGGAGTTTTGTTTCTATGCTTGGGCAATAGCGTGGCCCGATGCTTTGTATTTGCCCGTTGTAGAGTGGGGAGTCGTTGAGAGATGCGCGAAGAATGTCGTGAGCCTTTTGGTTTGTATTGCAAATCCAACACGGAATTTGTGGTAAATGTCGAGTTGGGCCGACAAACGAGAAATGGTGAAAGTCTGTATCTCCGTCTTGTCGGGTTAGTTTGCTGAAATCTACGCTGGCAGAGTTGATGCGCAAAGGAGTGCCGGTCTTCATACGTCCAACACTAACGCCATGTTTTGCGATGGATTCGGATAGTTTCAGACTGGCAGGTTCGGATATCCTTCCTCCGCTTAGTTTGTTGTGGCCTATGTGCATGAGGCCATTGAGGAAAGTTCCTGCCGTTATTATCACATATTTTGCCCTGAATTGGTGCCCCCATATCGTGTTGACGCCGACAGCAGTTTGGTTTTCGACAACAAGTTCTTCTACTTGGTCTTGCCACAGGGTGAGATTGGGTGTTTGTTCAAGTGTTTTGCGCCACAGGGTGCTGAATTTAAACCGGTCGCATTGCGCTCTTGGACTCCACATGGCCGGTCCCTTAGACATATTTAACATTCTAAATTGTATAGCTGTGGCATCGGTGATTTGTCCTGTCATTCCTCCCAGGGCATCTATTTCGCGCACTATTTGTCCTTTTGCTATTCCGCCAATGGCGGGGTTACAACTCATTTGTGCTATTTTCTCGAGGTCCATTGTGATAAGGCATACGTTGTGGCCTTTGATGGCGGCTATGCGTGATGCCTCGCAGCCTGCATGACCGGCTCCGACTACTATAATATCAAAATTAAAACGCATATTTTAGTTTTGTTTTTCGCTTAGTTTCTTGCAATATTTCCCTCCAGCCATGCAGTAGATGCCTATTGCAACAAGAGGAAGGCTGAGCAATTGGCCCATGTTGAGTAGCATAGAGTTTTCAAAGGCAACCTGGCTTTCTTTTAAAAACTCTATCATTATGCGGGTGGTGAAGATGAGGGTGAGGCAGAGGCCAAAGTAGAAACCACTGCCGATTTTTTCGGATTTTTTGCGGTGGATTGTGAAAATAATAGCGAAAATGGCTAAATAGCAAAGAGCTTCATAAAGTTGGGAAGGGTGGCGTGGGAAATCCTCTCCATTATGGGCAAAAATAAAACCCCAAGGTAAATCTGTAGGATTGCCTACGATCTCAGAGTTGAAGAGATTTCCAAGGCGAATGAAAGCTGCGGGGAGTGCAGCCACGATGCCCATGTTGTCTAACACTCTTATGATGTTTATCTTATATTTGCGCGAATAAAGGATTATGGCCACAATCATACCAATCACTCCTCCGTGGCTTGCCAACCCCTCGTAACCTACCAAATGCCATTGGCCGAGAAGGTCTTGCTTGATTGGCAGAAACATTTCGATGAAATGGCTAAGATAATATGTCGGCTCATAAAACAAGCAGTGCCCTAAACGTGCACCGGCCAATACGCCCACAAAGATATAGATGAACAGCGGTTCAAACTTTTCTTTTTCAAGGCCTTGCTGCCGATATAGGCGTGCCATGATGAGATAACCGGACACTAAGGCTAAACACCAAAACAAGGAGTACCATCTTATGTCTAATCCAAACAGTGAAAAAGCCAAAGGGTCGGGTTGCCAAAAAATTGTGAGCGTCATGGGAGTTGGGTATTATGTGTTGAAATGTGTGTTTTTCGTTTCTCAGACATTAAAGCGGAAGTGCATTATATCGCCATCTTGAACGACATATTCTTTTCCTTCGATGCCGAGTTTTCCGGCTTCGCGCACTGCAGCTTCGCTACCATATTTAATGTAGTCTTCGTATTTTATCACTTCTGCGCGTATAAAACCTTTTTCAAAGTCAGTGTGTATCACTCCGGCACATTGAGGTGCTTTCCAACCTTTGCGATAGGTCCATGCTTTTACTTCCATCTCACCGGCTGTGATAAAAGTTTCAAGGTTGAGCAGAGCATAGGCAGCCTTGACAAGGCGGTTGCAACCCGACTCCGTAAGTCCGGCATCTTCGAGAAACATTTGTCTTTCTTCGTATGTCTCAAGTTCTGCGATGTCTGCTTCGGTTTTGGCTGCCAGTATAATCACATCAGCGTGTTCATCGGCAACAGCTTCTTTTACTTTTTCTACATAATGGTTGCCGGTGGCAGCACCGGCTTCGTCAACGTTGCATACATAAAGCACCGGCTTTGCTGTAAGCAAGAAAAGGTTTTTGGCTGCTTGCTGTTGTTCTTTTGTTTCAAAAGTAACGCTGCGTGCAGATTTGCCACGACTAAGTGCGTCTTTATAAGCCAACAGTACCTCATATTCAATTTTTGCATTTTTGTCGCCACCGACTTGTGCAATTTTCTCTACACGCTTAATGCGGTTTTCGATTGTTTCAAGGTCTTTTATCTGCAATTCGGTGTCAATGATTTCTTTGTCTCTTACAGGGTCAACGCTGCCGTCAACATGAACAACGTTGTCATTGTCGAAACATCTTAATACATGCAGTATTGCATCAGTTTCGCGAATGTTGGCCAGAAACTGGTTGCCAAGTCCTTCACCCTTGCTTGCTCCTTTCACAAGTCCGGCTATGTCAACGATTTCAACAGTGGTTGGTACAATGCGTCCGGGGTGTACGAGTTCGGCAAGTTTTGTGAGCCTTTCGTCAGGCACAGTGATAACGCCCACATTGGGTTCTATTGTGCAAAAGGGAAAGTTGGCAGCTTGTGCTTTGGCATTGCTGAGACAGTTGAAAAGAGTGGATTTGCCAACATTGGGCAATCCTACGATACCGCATTGTAAACTCATAGTAAGATGTTGTTTTTTAATTTTGCGCAAAATTACAGAAATCTATTTATATTCCCAAGATAGAAAGGTCTGTAAGTTTAATTTTTGCACAAACAGGTCATTATAATAAATAATCGCTATGAGGTAGGAGTAGAATTATTTTTTCTTGATTATGCAATAAAGCACTCTTGCTGTCGACACAAGTTTGTTTTCGTTGGTTGAATAGATGTCAACATTCCACAGTCGACTAGTGCGTCCCCGGTGTATTAAGATGGCTTCGGCTCTCATAAGGTCACCTTTTTGTGCTGCCGCAATGTGGTTTCCGCAGACTTGTTGGCCTACTGCACGTTCGTCTTCATTTATGTCGATTATAGTGCCTACTCCGGCCAATGTCTCAGCGAGTGCGAGCGAGGCACCACCGTGGAGAAGCCCGAAAGGTTGGCAGGTATGGTTGTCTACCGGCATGGTTGCCTCTACCCGTGTTTTGCTCACAAGGGTATATCTTATTCCAAGTTGTTCTACCATTGTGTCGTGGCTCGTGGCGTTGATTTCGTCAATATTTGGCGAGGGTAGATTGTCGTGATTCTGTTTTTTCATGATTTTTTCTGATGTTTAATAAAAAAACGGGGCGCAAGTTACGACTTTTTGTGTAATTTTGCGCGAAATTTATGTGTAATTGTCTGTTTCGTAAGTCATAATGAAAAAATTATATATCGAAACCTATGGCTGCCAGATGAATGTGGCCGATAGTGAGACTGTGGCTGCCATAATGCAGATGGCAGGCTATGAGGTATGTGAACGCGAGGAAGAAGCCGATGCTGTGTTTCTCAACACTTGCTCGGTGCGTGACAATGCCGAGCAGAAAATCATTCACCGACTTGAGGCTCTCAATGCCCGGCGTAGGGGTGGGCGTAAATTCATTATCGGTGTGTTGGGCTGTATGGCCGAGCGTACTAAGGATGAACTTATAAAACATCATCATGTTGACCTTACGGCAGGCCCGGATTCGTATATGAAGTTGCCTCATCTTGTGGCTGCGGCCGAAATGGGTGAAAAATCGAGCGATACACAACTTTCGCTTACAGAGACCTATGCTCAGGTAATGCCACATCGTCTGGGAGGCAACAGAATTTCAGGCTTTGTGAGCATCACACGTGGGTGTAATAATTTCTGCCATTATTGTATTGTGCCGTATACTCGTGGCAGGGAGCGTAGCCGTGATGTCGAGAGCATTGTCAATGAGGTGAAAGATTTGCAACAAAAGCAATATCGCGAGGTGACTTTACTTGGTCAGAATGTCAACTCGTATATGTGGCACAAAGATGGAGAGACTGTTGATTTTCCGACCTTGTTGGCCACAGTGGCGGAAACTGTGCCCGACATGAGGATACGTTTTACCACATCTCACCCAAAGGACATGAGTGATGAAACTCTGAGGGTTATTGCTCGAATGCCCAATGTTTGCCATCACATACATTTGCCGGTGCAGAGTGGCAGTAATCGCATTTTGAGTCTCATGAACAGAAAATATACACGTGAGTGGTATTTGGAGCGTGTGGCTGCCATTAGGGAGATTGTACCTGACTGTGCTCTGACCACCGATATGTTTTGTGGTTATTGCTCAGAGACGGAAGAAGATCATCAACTTTCGCTTGAACTTATGAAGGAGTGTCGTTTTGATTCCTCGTTCCTCTTCAAATACAGTCAGCGTCCCGGCACTTTTGCAGCACGCCATTTCAAAGATGATGTTTCGGAGGAGACTAAGATACGTCGCCTTAATGAGATGATTGCTTTGCAAAATGAGTTGAGCCGATCGCAAAATATGGCAGACATAGGAAAGACGTTTCAAATACTTGTCGAGGGTCGTAGCAAGCGTTCGGCCGACCGACTTTATGGGCGCACTTCCCAAAACAAAGTGGTTGTGTTTGACCGCAACAATCATCGCCCGGGTGAACTTGTCGATATTGTTGTGACCGATGCCACGAGTGCCACATTGTTTGGCGAAGAAATTGTTGGCAGATAAAGTTGTGGCTGTTGCGATCTCTTTTGTCGTGATTTAGCTCCGTTTTTTTTGAAATGGCATAATAGAATGAAAAAAGTTTGTATTTTTTCGTTCTATTGCATAATAAACCGTAATTTTGCAAAACATTAGGCTTATTGTCGGGATATATGGTCTGATAATCTCGGAGATGAGTCGTAAAACACATTCTAAACGTTATGTCAAAACAAAAGAAATCCGAAGGAACAAGCATGAATATGATTACCGCCTGTATCAGCACATCCTTGATGTTGATATTGCTTGGCATGGTGGTTTTTTTCGTTACATTCGCACGTGAGTTCTCAAACAGTCTCAAAGAAAATTTTATTGTAACTCTTATGCTTGATGAGGATATTACTCAACGACAGGCCTATGATATACAAACGCGCTTAAGGGCCTTGCCCTGCACTCGCTCGCTTAACTATATTTCAAAGGAAAAAGCACTTAAGGAGCAATCTGAGGCTCTTGGTACGGATCCCACTGAATTTTTGGGTTACAATCCTATGCCGGCTTCTTTTGAGATGAGGCTTAAGGCCGACTATGCCATCAGCGACTCGCTCGACAAGATTTTGCCGCCTCTGCGTGCCGACTCATTGATTGTTGATGTCACTGCGCCCCAAAATCTTATGGATAGTCTCAACAAAAATATACGCCATATCAGTACTGTGATGCTTATCGTGGCATTGTTGCTTACCATAGTGTCGTTTGTGCTTATCACCAATACAATCCGACTTAGTGTCTATGCTCGTCGGCTTACCATACGAACTATGAGACTTGTCGGTGCAAGTTATTCGTTCATACGTCGTCCGTTTGTTGGCAAGGCTTTGCTGATAGGTGTTATATCGGCGGTGTGTGCGATGTGTGTGGTGTTTGGTGGTGTGTATTATATGGTGAAATATGAGCCACAACTCATTGCGCTTGTCACTACTGAGGTGATTGCATATACTGCCGGTGCGATTGTTGTGTGTGGATTGAGTCTCACTTGGATTGCCGCTTATATTTCTGTGACGCGCTATCTAAAGATGACACGCAATCGCATTTTCCGTTCCTAATAAATTATTATACCTTAATTCATATATAGTTATGGCAGACAATACTATTATTAAAAAAACAGACAATATCACGGTTCAAAAACCTGTTGTCACATCTGGGGGTGACAACTCTTTGGCATTCTCCAAGACAAACTATATTCTTCTGGCTATCGGCATGGCTGTTGTAATTTTGGGATTTTTGCTTATGTCGGGTGGCTCGACAACTACAGAGGCTTACAATCCGGAGATTTTCAGCCCGTTGCGTATCAAGGTGGCACCATTGGTATGTTTGTTTGGTTTTTTGTTTATTGTGGTGGCGATTATTTTTCATAGACAGCCTCGCAAGACAAATGATGGTTGTTAATAATGTGTTTCACATAAAACATTTCTTTCTATGGATACTATTCATGCCTTGATACTTGGATTGGTGCAGGGGCTCACGGAATATCTGCCGGTGAGCAGTAGCGGACATCTTGAAATAGGCAAGGCTATTCTTGGTGGATCTGCCGACGACGGGGGGCTGACGTTTGATATCGTGGTTCATGTGGCCACCGTTTTATCGACAGTTGTTATACTCTGGCGTGAGATTGTTTGGATTTTTGAAGGTTTGTTTAAGTTTAAGCTAAACAGTGAGACGCGATATGTAATCAATATCATAATCTCCATGATACCGGTTGGAATTGTAGGATTGTTTTTCAAAGAACACATTGAGGCTCTATATGAGGGTCACGGGTTGTTGGTGACTGGTTTTTGCTTGTTGGTTACAGCAGTGTTGCTTGCTTTTACCCATTATTATCGTCCCAAGGAAAAAGAGACCATTTCATCGTCAAACGCGTTTGTCATCGGCTTGGCTCAGGCTGCTGCGGTGTTGCCCGGTTTGTCGCGCAGTGGTTCGACCATTGCCACCGGTCTGTTGTTGGGCAACAGTCGTAGAAATATGGCCCAGTTTTCGTTTCTTATGGTGATACCACCCATTTTGGGCGAGGCGTTGATTGATTTTAAGGATATTGTGGGTTCAGCTGCCGGTTCTTCGGCAGACATTCCTATGATGTCGCTTATTGTGGGATTTTTGGCTGCATTTGTGTCGGGTTGTTTTGCCTGCAAGTGTATGATAGCATTGGTTAAGAGGTGCAAATTGATATATTTTGCGTTATATTGTGCCGTTGTGGGAGTTGCAGTATTGGCTTTTAATTTTTTATAATAACGCCAGATGAATTTCTACACCGGTGAAATAATATCTTTTGACAAGCCCATCGAATGGACCTCTTTTGGGTTGGTAGCGCGTGTGCGTCGATTGATTTCTGAGAAACTTGGTACAAAAATCAAAATAGGTCATGCCGGCACTCTCGACCCTTTGGCCACCGGTGTTCTGCTCTTGTGCACGGGTAAAGCCACCAAGCGTATTGAAGAACTTCAAAATCACACAAAGGAATACATTGCTACGCTTAAACTTGGAGCCACAACAGCAAGTTTTGATATGGAGCATCCGGAAGATGCTACTTATCCCACAGATCACATTACACCCGAATTGGTTGACGAGGTTATGGGTCGCTTTGTTGGCAGAATAGAGCAAATTCCCCCGGCTTATTCGGCTTGTAAGATAAAAGGTACGCGTGCTTTTGACCTTGCGCGAAGAGGAGAGGACGTGAAGTTAAAGCCCAAAACACTTGTGATAGACGAGATAGAGGTGTTGTCTTTCGACAATCCCATGCTCACGATAAGAGTGGTTTGCAGTAAAGGTACATATATCAGGGCCTTGGCTCGCGATATAGGCAAGGCTCTTGGTAGCGGTGCATATCTCACTTCGTTGAGGCGCACTCGCATAGGTGATTATCGAGTAGAAGACAGCATTGCTCTTGATGATTTTGCATTGTGGCTTGACAATATAGATATTGAGACAGAGACATAGAGAACAATGTATTTTATGGCAGCACTTGTGCCATTCACTTTTTAAAACAAATAACAATTAAGATATGAAATTATCACAATTCAAGTTTAAACTGCCCGAAGAACTCATCTCGCAAGAGCCCGATCCTTTTCGCGACGGGTGTCGCATGATTGTGTTACACCGCAAGAGTGGCAAGATTGAACACAAGATGTTTAACGATATTCTCACATATTTTGGTGAAGGTGATGTCTTTTTGTTCAACGACAGTAAAGTTATTCCCGCCCTGCTTTATGGAAACAAAGAGCGCACAGGTGCGCGCATTGAGGTTTTTTTGCGCAGAGAGTTGAACAAGGATGACCGCCTATGGGATGTGACGGTCGACCCGGCTCGCAAAATACGTATTGGCAATAAACTATATTTTGGAGAAGACGACTCGTTGGTTGCAGAGGTGATTGACAACACCACCAGTCGCGGTCGAACCTTGCGTTTTCTGTATGATGGGTCTCATGAAGAGTTCAAACACGATCTTTATGCGCTGGGTGCAGCTCCGTTGCCTCCCTATATAAAGCGTGCAGCCACCGAGCAAGACCTTGAAGATTTTCAGTGTGTGTTTGCCAAAAACGAAGGGGCTACCACCGCGCCCGCCACGGGTCTTCATTTCTCGCGTATTACGCTCAAGAAGATGGAGATTCTTGGCATAAATGCGGCTTATCTCACTCTTCATTGCGGTCAGAGCAATTTCAACAAGACCGATGTAGAAGATCTAACTAAGCACAAAATGGATTCTGAGGAGATGATTATTGATGAGGAGTGTTGCAAGATTGTCAACAAGGCCAAAGACGACAACAAACAGGTCTTGGCCGTAGGCACTACTGTGCAGCGTGCCGTTGAGAGCGCGTGTGACACACTTCATCACATCAAGCCTTTTGAGGGTTGGACCAATAAGTTTATTTTCCCTCAATATAATTTTTCGGTAGCCACATCTATGCTTGCCAACCTTTATATGCCCGAGAGCACTTTGTTGATGCTTACCGCTGCTTTTGGCGGTTATAACGAAACAATGGCAGCTTATAAGGCCGCAGTGAAAGAGGGTTATAAATTTGGCATATATGGTGATGTAATGCTTATTGTAGACTGATAAAGATTTGTTCTGATGTCGCGTCATATCGCTTATTTGTCGTTGGGATCTAATTTGTGTAATCCCGATGTTGTTGCGGTTTCGCGCCATGATAGACTTTCATGCAATATAGACAATGCTTTAAGAGCACTTGGGGAGCGTGGTGTCACGCTTCTCAAGTGCTCTTCTTTTTTTGAGACAGAACCGTGGGGATTTGATTCCCCTAATGGATTTATCAATGCAGCGGCAAAGGTTGAGACAGAGTTGTCGCCTTTAGATTTGTTGCAGACTCTTTGTGAAGTGGAGCGACAAATGGGACGCACAGAAAAAAGTAATAGTAGGCAGTATTCCGACCGTATTATAGATATAGATATTTTGTTTTACGATAATGTGGTGATGTCGCTTCCTTCGCTCATTATTCCTCATCCGCTTATGGAGCAACGTCGATTTGTGTTGGCTCCCTTGGCAGAGATTGCGCCCGATTTCGTTCATCCTTTGTTGAAGAAAAAGATAGCCGCTTTACTTGAGAAACTTGATTGTAAATCGCTTTAAAAAAAAATAGTGCTATGGTATTGAATTATATTTGGATTTCATTTTTCTGTATTGCGTTTGTGATTGCCACGATAAAATTGTGTTTTTTTGGTGACACAGAGGTTTTTCCTGCCATCATGGACTCAACGTTCGACACGGCCAAGACAGCTTTTGAGATAAGTTTGGGATTAACCGGCGTATTGTCTCTATGGCTGGGAATTATGAAGATAGGCGAGCGTGGGGGGCTGATAAATGCTCTTGCCCGGGTGTTGAGTCCCGTGATGACCAAATTGTTTCCCGACATTCCGAAAAATCATCCTGTATTTGGCAATATGTTTATGAATATCTCGGCAAATATGCTTGGTCTTGACAATGCTGCCACTCCGTTGGGGTTGAAAACAATGGAAGGGCTGCAACAACTCAATAGTCAAAAAGACACGGCCACAAATCCGATGATAATGTTTCTTGTGCTCAACACGAGTGGATTAACCATCGTGCCGGTTTCTATTTTGGTTTATCGTGCCCAAATGGGTGCGGCTCAACCAACCGATGTCTTTTTACCTATTTTGTTGGCAACTTTTGCAGCCACGCTTGGTGGCATTGTGATAACCTCTGTTTATCAGAAAATCAATTTGTTTAATCGCACACTAATATTGACGCTTGGTGGTGCATGTTTGGCTGTGGCGGCATTGGTGTGGGGATTTTCGCGACTTGATCGAGAGACAATGGACACGGTGGCTGCCAATTTCGCCAATGTGTTGTTGTTGCTGATAGTAATGTTGTTTATCATTTCAGGTTTGAGGAAGCGCATAAATGCCTATGATGCCTTTGTGGAAGGAGCAAAAGAAGGTTTCCAGACGGCAGTGAGAATTATTCCCTATCTTGTTGCCATGCTTGTTGCCATTGGTGTTTTCAGGGCTTCGGGAGCATTGGATTGGTTGGTTGAAGGTCTGCGCAGTATGTTTGAGAGTTTTGGTGTGGCTGCCGAATGGGTGGGTGCGTTGCCCACGGCTTTGATGAAGCCTCTATCCGGCAGTGGTGCGCGTGGCATGATGGTTGACACAATGACTAACTATGGTGCCGATTCTTTTGTGGGACGTTTGAGTTGCATATTCCAGGGCAGCACCGACACTACATTCTATATCTTGGCTGTCTATTTTGGAGCGGTGGGTGTTACAAAGACCCGTCATGCCGTAGTTTGTGGTTTGTTGGCCGACCTTGTGGGCATTGTGGCTGCAATATTTATATGTTATTTGTTTTTTGCCGATTGAGCAGAGTTATGTTTATAAAAAATATAAGGAAAAATGATACTTGATGTTTTGTTTATTGTTTTGGGATTTGTGTTGCTTATCAAGGGGGGCGATTGGTTGGTGGATGGTTCGGTTTGTATTGCGCGTCGAGCCAAGTTGAGTCCCATGGTTATAGGAATTACAGTGATAGGATTTGGCACTTCGGCTCCCGAGTTGTTTGTGAGTCTCAAGGCGGCTCTGGCCCAAAGTCCGGGTTTGAGCATAGGCAATGTGGTAGGTTCGAATATTGCCAATATTGCTTTGATATTGGGTGCGACAGCGATTATAATACCTTGCACGAGCAAACGACGCACTTTGCGTGTCGACTTGCCGTTTATGATATGTTCTTGCGTGGCGTTGACTATGGTGGGCATGTCGGGCGTTGTGAGCCGTTTAGCCGGAATAGTTGCTTTGTTGTCGTTATTGGTGTTTACTTTTTTGGAAATAAGACATTCGCGCAGATTTGTATCTGTTGAAATTGCGGTTGGTGGTGAAGAAAAGCATATCATGGCTCTTTGGAAGTCTTTGCTGCTTGTTGTGTTTTCGTTTGGATTGTTGGTTGTGGGTGCAAATGTGTTGATAAAAGGAGCGTGTGATGTTGCGCGTGAAATAGGAAGTCAAATAGGGATAGATCCGCGCGAACTTGAGCGTATCATCGGTCTCACCATTGTGGCAGTCGGCACAAGTCTTCCTGAACTGTTTGCTTCGGTCATTGCAGCGCGCAAGGGCAGGGCAGATATGGCCGTTGGCAATGTGATTGGCTCGGTCACTTTTAATATATTGTGTGGCATAGGATTAACATCTGTGATTTGTCCTATTGTGGGCAGCGACAAGGGTTTTTTTGTTGATTATCTTTTGATGACATTGCTCGCGATTTTATTGTGGTTTTTTATGCATACAAAGCGATTGCTTGAAAGATGGGAGGGTGCATTGTTGCTTGCCATCTACGTTGCTTATGTTAGTTACACGGTGATAGGTTGAACCGGTTGAAAGTGTGTAGAAACAGATTTGATGTTTGTCTATAGGGAGTTTTTAGGTTTTAAGTGTCGACTATTTTAACAAATTTTCTTATTTTTGCATTTACAAACAACTCATTTTTCAATAGAGAATAAAAAAACTTTCTTTTTGAGGGTTACTTTTTCTATAAATCTACTTTAATAAATAGAGCGCGAAACCTTATGATTTTACAAGGAACAGGCTTTCTCAACTTTAAGAGCAAAACATATTGTGATGCTGAGGTGGTGGCGGGGTTGCAGGCGCGCAACCGAAACATTGAGGAGTGGTTTTATGAAACATCGAGAAGATATTTCAATAAACACTACAACGAAGTGTTTTTCGACAAAGACCGCAAACAGGAAGTGTTTCAAGAGGCTGTCGTGTGTCTGTGGACCGAGATAGAGAATAGAAAAATCACTCTCGACCATGACACAGTGGTGAGACAGCAGGCAAACGGAAAATATAAACCGATGTCGTGCAATCTCATGACATTTCTTTTTTCGATTGCCCGCAATGTTTATCGCGAGATTGTGCGTAATATAAAAGAGGAATACGAAGCCGATGTCTACGACAATATGACCGACGATTGCCAACCGACGTATGCTGTGTATGACTCGCCCGACGAAGTGGCAGAGAGCAGAGCCAGAGTGGTTGATGAGGCAATAGAGGCTTTGCCTTCGGGTTGCAGAGAGATATTGATCTTGTTTTATTATAAAGGTAAGAGCTTGGATGAAATTATGGAACTGCGAAAAGACAAAAATTCGAGCAAGAATGGTCTCAAGAGTGCAAAGACCAAGTGTCTGGAAACACTCAAAAATCGTGTCGAGGAGCAGTTTCGCCGTTTTAACCTGATTTAAATTAAAGCAAGAGACTATGGAAAACACTATCCAAATTAACGAAAACAAAACAATGCAACTCATCACAGAGCGTTTGGGTGAGCGCAATCGCAAGGTAGAGTTGATAAATTTCTTTGAGCGTCGCCGTCAGAAACGTGTGGCGTTGTATGGCGGACTATCATTGATGGCTGCTGCTTGTGTGGCTATATTGATAGTATTTGTGCCTTTTGGCATGAGCGGAGACAAAATGCTCAACGAGTTAGGTATAGTGCCTTCGGTAAGCACGTTTAGAAGTGCGTCACCGTCTATGGGCGACATAGACCGCCTTATTGATAAAGGTCTCTATGACGAGGCAATAATCATGATAAAAGACGAGATAGCATATTCCGAAACAGAGATAGAAGATCTTCATTACCAGTCTACCATTCATGGCAGTGTCGATGCCGAATATGAGGAAGAGGCAGAACGGGTCTACAATAGCGAATTGCGTTGGACTTATATATGTTTGTTGGTGAAAGTCGACGAATTTAAACAGGCGCGCAAAGAATTGAAGCGTTATTTGAAGAACAAGGTCTATTGTGAACACGAAACAGAGGCAAAAGCCTTGTTGGAAAAACTAAATGATTGATACAGATATGAAAAAAATATTTTTCTTTTTAGCAGTGTTGCTTGTGAGCGTTGCTACAGTAGAGGCGCAGGATTCAAAGGATTTTATGAAGTCATTTGAAGAGTTCAGGCGTGGCATTCACCAAAATTACAATGATTTTCGCAGCAAGTGTATGAAAGACTACATCGCTTTTCTCCGCAATGCGTGGGCAGATGTCAAGGGCGAAGTGCCCGAGCGTGTGCCACAAGAACAAACGGTGCCACCGGTTGTTATGCCTATTGAGGAAATCGACAAACCACTCGACGATAAGAAAATAGAGATTGAGGAAGTTGTGACTCCTGTCATTGAGACAGAACCGCGGCCTGAGCCGGTAGAACCGGTGAAGGAGGTGCCGGTTGTTACTCCCAAATATGTGTCGTTCAGTTTTTTCGGCACAGAGGCGCGAGTGAGGTTTGATGTCTCTAAGTCAATCAAGTTGAGTGGAGTCAGTGGTGAACAAGTGGCGGTGGCTTTTGAGAAAATAGACACTAAAGCCTACGACAATCTGTTGTTTGACTGTTTGGCTTTGCGCAGCGAATTACAATTGTCTGACTGGGCATATCTCATAATGCTCAACCGATTGTCTGAAACAATTTGTGGTGGAAAAAACAACAATGCCGTGCTTACGATGGCCTATCTCTATATGATGTCGGGCTATAAAATGCGCTTGGCTCTAAAGGACGACAGAATTTATTTGCTCTATGCCACGCGCCACCACATATATGATCAAACCTTTTTTGAAATCGATGGTGTCAGATACTACGGCATAGAGGAGTTGCCTTTAAATCTTTATATCTGCGATGCTGCGTTTCCAAAAGAAAAAGAGTTGTCGCTCATTATCGATCAAAATCAAAAACTCTCATACGTTGCTTCTGTGCAGCGCACGGTGAAATCTGAAGCATACAATGATATTCATATTAGTTTTGCTATCAACAAAAACCTTATGGATTTTTATACTACATATCCCACTTCCTTTATAAACGATAACATCATGACCCGTTGGGCTTTTTACGCCAACACCCCTTTAGACGCTCGTCTGAGCAAACAGATTTATCCTGTTTTGCGTGCTCAGTTGCAAGGGTTGAGTGAGCCCGAGGCAGTTGGCCGTTTGCTAAATTTGGTTCAAACCGGTTTGGAATATGGCTACGACGATGAAGTGTGGGGCGACGATCGTGCTTTTTTTGCCGAAGAGTCGCTGTTTTATCCATATTGTGATTGCGAAGACCGCAGCATTTTATTTACTCGTTTGGTGCGCGACCTTTTGGGCCTAAAGTGTATTTTGGTTTATTATCCCGGTCATCTTGCTTCGGCGGTATGCTTCAACCAACATGTCGCAGGCGACTATATTGAGTTGGGAGGCAAACGTTTTGTGATAGCCGATGCGACATACGTCAATGCCCCGGTCGGTGCAACTATGCCGAAGATGGATAATTCCACCGCCAAGGTGATAATGCTTGAAAACTAATACATATTATATAATAAAAATGATACGTAATACACTGATAATTCTATTCTGCTTGCTATGTAGTGTCCAATTATGTGGACAAACATGGGAGACCGTCAAGTCAGACAAACAATATCTTTGGGGTGAGGGGCGCGGTTCTTCGATAGAGGAGGCCAAGCAACAGGCTGTTGCCGACCTTATAGGCAAAATCTCACTTTATGTCACAAGTGAAAACAACACACAAAACAGTCATCGCATTTCAAATGGTGCACTCGACGAGACTTCTCAGTTCACGCAGTCGGTAAACACATATTCTCAGGCCACGCTCAACAACACCGAGTTGATTATTATAGAAAACGAACCCAATGCTCATGTGGGTCTCTATATAAAGAGAAATGAGATTGCAAAGATTTTTGAGGCTCGTCAACGTCGCATCTTGGATATGGTAGAGACAGCTTTGAGAGCTGAGCAAAAGGGAGAGGCCGGCAATGCTTTGCGCAATTATTCTTGGGCGTTGGCACTGCTCAAGTCATTGCAATACCCCAATGATGTCACATATACCGATGGCGAGGGCAACAGCCATGTGCTCACCAATTGGGTGAAAGAGCAAATGGAGGGAGTGTTTGCTGAGTTGAAAGTAAACACAGTGAAGCGCAGCGAAGACGATGTGGAATTGTCTATCACTTATAAAGGCAAGCCGGTGGGCAATGTAGACTATACCTTTTTTGACGGCCGTCAATGGAGCAATCTTTATAGTGCGAAAGATGGTCGTGGAATGCTCGAACTTTCGCCCGGCAACAGCAGCAAGCAATATCAGATAAAATTTGAATACGAATATCGTGGCGAGGCAGTCTGCGATCCCGAATTGGCTTCTGTCTTGAAGGCTGTGAAAGGCACGAGCATGAAGAGCGCATACGTCAGCATCGATGCCTTGCCTGCAACTTCTTCCAATGATCCTAAAATTGTCAACAGTGTCACCACACGCAATGTTGGGTCAACATTCACCTCAAACGATACAGAAATCATAAAGGAGCCGACACTCATCTCAGAGCCGAGCGACAAATATATCACCATTTTCGAAAACATCAGTCAGTCCGTCAGGACTTCAAAAATTGTTGAGGTGAGAAAATATTTCACCGAAATCGGTTGGGAGGCTTTTTCTGGTTTGTTGAAATATGGCAAGGTCAAGGTGCTTGATTCGCCTGAGATAAAGTTTTATAAATACGAACAATATGTAATGGCGCGTGGTTTGAAAATGGCTTTCTCGTTTGCTCGTGGAGTGAAGAAGTCGTTTGTTGAAGACCTTGTGTTTCTTTTCGATACCGATGGCAAAATATGTAACGTGACGTTTGGGCTTGGCGATACTGCTGAGAGCGACATATTGTTTAAAGGACCGTGGAAAGAAAACACTCGCATGGCCATTATGAATTTTCTTGAAAACTACAAAACGGCATACGCTCTCAAGCGATTGGAATATATCAGGGGGCTTTTTGATGATAATGCTGTAATCATTACTGCTGTGGTGAGCAACAAGGCACCGATGACACTTAAAGACGGCAATAAGTCTATGAGTGTGAAAGGCCAAAAGACTATCAGATATAACCGTCAGACCAAAGATGAGTACCTTCGCAACCTTGCGCGTTGTTTTAACAACAATGAGTTTGTGAACATTCGCTTTTCTGACAATGATGTGATAAAGTGTGGCGCAGAGGGTGAGGTCTATTCCATACAGATTGGCCAGGATTATTATTCCACCAACTATGGTGACAAAGGCTACCTCTTCTTGATGGTCGACATCAACAACCCCGAGCAGCCTATTATCAAGGTGCGCACTTGGCAACCCGAAAAAGACCCCAATTTCGGCCTATATAGTGCAGGTGATTTTTAGTTTTCCCGTGAAAGACAGCCTCGATCGAAAAAAGATGAAAAAAAGTTTGTTTTCAAGGGTTACTTTTCCAAAATTTCTGCCTTAATAAGCAAAAGAGACACATTAAAATTATTCACAACAATAAAAAACATTTAAGACTATGAAAAAGATTTTTGTATTTATGATGGCAATGCTGCTTGCAGCACCGGTGGTTTATGCTCAAAACAACAAGGCTCTCGAAAAGGCTCGTGCAAAGGAGTATAAGACTAAAATGAAAGAGTATAAAAAAGAGGGTTGGAAAATCTTCGGTTCTTCTCGCAGCATAGATGTTTCTCTGCTCACCCACTATGACAAACTCAACAAGTTGGGCGAAAAGGGATATGAACTTGTTGGCATTTGTGCAAAATACAAATCAGACAACGTAGGTTATCAAGTGGCAGCCAACAATGCCGCCACGATGTATGCACGCACGGCAGGTAGCACTCTCAAAGGACGTCTTGTGAGCGATCTTGCAGCCGATGGTGTAGACACTTCTTCTGAGTTTGACCATTTCTATGCAGCCTACGAAAGTTTGGTGGAAAAGGAAATCAAGGGAGAGTTGCGTCAGTCCTATGCCGTTTATAAAGACCTTGGCAATGGCGAAAAAACTATGCAGGTTTTCTATATCGTTGACGAAGAGGCTGCCACAAATGCTCGCATTCGTGCATACAACAATGCTTTGAGAGAGAGCGAGGCAGCGCAGAAAATGGCTGACAAAATCAGCGATTTTGTCAAGAAAGGCTTTGACCAGCAAGGCGGAGAATAATCAGAGTTAAGATATGGCGAGGGTGTGTCGTGAGTTTATCGACACATTCTCGCCATTGATATATAATGTGTATATAAACATGGCAACAAGGAGGTTTCTCGGAATTTTTGCAGCGGTTGTTATGATGACATTTTTGTTTGTTGTCGAGTCGCGTGGTGCAACCCGTCGTGCCTTGGTCTTTGGTTTGGGCAAGCAAAAAGACCCTGCTTGGGCAAAGATAAATGGCGATGTTGATGTTCGTTTCGTATGTCGCTCTCTTGTTGCTTTGGGTTATACCGATATTCACGCGCTTAAAAACGAAAAAGCCACAAAGCGCAACATGGTTGCTGCGTTCAAGTCGCTTGTCGCTCGGTGTGATAAGGGTGATATTGTCTATGTTCACTATTCCGGTCATGGTCAGTACATCACTGATCTCAACGGCGATGAGTCTCTCAGGTGGCATTCGGTTCATGGCAAATGGGATGAATCGTGGGTTCCCTATGATGCCTATATGGTGCCGTGTGAAGAAGATTTGGGCAGCAAACATTTTGTTGACGACGAGGTGGCTCGCTATCTCAGCATGGTGCGCGACAAAATTGGTTCTACGGGCGAATTGGTTGTGGTGGTCGATGCCTGTCACAGTGGCGATGCCACTCGTGGTGATGACGATGAATTTGTGCGTGGTGTTGATGTGAAGTTTAACATTCCTCGCACACCCGGCATTATCCAAGAAGAACCGATTGAAGAGCGTTGGCTTACCATCAGTGCCTGTCGCCCCTATCAGTTGTCCACTGAAATGAAAGTCATTTTAGGCTCCCAGACCGATGGTCAACAAGAAGTGTCGGTTGGCAAACTCACTTATGCCCTTTATCTGTTGGGCAAAGAAGTCCACAACATGAGCAATGACAGGCTTGAAAAACATCTTAATGAATTTATGGAGAAAAACAAGCGTCGTCTGCCCCAAAATCCAATGGTTTCGGGTCAGCGGTAGTTTTTTAGAGCTGGTTGTCGTTGCAGGTTGGCTCACTTTTTTTGTTGCGTTTTTCATGGAGAACAGGCATAATCTCTATTGAAAAGCGTTTTTTTATTTCATATTGGTATATAAGTGCGTATATATGATTAGTGAATGTATGATTTTATATAAATTTGCAACGCTGTATAATAACAAAAACTGCGTGCTCTATGTTTAATGCAATAGTTCGTTTTTCGGTAAAGAAAAAACTGTTTGTGGCGCTCACGTCGGTCTTTCTGTTGATAGGCGGAATATATGCGATGTTGACTTTGCCCATAGATGCTGTGCCCGACATCACAAACAATCAGGTGCAGATAGTTACGGTGTCACCCACTCTGGCTCCTCAGGAGGTTGAGCAACTCATCACCATTCCGGTTGAAACTTCGATGAGCAACATTATGAATGTGGTGGAAATTCGTTCGGTTTCGCGTTTCGGCTTGTCGCTCGTCACGGTAGTTTTTAAAGACAATGTACCCACGCTCGAGGCTCGCCAACTCATCAATGAACAGATTCAGGCGGTGGCAGGAGAAATCCCACAGGAATTGGGAACACCCGAAATGATGCCCATAACCACCGGCCTTGGCGAGATATATCAGTATGTTTTGAAAGTCGACGAAAAACATCTCAAGGACTACGACGCGATGGAGTTGCGCACCATTCAAGACTGGATTGTTCGTCGTCAACTCTCGGGCATACCCGGCATTGTCGAGATAAACAGTTTTGGCGGTTATCTCAAGCAATATGAAATCGCTGTTGACCCCGAGGTCTTGGCAGCGTTGAGGCTCACCATTGGTGATGTCTTTGAAGCCCTTGGCAAAAACAATCAAAACACCGGCGCAAGTTATATCGAAAAGAAAGGACGTGCCTATTATATTCGTTCTGAGGGCATGATTTCCAAGATTAGCGACATCGAAAAGATTGTTGTTGCCAACCGCAATGGAATGCCGGTTCACATCGGAAATATCGGCAGGGTAGGCTTTGGTTGGCCCAAGCGTTTTGGTGCAATGACTATGGATGGCGAGGGAGAGTGTGTTGGTGGCATCGCGATGATGCTCAAAGGAGCCAACGCAAATGTTGTGACCCAAGAGTTGGAGCGGCGCATAGAGAAGGTGCAGAAGATGTTGCCCGAGGGTGTCACGATAGAACCCTATCTTAATCGCTCTGAATTGGTAAACCGCAACATATCTACCGTCATAAACAATCTTATTGAGGGTGCGTTGATTGTCTTTGTGGTGTTGCTGTTGTTTTTGGGCAATCTGAGAGCCAGTGTCATTGTGGCTTCGGTGATACCGCTTGCCATGTTGTTTGGTTTCATCATGATGCGACTGTTTGGTGTCTCGGCCAATCTTATGAGTCTTGGTGCAATAGACTTTGGCATTGTTGTTGATGGGTCGATAGTGATTATTGAGGGCATAATGGCCTATATTTATACCAAGCGGTTGCGTGGCACCACTCTCGATGCCGACCAAATGGGCGACGAAGTGATTGAGGGAGCATCGAGGGTAGTGCGCAGTTCCACATTTGCTGTGTTGATAATTCTGATAGTGTTTTTCCCTATATTGACGCTCAACGGCATAGAGGGCAAATATTTCACCCCAATGGCCCAGACGCTGGTCTTCTGCATTATCGGTGCTTTGTTGCTCTCTTTGACATACGTTCCGATGATGGCTTCTATCTTCTTAAAGCGCAAGATAGAACTCAAACCAACATTTGCCGATAAGTTTTTTGGTTGGATAGGCAAATATTATCACAAGGCATTGAAATTTTGCATTCACAGGTTGTGGCTCACGATTGCCGTTGCCTTTTCGATGTTGGCGGCTTCGCTCCTGCTCTTCACTCGTTTGGGAGCAGAGTTTATTCCGACCCTCGACGAGGGCGACTTTGCCATGCAGATGACCTTGCCGGCCGGCAGTTCGCTCACTCGAAGCATAGACGTTTCTCTTCAGGCCGAAAAGGTGTTGAAATCCCAATTTCCCGAGGTGAAGCATGTCGTAGCAAAAATTGGTACAGCCGAGGTGCCCACCGACCCCATGTCGGTTGAAGATGCCGATGTGATGATTGTGATGAAACCGTTCAAGGAATGGACCTCTGCCGACAGTCGCGAAGAGATGGTGGAGAAGATGAAAAAGGCTCTCGAAAAAATCAAGGGAGCAGAGTTCAATTTCAGTCAACCCATTCAGTTGCGTTTCAACGAATTGATGACAGGTGCTAAAGCCGACATCGCCATAAAACTTTATGGCGAGGATATGGACGAACTCTATGCCAAGGCAAAAGAGGCAGCCCAATATGTGGAGAAAATCCCCGGAGCCTCTGATGTGATAGTAGAGCAGGCTGTCGGACTTCCACAGTTGGTCGTACACTACAATCGCACCAAGATCGCTCGTTATGGCGTCGACATCAACGAACTCAATGCCATTATACGCACCGCATACGCGGGCGAGGCTGCCGGAGTGGTCTTTGAAAACGAGCGGCGGTTTGACCTTGTCTTAAGGCTTGACAATGAAAAGGTGAAAGATCTCGACCTCAACAGATTGTTTGTGCGCACCGGTGAGGGATTGCAGATTCCCGTGGCAGAGGTTGCAACGATTGACCTTGTCGATGGTCCGTTGCAAATCAATCGCGATGCGGCCAAGCGGCGCATAGTGATTGGTGTCAATGTGCGCAATGCCGACATTCAGCAGGTAGTCGAAAAAATCAGTCGTTCGCTCGAAAAGAATGTCAAGTTGAAACCCGGTTATTATTTTGAATATGGCGGACAGTTTGAAAACCTGCAAAATGCCATCAATACACTTTTGGTGGTCATTCCGATAGCCCTGATGTTGATTTTGCTGTTGCTGTTCTTTGCCTTTAAGAGTGTCACTTATTCGTTGGTGGTGTTTTCCACCGTGCCTTTGTCGCTCATTGGTGGCATAGCGGCATTGTGGTTGCGTGGACTGCCGTTCAGCATATCGGCCGGTGTCGGGTTTATTGCCCTCTTTGGTGTTGCGGTTCTCAACGGCATTCTCATGATTAACCATTTCAATGATTTGCAGCGGCTCAATCCCCACAAGATGTGCACCGATAGGATTATTTTTGCCGGTTGTCATCATTTGCTGCGCCCTGTGTTTCTCACCGGTTTGGTGGCTTCGCTTGGTTTTGTGCCCATGGCCATTGCCAAGTCGGCAGGTGCCGAGGTACAGCGACCGCTTGCAACGGTGGTGATTGGCGGACTGATTGTGTCTACGGTGCTCACGTTGATTATCATCCCTGTGTTCTATCGCCTGGTCAACTCATTCCCTGCTATGGTGAGAAAATTCAAGATTTTCAAGCGTTTGCTTTTTAAATAATTAAATAAAACACACCGACATTTTTTGTCACTATCTAAACATTGTTATGATGAAAATATATTCTAAAATCTTTTTTGTTGCCACATTGTTGTGTCTTTCGTGTGGCACAAAAACCACAGAGACCGAAGTTTCCGAAGAGAGTGATTCTTTACAAGTGGCCGGCGACAGCGTTTCCAACGACTCTTTGATTGCCGACGCAACCACAAGTGCTACCTATAAGGCCAATGCTCCTGTGTTTAATGGAGTATTAACTGTTTCACCGAGCACCGGCAATGCCACGGTGTCGACCACAATGGGCGGCAAGGTGCATAGCCTCAAGGTAATGCAAGGTTCAAAGGTGTCTTCGGGCAGTGTTGTTGCCACTCTCGACAATCCCGAGTTCATAGACTTGCAGCAATCTTATATTGATGCCACTGTTCAACTCGAATATCTTGAAAAGGAATATCAGCGTCAAAAATCGTTGGGGTCTCAAGAGGCAGCATCGCAAAAACGCGTACAGCAAAGCAAGGCTGAATATCTGTCTGTAAAGAGTAAGGCAGAGGCCGCTGCTGCCCAACTCAAGGCATTGGGCATAAATCCCGACAATGTGAAAATCGGACAAATCATGACCTATCTCCCTGTCAAGTCACCCATTTCGGGTTATGTTACCGATATCAGTGTCAACATTGGCAAGTATGTAGACAAGGGAGAGGCCATTTGTCAGGTTGTGAACAAGGCCAATCCGTTGATAGAACTCACGGTTTATGAAAAAGACATCAACATCATTAACCTTGGTGACTTGATAGATTTTCGTGTCAATGGCATGGGCAAAGACGTTTATTCCGCCAAGGTTATATCCATCGACCAGTCGGTCGATAAGGAGGACTATTCCATAAAGGTTTATGCCAAGGTGACAAAATCCAATTCGGAGTTCCGTCCCGGAATGTATGTATCTGCTAAGGTGCGCAAATAGTTTGTTGGATGCTTAGTTCTATTGCTTCATGAAAAATATTTTTTGCTTATTTCTCTTGTTGGTCTGTTCAACAGTGACTTATTCACAGAACTATGACCTAAATGATGATGGCTCTGTCAACTCGTCAGATGTTGTTTTGTTGTATAATTATATTAGCAATGGTGGCACTTCGGGCGGTGGCGACACGCTTGTGGTAGGTCCTTCCGACGTGGTAGTTGATGAAACATTTTATTGGGAGGCAGCTGTGGCAGGTGTTTATTCTTGTTTAAGTCAGTTTGAAGAGGCTCGAAGAGCATTGGAAAAACTAAGGCTCGAAAAACAAGAAGATCATCCAATAACCCCTTATTGTAGCGAGGTGTCGAATAGTTGGCAGTTGGCTTATGGCACTTTAAATAAGATCGAATTATTGTTGAGCAAGATAGATTTGAGCAGTTCAAATTTAACCGCAACGGCAAAACTTCGCGTCAACGAGATGCTACATGCCAAGAGTTACATATACTATCATTTGGCAACATTGTGGGGAAGAGTGCCTGTGTTGAAAGGTGCAATGACCGATGTCTTTGACAACAACATGGTTTATATGTCTGCCCAGGAGGTTTATGATTATTGTTTGAAAGAATGCAGTTGGATTGATTTTGAAGGAGAGGAAAGCGAACCAAGCAGCAATCGTTTCAACAGACAGTCGTGGCAGGTTTTGAAAGCTGAGGTTTTGCTCACCAAGGGTGAGAGAGAAAATGCGTTGAAGTGTTTAGAAGGATTGCCCGATAAGGATATTTTCATTATATATGGATTGGATAAGGAAAGTGGAAACTACACTGTCCCCATGCCGTTGTATTCAGCAGCGTATATCTGTTGTCTTCGTGCAGAAGCACAACAGAGTTATGCTCTTGCACTTTATAATGAACTTACATCTCCCTATGGTCTTTGGGCAGCGTATAAGCGTCTTGGAGTAGCGCAGAGTCAAACCAATTGTTTGCCCCACGAACTTCTTATGCCCTATCCGATAACGGAGTTAAAAGTAGATCCTAATTTAACGCAAAATCCGGGATATTTTTAGAGTTATATTATTGCCTCAAACACACTTAAAGAAACAGTATCAGGACTGAATCCTCTAAAGGGAATCAGTCCTATTTTTTTTACTCAAAAATTTTTAACGGACACAAAAAACATGATTAGTATGTCTTTTGAAGTATCTTGTAAGTTTTTTCTATGTTCAAAAAGGTATATATTTCAACGGAATAGCGCGATACCGAGTAATTTATGTGAAAAATTGAACACTTGTATTGCCGCGTTGTTGTTTACTTTTGCATAGAAATTTAAAGTTCCAAAATCATGAAAAAAGAAATATATATTTATGGCTTCTGTATGTTGTTGCTTGCGGGCTGCGTAGGCAAACCGTCTGAGAACAGAGAAATACGCAAAGTGAATATTGCCAAGGCTGTTTCGACAGGCGAAGCCGACACGGTTTCATTTGTTGCCACAACGAAGTCGGCCGAAGAGGTCAATGTCTCGTTTCGCATAGGCGGCCCTATTCTGAAGATGATGGTAAAAGAAGGTGACTATGTCGCCAAAGGAGCGTTGATTGCAGTTATGGACAGTCGCGACTACCAATTACAACTCTCTGCCACCCAAGCCGAATATGACCAAATCAAGGCCGATGCCGACCGAGTGACCGCCATGTATAATGAAGGGACAACCACTGCCCAAAACTACGACCGCGCTCGCTATGGCTTGCAACAAATCACACAAAAGCTTAATAATCATCGCAACCAACTCGCCGACACACGTCTCACAGCCCCTGTGGCAGGATATGTGAAGGATAAGTTTCATGAGGCCGGTGAGACCGTTGGGGCAGGAATGCCTGTGGTGGCACTGTCGACAGGCGATAGGGTGGAGGTCGAAATCAATGTGTCGGCGCGCGACTATGCTCGCATTTCGCAGTTTGTCTCTTTCTGTTGTGGCATAGATGTGTTAGGCAACAAGAAACTGCCGCTCGAATTGGTGCGCACAAGTGCCATGGCCAATGCCACCCAATTATACACGCTGCGCTTTGCCATAAAGGGTAGTTACGACCGTCGTGTGGTGACACCGGGCATGTCGGCTGTTGTCTACGCCACTCTTGTGGACAAGGGGTCGCCGGAGGTATGTGTGCCATCGTCGGCCGTGTTGGACAAGGAGGGGAAAATTGGCGTGTTTCTCTATTCTCCCGAGAGCAAAACGGTGTCAAGGCGAGAGATAAGTGTCAAGACAATGAATAGTGACGGAACTGCCACAGTCGAGGGATTGTCGGCAGGAGAATTGGTGGTGAGTGCCGGTGTGCGCCACCTTGTCGATGGTCAGCGGGTCGATGTGGTCAAGCCCTCGTCAGAGAGTAATGTGGGAGATTTGTTATAGAAAAAACTATCGGAGGTAACAATGAATATCAGTAATTTGGCACTTTCGCGACGCAATCTTGTGAATACCTTTGTGGTGTTTCTTATTGTCGGAGGATTGTGGGCGTTTTTTGAGATGCCTAAGTTTGAAGACCCGGCAATCAGGGTGAAGCAGGCAGTGGTGGTGGCAACCTATCCGGGTGCGTCGGCCCACAGGGTAGAACTTGAGGTGGTCGACCCTTTGGAGAAATCCATTCGCCAAATGCCCCGGCTCGACCATGTGGAATCGTTGTCGTATGCCGACATGGCCATTATCACGGTAGAACTGTTGCCCACGGTGAAAGACTCTGAAATAGAGCAGCAGTGGGATCTCTTGCGCCGCAAGATAAACAATGCTCGTCAGTCTTTGCCCGCAGGGGCGCAGGTTATTATGGTGTCTGATGATTTTGGCGATGTGTTTGGAATGTTTTATGCCCTCACGGGTGACGGGCTTGGCGACCGCAGGTTGAGCGACTATGCCGAAATGGTTAAGCGCGAGATGCTGTCTGTCGAGGGAGTGAGCCGTGTTGACATCTATGGCAAGCGGGCGGAGTGTATCAATATCAGCCTTGATGAAGAGAAAATGGCCAACCTCGGAGTGTTGCCCACAGAGGTGATACAGACTCTCAACAATCAGAATGCCACCACTTATGCCGGATATTTCGACAATGGCTCGCGCCGGTTGCGCGTAGTTGTCGACGACCGCTTCAAGACGGTTGACGATATTGCCGATATGCTCATTGCCGGCCACGACGACGACCGCTTGCGCATAGGCGACATTGCCAACGTGGAGCGCGCCTTTGAAAAGGTGACGCGCAATGCCTTGTTTCGTGACGGCGAAAGGGCCTTGGGCATAAGCGTTGCATGTTCCAACAGCTATGATATAATAAAGGTAGGCAAAAAAGTCGAGGCAAAACTTCAGGAATTGTCTTCGCGGCTGCCCATTGGGGTGGAGTGTCACAAGGTCTTTTTTCAGCCTGAGCGCGTGGGCGACTCTCTTTATACCTTTTTGGTTAATCTGATAGAGTCGGTGGCGATAGTTGTGGTGGTGTTGATATTTTTCATGGGTTTCAAGTCGGGTGTTATTTTGGGCACGTCTCTTGTCGTAACGGTGTTTGGTTCTTTTTTGGTGCTCAACGGTTTTGATGGCACGCTTCAGCGTGTTTCCCTTGCTGCCTTTATTTTAGCCATGGGAATGCTCGTGGATAATGCCATAGTGATTGTCGACGGCATTCTTGTAGACCTCAAGCGAGGAGTAACGCGCCGGGAAGCCCTCACTGCCATAGGTCGCAAGACGGCCATGCCTCTGCTTGGCGCAACGCTCATTGCCATTCTTGCTTTCCTTCCTATTTTCATGAGCCCCGACACGGCCGGTGTCTATGTTCACGACTTGTTTATAGTGATAGCCGTGTCGTTGTTGTTGAGTTGGTTGTTGGCATTGGTTCATGTGCCATTGTTGGCCGACAAAATGCTTCACCCCAAGTTGAGCAAGGGCAAGTCGTATGGTGGTAGAGCCTATGATTTTTTGGAGAGGTTGATGAAAGTTTGTCTTGCCCATAGAATAACCGTGGTGGTGGTCGCCTTGCTTTTGCTCGTCGGCGGACTTGCCTGTTATCCGTTTATAGGGCAAAGCTTCTTTCCCGATATGGAGTATGACCAACTCTATATCGAATACAAACTACCCGAGAGCAACAAGAGCGACAGGGTGGAGCAGGATTTGCAGAAAATGGATCGCATTTTGAGGCGTTGCCCCGATGTGACCCACATCACCACCTCAATCGGTGGCACGCCCTCGCGCTACAATCTGGTGCGCTCCGTTGCCACACCCTCGTTGTCGTATGGTGAATTGATTGTAGATTTCAAGTCGCCCGATGCTCTTGTGGCCGACATGGACTCTTTGCAAAGAATGCTCAACGACAGTTTCCCCGATGCCTACGTCAAGATTAAGCGATATAATCTGATGTACAAGAAATATCCCATAGAGATATGTTTCAAGGGTCCCGATCCGCAGGTGCTTCACCGGCTCACCGACTCGGCATACGCCATTGTGGAGCGCAGCGACAAGGTGTGGTTGCCCACTTCCGATTGGGAACCGCGCGTGCCGGTGCTCAAGGTTGACTATAATCAGGCGGCGGCGCGTGTAAGTGGTTTGTCGCGCAAGGATGTCTCGCTCTCGCTCATGACATACACCGACGGCATTCCCGTTGGCACGTTCTACAACGGCATTCATCCTGAGAATATATATATAAGGTGTCTCAACGACAAGGGGAGCGAGGTAGAGCGGCTCGACAATGTCAATGTGTTTGGCATGGTGCCAAATGTGGCAGGACTTTTCGACCGCGCCACGGTCGGTCGCCTCATGTCGGGGCAGTTGGATAAAGACGACATCATTCGCCGGGTGACAAGCTCCACTCCTCTCTCGCAGGTGTCGCACGGCATCGACATTGTGTGGGAAGAGCCGGTGGTGGCGAGATACAATGGTGAGCGGTGTCAGCGGTTGCAGTGTTCGCCCATGCCGGGTGTGACCACCGAAAAGGCACGCTCTTCGATCGCTAAAGAAATAGAGTCAATATCCCTGCCCGAGGGCTATTCTCTCTCGTGGGAGGGAGAATATAAGGCAAGCACTCAGTCAACGCGCTATCTCTTCAAGGGCTTTCCGCTCTCGATAGTGGTAATGCTGCTTATATTGATAATGTTGTTCAACGATTTCCGTCGCCCTGCCATAATCTTTTGTTGCATACCCTTTGTGGTGGTGGGTGTCTTTCCCTCTATTTTGCTCTCGGGCAAGGAGTTTGGTTTTGTGGCTATAGTGGGCATTTTGGGTTTGATAGGCATGATGATTAAAAACGGCATAGTGCTGATAGATGAAATCTCCTTGCAGAGGTCATCGGGCAAGGCAATCGACGCGGCGTTGATAGAGAGCAGCAAGTCGCGCCTCCTTCCGGTGGCAATGGCTTCGCTCACAACTATTCTCGGAATGCTGCCTCTTGTTTCCGACTCGCTGTTTGGCTCTTTGGCGGTCACCATCATGGGCGGCTTGGCTGTAGGCACGCTCATCACGTTGGTGTTTATCCCGGTGCTTTATTCTTTGATGTTCGACAGAAATAAAAACACAGACAAATGAAACATATTTTGTTAATCCTTCTGGTTGCCTCGGTGCAACTCGGTGCTTTTGCTCAAGATTCGCTCACTCTCGATCGCTGTCGCTCAATGGCTTTGCAACACAATCGTAGGCTTGCGTCTGCAAAAGTGCAGAGAGAGAAAGCTGCTCACGAGCTTTTGGCTGCAAAAGCCAATTTTCTGCCCAAGTTTGACCTTAATGCAATAGGTGCCGTCAGCAATCTTTCAGGAACAATAGGATTGCCCTCCAATCCATTACCCATTTATTCCTTTAATGCCGCGACGGGCGGATATGTGCCCCTGTTGCTCACCGACGGTGGAGGTAATGTGGTCGGTTTGTCACAATATGCCGAGTTTCCTGCCATGTCGGTGAAGTATGATGTTCATAAAATGTTTAATGCTTCGATGTCGGTGGTGCAACCCATATATATGGGTGGCAAGATAACAGCCGGTTGCGACATGGCGCAGATTGCCGGCAAAATGGCAGATGAAAACATGCGCCTTGCCGAGAGCGAGGTGAGGGTGGCGGTCGACGAGGCCTATGCCCTTGCTCTAAAGGCACGCGAGATGGTCGCTGTTGCCAAGTCGTATGAAACATCTTTGGTTGAGTTGAGAAGAATTGTGGAGTCAGCGGTGCGCAACGGAGTGCGCACGCGCAATGATTTGATGAAAGTGGAGGTAAATCTCAATAGGGCGCGTTTGTCTATAACCCGGGCGGAAAATGCCTCCGGCCTTGCCTTGATGAATTTGTGCAGACTTGTCGGTTTACCACTCGACGCTCAACCCTTGTTGGCCACGCCCGATTTGTCGCGGTTGGAAGCAATGGATATTTCGACCCTTTCGGTCGATAGTCTGCAAGTGTTGTCGCGTCCCGAATATTCCATGATGAAAAACAATGTTGAGTTGGCGCGTCGCAAACTGACCGTTGCGCGTTCGGAGTTTTTGCCGAGCGTGGCAGCCTTTGCTTCGGGTGGTTATACCAATGGCGGAAAGATGACAATTGAAGCTACCGGTTCGCTCTATGGCACTCAGAGGATTTATGATAATCCGCTGGCCGAGAGTTTTTCTGCCGGAGTTGGGGTGACGCTCTCGGTGCCGCTGTTTCATTTTGGCGAGCGCAGGGGCAAGATACGTTCTGCCAAGACCTCTGTGCTTATGGCAGAAATAGACCTTGCAGACAGTCGCGAAAAGATGACGCTCGAATTGTTTGGTGCCTATAATACGCTTAAAGAGCAGGTCGAGGCTGTTGCCATTGCCCAACGGTCGGTTGAGCAGGCAGAAGAAAACCTGCGATTGTCGCAAAGTGCCTTTAAATCGGGAGTGGAGACCCTGAGTGACCACCTCGAGGCTCGGGCGTTGTGGCAGTCTGCTCATGCCGACGAGATAGACGCCCGTGCGCAACTGCTTGTGGCTCAGAGCAAATATCTCAAAGCTGCCGGTTTTTAGCAAATGTTTTTATGTTTCTTCGCACCCTTATTTTTGTGCGAGTTGACTTGGCGATTTATTCCCGGCCGAAAATCTTAGTATTTCCGGCCGGAAATCTTAGTATCTTCGCCCGAAAATACTAGTATCTCCGGCCGGAGATACAACTTTAAGTCCGTTCAAAATTTTTTTAAGTCCGTTTGCGTGATTTTTGTGACGTTTTGCTGTTTTTTTGGAGGGTGGTAGGAAAGGTCGTGTTGGGAGGCTTTTTGTGTGAAAAGCTTTTTTTGGGGGTGTTTTTGTGGTGTGAATGATGAGTAATGTTTAACTTTGGGGCAAAATAAAAACTATATAAAGATGAAGCATTTGCATTTCTATGTGATTTTGGCAGCAATGTTGCTTTTGTGCAACGGTGGTTGGTCTCAGTCGTTTGAGGTTGAAGACAGAGGTTTGTATGAGTTTTTTAGGAATATCCCGATAGACTATTCTGTTGGGGCAAGGCGAGGGGCAGACGGTGTGGCCAAGTCGGGCTCATCGCGTGATTTGCGCCCCGACCATGTCAATAACCAGGCGACCGATTTCTTTCCACCTATATTCAATCAGAGCGGTGGGTCGTGTGGCTCGTCGGCAAATGTAGCCTATATGCTATGCTATGAATTAAATTCATACTACAAGCGCGATGGCAAGCACAACACCGACTATCAACTGCCCTCCCACTTCACCTGGCTCACCTGCAGCAACAGTTGTCCCGAGAGTGTGATGGCTCAGAAAAACGGTATTCCGAGCGTCACGGTCTATGGTGGGCAGACCTATTCGCGCTATTTTGGTCTTCAAGACACCGAAGAGAAAGACGTGGGTTGGATGCAGGGCTACGACAAGTGGTATAGTGCGATGTTTAATCGTGCCCGCTCGATGGGAAAATTTCAGTATCCTCTCGACACTCCCGAGGGTTTTGAAATGGCAAAAGACTGGCTGTGGAATCACTGTGGCGACGAGAGTTTCGGAGCGGGTGGTGTGTTTGTGATAGGTGTTGCGGCCGGTCCGGAATATACGCTTTTTCCAAAAACTCCTGCCAACGAAGAGGCCGGAGTGATTGGCCGTCATTATGTGACCACATGGGGACCGAAATACAACCACGCCATGACGGTGGTGGGCTATGACGACCGTGTGGAGTTTGACCTCGACAGCAACGGCGTGGTGGGTGAAAAGGAAAAGGGTGAGACCGGTGCATGGATTATCGCCAATTCGTGGGGCAACTGGTGTGATGCCGGCTTGATTTATTGTCCCTATGCCAATACCTATTGTGTGGGATTGTCGGGCTCAACATGGGATCCGGCGTTTTATCACCCTCGCAAAGACTATCGTCCGTTGCGCACAATCAAATTGTTGATGGACTACAACCGTCGTCCCGAGATTTGCATGTGGGCGGGCATTTCGCAAGACACCTCGGCCACAAATCCCGATTTTGGCACCTCGTTTGCCCATTTCAACTATACGGGTACCGGCAAGACGGGCAGCAATGACATTCCCATGTTGGGTCGTTGGGTGGATGGCTACCACCACGAACCTATGGAGTTGGGTTATGACCTCACAGACCTCACCGAGCAATACGACCGCACCAAACCGCTGAAATACTTCTTCTATATCACCACAAAATATTCGGCTTTGGGCAAGGGCAATATCTACAAGGCCTCTATTCTTGACTATGAATTTGAGCGCGACGGCATTGAGATACCGTTTAGAATAGACACGGTGGCAGTTCTCAACAGGGGCAAAACAACGATGATAAGTGTTATCGTGCCGGGCGAGCAGATATACAAGCCTCTCAATCTGTCGTTGGCAGGCAAGACTCTATCGTGGCAGTCTCCTAAAAAATCTAACATGCCGCTCAAAGGATATGCTGTTTATAAGGATAAAGAAAAGATTGCCGAACTCGATGCTGCAACATTGACCTATGATGTCAGCGACATGGAGGTAGGTCCATATAGTGTGAGTGCGATATATAAATATGGTGAAGAAATCAACGAGTCGGCCCGAAGCAATGAGGTCTATAACATCAAGCCTATGGATGAGGGCAACAATAAAGTATTGGAGTTGGTAGGCAATGGCATCACAATCAATAATGCCGTGCCCAAGGAATTGCACGATGCAACCATAGAATTTTGGATAAACCCATATTCCACAACCAACTATAATCAGCAGATTGGCTTTGGGTGGGGCACATTCTTGTTTCATACCACGAGCAGTGGAAATATCTATGTGGGCTGGAACACAGGCTCAGACCGCATTACTTCAACTTCGGGTTTATTGCCCGTCAACACATGGACCCATGTGGCGGTCACAATCAAGAGCAATGTGATGACGCTCTATGTGAATGGTGTGAAGAAAAATGTGCTCACATCTTCTGCCTATTCGGGTCTGGCCCCGATTTCAAATTTCATGATAGGCGACAGTTATTATAAATTTAATGGTAAAATTGATGAGTTTCGCATTTGGGATTGTTGTCGCACGGTTGACGAGATCAAGTCGACAATGCACAAGCGTGTGAAAAATCCTGCCACTCAGCCTCATCTCTTGACGTGTTTCAACATGGCTTCCGTTGTTCGTGGCGATCGGACCATATTGCCCGATTGTGCCGCCGGTCGCGATGTCGACATAACGGGGCTGGAAGGTTGCAAGGTGTTGGAAGATGCTGCACTGTTTGACGATGGCACGACATCACTCGAAGGTTTGAACTTTGCTTTTGAAAAAGCAGAGGTCTGTGTCGGTGAGACGGTGACTCCCGTTGTTGAAATTCCGTTTGGCGCAACAAAGACAGCATGGAGTGCCCCCGGGGCTGTGGTTTCTGCGCCCGAGGGTGTGGTGCCCGAATTTATGTTTAACAAGGCCGGCACCTATACTGTTACTCTCAAGGCTTATGACGCAAGCGACAATATGGTTGAGGTTTCCAAGCAGTTGACCGTTAATCCACAGCCCATGCCGGTGGCAGACTTTGAACTGTCGGTCGACAGCGTGGTGGCAGGCGACAAGGTGAGTCTCATAAATCGCTCGGTGGGCGACAACCTCTCTTATCGTTGGACAATGCCGGGCACCGAGACAGAGACGGCCACAACGACCAATACCTCGGCCTCGTATCTTGAGACGGGCATGCATCCTGTTACGCTGACGGTGACAAACGAAGCGGGCTCTGCCTCGGTCACCAAATATGTGAGGGTGACAAACGCCATGCCGATAGTAGACTTCAGCGTAACTCCCGCCTCAATAATACTTGGAGAAAAGGTCGCTCTTACCGATAATTCAAAATATGAACCGACCAAATGGTTGTGGACCGTGAGCAACGATCGCCACAACGTGGCCATCAACGGCAAGAACTATGCTTATGTTCCCAAGGCTCCCGGAGTGTATGATGTGACATTGACTGTTACCAATAACATCGGCACTTCGACAGCCACGCAAAAGCGTGCCTTTATGGTGAGCAATGCCGACCCGGGCAATGGTCTTCATTTTGGCGGTGGCAGTGAGCGAATTGTCTTTAAAAGTCCTATGGGTGCTCCTTCCAAGGCCTACACCATAGACTATTGGCTTTTCCCATATAAATGCGAGGGTGCGGCCAATATGTATAGCGACGATGGAGTGTTTAGCATGACCACTGCCGCCAATGGTGAGACTACTTTGTCGGTCAACAACAAGAGCGTGGCTTCGGGCGAGGGTTATGTGATTTCAAACGAATGGCATCATTATGCAGTCACCTGCAAGTCGGGCACGGTGGTGTTCTATCGCGATGGAGAGGTCTTTTCTCGTCCGTCGAGCCGTTTGTCGCTCACGTCGCCGGCGTGGGGCGGCAACATCACCATGGGTTCGGCCGACAGTCCGTTTGAGGGCATGATAGACGAGTTTAAATTCTGGGGCAAGTCTCTCTCTCTCGATGAGTTGCAGGAGACTTGCAACCGACCGGTTGCTAATCCCGACTCGATGAAAACCCACGGCTCGCTTGTGATGTATTATGATTTCAACCAGACTTCGGGCAACGTGGAGTCAAAGACCGACGCGGAATACTTGGCCACACGTCTTGACTTCGGTCCCGACGGCGATGCTTGGATGTCTTCGCTCGGTGTCTTCACGCTCGACTTTGGCGAAAAGGCTGTCGAGGCAGATGTGACCGACGATTACCTCACCAACTATAAGGCTCCGTTCCTACACACTTCTCGCAGCATCAATTCAACAAATTATGTGTCGCGCTACTATGAGTTGGAGACAGAGACAAGCAAATCTTCGTGGGTGGTGGAAAATGCAGTGACCGAAAACGAGGTGACCACCGGAGTGCATGTAGATACCTATTTCAACAGTGATTTCATTTGCACCACGGGCGATATGGGCTTTGCCAATTCAATCAGCGACCACCGCGTTTATCAGACCGTCACCCTGCCAGCCGGACGCTACAGGCTTTGCATAGAACCCAATGCGGCATTTTCTGAGTCGGGCAGTTACTTAGTGGCAAACGAGGGCGACACGCTTGTGGGCAATGCTCGTTTGGCTGATGCGCTCGGCTATGGTTTGCTCTACGACAAGGAAATGACATTCGACGTGATGGAAGATGCCTCCACCGTTTCGTTGGGCGTGATCTTCAACATGACAAATAGTAGAGTTGTGGCAATCGAGTCTTTCAAACTGATGTGTTTGCCGTTTGAATACATTGTGGCTGACGATCCCGATGCCGTTGATGATGTTGAGACGTTTGACACTTCGGCTGTCTTTGCAATTGAAGCCGGAGGGGTCAGGATAACCAAACCCACAGAAGTGAGGATCACAGCCACCGACGGCACCGATGTATTTAACGGATATGCCGAGGCCGGGCGGTTGATAAGGCTTGTGAGAGGTTTGTATGTAATCAATGGAACTAAAGTGGAGGTAAGATAAGACCTCTGAAAAAATTGCTCTTGCAGATAATGATTTAAGCTTAAAGATAGTGTGCTATGAATATGAAAAATATTTTGGCGTGTGCAGTAGCATTGTTGTCGGTTTGTGTGGCAGAAGCTCGTTTGTCGGTGGGCCCGTTGTTTGGCGACGGTATGGTTTTGCAGCAACAAGAAGAGGTGAATGTCTGGGGATGGGCAGAGGCCCGTCAGGCGGTGACGGTCAAGGCTTCGTGGGGTGTGCGCTCCAAGTGTGTGGCAGACAACACGGGACGCTGGCAGACAAAGTTGAAGACACCGCGTGCCACCTTTGAGCCGGGTAGTGTGGAGATTGCTTGTGGCAAGGAAAAAATTGTTATCAACGATGTCTTGATAGGTGAGGTTTGGTTTGCTTCGGGACAGAGCAACATGGAAATGCCTCTCAAGGGCTTTGCCGGTTGTCCCACAGCAGGGTCTAACGATTATATCTCTTTGTCGGGTCGATATGCCGGCAAGATAAGGTTTGTCACCGTGCCGACTTCGCCCCAAAAAGTGCCCACCGACACTGTGACGGTGAGGTGGGAAGACTGCAACCCCAAGTCGGCAGCGTCGTTTTGTGCGGTGGCTTATTTCTTTGGCATAAGGTTGCAGGAGGCTCTTGGTTGTCCCGTGGGGTTGATAAACAGTTCGCTTGGGGCAACGCGCGTGGAGGGCTGGACTCCTCGCGAGTTGCTTGAGGGCTATAAAGACATAGATCTTGGCGAAGCCGTGTTTGACCAAGTCGGCAAGGTGAAGCCTGCCTACAACATACAGCGCGATCTGCCGTTGGTGTTTTATAACGGCATGATTCACCCTTTTGTGGGTTATGGCATAAAGGGTTTCCTTTGGTATCAAGGCGAGGCCAATGTTTCATATCAGTGTGAGAGGTATGCCGAGCGTTTTGTCAACATGGTCGGTGAGTGGCGCAAGCGTTGGGCGATGGGTGATTTGCCGTTTTATTATGTAGAGATTTGTCCGTTTGAATATTGGTGGGTGAAACCACCGATTATGTCGTGCCTATTGCGTGAGCAGCAACTCAAGGCCCAGTCGATGTTGCCCAACATGGGCATGGTTTCGACCAACGACCTTGTGGCCGATTATGAGTATTGGCAGATTCACCCCTCGATGAAAAAAGAGGTGGGCGACCGTCTTTGTTATTGGGCATTGGCAGAAGCATACGGCATAGAGGGTGTGGCATGTAAAAATCCCACTTTCAAGTCGATGACCATTGAGGGCAGTAAGGCGATGATAGACTTTAATGATGCCGCCGAGGGTTTTGACCGCAACGTGAGGATTGAGGGCTTTGAGATTTGTGGCCCCGATAGTGTGTTCCACAAGGCTCGCGTCGGGACTTCGGGCAGTCGGGTCAGCGTGGAGGCATCGGAGGTGAAAGAACCCATTGCCGTGAGATATTGCTACAAACCCTTTGCCAAGGGCAATCTCAAGTCGGTCTACGGTTTGCCCGTTGTGCCGTTTCGCACCGACGATTTTCCGCTTGTGAAATAAAAGAGTAACATTCATGATTAACCATATTTTGCGTCACTGACAGCGTGGCAAAAAAGTGGTGGAAATCAAGTGAGTGCAATAGCGTTGGAGCGCATTTTTATTCGGTTGTGGTTAAGGTTTGAATAGAAAGGCGTTTTTAGTGATAAAAATATAATGATTTGGTAATATATTTTGTTTGAGATAGAAAAATATCTGTTATATTTGCTACCTAATGCAATAATAAAAATCTCAGACAATATGAATATATTTTACAACCAATCGAAATTCTTTATCACACTGATGTTGTTGTCGGTGGCGGGTTTGTGTGGAGCGCAGATAAAAGTAGACTATAATGCGTTGCCCGATTATGATTATGTTCCCCCCGTGAAGCAGGAACTTGGTGTTGCCGGCGGAAACCGCATTAACACAGTCGGGGCAGCCAAGAGCAAGGGTTATGCCAATCCCTCTGCCACTCCCGAGGAGTTGCCCGACCACTGGAACAATGCGTTGACCAAACACTTTCCGCCTTATTTTTATCAGGCGGGTCCTTCGTGTATGTGTTCCTCGTTTACCGGCTATATATTCACCCACGAGCTCAATAGTTTGAGAAATCTTGAGGGTGAAAATCCCGAGAACCAGATGGCTGTGTTTTTTGGTTGGTTGCAGACCTACATGAACTCTTCAAAAGAAGAAATCGAGCGCGACAACGGTTGTCCCAATGCGGTAGACTATGATGGGCGCACCAATTCAAACACCATAGGCTATTACACTTGGCGAGCCACCAACTCGGGTTGGATGCAGGGCTACGACAAATGGCATCGCGCCATGTTTAATCGCGCCGAGGGTTTTTATACATTCCCCCAAACATTGGCCAAAGAAGAAGGCCGACAGGCCACCAAGCGTTGGCTCTACAACCATAATGGTGACACGGATTTTTATAGCGGCGGATTGTGTTATGTCACTCTTGCCATGACGGGCATTACCACGGAGCGCGTGGCAGACACCCCGTCTAACAGAGAGGCCGGTGCCGTAAACAAATACTACATCAGAAAATGGGGCACAGAAATTAACCATGCCATGACGCTTATCGGTTGGGACGACCGTCTTGAATTTGACTTTGACGGCGACGGTATTTATGGCGAGGCAGAGGCCGACGAGAAAGGTGCATGGATTATTGCCAACTCGTGGGGCACGGGCTGGTCTAACGGTGGTTGGTCGTATGTGCCATATCGCTTTGCCGGTCCGGTGGGCAGCGTGGGCGGTAATTATTTCTGGCAGCCATACGTGACATACGCTCGCAAAAATGTATTCCCCAACCGCACGATTAAATTGTTGATGGACTATTCTCACCGCAATGAGTTGAGGCTCAGCGTGGGAGTAAATCCCGATACATCTGCCACGAAGCCTTTGGTTTCGGTTGATATGACAAGTTTTAAGAATGCCGGCAATGGTTCGGAGGAGGGCGGCTATCCCGAGGTTCCAATGTTGGGAATGTATGTTGACGGTCTCCACTATGAGCCCATGGAGTTTGGATATGACCTTACGGATCTTAGCAGTGCATACGACCCCGGCAAACCACTGAAATATTTCTTTACTACAAAGATTTCAAACGGAGCGGGTAACGGACATATCTATAAGGCTTCGATTATCGACTATCGTTATGAAACGGAAAATGGTATAGAAATTCCCTTTGACATCGACACGGTTTTTATCGGCAAGGATGCCGATTGCTATAATGTCACGATTAGCGTGGTGGTGCCGGGCGAGGCTATCAATCCTCCACTCAACGCCACTCTCCAGGGAATGGTGTTGAAATGGGACAAGCCCTGCAACACGAGCATGAAATTGCAGGAATACTATATATATAAGAATAATGTGCTTGTAGACAGTGTTTCGGCAAACACCATGACATATAATGTTGAAAGAGACGCAGGGCAAACGACATCTTATTGCGTGTCGGCCGTATATGGCTATAAAAGCAGATTGCTTGAGTCGGCAAAAAGCAATCCGGTGGGCATTTCGTCTTCTCTGCCCGGTGGCGACAACAAGACGTTGAAAATCGAAGAAGGGAGTCTTGTGATACCAAACGCCATAACGAGCAAACTCAATTCGGGCACAATTGAGTTTTGGATCAACCCCGTCAACGTCGGCCAGAACAATTATTATATTTGTGGCAGCAACAAGAGCAACTTCTTCTTCGAGGTGACACCCAGCGGACAGGCTGTGGCCGGTTGGAACGACAACGACAAGATTGCAACATCTGCTAAATCTGTGAAGGCCAACACTTGGCAGCATATTGCCATTGTTGTAAACGAAAATGTGATGACGCTCTATGTGAACGCAATGAAAAAAGGCAGTATCACTTCTATTGGCAGCAGCGGCATTCCGGCATTGCAAGACATTGTGATTGGCACGGCCGATAAACCGTTTAGTGCAGAGATCGACGAATTTCGTGTGTGGCGCAAGGCCCGCACTCAAGCCGAGCTGTATTCAAGCAAAGATTTCCCCGTGGCAAATCCTGCCTCACAGTCAGACCTCTTGGTCTATTTGCCAATGAATTTGATAAATGTCAATGGCGAAGAGAGGGTTGAGGAATTTATTTGTGGCAACCATGGCATATTTGCACAAGGCAACATTGCGAGTGTGGTCAACACCAACGTGGTGAAGGGCAGCACGTTTAAGATAACCCCCTCGATTGTGATTGCCGATTCGGTCTATGTGAACCGTCCGACTTTGTTTGCCGGCATTGGCAGTGTGAATATCACAGACTGGAAGTGGGAAACTCCCGGAGCAACAAAGCAGAACTATAATAGCCAGTCGCCTTATATCACATATAGCAAGCCAGGCACCTATACGGTTGCTCTTGTTACTACCGACAAAAATGGTGAACAACTTAGGGCAGAAAAAGAGGTTAGCGTGATTGAAGGAGTGTTGCCGACACCCGATTTTGAGATGTCGGCCGAGAGGGTTGCCGTTGCAACTCCATGTTCGTTTGTGAACCGCACGACGGGTGTGAATTGCAGTTACCGTTGGTCAATTGGTTCACGCGAAGATGTTTATCTCACAAATGTTAATACAATATTTGATTCTCCCGGAGTTTATGACATTACTCTCTATGCCACCAACAGTGCCGGCACGGCCTCTGTGACCAAGAGCGTGGAGGTCTATGAGGCCCGTCCTTCATCGAAACTTAATGTTGCGCCCGCCAACATCATTCTTGGCGAGACAACCTATCTTGAAGACAAGAGCAAAGGAAATCCCACGGGCTGGATGTGGACATTGACCAATGGCAAACGCTATTTGCAGGTAAACGGACAGTTCTCCTCACTTGTGCCTCCTGCACCGGGCTATTATGATGTCACTCTTCAGACGTTCAACAATGCGGGGTCTGACATGGTGACCAAAAACCGTGCTCTTTGTGTGAGCAATGCCGATGCCAAAAACGGACTTGTGTTTGCAGGCAACGATGAGAGTCTGGAAATTCCCCGCCCGTTTGCCGCCGACCAAGAGTCGTTTACCATAGAGTGGTGGATGAACCCGAGTGTCTATGCCGGAGCCGGTGCATTTACTTTTGGCGACCTTTCCACTAATTGCACAGACAAAGGATACTATACAATCACATATAAGACAAAATATCTTAATTATTATTTACCTGTCACCAATCAGTGGCACCACTATGCCCTTGTGTTTGACAAAGGAAAAATCAGCATTTATCGCGACGCGGAATTAAAGACTACGCTCAATGCCACATCGGTATATACGAAGCCGACTTGGCCCGAGGTGTTTAATTTCGGGCGTAGCGACAGTCCTTTCAACGGCTACATTGACGAGTTGCGTATGTGGAGCGAAGCGTTTGATGCTTCTAAATTCCAAGCCGTATGTAACAAACCAATCGACAACGCTGTTTCGCACGACAATCTTTGCGTGTATTATGACTTCAACCAAAACGGAGGTGACGTGATCGACCGTTCGGGCAATGGCTACGATGCCAAGCGCGTGAACTTTGGTCCCGATGGTGACGCATGGATTGTTTCGCCCGGTGTGTTTACGCTCGATTTTGGAAATGATATAGTGATGACCGATGTCTCAGACAGTTATCTCACCAACTATAAGGCTCCGTTCCTTTCAGACGGCACTCCGGTCACTGCGTCGCGCAAGGGAGCTAAGCAACTGCTCACCGAGACCGACAACTCAACATGGGTTTTTGACTCACCGCGACAAGTTGACGACAATACCATCAGCACGGTGTTTGTTGATTCGCTGATGGACAACACGCTGTGTGCCACCACAAGATATGACCTTGGCACTATCTACAACAAGCGTCTCTATCAGACTGTCACATTGCCACAAGGTCATTATATCTTTAAATTAAACAAGGGTGCGACATTCTCGCCTCAAAACAGCCGGTTGGTGGTTTGCTATGGCGATACGATTGTGAACAATCAGACCATTGACGATGCTCTGGCTTCTTGTCTGCTGAGCGACAAGTCGCAATTGGAGTTTGACGTGATTGATGACAATACAAACATAAGCCTCGGAATGATTCTCAACCTGTCGAGCGACAACTCATATACGATGTATGTGAAGTCGTTTGCCTTGTATAACGTCACTTCTTCCACTCAGATTGCCGATGGTGTGGGCGATGCCTACGATGCTCTCGACAAAGGTCTCATTGGCACTTTCAGCGGAGAGGTGGGAGCGTTGCGCATTGTCAGCAACGAGACTATCAGTGTGGCGGTCTACAATGTGGGCGGACAGTGTGTGTTTAACGAATATGTTTCGGGCAACAAGCGCATTCCTCTTGCGCCCGGTGTTTATTTTGCCAACGGGCATAAGGTTGTGGTGAAATAAATCATATAATATATTAAGGAGAATAACAACTAAAAACATAATGATATGAAATCTAAAATCAAAATTTTGCTTGCAGCGGTGATAATGCTCGGCATGAGTGTCGACACGTCTGCACAGCTGACGGGCGGTGTTCAGGAAGAACACAACATTGGAGATTTCACCTTTCAGAAAAACAAGAGACAGAATGCTCCGGGAGCTGCGAGGTCGAAATTTCTCTATGGAACAAACACACAGCGTCCCGATCATCTCAACAATGCTCTGTTGAAGTATTTCCCACCGATTTTTTCTCAGGATCAGGGTTCGTGTGATGCTGCGGCCTATATTGGCTATCAGTGGACCTATGAGCGCAACTGCTATTATGGCTATGACGGTTCGCTCGATGAAAACCGTTTTACCTCTCATTTCAACTATTTGCTTGCCCACAATTATCAGGGAACATCAAAGGCAGCCATGTTGCAAAACGTAGGTAATCCCTCGGTGGCTGATTATGGCGGTCAGACCTACTCCAGATATTTTGGCAACCAAACCTGTAAGGACACCGATTATGGTTGGATGCAGGGCTATGATAAATGGTATAACACTATCCACAATCGTGACTGGACGACCACTAACGTGGAGCAAAGCGTGATGACCGAAGAGGGTCGTGAAATTCTCAAGCAATGGCTTTGGAACCACAATGGCGACTTTGACTTTTATGCCGGAGGTGTGGCATGGTTTGGCATGGCCGCCACGGGAATGAAAACCGGTCCAATTCCCGACACTCCCACCAACAAGCAGCTTGGTGTGGTGGGCAAACGCTATATCGGTGAGTGGGGACCGTCTTACGACCACGCCCAGACCATTGTGGGCTATGATGACCGCATTGAGTTTGACCTCGACAGCAACGGTGTCTATGGCGAAAAAGACAAAGACGAGGTCGGTGCGTGGATTATTGCCAACTCGTGGGGCAACGGTTGGGAAAACAATGGCTTTGTTTATTGCCCCTACGGACGTAGCGTTACCAATAGCAAGCGCACTTCGGCGTGGACTTGCACTCGCCATTTTATACGCAAGGACTATGAGCCTTTGCGCACACTCAAGGCAAAGATTGCTTTCTCGAAGCGTTCGCTGCTTTGGCTCAGCGTCACTGCCACGCAAGACACTTCGTCAGACGTGTCGACCGACTCGCTGGCTCTCGATCATTTCAAGAATGCCGGCGACGGAACGCGCAACTTCTCCGACCCACCGCTCACTCCTATGCTCGGCAAGTGGGTAGATGGCTATCATTATGAGCCTATGGAGTTTGGATATGACATTACCGAACTGACGGAGAACTTCGACCGCCGCAAACCAATAAAATATTTCTTCAACATCTACACCTATCCCAACGTGGCGTTGGAGAAATGTGGCACCGGTCGTCTCTATAGTGCTTCTATCATAGACTACGAACTCGACAGCGAGGGAATAGAATTTCCCTTTAAGGTGGAAGATGTGCAGATTACCGGCTCGGGCAAATTGTATCGTGTGTCTGTAATCGTGCCGGGCGAGCAAATCAATGCGCCTACCAACCTTATGATTGACAACGGAACTCTGACATGGCACCAACCTGTCACCACATCGTTGCCCATGGAGAAATATTATATATATTGTGACAATAGGGTGATCGACTCGGTAGATGTAGACACTCGTTCATATACACCGCTTATCCCCACCGACAAGGCATACGGTGTTGCAGCAGTATATAAATATCGCAACAAGATGGTGGTTTCAGAACAGTCAAACCTTGTGGTTCGTCCGATAGAGACAGAGGGCGATGACAACAATGTTTTGGATATGCAGGAGACAATGGCCGCCGTTGAAGGAGTGAACTTTAAGGCCTCTCGTGGTGGAACAATAGAATATTGGATAAAGCCCCATGTTGCAGACAACTATGTGAACCAAATGGGTAATCCGTCTTATTTCTTTACGGCCATGAATTACAACCGTGGCGTGCTGGGCGGTTGGAGCACTTCGGCTTCTTATAGCAGTCCTTCAAATATATTGTCACTCGACACATGGAACCATGTTGCCGTGGTGATTGACGGTAATTATCTGAGGATATATGTCAACGGAGTGCAGAAGAAGAGTTCTCTTTACAGTAGTTATAGCAAGGTGAAGGCTTTCGACAACTTCTATATAGGTCGTGTAGAAAACAAAGGTCTCATGAATGCTTTGGTTGACGAGATACGTCTGTGGAACCGTCCGCTCAGCGCGATAGAAATCATGCGGAACTATAAAAAGGAGATTGCCAACCCGTCTCAACAAGACAGTCTGGTGCTTTATTTCAAGGGAGACATATTTGAAGAAGACGGTGTGATAAAAATGCGCGACTATGCTCGTGGCCACCATGCAGTTATCCGCGATGCCGGCAAGGTGTTGCCAATTGTCGACAATAGTTTCCTTGACACAGAAAACACGTTAGCAGGCAGCATCAATATTCCTACAGAAAAGATTTATGCTCATACACCGGTGCGCATTTCGGCCACGGTATCCGCTTCGGCAAAAACCTTGGCATGGACAATGGATGACCAAGATGAAGTTATCGGCACGACCAATTCGCCTTATATCACTTTCCCGAGCGAGGGTGAGCATACTCTCAAACTGACAGCCACTAATAAAAACGGAGAAGTGCTTACCGCTTCGCAAGTATTTACCGCAGAGGCGTTGCCCAAGCCGATTGCTGATTTTGAAATCACCGAAAACAATCTGCCGGCAAGCAAATACTTTAATTTTGTGAACCGTTCGAGCGGTGTGAACTGCACATATAAGTGGACTATGCCGGGTGCCGATATTGAGGAGGTCAATGCCACCAACGCTGCAGCACGCTTCCTTGAGGTGGGTTCTTATCCTGTTACTCTAACTGTGACCAATGCAGCCGGCTCGTCGTCAATCACCAAAGAGGTGAACGCCATAGCCTCGGCTCCATACGTTGATTTCAACGTTCAGCCCACGGCGATACTTTTGGGCGACAAGGTGTTCTTTGAAGACAAGGCTATTTATGACCCTGAAAGTTGGCAATGGGAGATTAACCATGTGAGCGGAAAGCGCAACTATGTGATTCATGCCCAAAACACGGCATTTACTCCCGAGGCTCCGGGTTATTATAATGTGACACTCAAGGCTTCAAATGCTCAAGGCGAGACTTCCAAGACAATGAAGAAAGTCTTTGCTGTGAGCAATGCCGACCCCGTCAACGGATTGTCTATGGGTGGCAACGGTGAGCGTTTTGCCGTGCCCACACCCTTTACATCGACCACTCGTGCGTTTACTATCGATACATGGCTTTATCCTGCTTCCATAAAGGGTGCGCTCACCATGGCCACCGATGATGGTGCGTTTAAGACATGGGCCAACGACGATGGTTCGGTGGGTGTATATGTCAATGGTAAATTTGTTACTTCCGACCCGGGACTTATTATAAAAGACGAGTGGCATCACTATGCAATTACATTCTCCACGGGCAATGTGAAGTTCTATCGTGACGCAGAGTTGTTCACAGCTCCGAGTTTGCGTCTCAGTCTTAATTGCCCGGCATGGAGCGGTTCGCTGACCGTCAGCTCAGACACTGCTTCGTTTAAGGGTATTTTCGACGAATTCCGTATTTGGAGCAAGGCTTTGTCGCAGACCCAACTCAAGTCGTTCTGCAACCAGCCCATTTCCAGCGACGACATAGAGACTGCCAAGACAACCAATGGTTTGAAAGTTTATTATCAGTTTAATCAAAACTCGGGCAATCTTATTGATGCCACGGGTAATGAAATGACGGGTGTGCGTCTCGGCTTTGGTCCCGACGGTGATGCCTGGACCACGGCTCTCGGTGTCTTTACACTCGATTTCGACGGCGATGAACCGGGTGATGTCTCTGCCGACTATCTCACCAATTATAAGGCTCCGTTCCTCCACACCGATAACTCGGTGAGCACCAGCAACTCTTCTAACCTGCTCGAACTTAAGACCGGCACCGACGACTCTAAGTGGGTGATCGGCAATGCCGTGGTGACCGACAAGGCAACCACAGGTGCTCATGTCTATAAGAGCCAGAATTATGACATCAATTTCCGAACAGGCTATTATGGCTTTGCCGACACGTTGAAGAACCATCAACTCTATCAGACCGTCACTCTGCCTGCCGGATATTATACTCTGACTGTTTCTCCAAGCGAGGGTGGCACGTTTAATACCGACAGTAGTTTCGTGTGCGTTGTAAAGGGTGATGAGTTTGTCGACATGAGTAATTATGAGAAAAATTCTTTGGCCTACACGACGTTGGCAAATCAGACTGTTGCGTTCACCGTGGGCGAGGAAATGCCCGTTACGCTTGGTTTGATTATCAACCTCACGGGTTGGACGGCGATAGACGTGGCTGAGTTTAAGTTGATGCGCACACCGGTGAAGGTTGTTGAGCCCGACGATGATACCTCTGTCTACGACGCCGTTGAATCGGGTTCCATGAAGCGTTACACTCCGATGGGCAACGCCATTCGCGTGATCAATCGTGAGCCTCGCCGCATGAGAGTGTTCACCGTAGACGGCAGTCTGGTGTTTGACCAACTCGTGGAGGGTGTACACGTTATTCCTTTTGCTCCGGGCATTTATGTAATTGATGGAGAAAAGATACAGGTGAAATAAACTTTCCGACACAGCCTTTGGACATAGAAAAATCCCGATTGCCGCGTGGCAATCGGGATTTTTGTGTTTTAACCCAAAACGGGCGTTAGATCACAAAAGAAATTATCATAACAGAAATCTAATGACCATTTTGGTTTTAATCAATATTGGTTAAAAGATATGATTTAAAGTTGTCCGCTTTCCACCAAGAGCACAATGCGTTCTATTTCGCGGTCATCGCCATTGGGGTCGTAGCGTTTGCGCAGGTTGTTGCCGAATAGCGAACTCAACACGTTATACATATTTGCTTTGGCGGGACCCAGGAAAGCCTTTATCATTTCAAAGCTTGTTTGTCCACACTCGCGGTCGATTAGTTTTACCAACAGTTTGCCCTGGGTGCGCGAAATTTTGCGCACGGTGGGCTCGTATTGTTTGCGAATGCCACGCTCCACGTTTTTGATGTGTTCCTTTTTTTCTTTTTCGTTGTCGATAGTTTGGAGATAGTCATAGGTTTCAATCAAAATCTGGCGCACGAGTTTGGCGTAGGGGTAGACATATCTCACGTTTCTCACAAGTTTGTCGTACTTTATACGTTCCCGTTCGTTTTTGAATTTCTTGGGTGGGAACTTGTAAAACTCATGGAGGGTGACATTGGGTATGCTGTCACCTTTGTAGAAAGTGCGGTCAATGTTCACATACATGGCGACTTTAAGGGTGTCGTTGTCGTCGCATTGAGGGCGTGAATATGCCAAGGTGCAGGCAAGGGTGGCAGTTGTTAAACAACAGATATATTTTGATGATATTATTTGCATAATGAATGCAAAAATAATGGAATTATCGTATATGGGGAAATATTTTTATTGTTCTTTTGTTTTATTTATATCTCTTTAGTCATGTGAATGTGTTATCTTTGCTTTTGAATAAAGCGAAGGTAGACAGCACTTCGGCAGAAAAAGCGAGAGACAGTTTTTCTGTTTTCGGTTTTATTAAAGTTTTCATAGTATGCGCAAGTTGACAGTGATAGAAATGGAGCGTATGTCGCCCGAAGAGTTCAGAAGGGCAGATAAGACACCGCTCGTTGTGGTGCTCGATAATGTGAGGAGTATGCACAATGTGGGGTCGGTGTTGCGCACGGCTGATGGGTTTCGCATGGCCAAGGTTTGTCTGTGTGGCATAACGGGCAGGCCACCCCATGCCGAGATACACAAGACTGCTCTCGGGGCAGAAGATTCTGTAGAGTGGCAATATTATAAATCAACAGCCGACTGTGTGGAGCAGTTGAGAGCAGAAGGTTATATCGTTGTGGCGGTTGAGCAGGTAGAGGGAAGTGTGTCGATGACAGAATGGAATGAGTGTCGCCCCACTGCGATTGTGTTGGGCAACGAGGTGAAAGGTGTTTCCCAAGAGGTGGTCGACTTGTGTGACTATTGTTTGGAGATACCCCAGTTTGGCACCAAGCATTCGTTTAATGTTTCGTGTACGGCGGCAATGGTGATGTGGGAGTATTTCAGGAAGTCGCGAATAGCCCGCGGTTGAGGATTTTTGTTGCAATATGCTGAGGGTGGCCGATAAGTGTGTGTCGGCAGTTGTTTTTATTTGGGTTAAATTGGAAAAATTTCTTTATTGGTTTGACGGTCGATTTAGGTTTATATCTTATTAGGCAAGAAAACGCCACTATGTCATTTCTTTTTCATAACTTTGCAAATTATAATGCCATATAGTGCAGATATGGTTGCTATACAACGAATTATAAACAAAAAAAGTATAATGGATTACAATTTTAACGAGATTGAAAAGAAATGGCAACAGCGTTGGCAACAACAAAAAACATATCATGTTGTCGAAGACAAAAGCAAACCGAAGTATTATGTGCTCAATATGTTTCCCTATCCCAGTGGGGCGGGACTGCATGTGGGGCATCCGTTGGGATATATAGCCGCTGATATTTATGCGCGCTATAAACGCCAGAAGGGTTTCAACGTGTTAAACCCCATGGGCTATGATGCCTACGGTCTTCCTGCCGAGCAATATGCCATTCAGACTGGTCAGCATCCCGAGAAAACCACTTTTCAGAATATAGACCGCTATCGCGGACAGTTAGACAAGATTGGCTTCTCGTTTGACTGGGATCGTGAGGTGCGCACCTGCACACCCGACTACTATCGCTGGACACAGTGGGCATTTCAGAAAATGTTTGAGTCTTTTTTCTGTAATAAATGTCAAAAGGCACAGCCCATAGAGAAGCTCGTGGCCCATTTTGAGGCTCAAGGCACCGAGGGACTTGACGTTGCCTGCTCCGAGGAACTTTCGTTTACCGCTGCCCAATGGCAGACCATGAGCGAAAAGGAGAAGAGCGATGTTTTGATGAACTATCGCATTGCTTTCTTGGGTGAGACGATGGTGAATTGGTGTCCGGAACTTGGCACGGTGTTGGCCAACGATGAGGTGGTCGACGGAGTGAGCGTGAGGGGCGGTTATCCAGTGGAGCAAAAGAAGATGCGCCAGTGGTGTCTGAGGGTCAGTGCATACGCACAGCGTTTGCTTGACGGCCTCGACACTATCGATTGGAGTGACTCTATAAAAGAGACACAACGCAATTGGATAGGCCGTTCGGAGGGAACCGAGGTGGAGTTTCGTGTGGCAGACTCAGATGTGACGTTCACGATTTTTACTACCCGTGCCGACACAATGTTTGGTGTCACCTTTATGGTGCTTGCGCCCGAGAGTGAGCTTGTTGACAAGGTGACTACCCAAGCCCAAAAAGCTGAGGTCGGAAAGTATCTCGATTATGTGAAAGGTCGCACCGAGCGTGAACGCCAGATAGACCACAAGGTGACGGGTGTTTTCAGCGGTTCGTATGCCATCAATCCTTTCACGGGCGAGAAAAATCCTATTTGGATTAGTGAGTATGTTTTGGCAGGCTATGGCACGGGTGCGATCATGGCGGTGCCTGCCCACGATAGTCGCGACTATGCTTTTGCCAAACACTTCGGGTTGCCTATTGTGCCATTGATTGAGGGAGCCGATGTGAGCGAAGAGAGTTATGATGCCAAAGAAGGTATTGTGACCAACTCCCCTCGTGCCGATGTAAAACCATATATAGATTTTTCGCTCAACGGACTCACGGTGAAAGAGGCCATTGCCGCCACAAAAGTGTATGTGAAGGAACACAATCTTGGTCGCGTGAAAGTGAACTATCGTTTGCGCGATGCAATTTTCAGCCGTCAGCGTTATTGGGGCGAGCCTTTCCCTGTTTATTATAAAAATGGTATTCCCCAAATGATACCTTCGGAATGTTTGCCCGTCAAGTTGCCCAAAGTTGAGAATTTCCTCCCCACCGAGACGGGCGAACCGCCTCTTGGCAATGCTCGTATATGGGCATGGGATGAGCAAAACCATCAGGTTGTCGACAAGGCTTTGATTGACAACAAGACCGTTTTCCCACTTGAGCTTAACACAATGCCCGGCTTTGCCGGTTCGTCGGCTTATTATCTGCGCTATATGGATCCTCACAACGACAAGGCTCTCGTAGACAAGCAAGTAGACGAATATTGGCAGAGCGTAGACCTCTATATCGGTGGGTCGGAACATGCCACCGGCCACCTTATTTATAGCCGTTTCTGGAACAAGTTCCTCCACGACTATGGTTACAGTTGCTGCGAAGAACCGTTTAAGAAACTTGTAAACCAAGGCATGATTCAGGGACGCTCAAACTTTGTTTACCGCATTAAAGATACCAACACTTTCGTGTCGCTCGGACTGAAAGATCAATACGAAACCACCGAGATACACGTAGATGTGAATATTGTGAGCAACGATCGTCTCGACATTGAGGCCTTCAAGGCGTGGAGACCGGAGTATGCCGACGCTCAATTTGTGTTGGAAGACGGCAAGTATATCTGTGGTTGGGCAATCGAAAAGATGTCGAAGAGCATGTATAATGTGGTTAACCCCGACAGTATTGTTGAAAACTATGGTGCCGACACGTTGCGTCTCTATGAAATGTTCCTCGGTCCAATCAATCAGTCTAAACCATGGGATAGCAACGGTATTGACGGTTGCTCGCGTTTCTTGCGCAAGGTTTGGGGTCTCTTCTATGGCCGCGACGGACAATTCCTTGTAAGTGATGACAATGCCTCTGACGACAGCCTCAAGAGCATAAACAAGTTGATACAGAAAGTGAGCCGTGACATTGAGATATATTCTTACAACACCGCCATAAGTGCCTTTATGATATGCGTGGGTGAGCTGGCAAAACAGAAATGCACATCGCGCGAAGTGCTTGAGTCGCTTGTGAAACTGCTCTCACCGTTTGCTCCTCATATCAGTGAGGAACTTTGGGAAACATTGGGCCACAACACCACTGTCTGTGATGCTCCATGGCCCGAGGCAGACGAAAAATATCTTAAACAAGACACCGAGACGCTCAGCATTTCCTTTAACGGCAAGACACGCTTCACCATGCAGTTTGCCGCCGATGCCTCAAAAGAAGACATAGAAAAGACTGTGATGGCTTCAGAGTTGACTGCCAAATATGTGGAGGGAAAGCAGGTGGTCAAGATAATTGTTGTGCCTCATCGCATTGTGAACATCGTGGTAAAATAAGATGTAGTCTATAAACGCAAAACAATAATACTATTTAAGATGCTACACTATAACATCATTAAGTTTAACTTCAAGAATGTTATCCACGACTTCTTGTTTATAATGCTCGGCACTCTGATTTATGCTTGCGGATATGTGTTTTTCCAGTTGCCCTACCATCTTGTGCCGGGTGGCACGGCGGGAGCGGCAGCGTTGGTTTTCTATGCCACCGCGATACCTGTGCAATACACCTATTGGGCGTTCAACGTGATATTGCTCATGGTGGCACTGAAGTTTTTGGGATTTAAGTTTTTGATGAACACAATTTGCGGCGTAATCAGCCTTGGTAGTTTCATGGCACTCTTGCAGGTGTTTGCTCCAATCAACGAGGTGGGCAAGTTTGTGCCATTGCTCGACAATATGTTTATGTCGTGTTTGATTGGTGCCGCGTTTGAAGGCATTGGTCTTGCCATTGTGTTCATTAACAGCGGCTCGACGGGTGGCACAGACATTATTGCAGCAGTGGTAAACAAGTTTCGCGATGTGAGCCTCGGTCAGATAATACTATGCACCGATGTGTGTATCATTTCGACCAGCTATTTGATTTTCCATGATATCAATCTGCTCATCTACAGTTATGTCACATTGATAATCACTACCGTAACGCTCGATTATGTTGTCAACAACCGCCGTCAGTCAGTGCAGTTCTTTATTTTCTCCGAGAAATATGATGAGATAGCGCGTGAGATAGCCTCTACGGGGCGTGGTGTGACGATTGTCAATGGCATAGGGTGGTACACCAAGGAAGAGCGCAAGGTGCTCATCGTGTTGGCGCGTCGTCGCGAGAGTCCTTTCATATTTCGTGTGATAAAGGAGGCCGATCCCAATGCCTTTGTTTCTCAAAGCAAGGTGGTGGGCGTGTTTGGCAACGGCTTTGATCGCATAAAAGGAAAATAAGACGAAGCGTGGAATTTGAAAAGAAACTATAAAACGATGAAAAAAATAGTTTTTGCAACCAACAACGAGCATAAATTGCGAGAGATAAGAGACATTCTCAAAGAAAAGGCCGAGGTTTTGAGCCTTGCCGACATAGGGTGTTATGTTGATATTGCTGAAACTGCCGACACGCTCGAAGGTAATGCCCTCATCAAGGCACGCTATGTCTATGAGAATTATGGCTACGATTGTTTTGCCGACGACACGGGGCTTGAGGTTGAAGCATTGGGTGGTGCTCCGGGAGTGCATACCGCTCGCTATGCAACCGACGGCCACGACACTTCGGCCAATATGCGCAAGCTGCTTGCCGAGATGAAAGGCAAGACTAATCGCAAAGCATGTTTCCGCACTGCCATTGCCTTTATCAGAGATGGCGAGGAGCATTTGTTCAGCGGCCGTGTGGACGGATATATATCTGAAGAACCTTTGGGCGACAGAGGCTTTGGCTATGACCCAGTCTTCATTCCCGAAGAAACCGGCAAGACCTTTGCCCAACTGGGCGAGGAGTTTAAAAACACTATCAGCCATAGGGCGCGAGCCGTCAACAAACTTATGGAATATCTTAATTCTCTATAATTATTTACAATCAGACAACAATGCGTAAACTACTCTGTGTGGTTGCCTCTCTATTGATGGCAATGCCGATATGGTCGGTCGATAATGATTGGAAGTTTTATCTTTCATACCATAATGTGACATACAGTTTTCCTGTGGGCGACAAAATCTATGCTGTTGCGGGGGGAGCTTTGTTTTCATACAAGCCGGGTGACACAACGGTGAAGACCTATTCCAAGTTTTCCGGATTGAGCGGCACAAACATCACTCACGCTGTCTTTTGCGAGGAACTTGCAGAGATAGTTTTGGTCTACGAGGACTATAACATTGATATTGTCAGTGTCAACGACAGCATCATCAATATTCCCCAATACAAGAACTCGTCGTTTGCCGACAAGACAATCAATAATCTTACCATAGTAGACAGCGAGGCTTTGCTCTCTACCAATTTTGGTCTGGTGGTGATAAACCTGAAGAAGGCAGAGTTTGTAAACGCTTATGAAATAGGCACAATGGTGCGTGCCGCCGTGACCGACGGCGACCGTTTTGTTTTGAGAGTGACCGATGGAATAATGGTGGGCGATAGAACCAAGAATCTGCTCGACCGTTCAAACTGGACGCTTAAAAGCAGTTCAAAACCACAGTATTTTATTCCTTTTAACAATCGCTATTATGCAATGTATGGAGACGGCCTTTATTCGTTTGATACTGAGACGCTGAATATTTCTCTCAAGTGCAAAGGAACGTTTTCTTCTTTCAATCCATACGGCGACAAACTCGTGTTGCAGAGCAAGACGAAGATTGCATTTGTTGATGCCGACGATCAAGCAACTGTATATGATATTGCCAATGATTTTGTCGCATTGTGTAGCGAAGGAACACGTTTGTGGGCTTCGCGCAACAACAATGGCTTGCAGGCTTTCACGATAGATAGCGATACCCTCAAGGCTGTGAGTAACCCCATTATTCCCGACAGCCCCATAAGGAATTATTTCTCTGAAATAAGTTTCACACCGTCGGGTCGACTGCTTGTGGCAGGTGGTGCGCTGGCCTATTCGGGCAAGACATCATACGAGGGCACCGTGATGGCTTTTGAAGACGGACATTGGATTAACTTTAGTGAAGACAGCATTAAGATAAAGACGGGCATCAACTTCCTTAACGTCACCTCTGTGGCTCAAGACCCCCAAGACCCCACACACCATTTTGCTTCTTCGTCTGAGGGCGGACTGTATGAATTTAGGAATTATCGTTTCCACAAACTCTTTAATTGCGACAACTCGCCTCTGAAAAGTATTTTGCCCAATTCTACCAACTATCTGCGCTATAACAGAGTTTGTGGAGCCAAGTATGACGAAAAGGGCAATCTGTGGATGTTCAACAATCAGGTAGACACCATTGTGAGGGTGCTTACTCCCGATATGCAGTGGAAAGGGTTTTATTTTGATGAGATCGACGGCTATCCCACGTTTGACAATTTTGTGTTCGAAAAAAATGGTTGCGTTTGGATGACACACCGTCGTTGGGCCGGCACGTTTAGCGCAGGCATTGCTTGTCTTGATTATAACGGAACTCTTGACAATAAGGCTGACGACAAGTTTGTTTTCTGCAAGACATTCACAAACCAAAACGGAACCACGGCCACCATTAGTCTGCTCTATACTGCCGTTTTCGACCAAAATGGACAATTGTGGATAGGCACCGACCAGGGTGTTTTTGTGCTCGAAGACCCCTCTAAGATATTTTCAGGCTCGGTGGTGTTTCGCCAGCCTGTTATTCCGCGCAACGACGGCACCAATTATGCCGATTACTTGCTCGACGGAGTTCCTGTGAAATGTATTGTGGTCGATGGGGCAAATCGCAAGTGGATTGGCACCACAAACAACGGCCTCTATCTTGTCTCGGCCGATGGTTTGGAGATTATCGCCCACTATACCACGGAAAACTCTCCCTTGATTTCAGACTGCATTCTCTCGCTTGCCATAAATTCCGACAACGGACTTGTGATGATAGGCACCGACCTCGGATTGCTCTCTTATCGTGGCGATGCCACCACTCCGGCCGAAACACTCAATGAGAACAACATAAAAGTGTTTCCCAATCCTGTGAGACCTGAATATACGGGCAGGATTCGTGTCACGGGTTTCACGTCTGACTCAGATGTGAAGATTACCACAGTTTCGGGTCAGGTGGTGGCGCAGGGCACATCGCTGGGTGGAACTTTCACTTGGAATGGCCGCGACAGTCAAGGCAAGCGTGTGGCAACGGGCATTTATTACGTGATAGGCTCTGATGCCGAGGGTAAGAATGGTATTGTGGCAAAGATATTGATAGTGAAATAAATAAAAGCTAATGTTATGAAGAGTTTTTGTTTTTCGATAATTGCGATGTTTGGCATGGTCTTGCTTGCAGGTTGCGATGTGTCGCCAAAGGGTGGCGTGGTGTTAAATGAGATTTGTGGCAAAGATAACGACGCTCTCGAATGGATAGAAGTTGGCAACACTTCCAATGCGCCTGTAAACCTCAAAGGCTACAAGGTGCGCAAAATGGATGTCGAGGGCTTGGAGAAGAAGGTCTATGAATTTCCCGATATTGTTATTGCTCCCGGTGAGATATACACAATCAACACGGAAGACCTTAAAGCCCATATCCCTTACAAGAAAGCCATTATCATAGAGTTGGAAGATGCCGAGGGCAACGTGGTTGACAGTTTTGACAGCGACGAAGACCTCAATTTGGAGTGCCACCCCATTGGTGGCAGTTATGCTCGCGTGCCAAACCTCAAAGGCGAGTGGACACTCGTGAAACAAGCTTCGTGGAATGAGCCCAACCCCTCCACAAACGATGATAACGACTTAGACGAGTTTGAAGCCGACAACGAAGAATAATTGATACATGGTTGTGAGTTTTTCACAAACTCAAAAAACCTTGAAACGGGAGTATCTACTGCTCGTTTCAAGGTTTTTTTTGTGCTTGTACAATAACATTGTTTTTATATGATAAAAGTGCGCAACGGAGAGTGGCGAGCAATAAATGATTAGAAAAATGTTTAAAAAGCCGAATTTATCATATTGTATGTAGAAAATTAGAAAAATAATCATAAATTCGCAGCGATATATATACTAACACAAACTTTATAAACCGTTTAAATTATGAAAAAGCTATTACTCTTTTTTGCGCTGATTGTTGTCAGTGCATTGTGTAATGAAGCTGACGCACGCTACAATCTCGGCAGCCGCAAGGCATACAATGAGATTAAATCGGGCGATACGATTGCCATTCAGGGCATTTCCGACAATGCCAACAATGGTTATCGCTATATCGGAGCGGGCGTTTTGCAAACAGTCTTTACCGAAGACTGTGTATTTGAAGTGGAAGAAGGACCGGTGGATCTTCGCACAGGTGATCCTACTTACTTCTTGCGCCAGTTGGCTCAGGGAAAATATCTGGGCAAAAATGGTCTTAGAGGTAGCCAGGCTGCTTCAAACAGTGACGTGCGTCTTGTGAGCACGCCTGACAGTGCCTACAATGTTGCTTTTTATTGTGCGGCAGACTCTTCAGCTGCATGGAATGGTCAAAGCAATTTTGATGCAACTTCTGTAGTGATGTGCTACTCTTATGAAGACGGAAGTGAACCCTCGTGGTCATATCTTTGCAACTGGGGCTGGTTTGCTGCCGAGCAGATTTGGGTGTGGGGTTATCAAGACACCAACCCTTGGGATGTCTATCAGGTTTATGAAACCTCCGATCCTCTTGGCGATCTTGAAGATCTTATTGATTATTATACGAGCCTCAATCTCGATTTCACTGCCGGCACCGACCCGGGCTTCTATCCCAAGGAGTTGGCCGATGCATACAATACCGCGCTCGAAGAGGCCAACCGGGCAGTAATAAGCGAACTCTCTGATGAGGAATATAAACAATATGCCGAAAAACTTAAAGCCGCCAAAGAAGCGGTAGAGAATGCCTATATAGACATCACCGAGGGATATTATTATATCGTCAGTGCATATAGTGACTTCATGAATTCTCAAAAGGTTGAAATGGGTTGCTTCATGAACGATGCCAACAACTATATTCAGTGGAAAGCTCTCAACACTACCGATCCCGCGTTTATTTTCTATCTTACCAAGGATGCCGACGGCTATGTTGATGTGAAGAGCTATAATACCGACCGCTATTGGAGTGCGCCTAACGAAAATAAGTCTTCGCAGGCTATTCAGACCACTACCAAGCCCGATAAAAAACAAGTGTTTAACGCTATCGGTGGTGGACAGTGGCAGATATGGAATACATTCTGCACCCAACACTATCACCCGGAAAGCAACGGTGGTGGTTCGGGCAAGAGTGGAAAACTCGTTACTTGGAACTCATCGGGCAAGGGCTCTTCTTCAACATGGTATGTAAGGGCTATCAACGATCCCAACCTTATTGACAGCCTCGATGCAGTGAAGGCACAAAACATCATCACCGCTGAGTTGAAGACGCTTTGCAACACGGCCGACATAGCCTACAACAAACTCTTTGTCTATAATACCGACCTTGAGCAACCGCTTCTCACCAACGTGACCGACGATGACCCCGATGACTGCCAGATTTCCTCTAATGCCTCAGACCCTGCCGAGGGATTAAGTTTCCATGCTCTTATCGACGGTGATCCCGAGTCGTTCTGGCATTCAACCTATCACGCTACCGCCGACCCCGGCACATATCATTATCTCCAGGCCGACATCTCAAACAATCCTCAAAAGGCCTTCCAGATATATCTGCGCCGCCGCGAGGGAACATACGGCAACTACGACCGCCCCACTGCAGCCAATATTTATGTGACCAACGACACCACCGGTCAGTGGAACGGCACCGCAAAATGGCAGTTGGCCAAAACTGTGACAGGTCTTGAAACTGCTTCGGAAGTTTATGAATGCTTCACACCGGGCATAGAACTTGCCGAACCTGCAAGCTACATTCGCTTCGAGGTGATTGAAAAGTCCAACGCTCCGAGCCGCAATCTCAATGGCTATCCTTATTTCAACCTTTCCGAGTTCCAAATCTATCCCGTGGTGCTCAACAAGGAGACTTCTCAATATTATTATATAGCCGGCATGAAAGAAGCAGCCGACAAACTTCTCCAGGCTGTTGCCGATGCTCGCGCTCTTGTTGAGGCCAACACTGCCACTCAAGCTGACATCGACAATCTTCAGGCTGCTCTTGATGCTGTAGACAATCTTTTTGCCGACACAACCTCTCTTCGTTCGCTCATCACAAGTTGCACCAATCTTGCTTCGAGCATAGAGGTAGGCACATCTATCTGCCAGGCTCCCGAACAGGGAATTGTTGACAACTTCGTTAACGCAATAGAAACTGCAACCGAAGCAGGTGTATTCGCCACCCCGCTCAACAAAGAGGCTATAGATAATGCTTACAACGCGCTTAAACAGGCTCGCCACGATTTCCTCTACGCGCTCAATCTGCCAAAGGCCGACAAGTGGTATTATATCTCAAGTCTCGATGAGTCGCGCAACGATAATCCCGACCTTTATACCAACGGTGCAGTGATATATGTGAAGGAATATGGTGCTGACAAATCCCTCACTTGGGACCTCAACGAAAGCGAAGAACTCAGTTACAATCCTATGGCAATGTGGCACTTCATTCCTGTTGAAGACGACACCTACTCGCTCACATACTATGTGCAGAACCTTGGCACCGGACTTTATATCGGTGACTATCCCACATATTCGGTGGGTGTGAAGACATCCAAGACCCCCGTGCTCTATCAGCTCAATATCAATGGCGGACAGCCGGGCCTCATCGCTCGCAAGGGTGACAATCCGGGCTACTCGCTCCATGCTGCCACTGCCAACAAGGAAATTGTAGGTTGGAGCGCAGGTGGCAAGACTGCTTCTGCTTGGGACATTGTTGAGGTAGATGATACTTATGTAGACTGCATAACGCTCACCACCCACACTAACAACATTGATGTCTTTGCCGTGCCTTACGCATTTGCCGACATCGCAGAAAACAACGAAGATGCCAAGACCTATGCTATCAAGAAGATGACTCTCGACAAGGAGACCGATATCACTACTATAGAGTTGTATGAGAAAAATGAGTTTGCGGCAGGCGAACCCTGTATCCTCGTGACCGGCGACCCGACAATTGAGGATTCTGAAGAAACAACCATCGTGATTGCCACTCCCACGGAGATTGCACAAGAGATGAAACCCGCCAACGGACTTGTGGGTCTTTTGACCACAGAAAAGATTCCTCTTGGTGCAGCATGGTTCACCGGCAAGGAAATCACCAATACTGAGGCCTCAATCTCTGCCCATACCGGTTATATCGATGCAACGCTCTATCAGGGTGAAGTGGAAGGTGTCGAGACTGCCATGACCCTCACAGTGAAAGGTCTTAACTGGCCCGAGGGTGGTGAAACCGGTGACGTGAACGGTGACGGCGAAATCAACTCTTCAGACGTTGTCTATATCTACAACGCTATTTCGGGCGAAGGTGCCGGTGAAGGTGCCGACGTAAACGGTGACGGTGAAATCAACTCTTCAGACGTTGTGGCTGTCTACAATATCATTGCAGGTAGCAGTGCAGGTGCTCCCTCGTTTGTACTTCCGGGCGAAGAAGTTGTAGAGGCTTCTGAAATTATTGAACCGGATAATAACACAGATGCAATCATCAGTTGCGCTATTGGCAGCAGCGACGACCTCACCAAGATTCCTTTCACCATCTCTCTGAGCAACTCTATCGACATCACTGCCGTAGAGGGTAACGTGAGACTTCCCGGTGGCTTGGGTCCTGACAAGGTTGTTTACAGCGAAGATGACGAAGACTTCGTTTATGACGCAAGCGCACGCTGGAAGAAGACCCACGCTCTCACCGCATTTGCCGGAACAGAAGCTCACGGTCAGGACGCATTCTTCTTCTCAATCGTGAGCAGC